>JAMOAW010000006.1:0-66065 GCA_039908535.1 Magnetococcus sp. DMHC-6 | reverse complement strand
ACGGCCTTCTCCTCTGGTAGACGACATTGTTCCAAAACGCTCCCTTTCCGTTCCGAAAAATACTTCCCGCATGTGCGACAATGAATGCCTCGAATCAGGTGAGTGTGCCCACTCCACCCATGCCATCGCAGGTTTCCTTTGTCGCGAAGTCCAAAATCAGGGCAGTCTGGATTACGGCAACAAAAGATTTCAATCGGGGGGTGTCGTCATTTTCGTCACCACGGAAAAGAGAGAGAATGGAAACATGCTATACCAATCAGAATTTCTTTGCCAAGCATTAAATTTGCGAAATGACATGTTCTTGTGCAGGATTAGGTCATTGAAAGGCACCACCGATAATTCTTGGGGATACTCTATGTTCAAATTTTTGCCCCTGGGAACGCGGGCGTCTCGCTAGCCTTGCTATGAAGAGAAAATAAAACAAGCAAAGAATGATGTCGAACTTGGCCTACGGAGCTTTATAGCCAATAGCCGCGAGTTGTTCCCTCAAGGCTTCTATTGTGGTAACAGGGGTTTGGCAGAGGTTTTGGTGGCAGAGGTAGGCGGTGGGTTGGCCTTTTTGTAGGGGGTGGGGGATTAACGCGGGCCAGTGGGGAGAAGGGGGCGCAGAGGTGGGGTCGAGAACGGCCCAAACGGCTCCTGGTAACAGGCGGCGGCTTACTTCGTGGGTTAATAGCTGGGTCATGGGATCAAAGGGGGAACCAACTACAATCACTTGGATCGCCTCTGGGTCAAGATAATCCACTGCCCGCAAAAGTTCGCTTGAGTGTTGAATCGCCTCTGGGAGCGCGGGGTAGAGCTGTTGTTGACGTTTTTCCTCTTGGGCTTGCCATTTGGATAGACGGGCGAGAGTGCTCCATGCCACGTTGTTGGCAGTGGGCAGACCTTCTCGATCTTCTAGAAATATCAATTCTTGAGATTCATCGGCGGTAAATTTCCACCAGGGGCCACTTTTGGAGCGGAAACGGTTTTGCATCACTTCGGCCATTTCGCGCGCCAATTCCAGATGAGAAAGATCAAAATCGCTTTCATAAATATCTAGCAACGCCTGAATGGTAAAGGCGTAAGCGTCCAAAAAACCAGTCTCTCCCCAGGTGTGCTCCAGGCGCATATGGGGAAGCGTCTGGTGTTTGCGAAAATAGGTGGTCAATGGGAGTAAAATCTCTTTGGCGACTTGAAGATATTCCGGCTTTGCCAACACCCGCGCCCCTAAGGCCAAAGAACTGGCCAGCAGTGCGTTTTGAGAGGTGATGATTTTATCGTCGCGTTGCGGAGCAGAGCGTTGGGCGCGGGCTTGGCGCAAAGGGGTCAGCTCTTTTAAAATCGGATCGTTCCAGGGAATTCTTGGCCCTTTCCAGCGTAAGGGGCCATCCTCTATGTGTAGCCATTTTTGGATTTTTTGCAACCCGGCATCTCCAAGGAGATTTTTTATTGCGCTGGGTGTCCATTGATAATAGGTCCCTTCGCGCATCTTGCCTTGGCTGTCTGGGCTATCGGCGGCTAAAGAAGAGCCAAAATTATTTTGCGACACCTGCAACTGTTTAAAAATACCTTCAAAAATTTCTTGGGCAACTAGGGCATCGCCAGAAGTGCTAAAAACCTGATAGGCCTCTAGGTAGACCCGCGCTAGAAGCGCGTTATCCAACAACATGATTTCATAATGGGGTTTTTGCCAAGCCGCATCCACGCTATAACGATGAAACAACCCTCCTAAAATATCGCGAATACCACCTGCAGCCATGGCTTCTAAAAGGGCGTGGACCTCGTCTAACAATTTTTGATCATGGGTGCGTACCCCATGTCGTAAAAGAAAAGATAAGGCGGTTGGACGGGGAAATCGGGGGGCATTGTCGGCAGAGTTGGTTAAAATAGCTCGTAAACGTTGCGCCGCCCGTTGGCGGGGGTCGCCCTCGCCACCAGGGAGAGAGGAGAGTTGCCACATAGATTGTAGTTGGGCTTTAGTTCTCTCTTCGTTGCTCAAAAGTGCGGCACGGTTTTCCTGCCACTCTTTGGCAAGATCACGTAAAATATGTCTGAATCCAGTCTGGCCGTTTTTGTCCTCTGGAGGAAAATAGTTTCCGGCAAAAAGAGGCAATAGATCTGGGGTTAAAAAAATGAATTGCGGCCAACCTGAGCGTCCCATCATGCGTTGTGCCACCGCTAGATAGTGGGTGTCCAGATCGGCGCGCTCCTCGCGATCCACTAGAATGGGGATAAAATGGTCATTGAGGCGGGTGATGACCTCGGCATCCGCGAAGGTCTCTTCAGACATGACCCGGCACCAATGACAGGCTAAATAGCCGATGGTTAGAAGAATGAGTTTATCTTCCTCTTTGGCCTGCTTTAGGGCGGCGGTTCCCCACGGTTGCCAATGGATGGCCTCGCTGGCATGCTGGCGCAGATAGGGGCTTTGGCTGTTGCCTAAGCGGTTTTCATTCCCCATGATCGGTTGGATTGCCATAAAGCAACTTATTAATAAGAAAAAAAAATTAAATTTCATGATTGTCTGTGTTCGAGCTTGCTTCTAAAATGATGGGCACTAAATGAATTGATTTGGGGGCAGTCACACAGGCCTCGCGGCACATCCCACATCCCACACACACACTTTCTACAACCGTTGGCCGGGCACCTTGCCAAGCAAGAGCTCCTGGAACTGGACAAACTCCTTGGCAGGCCCCGCATTCCGGTCCCATAAAAGGCAGACAACGCAAGGGGTCGATTTTGGCCTTGGAGAGGTGGGGCAGGGGGGGGGGAACCCCTTCTGTTTGGGGAGGAAGGCGTAAAGATTGGGGTTCACATGCCGCTACACATGGCCAATCACGACATAGGCGACACCCTTTTTGCAAAAGATCCAGAACAGGCGTTCCCGCCACCTGTGGACCATATTTAAAGGGTAAAGCAAATAAAACCCCATAGGGACAGGCTTGTATACATTTATCGCAACGGGTACAAGATAGTTGAAAATAGAGTTCACGGATAGCAAACGGTGGACGAAACCAACGAGCGGTTTGCCTATCCGTGCGCTCTTCTACACCCTGGACAAGAGCGTTTAAGGTGTTTTTGAGACCCAATCGAAAGAGTGCGCGGCGTTCCATTATAATCTCATGACCATATCTTGCATCACTATCCAGAGGTTTAATCCGGTAAACCCAGCCAGAAAAATGAGCATGGGCAGACGCTTCCAGCCTTGGATTCCTTCCAATCGGTGTTGAACGATCTCTGTCGCCATCCAAAATCCCCACAATAGGAGCATCGCCTGCAGGGCAAACACCCAAGATTCGGGTATCCACATCTCTTTCATGCGCATATGGCGCAGCAGAGGGGTCATGGGGAGAACGTTTGTTCCAAAGGGATTTAGAAGAACTTCGGTAAATCCACTCCCTTCGCGCAGCAGATGGTTAAGATTATGGGCCAAATGGTAGGCAAAGGCTACTGGCAAAGTGGCGAAGGAAAATCCAGTGAATAGACGCAGCCAAGCAACGCCACTCCACCAACGGCTCCAGGCCACCGTCAACAGGTAAAGGGCTACCGTCCCGCCAATAATAATAGACATTCCCAAACTGAACGAGAGCAACAGTTTGCCGGAATCTTTGAGGTAGGGGGCGGTAGCGCGTAAAAAATCCTCCCACATAGGCATCATGGTGATGCCATGAAAGGTCGTGAGGGCGAGGAGAACCACCATAAACCAAGCCTCATCTGGGTGGGGGCGGGCACCGCTTTTGGCTTCAGCAGCCATGGGGCGCAAACGCCAGGAGATGTTGGCGTGGGGACAACTCAAGACACAAGATCCGCAGGAGAGGCAATAGGTGTTTTGCCCAAAGCGACCCATGGTTAAAAAGGTCGGGCAGGGTTCAATTGTTTGAGAACCGTGGTAACACTCTAAGGTGGTACAGATTTGGCAACGTTCCTGATCCAGGGGACGCAACTCTAAAGGGGCGAGTTGGGCGTAAAATCCAAGGGTGCGCCCCACCGGACAGAGATAGCGGCAGAAAGATTTGCGTTCAAAAAGAGCCAACGAAACCATGGTCAACACCACCATGATCAAAGCCAAAATGGCCGTGGAGGCGGGATGGACCGTCACCCCAAATCCCAACTCTAGCCAAGTTAAACCGGTTAACATCAGAAGAGCTGGCCAGACCGAGCGCAAAAATTGCGGCAGGCGCAGGTTAAAGCCATCCTCTTCCGCCCCTCGCCCCCAGAGTTTACGCCGCGTCAACCATACCCCAATGGCATCCCACGGGCAGATGGCGCACCAAGCGGTTCCGATAAAAAAAACCGAAATAATTACCAACGTCCACCAAAAGGTCCAAGTCAAGGTGGTGGCAAAATTGCGTTCTGGAAAAGGGGTTCCCCATAACCCCGTGGCAATCACTAGAAGCAAGAAAAAAACGGTTATCCCTCTTAATCCGACCAGTGGCCAGGGAGAGGCGGTTAACCTCGCTACGAGGGGACCGAAGATGGGAATGCGGAGTAGATAAAAAAAATGGTTTTTTGGGGAAGTGGATTTTTTTTGCATGAGGGTCAGCGTACATAAAACAAATACGCCGACAACGACAATAAAAGCCCATCCTGAGGGGAGTCCTCGGTGAATCATGGTCAGAGAACCATCAGGGGGAGGACAAAAAGAGAGATCCAATATGGAGGGTTCCCCTGGCATCAGCTAGGTTCCGTTAAATCGGTGTCCATAGAGGCAAGAGGTTGGTGGCGGCGGCGTCGTTTTTTGTGCCATACGAGTAAAAGAAGCATCCCCCCCACCACCCCAGCGGCAATAAAAAGCGGCCAGGAAGAGGTGGGATTGCCAATGGTCAACGGAATATCAATCGTATAGGGTTCGTTGAGGGCCTCAAATTGGGCGGTAAGAATATAATTGGCCTCTTCTTTAAAAATAACAGATTGACGATAAATGCCGTCAATGGGGCGTTGCTCTCCCAGACTTTCCAAACGTTTATCACCAAACCATACATCGTCCCGAATGAGAAATTGGATCGGAACGCTGAGCGTCTCTTTCGTTTTTAAATGGATGGCGTAAAATTTGATCCGACTCTCCTCTCCAGGTTTTGGAAAGGCGGGAAAGACCATGACATTGACCACATACTGGCCAATTTGCGTCTCCAATGAAATGGACGGAGGGGTAGAAGAATCTTCTCCAAAGTGATACGCAGGACGACCCAATATGTGGTGGGCAAGGGCGGGGGAGAGACCAACAAGAAGTTGGAGCATGACGATAAAGAGTAATATAAAAAGAGTGCGCGCCATGAATGGACCAAACTCCTGAGTAACCGTTTAGATAAAAAAAATCAAAAACAAGACCTTGGGGGATTGCATCCCCCAACCCCCCTGCTATTTGAAGAAAGCAAAACCGAAGTCAAAAGCAAAGTCAAAAGCAAAACCCTGGGGGCAATTCCCCAGACCCCTTTTTTTTATTAATATATGTTACGCCAAAGCAATAAATCATTGAGTTTTAATTAATGTAAAATTTTACTTCGCTGAACGGTTACACTCCTGAATAAAAGAGGGTAAAAGTTAAAATAACTCTTTTTTAGAAAGATTAAAATGGCATGAGGCCAGGCGTCTCCTTTTTTTCGACAATGCCGATTATCTCTGGGGGCAAGGAGGGTTCTGGAACAATGCTTTCTGGTGCATTGACCGCCAACAAGTGACTGACAATTTTAATGGGTAAACTGGGATGAGGACATACTTCCACGCAGACCCCACACCCCACGCACCCTTTTAAAACCACGGGTCGATAAAAATTGGCAAAGGCAAAGGTGATGGCCTCCTTGCCAACTGGACAACCCGTTACACAGGCCCCACAGACGCCTCGATCCACCCAGGGATAACAGCCCGAACGATCAATTTTGGCAATACCCATTTTGATCTCTTTGATGGGGGTCTCGGTCAAGGCGTTGGTGGGACACACCTTCATGCAGTGACCGCTCAAAGTACAGGCTTTGATCTCTGGGTTGATATAAGGGGTATTGATTTTATTTCCCCCCTCGCGGGTATAAAACCGAATGGCCCCAACCGGACAGGCCTCTCCACAATAGCCACAACCGATGCAGGCCTCAATGAAAGCTTGTTCATTTTGAAGGGCGCCTGGGGGACGTAAATGGGTGTGGGGGGCGGCGTTGGCGTTGGGGGTCATTAGACGCGCCAAGGCAAAAGGGGTGGAGGCCCCGGCTCCAACGGCACTGGCAAAAATGAGTTGTTGTAAAAAGGTGCGCCGTTGCATTAGTTCACCTTTTCCTTGTCCATCGTCACTTGTGTCCGTTTATAAGCGGGACCAAGATGACCATGGCCCTGGTAGGATTGATCTTTGGGGGTGATTTTAAAAGTCAAGGCTTGCGTAGGACAGACCGCGATACAGGCGGTACAGTTGTTGCACTCCTGACCAAATTCATCTCGCATGGGCTTGAGACCAAATTGGCATTCACGGTTGCACAGGGTGCAATCGTTGCAATGGTTCGGTAAACGCTGGATGCGCAACAGTCGATAGCGTCCCAAAAGGGAGTAAAGGGCACCTCCTGGGCATAAATAACGACAAAAACCACGTCTTGAAACCAAAAGATCAAACAAAAGGGTCACCGCAAAAAATGTACTCCCGGCCCCAATACTGTTAACTGTAATCCAATATTGTAACTCTCGTCCAATAATGGCCGGGGGATAAATGGCTGAAAAAACCACCGTGCCAAGCGCGGTCGATAACGCGATTCCAATGGCCAAGACCAAATATTTTAAGCGTAAATCCAACCGTACCGCACCTAAAGGTATGCCAGAGCGCAGCAGCAAAAGACGTAATTTATCGAAAAGTTCATAAAGAAAAGTAGCCGGGCAGATCCAGCCACAATAAAATCGACCAAATAACACCGTCAGTCCGATTGGCAGCAAGACTGTGAGGATTAATGGCCAGTAGACCTGAAGTTGGGTGGCCATTTGGCTGACTAAGGTTAAGGGATCGCTCAACTTTAGACCGAAAAGAGTTCCCGACCAGGTGTTCCCCTTGATGGCATTGAGTTCAGAGGCCTCATGGGTGTGAATAAAGGGAGCCGTCAACCATTCCACCGCATCATAAATACGGACATCGCTTGGAGGTAAAAAATCATAGGCATGCGCCGCCCGAAAATTTTGATACAAGCTGATGTAGGGCAAAGCAATTAACAGACCAAAGACCAGCGTTAACGTGAGCCAACGGAATTTATTGATATGTTTTAAAAAGAAAAAAGCTGGCGGCGGGGTATGTAAGTTCATGAAAAAACCTATTTTAAAAAGGTCAGACGGTAGCGGCATCCTGCCGCATTGGAAAAATACGTATCGCCTGTGGCATTTGAATGCAGGAGCGTTCACATAATCCACAACCGACACATTGATTGGTAACGGAGGGTTGTTCTAACATGCCTACTTTAAGGGCGACACCTTGCAGAGGGCAGGCTCGGTAACAAACACCACACGTTTTTCCTTGGTAAGAGAGGCATAGATTTTGATCCACTACAGCCATGCCCATGCGGACATGAGTGAGAATGGCTTCTGCTTCCCTGGGAATTTTAGGGATGGCCCCCGAAGGGCAGATTTCGCCACACTTCATACATAAAATACAGGCTTGCTCTCGAGGAATGATATGCGGTGTATCCAACGAGGCCAGCCCGTTTTCCAGATTAAAATAACGAATGGCTTGATTGGGGCAGATTTGGCCGCATTGTCCGCAACGAATACACTGGGTGAGAAATTGATCGTCTTTATCCGCACCTGGAGGACGTAAAAATCGTAAACGATATTCAGCCGTTGGTCTGGCGTGGAGAGGAGAGGCGGTCCCAGCAGCAGTGATAACAAGAACACCTAACGCCTTTAAGAAGCTACGTCTAAACACAGAGAACGAACTCCTTTAACTGTGTTTATCGGACTGGATCTTGAGAAGATCCAGTCCGATAAAACTAAATTGGAGTGATAAGATACTCTTTACGCTTTTTCGACCCGGCAGGCCAGCTTTTTAAAGTCTACCTGACCCGACACGGTATCCCAAATACGGCTTGACGTCCCATTGACCAGCCATTTATTCTTTTTGGGATCGGCACTATCGGCCACGGAGAGGTTCCAGGGGCTGAAGAGATAGCCTCTGGGGACGCTGTTACGGGCTGGTTTGACAAGGCTATTGGTACCCACCTGGGCACGGGCTTGGAATTGGCCACGACGGGTGATCAGGTTGATTAAATCGCCGTCTTTGATGCCCATCTCTTTGGCGTCATCTGGATGCATTTCCACATACTGTTCTGGAACCAGACGGCGGGTGGTGGGGCTACGATTGGATTTGGCCGTATGAAAATGCTCGTAGACCACGCCAAGGCCCAACCACATGGGATATTTGTCTTTTGGGACCGCATGCCAAGCCTGGTTGCGAAAATCTTCATCGGGTAGATCCGGGGTCATGGCTTTGTCACGAGCCTCTTTCATGAGGTCGAGGTTGTCAATGGTGAACAGGTTTTTGTCGCCATCTTTACGCCCAAACTCCATGAGCTTGTTGGTGAGTTCCACCCGATTGGAATAGTCCATATGGCACAGTTTAAACTGCATTTTGCCATCTGGTTTGCGGAACATTCCGTAGGGTCTTTCGGCCCACCCTTCTTGATTCATATAACGGCGTTTGGTGCCTCCAGCTTTGGCAATTTCATAGTTGGGAGCGGGCCACTGCATCCCTCTGTCTTTGCCGTCAATGCTGCGGATTTGATCATAAGGGGTCAGACCATCTTTTTTCTGTACTTCCAACATGCCTGTCAGGTCGCTATCGGTCCCTTTAGAGGCGAGAATGAAGGCTTCAAAGATTTCTGCCGCGTTGTATTCGCCCGTTGCGGGATCCCGTTTCCATGGGAAGATTTTTTCGCCATCCATGCCTAAAAGAGTGGCAATATGGCGGCCTTTGTCGATGACCATGTCCAAATCTGGTTTGCATCCTTTGGGAGCCTGGGCCGCTTTGTCTATTACATGGAGTCGGCGTTCAGAGTTGATATAGACTCCCTGCACTTCACCCCAAGTGGCAGCGGGTAAAATGACATCGGCATAGAGATTGTTGGGGGCGTGACGATAGATCTCTTGTGCGATGACAAAGGCCTTGTTCAAGGCCGGGCGTACCAAGTTATGGGTATCGGGTAGATCAATGTGGGTGGCGTAGATTAGGAACATGGCCTTGACATCGCCTTTTTGGGCCCGCTCCATCATTCCTACAGCAAAACCGGGATTTTGCGCCTTGGCAGATGTTTTGAGATTATCTTCTGGAACATTCCAGGCTGCGGCCATATGGGAGAGATGTTTTTCGTTGTCCAGGCCGATATTAAAGGGGAGACGACCCGTCAGACCACCCGTTAAGCGTTCGCCCATGGCATTGGGTTGTCCAGTCATTGAGAAAGGACCGCAGCCGGGTTTGGCCAGATTGCCTGTCATGGAGAGCAGGTTGATAATGGAGATGACGTTGTGTTGACCGTGGATGTGTTGGTTATAGCCAATACCCCACATAATAATGACACCGCCTTGTTCGGGTTGACCAGCTTTTTTACGTGCCAACCGTTTGCGAGTGGCATCGGCAAAAAGTCCTGCAACGTGACGGATGAGTTCAGGGGGAACTGGGTGATTGACCCCGCCCATAAATTGTTGAACCTGCTCGGGGCTATATTTTTCAGCAACTCCCTTGGTGTACTCTTCCCAGTCTTTGGTGTTCTCTTTCATGAAATCCCAATCAATGACATCGGGATGATCCTTGAGCAAAACGTGGGCAATGGCGTTTAGAAAGGCGATGTCACCATTGAGAATCGGGACATGAACGGTATTCTTGGCATTGATGTCAGAATAACCTTGGACCGTACCGGTACGTCTTGGGTCCACGACGACAGTGGGAATGTCCATGCGTTTTTTATGGTCGGCAATCCGCCAGAAGACAATGGGATGGGCTTCCCGTGGGTTGTGACCGAAATGCATAATCATATCGCACAGTTCCAGGTCTTCGTAACACAAGGGGGGGGTGTCAGAACCTAGAGTGGCAAAATAGGCCGTTACCGCCGAGGTCATGCACATACGGGCATTGGCCTCAATGGTGTTGGAACCCAAAACACCCTTGAGAAATAGATTTTCCAGATATTGGCCTTCCAGGGTTAACTGACCAGAACCATACAAGCCAATGGAGTTGCCGGAATATTTTTTGGCAAAGTGGGCGACTTTTTCAGCGATCATATTGCCAGCATCTTCATAGGGAACCCGATCCCAGAGTTCCTCATCAAAGGCCCCTTTGGTCTTCGAGACATATTCAATATCGCCATGACCGGGTTTTTTCCATTCGGCCCAGACATCTTTACGGACGTAGCAATCCCCTTCGAGACGGTCCACATAGATAGGTTCGGCAGCGGTGAGTCCTTTGATGCACTGTAGACCTTTGTTCGTCGGGTGATCCCGGTCTGGTTGCATGGAGGTGATTTTGCCATTTTCGGTCTGGATGATGGTCCCGCAGCCAACACCACAATAGGGGCAAGCGGCATAAGAGGTTTTACTGGTTGAGGATTTGACATCTTTGACATTGGTGGCCGGGGCTTCGGCGGCGACCAATTCAGGGTTATTCATCATAAGACTTGTGCCAGCTGTACCAGCAACAACCATGGCACCACTGCCTTTTAAAAAGGCCCGACGGCCTAAACTCATGCGATCACGCTTCATTATGTTCTCCTTGCCTTACGAATATAAAGATAACCTTAGGTTTCCGTATTTGACGCGACGATCCGTTATTGGAGGATGCGCAGATATGAAATAATATCATCAATTTCCTGGTCATTTAAATGAGCCAATCCCTCTGCACCAGAGAAACCGCGCATGGAGGTATTGGAGCGGCCATTTTGGATGATATAACGGATGAATCCATCGGTTGCCTTGTTGAGGAATCCAGATTTACCAATGGCGGTACCAGAACCAGAACCTTCATATCCTTCGCCGTTGGGGCCGTGGCAACCGGCGCAGATTTGGGCAAACCACCGTTTCCCAAGGCGTGGGTCACCCATAGCCGTATGATCTTTATCTAACATATTGGCAACCATTGGGCCTTTGGAATAGCTGCGCAAATAGGAGATAATATCTTGTATTTCTTCTTGTTTAAGCGTCTCTCCCCAAGCAGGCATGGGGGTTTCAGCACGACCATCGCGAATGGTCGAGAGAAGAAATTCGTCGGAAGCCGCCGTGAGGAGTTCTTTATTGGTGAGGGATGGGGCGACACCGGGTTTGCCTTTTCCTTCTTCTTGGTGGCATACTTGGCAGTTTTCAGTGTAGAGCATTTTTCCGTGTTGAATTTGTTTTGGATCAACGGATGCTACGAATTCTGATTTTTTCTCATCTACGGGTGCCGTATTGGTTTGGGATACCGCATAACCTGTATATCCGAATAACGCCAATCCTGATATAAACATCCATATCATTCTCTTACCTTGGTGTCGCATACCTTTTCCTCCATTCATTTTTGATAGGTTTTTCCACAAAAAAAGATTTTACACAGATTTGGTGAACAATGCGTTCTTTTGTAATTTATTAATAATGTAAAATTTGACCTTTTTGATGTAAAATGTCAAAGGAAAAATTGGCCGTTACGTTGATTTTTTTTTTAGGATTTTTTTTTATAGGCAAGACATAATTGTAATTTTTTATTTATTAAATGATTGATATTTATATGTTTTTTATGATTGATTAATGTAACTTATTGTATCGTTTTTTCCATTCACGTGATCCTGTAAAGATTTTAATAGTTTTGAGGAGTGTAGATAAGAATAGAGTGATTTTTGTAAATTGACATAGATCAATTTTAATTTTTTAGTGACTCTTTTTTGGGTACAAGTTTTATGCTTTATAAAATTTTAGCATGCTTTGTTTTGTGTGCTGGTGATCATAGACTCTTTTCTTTAAGGTGATCTCTCTATGGAAATGGCGCGAAAGCGGTTTTTTGTTGCATTGCTATTGTTTTTATCTGATATTTGCATAACCTCCTGTTCTAAAGAGGAGGCCGTGAAGGGCGGAAAGGGGAGTGACTTGGTACCGGTTACGACCGCTTTGGTGGTGCAAAAAAATAATCCCATGACCCTTCATGCCATGGGGAATGCCGAGAGTTGCCATTCGGTGGGGGTAAAATCCCGGGTGGATGGAGAGATCGTTAAAGTTTATCTTGCCGATGGTCAGGAGGTGGTCCAGGGGAGTTTGCTGTTTGATTTGGATGATCGTCTTTACCGACATCGTCTGACCCAGTTAAAGGCCAACCTGGAGCGCGACTTGGCTCTTTTGGAGAATGCCCGTGCCAAGGAACGTCGGCAATTGGTATTGAACAAAGAAAAATTTAGTTCTGAGGAGCTGCTTACCACGCAGGTCACCAGCCGTCAAGCCCTGGAGGCAACGGTGGCGGCGGACCGAGGGGCGGTGGCTGAAGGAGAACTTCAACTCTCTTTTACCCATATCACCGCCCCAATCTCTGGCATGGCGGGGCGCATTTGGATGCAATCGGGGAACTTGGTGAAGGCCAATGACACCAATCCTTTGGTGGAGATCAGCCAATGGGATCCTATTTGCATCACTTTTACGGTGGCGGAGCAATATCTTTCTGTTATTCGAGAAAATCAAGCCAAGGCTCCTTTGGAATTACAAATTTTTCCCAATCATGAGAGCTCTCAACCTGTGGAAGCGCGTCTGCTTGCGCTGGATAATCATATTGATCGGCAAACCGGTACGGTGCGATTGAAGGCTCAGGCGCGTAATTTAGAACACCGCCTGTGGCCAGGCATGTTTCTTACCCTCACCGTCAAACTGGCCGACCGTCCCGACGCTTTGTTAATTCCGGCCCAGGCCGTGCAAACTGGAGGTCAAGGCCCTTTTGTCTATGTGGTCAATTCTGACAAGAGGGTGACGTTACGTTCTCTCACCATTGCCCAGGAAGATAAAGAGTGGGTGGTGGTCCGTGAGGGGGTTAGCGTGGGGGAGGAGGTGGTCACCGTGGGGCAGTGGCGTCTCAAGCCTGGGGCGCAAGTGGAGATTATACAGGCTACGGAAAAGGTAGGGGAGAATCATGGCGCATTGTAAAGAGCCAATATGAATATAACCGCTTTTTTTGTCCATCGTCCGGTCACCACGGTGCTGACTATGGTCGCACTCTTTCTTTTTGGCGTGTTGAGCTATCGCTTGCTGCCTGTGGCGGCTTTGCCCACGGTGGATTATCCCACCTTACAGATTTCGGCGACCCTTACTGGAGCCGCACCAAGCACTATGGCCAACTCGGTGGCCTTGCCCCTGGAGAAAGAGTTTTCCACCATCGCCGGGGTGGAGTCCATGACCTCCACCAGCGGTTTGGGAACGACCCAGATTTCGTTGCAGTTTAACCTGGATCGGGAGATCGACGCCGCCGCCCAGGATGTGCAGGCGGCCCTCTCGTCGGCCCAGCGGCGTCTGCCCAACAATATGACCATTCCCCCGTTTTACCGCAAGGTCAATCCGGCGGAGATGCCCATTTTTTATCTGGCTCTCACTTCGGAAATTTTGCCCCTGACCGAACTTTCAGAATTTGCCAATACCACCCTTTCGCAACGCATTTCTACCCTTCCAGGTGTGGCGCAGGTGAGTATTTATGGACAACAAAACCCTGCGGTGCGGGTTAAGGTGAATCCGTATGCTTTGGCGGTTAATGGTCTTTCTTTGGAGGATGTGGAGACGGCCATTCAACAGAATAACCCTAATTTGCCAACTGGTTATTTGTTGAATTCCAATCGGTTGACCTCTTTGGATACCCCAGATCGTCCGCCGACGGCCAAAAGTTATCGTTCCATTGTCATTGCCCAAAAAGAGGGCCGCCCTTTGCGTTTAGAGGAGGTGGCTTCAGTGGTGGATGGTCCAGAAAACGATTTGGTGGCGGCTTGGTTTAATGCCACCCGTGGTGTGGTTTTGGCCATTCAGCGCCAGCCTGGTTCCAATACCATTGCCGTGGCCGATGCCATCCAGGCGATTGTTCCCAATTTGCGTCAACAGTTGCCAGCTGCCGCTGACTTGGCGGTTTTATATGATCGTTCTCTCACGATTCGTGAGTCGGTACGGGACGTGCAGTTGACCCTGCTTTTTTCGTTGGTTTTGGTGGTGGGGGTGATCTATCTTTTTTTAGGCAACGCCTCTGCGACGTTGATTCCAAGTTTGGCTTTGCCCATCTCCTTGGTGGGTATTTTTCCATTGATGTTCTATTTAGACATGAGCATCAATATTATCTCCCTGATGGCGTTGACCTTATCGGTTGGTTTTGTGGTGGATGATGCCATTGTCATGTTGGAAAACATCACCCGCAATATGGAGGAGGGGAAAACCCCTTGGCAAGCCACGTTGATTGGTGGCCGTCAAATTGCTTTTACGATTGTTTCAATGACGTTGTCATTGGTGGCTGTTTTTATACCTGTTCTTTTTATGGGAGGGATTTTAGGTCGGCTTTTGCATGAATTTGCAGTGGCCATTATCGCCACGGTGACGCTTTCTGGGGTGGTTTCTCTTTCTCTTACGCCGATGCTTTGTTCTCGTTTTCTTAAGCCTGAGACGTTGGGGCGGGCCAATTTTATTATTCGGGGCAGTGAGCGATTTTTTTTGGCTTTGCGGCGTGGGTATGCCAACTCGTTGGATTGGTCGTTGCGGCACCGTCGGTGGGTTCTGTTGTTTTTTGTGTGCATGGTGGGGTGGTCGGTGCAGGTGGGTCGAGATATGGCCATTGGATTTTTACCCAGCGAAGATACCGGGCAAATATTTTGTATGACCGAGACCGAACAAGACATAGGTTTTACGGCGATGAGTGAGCGGCAACGGCAGGTGGTAGAGATTATTGGCGCGGATCCTGGGGTATTGGCCACTATGTCCTTTATTGGGGGGGGTAATTCCCAGTCTGCGCTCAATAATGGCCGTGTTTTTGTGCGGTTGAAGCCCATGAATGAGCGCGACCATGCGGATGTGATTGTCAAGCGGTTGCGGCCAAAGCTTGCGAAGATTCCCGGGATTAAGGCTTTTATGCAAAATTTACCTGTGATTCGTATTGGCACCCAACTCACCAAGAGTCAATATCAATACACCCTGCAAGGGACCGATACCGATGAACTTTTTTCTTGGGCTCAGAAGGTTGAAAACGCTTTGCGCCAGTTGCCAGGCTTTCAAAATGTCACCAATGACATGCAGTTGGCCAAGGCGCAACTGTTAGTGGAGATCGACCGAGACAAAGCCGCCACCTTGGGAATTTCGCCCCAGCGATTGGAGATGAGCCTTTATGCCGCTTTTGGACCCAAGCAGATCTCCACTTTGTACGCTCCCAGCAATCAATATGCCTTGCTGTTGGAATTGGACGATCCGTACAAAACCGATCCATCGGTATTGTCTTTGGTGCAGGTGCGGGGTGCCAATAATGTTTTAGTGCCTTTGGATGCGGTGGTGCGAGTTTCTCGTAGCGTCGGACCGGCGGCCATTTCCCATCGGGGACAGATGCCCGCTGTTACACTCTCTTTTGATCTTGCCCCTGGGTTTTCTTTAAATCAGGCCATGGAGGCCATTGATCAAGCCAGAGACCAGATAGGGATGCCTTTGGCCATTGCCGCCAATTTTCAAGGGACAGCCCAAGTGTTTCAATCTTCTCTCTCTGGATTGGGGTGGTTGTTGGGGTTGGCGGTGTTGGTGATTTATCTGGTGTTGGGCATTCTTTATGAAAGTTACATCCATCCGCTGACCATTTTGTCGGGTCTGCCAGCGGCGGGGTTAGGGGCGTTACTTACCCTGAAAATGTTTCAGATAGAGTTGAATTTGTATGGTTTCGTTGGGTTGATGATGCTGATTGGTATTGTCAAGAAAAACGCTATTATGATGATTGACTTTGCCATTGAGGCCCGTCGTACCGGGAAGCTCACCCCTTTGGAGGCCATTCGTCAAGCCGGTTTGGTGCGTTTTCGTCCTATCATGATGACCACCATGGCCGCCCTAGTGGGCACCATGCCCATTGCCTTTGGTTTAGGAGCCGGAGGAGAGGCTCGCCAGCCCTTGGGGCTTGCCGTAGTGGGAGGATTGATTCTCTCTCAGTGGTTGACCCTTTATATTACGCCGGTGATTTATCTCTATTTAGAGAAGGTGCGGGTTTATATAGATCCAAAAGAGCAACAGTCGATGGATTGAGCCATTAGGGGTAGATGTGAAAGGGGTAAATATTTTGAGGTTGTTGGCGAAATGAGCCAGGGAGGCATGATAAAACTTTTTTCAATGTTTTTGGTTGACAAGTTTTTTCAAGTCGATCTCTGATCAATTTTCATTAGATGATTTTTTTATGTGGATATATCTTTACATTTGATTTGTTATTTTAAATTTGTATAATATTTTAATTTTATAATTTGAAAATTTTAGTAGTCGGTGAAGTTGGAAAAATATGTCCCATGGATTTTTGCGGAAGTTAAGGGGGATTTAGTCGGATGTCTCTGAAAGTCTACGATAATGGCGTTTTACTTAGAAGAAGGCGGAAATTGATCGTTTCTGTTAAAAAAATCGAGAAGAACAAAATTGTTTTTTACTTTCCAGCATAATTTATTATTGAGCTCTTGGAGATATAAAATGAAAATGTTAAAAACCGTATCTGTCTTGGTCGCTACTCTTTTTTTGGGCACTGGGGTGACGTTTGCTGAAGATATGACTATACCGAATACGTTTACATCTGGGACGAAAATCATGTCTTCGGAAGTGAATGAGAATTTTGATGTGTTGGTTAAAGAAATTAATGAATTAAAAAAAAGGCTTAGAACTCTTGAAGATATTCCTCAAGACCCCCCATGTATAGTGCCGAATACAGATGGATTCTGCGATAACTATAACGGAACTATCACCTATGCAGCAACTGGTGTAGTTTATTTGGCCAATGCCAACTGTTTTGGTGAGATGGATTGGGATTCAGCTATGTCGGCAGCGGCTACTCTAGCGAGTGGAGCCTGTGGTTTGACCGATGGTTCAACTGCAGGTGAGTGGCGGTTACCGAAATATGAATATCCTTATGAATTATCACTTCTTTTTTATATAAAAGAACATCCTACTATTAGGTCTTTGTTCATTAATGTTCAGAACTCCTCCTATTGGTCGAGTTCTCTCGGCGGTAATGGCGCGTGGTTAGTGAACCTCAACGGCGGCAGCGCGTCCGTCAGTGATTTAACGTTTCCCCGCTATGTCTGGCCTGTGCGAGATGGATCTTGATGCTTTCTGCGACATGACGATGTCGCGGAATTTTGGGGACATCAGACTAAATTATTGCAATTTTTCCGTGCTCCATGATGGGATTGATTGGTATCTCGAATATCTATTCCTTGATAAAAAATTCATGAGTTAAGGATGCGTGTATGACCAATGACGATCATCAGAGTCAAACGACCGAGTACGACTCCCCATGGAAGGAGGTTTTGAAGGGATACTTTAAAGAATTTTTAGCGTTTTTTCTCCCGATAGCCCATGATGGAATCGATTGGCAACGTGACCATGAGTTTCTAGATAAAGAGTTGGACCGGATTACAAAAGAGGCAAAATCGAGCAATCGTCGTGTAGATCTTCTGGTCAAGGTGTGGCTGCTCAACGGTGATGAGCTTTGGATCTTGATCCATGTTGAAATTCAGGGGGACCGCGATATTGGATTTACGGAGCGGATGTATACCTGTCAGTATCGTGCATATGACCTTCATCGTAAGCCGGTAGTCGGTTTGGCGATTTTGGCGGATGAAGAAGAGAGCTGGCGGGTTTCGGAGTATCGACAGGAAATGTTTGGATCAGAAGTGATATACAGGTTCAACGCAATCAAATTGCTTGACTATATGGATCATTTATCAGATCTGGAGAGGTCTAACAACCCGTTTGCCATCGTCTCTCTGGCGCATTTGTGCGCTAAACAGACCAAAAACCAACCAGAAGCGCGTTTCAAAAAGAAAGTGAGCATGACGCGCAGTCTGTACCAGCATGGATTCAACCGCCAGGAAATTATTGATTTTTACAGGTTCATCGACTGGGTACTCAGCCTCCCAGCAGAACTTGATAATCAGTTTTGGGAAGATTTGTCCAATTATGAGGAGAATAAAAAAATGCCTTATATTACAAGTGTGGAACGGATTGGCGAAGAGAAGGGTAAGTTGATCGGTATCCAAATTGGTCGACAGGAGGAAGAAGCTGCCTCCATGCTTCTCAAACTGATGCGGCGCAAATTTGGCTCTACACCAGATTGGGTAACCGAAAAGGTGAGGGCGGCGAGCTTGGAATTTATCGAAAGATGGAGTGATAACTTCGTGTTTGCCAATTCTGTGGACGAGGTGTTCGCGGAGTGATTTGTCTTGCAGGGCGTTTTAGGGATGATTTTTTTGGATAAAACAGTAACGATATATGTTTTTTAGGGTACTCCTTCGCAACCCTTATCCCTCTGAGAAGGGACGGATTTTATATGGCCTCAAAGGAGCAATCGTCGATAGATGGAGCTGTTAGGGGTCGTTGGAACTTTCCATCAATTGATATTGTTTGGCCAATTTGGCATAGCTTTTATTGGTATCCTCTAGGCCCAAACGTTCTTTTTCTGTCAATGGACGCAACAGTCGGGCTGGGGAGCCGATCCAAAGTTCGCCGGGGCCAATTTTGCTTCCTGGTGTTGCTAGGCTTCCCGCGCCAAGAAGTGCCCCCGCGCCGACCACCGAACCGTCCAAAACAATGGCACCAATGGCAATCATAGATCCCGATTCTACGCGACAGCCATGCAAGACGACGTTATGGCCAATGGTGATGTTGTCGCCCAGGATCAATGGAAAACCTTCTGGTCGTTCGGTGGTGACACGGGCAACATGGAGAATGGATCCATCTTGTACGTTGGTTCGCGTCCCAATACGAATAAAATTGACATCTCCACGTATCACCACACCAGGCCAAATGGAAGATTCAGGACCTATATGCACATCCCCAATAATAATGGCATCGGGATGGACAAAAGCGGTGGGATCGATACGAGGCAAAATGCCATTAAAAGAGGTGATGGACATGGGATGGTCTCGATAAATAAGGATTATTTTTTAAATAAGCATACAAAATAGTTCACTCTATTGTCAATAATATTTCAAATAAATTGGCTTATTTAACTATAAAATTGGACTTTAAATTGCATAATTAGCCATACAACCTTACGTTATGAGATAAAAAATGGTAACCGTTCAGATAAAAAATATCAAAAACAATACCTTGGGGGATTGTATCCCCCAATCCCCCTGCTATTTGAAGAAAGCAAAACCGAATTCAAAAGCAAATTCAAAAGCAAAGTCAAAAACAAAACCCTGGGGGCAATCCCCCAGACCCCTTTTTTTTATTAATATATGAACGGTTACAAAATATGAAAAAAAAAATTTGTGTGGTGACTGGCTCACGGGCCGAATATGGCATTTTTAAGCCGTTGTTGCGCTGTATCCAGCAA
This sequence comes from Magnetococcus sp. DMHC-6, assembly GCA_039908535.1. GTDB lineage: Bacteria > Pseudomonadota > Magnetococcia > Magnetococcales > JADFZT01 > JAMOAW01. The sequence continues at coordinate 46,594 of JAMOAW010000006.1, read as the reverse complement.
TCCCAGAGTTTGAGTTTGCAACTGGCAGTGACTGGGATGCATTTAAGTGCGGACTTCGGCCTGACTTGGCAGGAAATTGTCCAAGATGGGTTTGGGATCGATGCCCAGGTTGAAACACTCCTCAACAGCGATACCCCGATTGGTACGGCTAAATCCATGGCGTTGGGGGTGGCGGGGTTTGCCGATGTGTGGGGGCGGTTGCAACCAGATTTGATATTAATTTTGGGGGATCGGTTTGAAATATTGGCCGCTGCTTTGGCAGCAGTGCCTGCCTGTATTCCTATAGCCCATATTCACGGCGGCGAGACGACCGAGGGGGCGATTGACGAGGTCATGCGGCATATGCTCACCAAAATCAGTCATCTCCATTTTGTCGCGGCAGAGCCTTATCGGCAGCGGGTGATTCAACTGGGAGAACAGCCTCATCGGGTTTTTAATGTGGGGGCTTTGGGGTTGGATCAACTGCGTTCTGCCGATTTAGTGACCCGACCGCGGTGGGAGGAAGAGAGTGGCTTTCAATTGGGGGAGCTTAACTTTTTGGTGACCTACCATCCCGTCACCCTGGAAAATAATGATCCTGTATCGGTTATGGAGGCCTTATTGACCGCCTTGGACTCCTATCCACAGGCGCACATTCTATTCACCAAGGCCAATGCCGATGCTGGGGGACGACGGATGAATCAGTGTTTGGAGGATTATGTGCATCGTCATCCACACCGAACCGCACTGTTTGCCAACCTTGGCTCGCGACTTTACGTGGCAGCCCTGTCTCTTTTTGATGTGGTGTTAGGCAACTCTTCCAGTGGTTTGATTGAGGCACCTTTTTTCCAGACCCCTACCGTCAATATTGGCAATCGGCAAAAAGGTCGTTTGCGGGCGACCTCGGTCTTCGATTGTCAAGAAAATTCGCAAGCCATCCTGCAGGCGATTCAGCAGGCCCTTGTTTCGGGTATCAAGCAGGGGATCACTCAGGTGGTTTCTCCTTATGGGGCAGGAAAGAGTAGTCAGTATATTGTGCAAATTTTGACCGAGACCCCTTTTGCGGAGTTAATCCATAAAAAATTTTTTGATATTCCAACCCGAGCAGAGAATCTATGAAGACCAGCATCGCCTTACACAAACCGGTTTTAATCATTGCCGAAGCGGGAGTCAACCACAATGGTTCTCTCGCCATGGCCCTGCAATTGGTGGATGCGGCCCGGGCGGCAGGGGCTGACGTGGTTAAATTTCAGACCTTTAAGGCAGAAAATTTGGTAGATGCCCACGCCCCAAAGGCGGTTTATCAATATAATAGCGCACAGCCCGATGAATCCCAACTGGAGATGCTCAAAAAACTTGAACTCTCCCCGGCTGCGCATCATCAATTGGCAGAGCAGTGCCGCAAAGTGGGTATAAAATTCCTGTCGACCCCATTTGATACGGCAACTCTTGCCTTTTTGGTTCAGGAGATGAACCTTCCTCTCTTGAAACTCTCCTCTGGGGCGATTACCCATGGGCCTCTTTTGTTCAAAGCTGGGCAAAGTGGGTGCGACATTATCCTCTCGACAGGGATGAGTACCTTGAAAGAGATCAAGCAGGCGTTGCAAATATTGGCTTTTGCCATGACAGAAAATAAAATGGCACCTAAATTGCATAAGATAGATAAATATTTGCAATCCCAAGTGGGAAAAAGGGGGGTGGCGCGCCGGGTGACGCTATTGCATTGTACCAGTGCCTATCCAGCTCCTGCAGATACCATCAACCTCTTGGCTATGGAAACTTTGGAAAAAACCTTTGGTTTGCCCGTTGGCCTTTCCGATCATAGCGCGGGGATAGCGATTCCCATCGCTGCGGTAGCCAAAGGAGCACGGGTGATTGAAAAACATCTGACCTTGGATCAAAACCTAGCGGGACCAGATCACCGCGCCTCTTTGGAACCTGAGCCATTTAAACAGATGGTGCAGGCCATTCGTGAGGTGGAACAGGCCTTAGGAGATGGACGTAAAATTCCTACTCCTGGTGAAATCGATATGGCCAAGGTCGCGCGTTGCAGTTTGGTCGCTTTAGAATCCATTCAGGCGGGGGAGCGTTTTACAGAGCAAAATTTGGGGGTTAAAAGACCAGGAACCGGTATCACACCTATTTATTACTGGAATTATCTTGGCAATAAATCTAAAAAAAGTTATGAAAAAGGTCAGTTTATTTATTAAAATTTAAACAAAATATATGGTTATTAAAAAACCAAACACGAGAGGTATACCATGACCGATAATTTTATTGTAGAAAAACAGGATACCATCACCCGATATAATCTACCCAAAGAGGTGCGTTTTTGTACCCGTTGCACCATCTCCAACCAACGTCCCCGCATTACGTTTGATAAAAATGGCGTGTGTAGTGCTTGCAACTATGCCGATTTTAAAAAAACTTTGGATTGGGAAAAACGCGAAGCGGAACTGCAAGCTTTATGTGACAGACATCGGCGTAGCGATGGCTCTTATGATGTTATTGTCCCCGTGAGTGGTGGTAAAGATGGTGGCTTTGTTGCCCATCAATTGAAATATGTTTATGGAATGAATCCGTTAACTGTTACTTGGGCCCCCCATTTAAGCACCGATATTGGGCGGCAAAACCTGGAAAATTTTATTAATTCTGGTTTTGATAACATTTATGGTCGCCCCAATGGTCAGATTCATCAACTGATGACCCGGCTTTCGTTTCAATTTATCGGCGATCCCTTTCAACCATTTATTTATGGGCAGACCAACTTTCCGTTGCGTATGGCGGTTCAGCATGGCATCCAATTGATTATGTATGGCGAAAATGGGGAAGTCGAATATGGTGGTGACATGAAAAACGCCTTTCGGCCTACTCGTGAGATAACCGATCATAAAGATCACTATTTTTCTGGCATTCCTCCTGAGGCTTGGTTGGCTCATGGCATTACCCCGCAAAATCTGCATGCCTATATGGCCCCCCAGTTTGCACAGATCATGCGTAATCAGACGGAAATTCACTTTTTTGGTTATTACAAATATTGGGATCCCCAGGAAAATTTTTACTATTGCTCCGAAAACACCGGTTTTCGTCCCAACCCAGAGCGTACCGAAGGAACCTACTCTAAATATGCCAGCTTAGATGATAAATTGGATGGGTTTCATTATTATTTGGCCTACATTAAGTTTGGCATTGGTCGGGCCACCTCCGATACGGCGCATGAGATTCGCGATGGAAAGATCACCCGTGAGGAGGGGATTGCGTTGGTGCGTAAATATGATGGAGAGTTTACCAAAAAATATTATCAAACCTTTTTGGACTATTGTGGTTTGAGTGATGAACAATTTCATCGGGTGATCGACAGTTGGCGATCTGATCATCTTTGGAAAAAAAATGAGGGTGTTTGGAGTTTGCGTCATGCCATTTGGCAGGAAACAGATGACAATAAACAGCAAAATATCGCCGCTTAAGAGGGGCAAGAGGGGGCCTCTCTCTTTATGTTTAGAACATGATGCCTTGCGGGCAAAAAAAATCAAAGGCCAAACCCTGGGGGATGAATCCCCCAGACCCCCTCTTTTTTTTAAAGGAGATTGGGGGGCGGTTCTCTGCCCCCCAAGGTCTTGATTTGTATATCTAGCTTTGTAAAAATTTTTGAATGACGCGCAAACCACTTTTACCACTTTTTTCTGGATGGAATTGACATCCCGTTAAATTATCGCGATGGATCACGGCACAAACCGGCAAGCCACCATATAGGCAATGGGCCAAACCATGCGTTGGATCTGTTGGTTGCGCTTGAAAAGAGTGAACAAAATAAAAGTTTTCTCCCTCTTTTGTTCCTTCAAGAGCTGTTTTTTGCCAATCGGACAAAGTGTGCAGCGGTAGTACCCCATTCCAACCGATGTGCGGAATACAGAGGGGTTTTCCCTCTTTATCTTGTTTTGGTAGCGCGACCACCCGTCCAGGAATCAAGCCAAGACCAGCATGAGTGCCAAACTCTTCACTCTCTTCCAACAACATTTGCATTCCGAGACAAATACCAAGCAGCGGACGTCCGAGAGTGGCAAACCCTTGAATGGCCCAGATCAATCGTCGTTTTTGCAACTGTTCCATCCCTTTGCCAAAGGCTCCAACTCCTGGCAAGACCAAGCGATCGGCGGCATCAATGGCACTATGCGTATCGGCTATGGTTACCTGGGCACCGAAATGTTCGAAGGCTCGGCGAACACTTAATAAATTGCCAGCACCATAATCAATGATTGTGACCTTGTTGTTCATGATGCCTCGTTGATCTCTTGCCATTGCCGGACAGAGATTCCTCGTTCTTTGGCACGTCGTCGTAAATTTTCCAATTCTATTTTGCCATAATGCAACACATGCGCCATGGCCACCGCTTGGACATGAGCTTGTTCAATCACCGTAAAAACATCTTCTACCCGACCCACCCCACCAGAAGCGATTACTGGAATAGAGAGCTGTTCGGTTACCGCAGCCACCAACGCCACATCCATCCCTTTGCCCAATCCCTCGCGATCGACACTGGTTAAAAGAATTTCTCCAGCACCCAAGTCGGCGGCCTGCTTGGCCCAGGCTACGACATCTTTGCCTGTAGGTTCCCGACCATTGTCATAATAGGCCTGCCAACCAGTGGAATCGGTGTTGCGTTTGGCCTCTATGGAGACCACCATACATTGAGAACCAAAATGGTTGGCTACTTCAGTAATCAATTCTGGTCGTTTGATGGCCGCTGTATTAATGGCCACTTTGTCTGCACCTGATTGTAACGCACGTGCGACATCCGCCACGGTACGAAGCCCGCCTCCTACCGTTAAAGGGACGAAAACATTTTGAGTGGTTTTTTCCACTAAATCCAAAATATTGGAGCGATCGTAAAGGCTGGCGACGATATCCATATAGAGAATTTCATCAATGCCCTGTTCATAATAATCACAGGCAAATCGATGTGGATCTCCTAGTTGTCGCAAGCCCTCTAATTGCACTCCTTTGACCAAATAAGGGGCTTTGACATCCAATCGAGCAATAAAACGAACCGTGTTCATAGTGATAAACAAGTCATCATGATGGTAGCTATCCTTTCGAAGGAAAAATCAAGGTTGATTTTATCGAAAAATAATGCGATTATATAGAATGCAAACTATGTAAAATTTAAATTTTTTATTCCTTTTGTATGGGGAGAGTGGCATGTCTGTGGACAAAATCGATTTAAAACTATTCCAAGATACCGCCATTGAAGATTTTCGCAAAAATCTTTTTAAGAGATTGCGCAACATAGCCGTTCCTCAATTTCAACTAGAACATGAGGGGCTGCTTGAGATTATTATTGAAGTCTACGCCCATGTCAAAAAATTACAAATGCATGCGCCAGAACCAGGCGATATAAAGGCATTGACAGCCACTTTGGACCATTTGAAACAATATGCAGGTCGTCATTTTCGGTCCGAAGAGGTTTTTATGGAAAAAAATCAGTTTACTGAACTGGACATTCATCGCCGTGCCCATCAAAAATTTGTCCAGGCCTTGCTCGAATTAGAAGAAAAAATTCATCAAAAATCGGTCTCTTATGTGATTGATCTTTTGCATTTGGTTATGGGATGGCTATTTGATCATATCAATCAGATGGACACGCGTTATTCCAAAGCCTTTTTGGGTCAATCCCTCTCTCCTGCTGTTTGCAAAACCGTCGTTCCCCCTCTTAATGAATCCAAGGAGAGCCAAACAAGTGGAAGCATCTTTCGTGATCAACTTTTAAAACGTCTGGTGGTTACAGGAAATACCCATATTGATCATGAACATAGACAACTGTTGGATCAAATTTTAAATTTTCATAAATTTGTTGAAAATATTCAGGTTAGAAAACCAGAAAACGCTGATTGGAAAAAAGTGGATCACATACTTGATTTTCTTACGCAGTATTGTTTAACTCATTTTAAACATGAAGAAAATATTTTAAAGCAACATCAATATCCATTATTAAATGGACATATCGAAGAACATCAAAAATTGATCTCCAAGTTAGAAGAGTTGAAGAAACAACTTTTAAAGGAGCGTAATATTTTGTTCACAGTCGATTTGAAATTTTTTCTTGTGGAGTGGTTTCTTCAACATACAACAAGATCCGATTCCAAATATAAGAGTTATATTTAGGTATGAATGCTTCTATCAAAAAAACGGCTTTCAGGTCTCCCTGAAGGCCGTTTTTTTTGCCGTTGACTTACCTAATTATGGATTGCGCGTAAAAATTAACGCTTTCTCGCACCAGCTTGAGATTTGCCAGTAGCCGCAGGCTTCGCAGCCGCTGCCGCAGGGCGAGCGGTGGACTTTTGGTTGGCGGCAGGGGCTGGTTTAGCGGCAGGGGCTGGTTTAGCAGCGGCAGCAGCGGGTTTTTTTGCAGGGGTAGCCATATATGTCACTCCATGGTAAAAAGTTAATGCTTTTGAAATTCCCAATTATAGGCTAAACGTAGGTTTCATCAATATAAATCAAAGAATTTATCATGAATTATTTTGATGGTCTGGATTTAAAAAATTTACGATTCAGCATGGGATCGGTTGAGGAAATAAAAATCAAAACCCTGGGGGATGAATCCCCCAGACCCCCTCTTTTTTTTTAAGATTTAAAAAAAAGGGTGGGGGGAGTTGGGGGGCGGTTCTCCGCCCCCCAAGGTCTTGATTTTTATTTTTCCGATACATAAAAAAGAGGGGATCTGAGGGATTCATACCCCAGGGTTTTATCTTTGCTCATATTCGCCTTGCAATTGTGGATCAATATCAAAAGAGATAAATAAAAATTTTTGGCATTAAGATTGCCATCTACCTAAAAAAATAATATTGTGTCATAATTAACCCATCATTGAGGAATTTTTTTTTTTGGGAAATGGCTTTGCCATTGCTCCAACTTTTTTTTGGGGGTAAACCACTGTGTGGATATCAAGCCATTTGGTCATCATATACCGAATGATTGTACCGGTTGCGTTGGCCATTTTGATTGGTGTCGTTTTTAACAGCTCGGCTACTAAAAAAGGACACCTTCTTGATGCCGATTGCACCGATTGTCATTTGGCTGAAAAAGTGGACGGCAAAAACAGCTCTATGTTGTTGGCTAGCCAAGAAAAATTGTGCAGCACTTGTCATCCAGATGCCATTCGTTTAAGTCATCCCTCTGGTTTTTCACCTCGTCATGAGCTGCCAAAAGAGTTTCCTTTGGACTGGAAAGGCGACATGACCTGTTCTTCTTGTCATCTCATTCACGCCAACACCCCCGGTTTAATGCGAAGTCAGACAAAAGGCCTCCCTTTTTGTCTTTCCTGCCATACGGAGACATTTTTTGATCAAATGCCCGATCGTGGGGCCTCTATGGTTAATTCTGGTCACCTGGATGCCCGAAGTGAGACCACAGAGGAAAAATGGGATAACCTGGATTCTTTCTCTTTGCAATGTGTCGGCTGCCACGACGATGACACTGCGGCCATCAAAATAAAAATGAGTGCCGGTTTGGTCAAACATGAGGAGGGCGCAGGTAGCCACCCCATTGGTGTTGAATATGAAAAGGCAACCAGTTTTGGTGGCTATCGTCCGCTCAACCAAATACCAACCGAAGTCGTCTTGCCCGATGGTAAGGTTGGGTGCATCTCTTGTCATCAAGGATATAGCGAAAAACATGGCGCGTTGGTGCGTTCTAACGACGATTCTGGCCTGTGCATGACCTGCCATGATTTGTAAATAATCGTATTGAAAACCAACTAAAATCGCATCACCATCTCTTGGGAGAGCAACCATAAACTGACACTGGAGATGCTCAGTCCAAAGAGCGTCATGGGCCAAATTTGCCAACCTTTTTGCTCTTGTGCCAAACCCATTCCAACCCGAAACCGCACAATGCGCATTGAGAGATAGCCTCCCAAGACCACCAAAACGGTTTGCACCGTATACATCCCCATGCTTGCAATGGAGAGGCTTTGCATGTGGTTCATCATGGTCATGTGGTTCATCATCATGGCCATGTGGTTCATTCCTGCCATTTGATGGCCCAACGGATTCCATAACAGAGGCCATAGATCGGTGGATTCTCGAAATATATGGGCCAGATTGTGTGATAGGTGATAGACAAACGCCAAGGGCAGGGTGGCGAAAGCCAAGGTGGCGAAACGGGTACGGTATCCTCCCCCGGGGTTCCAATTTTTTCTCATAACATGCACAGTCAACCCATAAAGCCCAATGGGCATCAGGATGAGAATTCCCATGCCCAAGGCAAAGCTTATGCCTAAGGAGCCTCGTTCGCCGATTGTTAAAGCGATGGAGGTTAAAAAAATTTCCCAATTTGCGGTCATGGAAAAGCCATGAAATAGAGTTAATCCAAGTAAAACCAGCATAAACCAAGCCCCATCCCATGCTGGACGGCTTACCATGGCCGCCTCTTCTCCCATGCTGCGCAGATGCCAAGTGACATTTTTTTCCGGGCATGAAAAGATGCAATGTCCGCAAGAGATGCAATAGGTATTTTGTGAAAATCGCCCTATCGTCAAATGGGTAGGACAGGAAGAGGCTTGTGGTGTGCCATGAAAACAGGCCAAACGCGTACAAGCATCGCAACGATGTTGCTCCAGAGGACGGATTGCGACAGGGGAGAGGCGGGCATAAGCTCCTAATGTTCGACCAACCGGACAAAAATAGCGACAAAAGGCTTTGCGTTCAAACACTAACAAGGAGAGAATGGCCAACCCCAGGAGGATCAAGGCCATACTGGCGGTCAACCAAGGGTATCGTGTGGCCTCTCCCCCCAGCTCTATCCAAGTCAATCCCAGCAACAAAAACAGGGCGGGATAGATATTGCGTAACCATCCTGGCACTTTCCAAGTCAATCCGATAAACCCTTTGGGGGAGCGAAACAGGCGTGTCCAGACCAATGCCGTAGCCAAGGTATCCCAGGGGCAGATGGCACACCAACCCGTTCCCACCAGCAACACCGAAATGATCACCAACGGCCACCAATAATTCCATACCAGTACGGTTGCTAAATTTTGTCCAGCCTGTTGTGTGCCCGCCCAACCGGTCCAGATGACCTCAATAAATAACAGGACAGCGATGATTTTTAATACAATAAATGGCCAAGGGGTTTTCATAAACAGACGTGTCAATCCGCCTAAAATGGGTAAGCGGGTCATGGGGATTGTCATGGATTCCGTTTTTTGTGGTAAAGGTCTGACACTCCCCCAAAGAGCCACCAAAGCCAAACCAACCCCGGCACACCACAACCAGGGCATCGGTAACCCGGGATGGGTCATCTCTTTTTTGGCTATTGTTGTGGGAACCATGGGTGGCATCATACTTGAATTTTGTAACGATTTTTGTTTTTGTTCTGCCTCAAGACGGGATAAAAGGGGGGGTACTGGGTTACAAATCTCTGCATCTGTTTTGGGAGGAGTGGCATCGGTTATATGGGTCAGATTGCCAACTATTCGGGTCATATGTAACTTGCGTTGACCTTTGATATGAACGCCGCTTTGGTGGAGATCTCCATTGATGTCAAGGGGGAGACCATCGACAAACAGACAACGCACCATACGCCCCTCTCCAGAGGGATCTGGGTTAGGGGGGTGATAAGACCATTGACCGGAAATATTTTGTGTTGCGCCAGCTTCCAACACCAAGGAGAGTTCTTTGCATGTTTGATCCTCTTTTTTAAACACCCCCTGATAATATTTTTCTTCGCCGTCGGGTATCAAGGAGCAAACATCCATGCCATCCGCAAGTGTGGTTCCAGGCAAAACCCGTAGCCGAACCGCCAACGGGAACGCTTCCAGGTTAATTAAACGTAGACAAAAGGGTAATTCGGTTTTTTTCTGTTCAGCTGTTAAACTTAACGTGCGTTCTAAAGAGTCGGGATGTATACCGCAATAACCGGTTTCCAATCGAACAGACCGGCCTGGACCGTGAGCAAAAAGGTCGATGGGTAAAAAAAAGCAGAGGCATGCGCCTATAAAAAAACGCATAAATAGAGAGGTCATTTTATATGTAGAGATCATTGGCCAAGAAAAATGGAAGAGATGAACGAAACATCTATGATACATGAACTTTCTATGGTCGAAAAGTGTTTTGGCGATTTTAACCTATAGGTATCAGAAAAACATAAATCAAGACCTTGGGGGGCACAGAACCGCCCCCCAATCCCCCCACCCTTTTTTTTGATACTTAAAAAAAAGAGGGGGTCTGGGGGATTCATCCCCCAGGGTTTGGCCTTTGATTTTTTTTTTTGCCCGGAGGGCATTATGTGCTCATTCGGATATTTCCGAGGGGGTGGTGAATAGTTACATTCTGAACATGTCAGGCACTATCACTGGATGGTCAAAACTAGCCATATCAGGCAGATCTCTCATGAGCATGCGATTTTTTAAAAAATCGCAAAAAAACTGTGTCTTGGATTGATGCAAAGGAAGGCGTATGGTTACATTGAGATGGAGTTTTTTAAACTGAAAATAATGACTCTTCATGATGCCACGTTGGCATTGATTGGGTAGTCATCGCGTGCCTCCATTCCCCCTCTGTCATTCCCCCAAGTACGCAAAAAACGGAAGAGCCAAAAAAAGTAGGGGAGTCGGGGGGCGTCCGGTTGTTGCAGAGAAGATCCGCCCCCCAACGTCTTAATTTATAAGGTCTATTTAGTTCTCTTTGGTTGGTGTGCCATCCACTGGCGCGGCCTCTGTTGGTGTGCTTGCCGTCGGTGCTGCAGCCTCTGTTGGTGTGCTTGCCGTCGGTGCTGCAGCCTCTGTTGGTGTGCTTGCCATCGGTGCTGCAGCCTCTGTTGGTGCGCTAGGAGTAGTTACAGGCGCAGCCTCTGTTAGTGCGCTAGGAGTAGTTACAGGCGCGGCCTCTGTTGGTGCGCTTTCTGCCGGTGCTGCAGCCTCTGTTGGTGCGCTAGGAGTAGTTACAGGCGCGGCCTCTGTTGGTGCGCTTTCTGCCGGTGCTGCGGCCTCTGTTGGTGCGCTAGGAGTAGTTACAGGCGCGGCCTCTGTTGGTGTGCTAGGAGCCGCTGGAGAAGTTCCTGTTTCGGTTTTTGTTTCTGGAAAAATCCGCGCTACCCCGCCATAGCTTCCCACCCACATGCTGCCATCTTCGGCAAAAGACATGGAAAAGACATTATTGGAAAAGAGTCCGTCTTGGGTGGTTAAAACTTTAAACTGCGCGCCATCCATGCGGGCCAATCCCTTGGAGGTGCCCAGCCAGAGGCGATGTTGTTGATCTTGATGCAGCATAAAAATATAATTCGAAGGCAGCCCGTCACTCATACTAAAATTGACCCACTTTTGCCCATCAAAGCGCGCCAATCCCCCCCCCCAGGTGCCACACCAAACATTGCCCTGGGGATCGACTTGTAATGAGATGATATAATTGGGGTTGTAGGCGGTGGTCACCTTGGACAACCCTTGCTCCTCTTTTTGGCGGGCGTGGTGGCTGGAACTCAAGCCGGGATCGTTCATGAATTGGTTTTGCTCTTTGACCTTTTCATAGGTCATACCCAAACCATCGTCGTGGTTCCAATGTTGCCATTTATCCTCTTTAAAACGGGCCAAGCCCCCTTCGGTGGCCAGCCAGACTTCTCCATTTTTTCCCTCTGCCAAGCCATAAACCCAGTTATTGGGTAAACCACCTTGGGTGTTTTCAACGGTAAAGGTATCCCATTTGCTGCGATCTTTCATCTGTCCACCGCGAATTCGGTTGGCACCCGACCAAGTTGCCACCCAAACATCCCCATTTTTCAACTCAAGGACATCATAGACAAAGGCATCTGCCAAACCATCTGGAATGTTGAAAGAGCTCCATTTGTCTGCGGTTTGATCATAGATTGACCAGCCGCCGCCATAGGTTCCAACCGAAATTTTATCTTGGCCCAAACGGCCCACATGAAACACCCCATTGGCGAGAAGGCTGCCGTTGCGGACATCAAATAATTTATAATCATCGCTTTGGGTATCGTAGCGAATTACCCCACCAGAGGTGCCAACCCATACATATCGACCATCGGCTAGCATATCTTTGACATTGCGGTTGCCCACCCGAAAATGGACAAACTTGACGCCCGCCCGCGGTTTATCGGCCGAGACGCCCTCGGTCGATATTGAGTCGCGTTGCGGTCCCGTTGGAATGGGGGGATGATTGGCTGGGGCAACGGCTCCAGGTGGAATTTTGCCAACCTGTCTAAGTTCAGACCCCCCAGCACTCTGAGGTGGAGGGGGAGCTGCATTGGGAATCGGTTGCGTAGAGCGCGCCGTGGGTGGGTTGTTGGTATTGGAATCAGATATGGGAACAGAACCCTTTTTTACTCCGATAAAATAAGCTCCAACGACAAGTCCAACCACCAAAACAATGGCGGCGGCGGTCAAAAGATACATTTTGGTCTGGCTGGTCACATCACTCTCCTTTTTACGGCGTCGCCGCCGAACTGATACGAATCACTTTGCCCCGCGTTCCTGCCCAAATTTCTCCTGAGGAGGACTCTGCCAAGGTATACACATTTTCACCAATCAAACGATAATTGTCTGCAAAGGCCTCCCATCGACCATCGCGAAAATGACCGATGCCGTTTTCGGTCCCGACCCAAAGAACACCTTGGGAATCGCGAATCATGCTGTATATAATGTTTCCGGGTAATCCCTGTGCGGTTGTATAGCTGGTCCAATTTTTTCCATCAAAACGGCTCACGCCCCCTCCCCATGTGCCAGCCCAAATGATATCCTCTGGGTCCACCACAATTGAAAAGACATAATTTGGATTATAGGTCGGGCTACCATCGTTTAAAACCCCCAAATCATGTCGTTTGCGGGTGCCGAGTCCAGTATTGGTGCTGACCGGCAGTTGATTGCCATTCAGGGCACCTAAGCCATCGGTATGGGTCCAGGATTTCCATGTTTGGCCATCAAAGAGGGAGATTCCTCCTTCGGTTCCAAACCAAACGTAACCTTTGGAATCTATTTGAATGGCATAGACCCATTCGTTGATCAACTCCTTGACATAGGTGGTAAATTCGCCTGTCTTTAAATCCAGACGATTGGCCCCAGCCCAGGTGCCGATCCATAAACCACCATCGGGATGATTGGCAAACGAGTAGACCCAATAATCGGCCAGGCCGTGCATGGGAAAATAGGTGCGCCACTGACCATCCTGGTAGCGTGACATACCCCCCGCATTGGTGCCAAACCATTTGGCACCTTTTTGATCAATACCTATGGCAAAGACATACTCGTTGGCCAAACCACTCTCTCTCGTAAAGGTTTGCTTGGGTAAAAGAGATTTCATGTCCACTTCCAAGACGCCGACACTGGTTCCCACCCACATGGCATTTTGACTGGGTTCGGCTTTGAGAGAACGCACATAAACGTTCTCACCTACCTCAAAGGAGTCCACCATACGATAGATAGGCAGAGCAGAAGCTTTCGTCGTGGAGAGCTGAACGTGTGGTTTTTCCTGTGCTGCGGTGGCCGTGGAATCCGTTTGGTCCGAACAGGCCACCAGCAAAGCCGGAACAAGGAGAGGAAGCAAGTTTTTGATCATTATGGCAGCATTCTCAAAAAGTGTATAACATCCCGAACTTCATCACTGGTCAAAATACCCTGATAGGCTGGACAAAGCTTGCCACCCGCCAAAATGCGGTTTTGCAGGTGTTCTTCAAATTGACCCAATCCATTGGCTTTTCCGCCGCGCCAACTTAAATCTGGGACACCGGCCATGCTTCCGCGTCCAGTCGCACCATGGCATCTGGCACAATATTGCGCATAGTTTTGTTTACCCGTTTTTAAACCAGGCCCAATCTCTTTTGTCGTGGACTGGCTCCAAGCTGGAGGAATAAAAATTCCAGAGCCAACCCAAAAAATAGCTAGAGAGATTAAAAAAGCCCAAATTGAAATTCTCAACGGGTGGCTTCCTTTAATTTCGTTTTAATTTTATCGGCGGCCTCTTTCCAGCGTTGCGCCTCTTTTGGGTTTGGTGCCACACCCAATAGGCCATCTTTATAGACATGGGCAAGCTCAGTCATGGCGGATTGGTAGCCCCCTTCGGCCGCCTTGGTCAACCATTCCAAGGAGATGGCAGGATCTGGTTTTACCTCCATTTCGCCGTTGCGGTAGATGCGCGCCAGGAGCATCATGGCGGGAAGATGACCAGACTGCGCCGAATCGGTCACCAAACGGATCCCTTCGGCGCAATCTGGTTTTGCAACCCCTTCGCCGTCACACATCATGCGCCCCAAGCCCAGACCCGCTCCAGGAACCTTATTGGCTAAAGCTTTTTTATACCATTCAACCGCCAAAGCGTCATCTTCGGCTCGGTCCAGGAGATCGGCATACATCAGCATCCCCGGTCCATAATTTGCTTCAGCAGCCAAACGAAACTCTTGTGTCGCTCCTGCCATATCGGTTGTCTGATAGGCTTCCATGCCCTTTTTATAATGCTCCTCTGGAGTGATGGATTGCGCTAAAATTGATTTTGTTGTCACCAATACCAACAAAGAGGTACTGAAAAAAAATACCAAACCCTTTTTCCAGGAATCCATTTTCATTTTCATTTTCGCTCCTAAGACTATATTAAACCAATAAAAAGATACCATTGTTTTTCTAAACGGATGATCAGAAAAAGTTTTTTGCGTATCGCAAAATTTTTTCTTTTAACAAAACATATTGGGGACTTCGGCTGATTCCAGTTTGCGATAGAGACTGGATAAACCAATTCCCAATTGACGAGCAGCCAGTTTTCGGTCTCCATTGGCACGCTCAATGGTTTCTTGGATGACGCGTATTTCAAAATCGCGCAATTGATCACGCAATTTTCCACCGGTTACCTCATATGAACCACCAGAGCCAGGGGGCAATTCTCCCTCGGCATTGGATTCATTTATGGTGAAGGCAGCCGCGACATGTTTCGGTAAATCCTCCAGAGAGATAACCCCATTTTCGGCTAAGATTAAAGATCTTTCAATGACATTTTCTAACTCGCGAACATTTCCTGGCCAAGTATATGATTTTAAGGCTGCCTCGGCATCGCTATCCAGATAAATGTTTTGATCATCGCCTCGATCACGATTTCGATCTAAAAAAAACTGCACCAACAAGGGGATATCCTCTTTTCGGCTGCGTAAAGGTGGAATATGAATACTGAATATATTCAACCTAAAAAACAGATCTTCTCGAAAGGTTCCCTCGGTAACCATGTGTTGAAGATCTCGATTGGTCGCGGCGACAATACGCACATCCACCTTGCGAAATTGTTCACTGCCCACAGGACGAATTTGTTTTTCTTCTAGAACATGCAACAATTTTACTTGCAAATGCAATGGTAATTCACCAATTTCGTCCAAAAAAAGGGTGCCATTGTCGGCCTCTAGGAACAACCCTTTTTTAGCCCGATCGGCTCCAGTGAAAGCCCCTTTGGTATGGCCAAAAAATTCGCTTTCTAAAAGATTTTCAGGAATGGAGCCACAGTTGACTGGAATAAAAAGAGCCCCGCTGCGCCGACTTTTTTCATGCATTTGTCGTGCTAAAATTCCCTTTCCGGTGCCGCTCTCGCCAGAGATTAAAACGGTATACTCGGTTGGAGCCACCTTGCGAATCAAACGGTCTACCTCCATCATTCCTGGGGAAACCAATCGACAACGCCGCCGCTCGCCAGCCTGAACCAAATTGCGCAAGGCGCGATTTTGATCTTGTAGACCGATCATGTTGCCGATTTGTTCCAAGCGGAGCAAGAGATCCTCTTTGCGCAATGGTTTGATTAAATAATCATAGGCCCCTGATCGCATGGCTTTGACAGCGGTTTCAATAGAAGCGAAGGCGGTCATCATTAAAAATACCGTTTCTATTTTCATTTCTCGTGCCTGACGGACCACCTCAATGCCATCCATGCCGGGCATGTTGATGTCACAGATCGCGACGTCCACATCGCCATTTTCCAAACGCACCAAAGCCTCTGCGCCGCTACCAATTGATTCGACGGAATAATCATTCTTTTTCAGAGTTGTGACGACAATTTGTCGAATGGCCGGTTCATCGTCGATCACCAAAATATGTAAGGATCTACCCATGGTTATGCCTCATGGCTCTCTTTTAGTTCTAAAATGGGAAGAAGTATTTTTAATGTTGTTCCTTTACCCAGTTCAGATTCAATTTCCATTGTGCCCCCATGCTTGGCAATTATTGAATAACAAAGGGAAAGTCCAAGACCAGTTCCTTTGCCGACTGGCTTTGTGGTAAAAAAGGCATCAAAAGCTTGATCCCGTGTTTTGGGATCCATACCAATGCCATTATCGGTGACCGTCAAGAGTAATTTACCATCCAGCACTTGGGTTGCCAATACCACTTCTGGTTTGCGTCCTTCAATTCCCTCTAAGGCGTCGGAAGCATTGATCAATAAATTAATGATCACCTGCCGTAATTGATTGCCAGAGCCTGAAATGGCCGGAATTTTTTGTCCAAGTTGCAAGAGAATATTAATGTTGCGGGTCCGTTTGTCAAAACGCATTAAACGAACGCAGGCCCCCACCAGATCGTTGATGACCAGGAGGTCCATCTCATCGGATTGGGGCATAGAAAACTCCCGCACATCGCGAATCAGGCTGGTCAGACGTCGAACCTGTTCATCAATCATGTTTAATAAAGAGGCATCTTCGGTACCTAAATTGTCCAAAGAGTCGCGCAAGGCTTCAATTAAACCGGAAATGGCTGTGATTGGATTGCCAATTTCATGGACAATCCCAGCGGCAAGGGTTCCAATAGAGGCCATTTTTTCTTGATGGTAATAACTTCTGCGGGCCTCTTCCAGCTCTTTTTCGGCTTTTTTACGTTCACTGATATCTCGAATGGTGGCGATATAGTGAATGCCACTGGGGGATTGTACATCAATTAACGTCACCTCCAGAGGAACTTTGCTGCCATCTTTGCGATCGGCACGAATTTCTGTATCGATAAAACTGCGCTTGCGGGCGTGAAACGAAAGATAGCGCGCCATCCGATTTTTTTGTATATAAATAAATGGTTCTCCTAAAAATTGTCCCACATGGGCACCCACCATTTCGGCATCGGTATATCCAAATATGCGCTGCATAGAGGGATTGACCGATTCGATGGAGCCCTCTTTTTGAATCGATAAAATGCCTTCCATCACGTTATCCATAATACTACGCAAACGTGCCTCACTGCGTTGTAAACGCTCTTCGGCCTGTTTGCGATTGGTAATATCCTCTTTGACCGCTACAAAATGGGTAATGCGACCGAGACGGTTGCGAATGGGGGAGATAGAGGCCAACTCCCAAAAAAGTTCGCCATTTTTTTTGCGGTTGAGCAACTCTCCGCGCCACTCATGGCCATTTTGGATGGAGGTCCATAATTGTTCATAATCTTGAGCCGCTACTTTTCCTGATTTTAAAATCTTGGGATTTTTGCCAACGACCTCTTCCAAAGAGTATCCGCTCACCCGTTGAAAGGTGGGATTGACATATTCAATTCGTCCTTCAGTATCGGTGATCAAGACTGAGGCCGGGCTTTGCTCGACAGCTCTGGACAGTTTGGTCAACTCTGCCTCGGCAATTTGTCGCTCAATGATTTCCTCTTTGAGGACCTGATTGGTAATATTGAGGGTTTCGGTCCGATCCTCTACGCGTTGTTCCAACGAGGCATTGATCTCAGTGATTTGAGCTAAATACTCTTGTAGTTGTCCATTTTGTTGGGCAATAATCCGATCTGCGCGCCGAACGAGGCCAAATAAGGTAAAATAGAGGATTAAAAAAAGTCCTCCCACCCCTGCCACCATTCGAGTTTGAGCGGAGCTGATGTGATCCAACACCGTTGAGATGTCGTAGTACAGTTCAAATACCCCAAGAATTTTTCCCCCTCGATTCAAGGGAACAAGACTTTCGATCAAATGGCGATCTTCGATCACCCCCTCCAAAGAGGAGACATCAGGCCGAAGGGCCATGGAACTTACGACTTCTCCCTGCACGGCCCGTTTAAAAGCGGAATTTCCACTGTGTTTTTGACCGATTTGATTTAAATGGGTGGCGTAAACTGTCATGCCCTGGGGGGAATAAATTTTTATCTCCATCACCTCCAAGTTTTCCATAATCAGACGCAATTGGCGATCCAAAATAGGAATTAAAGGGTGTACTCCTAAGGAGCGGCGGTCGATAGAGCCCAATTCTGGGTCTAATAATCCCTCTAATATAGGCCATAAAGCATTGCTGAATGCCCGCGTCATCGCTACATTTTGTTTTTCGCCTAAATGGAGCAATGAGTGCCGAACCAGATAGCCAAAGAAAAAAACCAATGAGAGGGCAATCAACCCGGTGGCGATAAAACTGGTGATGGAATAATAACGGAGCAGCCTAAACATAAAGGGACTCTTTTAATTTAATTTGATTTAATAGTACCATTACCTAAGAAACGAAATGTTCGGGTTCCCTTTCATAGCCACGGCTAGGCAGGGATTTTTTATAGACTATCAACTTTTTTAAGGGGCCGAAATGTCTTCTCTTGCGGATTATATGCAATTGCGTCTTATTTTGCTTTTTTTTATTTTTTTTGGTACCATTTATCATTCTGCCGAGGCGCGTGTTACCCGTTCCAAAACGATATCTTCCTCCTCTAAACAGGGAGTTGAAGCCCCGCCAGCCTCAGAAAATTTATCCGCTGCCCCAACCAATGCTAAAGTTAAACAAAAACCCGCCGCATTTACCACTTCGGAAATTCGCAAAGATGGTATCCATGATCCAAGCAATGCCGGGATTGCTTATTTGCAAAACCCTGCTGAGGCGATGTCACAATTTCCTTTGGATCAGCGGGGGCAGGTCAACTGGATGATGGCCCTTTCACAAGGTCTAATCAAGCCTCGTGCCAATCGCACGGGGGATGCTAAAATGGAACCTTTGGATTTAGACATTATCATGACCGATACCAAGACCATGCCTCATGTCCGTTTTCCCCATTTGGCCCATACCCAATGGTTGGACTGCTCCAACTGTCATCCAGAAATTTTTTTTCCAAAAACCGGCGGCAACCCCATTCGCATGGACGATGTCTTTCGGGGTCGATATTGTGGAGCCTGTCATGGTCGCGTCGCTTTTTCCGCTTATACATGCCAACGCTGTCACAGCGTGATCCACAAAGATTCACCGCAACAATGGTGGTCGGATAAATAAATATCCTGGGGGATGAATCCCTCAGACCCCCTCTTTTTTTTAAGTATTAAAAGAAAAGGGTGGGGGGAGTTGGGGGGCGGTTCTCCGCCCCCCAAGGTCTTGATTTTTATTTTTCCGACACCATGAACATGATGCCCTGCGGGCTGATTTTTTGTGGTCGTTTTGTATTTAATGCGGGAAAAAAAATTAAAATCAGGGTGACTATACCCAAGACAGTAACAGTCATCTCCTATTTCAAAAAAAGGGGGGCTAATTCGATTGAAAATTTTGATATGATGAATTTTCTAATTATTTTGAGATGGATTGTTTAGGTATACCACATCCCCGTTTTGTTTTTTTTACCACCATTCTTGGATACCCATTGGGTTTTTTTATTGGTGCCCAGGAGAAGACTTGAACTTCCACGACCTTGCAGCCACTAGAACCTGAATCTAGCGCGTCTACCATTCCGCCACCTGGGCACTTAAGGGCAGAATTATTGGTTAAATGGCGTGGATTGTCAACCTTTTTTTAGATACGTATTGAGAGAAAATAACCGATCCATGCGCTTGACTGAAAAAATCAACCTTTAGAGGTCAATTGGAACACGCCATCCCAGTGATGATCAGGAGGTGTTAATAAAAACTGCTGACAACGATCTACATAGGTTTGACATGGACCATCTGTTGGTAAAATTTTCAGTGCTGTTTGAAAAAATAGCAAAGCTTGAGAAAAATCCATGTTTTGATAGGCAGTTAACCCTTTTTCATAGTAGACCAACATCTCCGCCATGGTTCCTGAGACCTGATTTTTGCGGTCCAGCAATTGATAAATGGTCACCGCTTCGCGTTTGCCAACGACACGCACGGTGTCCAATTGGCGTACATCAATAACCTCTTGAGCCAGCTTATATGTTGTTTCTGAAATAAGTGTATCGGAACCATAAAATTTATTGGCACCCTCTAAACGGGCGGCTAAATTAACTGCGTCCCCCATAATGGTATAATCCATGCGTTGGGCTGAGCCCATGTTTCCGACGACCATAGGACCAGAATTCAAGCCAATGCGGATGTGCATGGCAGGTCGATTGGCCTCCTTAAGCCGATTGCGCATGTGATGCATCTCTTTTTGCATGTCGATACAGGCCAAGCAGGCGAGTTTGGCATGATCGGCTTGATCAATCGGGGCTCCCCAAAAGGCAATAATGGCATCCCCTTCAAATTTATCTATGGTGCCATGGTGGCGGGCGATAATATTACACATGGCCGTGAGGTATTCGTTGAGGAGATGGACCAACTCCTTTGGTGTAAGATTTTCGGAGATGCTTGAAAAACCAGCAACATCAGAAAAAAGCGCGGTCATCTCCCGTTGTTCACCACCCAAGGTGAGCTTGCTTGGATCTTTAACCAAAATATCAACTACTTTTGGAGAAAGATATTGACCAAAGGCATTTTGAATGAGATGTTTCTGACCCATCACCATTAAATAATAGCGTAGACTGATAGCCAGAAAACTGATCACCCCCGCCAAAAGAGTGTAAACCATAGAGATAACCAGGCCAATTTGAACATAGGCCCAGGTGAGTGCCGTGATATAGGTTAGTATAAAGAGAGTGGCTATGAGGGCGCGCAGCGAGGGGTGAGAGATTCGTCCGGTAAAAATGATGGTCAGCATAAAGGTCCCACTCAGTAAAACTTCCATCGACAGAGGGGCCGGGCGTAGAGGGCATCCTTTCAGTATGGTGTGGATGGTATCGGCAATAATTTCAACTCCATAAACCATTCCAACTGGAGTATCAAACCAGTCATGTGATACCTCTGAGGTGTCGCCCAACAAAACGATTTTATCTTTGACCCAATAACTGAGTTCGTTTAATTCATTGTCGTCTAGGTCAGAAATATCCAGAAACTCCATGGCAGAGAGTCCAGCAACTTCGCTTAAATAATGTATTCCACTGGGGAGTGAGGGAAAATCAATATAGAGATTGTTAAACTGATCTAGTGGAATGGTCATCATCTTTCCCAGAGTGAGATGTTGACCTTCAAAAGTTGGTTCCAAGTTCCAATAGAGTGCAAGGGCCTTGATCGCAAAGGGCCATCCTCCTTTTTCTGCCACTTCTGGATAGATGCGCAGTTTGGAGAGCGTGGTGACAACCGCACTGGAAGAGCTGATATTAGAATAGCCCGTCTCGACAACGGCATTTAAAACGGGCGTTGGTGGATTGAGTTTAATAAATTGATTCCCCTTAAATTCTGCTTGGGAGACCAAAAGAGGGCGGCCAATGGTGGCTAAAGATTTAGCAATGATCGGGTCTTCACCATAGGAGCTTGGAAAATCCATTAAAATATCCAGAGCAACAACTTTTGCCCCTAATGTATGCAAATTTTCGGCAATTTTTCCAATGTCTGTTCGGCGTAGGGGATAGCTGCCATACTCTTGGAAAAATGCTTCATCGGTATTGACCAAGACGATCTCCTTGGAAAAGGTGGTATCGTCTTTGTTGCCATAGTGCATACGAAAAATATGTCTAAAGGAGATGGTTTGATCCTCTAGTAGGGAAAAAATTTCATAATATTCCGCCGGTACGGCCAAAATAAACAGTAAAACGGTAAAAATAAGATCGTATCGGCGGAATAATTTTTTCATACGGTTCCTAAGAGAGATATGTTGAGAATAATTTTATCCTTTGATGTCTATGGGGTGCCTGAACGGGCGTTTTTGAGTGCTTCTTGGACAGTGGCCTGGGCAGGATCGCTCACAGGTAAAATTTTTGCAAGTTTTTCCCATAATTCAATGGCTTTATCACGTTCTCCAGCCCGGAGAGCAAGGGCACCCAAAAACCAATAGGGTTCTGGTCGTTCGGGATTTTTGGCAAGAATTTGTTGAAAAAGCTCCAGTCCTTTTTGTAATTGTCCAGGTCGGTCATCGCGAATACGATTTTCGCCTAGCAAAACTGCTGCTTCCAAGTCGTTTGGTTGGCGAGATAAAATGTGTTCGAATGCCAAAATTGCTTCGGGGGTCCGCCCCATGACGGCATATGTTTTTCCCAACTGCATCCAACCAGAGAGGTTGTCAGGCTCGTTTTTTAAACGATCTGCCAATCCAGCGATTTTTCCTTCCATATCGTGGAGATTGGCGCCCATTTCGGCTTTGGGACTTGGGACCAGTTCCGGGGTGCCGAGGGCCAGATAAAGACCTGAGCTTACCATGGCTACTAAAACCATAACCGCTACACCAGAAGCGATATCTAAAGGCCGTTGGCTCTCTAAACTGAGTTTTTTATCTCCTTTAGAGGTTGAATTATTATTGGGTGCATGATCCAATTCTTTTAAAAGGCCTATCAGCTCTTGTTCCAGTTCTTGACGTTGATTTTGACCCTCCAACGCTTCTAGGTTGCCAGCTGCCAATTCATATTCTAGTTCTTTTATTTGTCTTAATAAGGTATCTTTGCGATTTTTTAGATCCCATTGTGATGTTTTTTCTTTTCCGACTGGTTCACGTCCAATAGGTAGCGGTAGTCTACCCTTGTTGGTAAACAGAGGGGAAAAGACCAAACTAAAGGTGAAAAGGATCAAAAGTGGAAAAAACCAAAGCCAAGTCATAGGTGTGTTTACTTTCATTGTGAAAAACATGATTAATAGGGGTATTCTATTTTATGTGGAAAAATTGCAAGACCCAACACAAGAGTAAAATATCTTTTTTCTGCGCAAGTGGGAATCCTAGAATTTCAATCGGCTGTAGATTTCCGCTTGCGTGGGAATGACGAAAAAATGAAATTTTGCAATTTTCTTATGTTTGAAATATTAATCCATCAATCTTGTCTTTGATTGTCGTAAAAATTTATCTCTGTGTCCAGCAAAATCCAGAGGTTCAATCGTCAAACAGCCTCGCAATGTGACTCATACCAATTTGCGTTCAATAAAGTATTATTGGAGGGGTCCGGGGAGCGTCACGCTCCCCGGCGGAGGTTTGGAGGCAGAGCCTCCAAGGTGTTGTTTTTGACTTTGACTTTGTTTTTGACTTTGACTTTGTTTTTGACTTTGTAGCCCCAAAGCAGGGGGGTTGGGGGGTGCAACCCCCCAAGGTCTTGTTTTTAATTTTTCCCATAGGCATGATGTTTACGACATGCTCATATTGTACAAGACAATGTCCCATATTTACCCATTTGATTGCAAATTGGTATAAAATTGGCTCGGATGAGGCCTTTGGTAGTGATAGGTACGCAAAACCGGAAGAGCCGTTTTTTCTGGACACCGAGGTAGATTTTCGAGAGAATCAGAAACAATGTTGAGGATTCATTACTCAAAATAGCCCAAATTTTCTTAAAGCGGGCAAGGAGCAGTGGAACCTCACCCTTCATAAATGAATGGAGATTTTTTCAACATGCCGCAACGACGGTTGATTAGCTTCGACTGGGCCTTGAAACGCCTGCTGCGCAGCAAGGCCAACTTCGAAATTTTGGAAGGGTTCCTCAGTGAACTCCTGCGCGAGGATATGCGTATCGTTGAAATCCTGGAAAGTGAAAGCAATAAGGAATCCCGTAACGACAAATTTAATCGTGTTGATCTTAAGATCAAAAACACACGGGATGAAATCGTCATTGTCGAGTTGCAATATGAACGTGAGTGGGACTACCTGCAGCGGTTACTCTTTAGTACCGCCAAGGCCATCACCGAACACATGACAGAGGGCAAGCCTTACGCCAGCGTTGTCAAGGTTATCACCATCAGCATTCTCTATTTTGATCTGGGGCGTGGTCGTGATTATGTCTATGTCGGCAATACCTCTTTTAAGGGGGTGCACACCCAAGAAGAATTGGCTTTGGACGAGGGGCAGAAAGCCTTGTTTCAACGCCCTTCGGTAGCCGCTATTTTCCCTGAGCATTACCTTATCAAGGTAAGAAATTTCGATGATGTCGCCCGCAACACCCTGGATGAGTGGATCTATTTTCTGAAAAATTCTGATATTCGTGATGATTTTACTGCTCGTGGACTAAAAAAAGCCAAAGAAAAATTCGATCTCCTGCAATTGCCAGAGACAGAACGAAAGGCTTACGAACGCTATCAGGAAGAGCTGCATGACCAAGCAAGTTTTGTGCTCTCCACCTATGGTGCTGGTAAATGGGAAGGCCTGCAGATTGGCGAGCAGAGAGGCCTGCAGATTGGCGAGCAGAGAGGCCTGCAGATTGGCGAGCAGAGAGGCCTGCAGATTGGCGAGCAGAGAGGTAAAGCCGACATGCTTCTCCGCCTATTGACTCGCCGTTTCGGCTCTTTACCTTCCAATATTCAAGAGAAGGTCAGTACAGCCGATATGGAAACCCTAGAACTTTGGAGCGACCTTGTTCTGGATGCCCGTTCTCTAGAAGAGCTGTTTGATTTTAACATTAATATAAATTAGTTTTCAATATGTTGCAAAATTTATCGACTCCCATTCGCCAACCAAGAGATACCTCAAAATTCTCCGTTTGCCAGACTTAAAAATGGAGAATTTTGAGCTAACGGGTCGTCTCGGTCCACCAATAAAAAAAAGTACAAAATTCCGTATTCGACAAGGCCGTCCTCAAAAGTGGTGTTTGTTTTTTTGTTTATTTTTGTGTTTTTTGTGTTTTTTGTGTTTTTTGTTTATGAATGTGCCATGGGTTGAAAGTTTTTCTTCCTCCGCAATCTCTTCCTCCGCAATCTCTTCCTCCGCAATCTCTTCCTCCGCAATCTCTTCCTCCGCAATCTCTTCCTCCGCAATCTCTTCCTCCGCAAGCTCTTCTTCCGCAAGCTCTTCTTCCGCAAGCTCTTCCTCCGCAAGCTCTTCCTCCGCAAGCTCTTCCTCCGCAAGCTCTTCCTCCGCAAGCTCTTCTTCCGCAAGCTCTTCTTCCGCAAGCTCTTCCCCAGAACTCTCCTCTATAGGGATTTCTGAGGAAGAAACCACAGGTAAAGAAGAGAGGCTCTGTACAAAGGTCTCCAGGGCCAACACAAAAGGAGTCGCATGCATCAAGGTGGCGCGGCGCAGATAAAGCGCGGCATTCGCAACCTCTCCTTGGATCAAATGATATACAGCATGTCCTGCCATTGTCATGCTTTCGCGCGCCATGGTCAGTGCTGGCGTAAAATCGGTTCCACAACGACGACAAATGGATCTTTCTTCCAGTCGGGCACGACAAACAGGACACTGTACCATCGCCATCAGGTCTCCAGATAAAATAAAATATCGGCCAATTCATCGGAATTGGTTTGCAAGCGTTCTATGTCGTGAGAAGTGATGGCATCTTGTATATTTTCTATTAAATTGATCATCGCATCCCGATCCTCTTCTCCGGCTTGATCAAGAAAGCGTTGTGATTTTTCAATCAGTGCCTTGGCTTTAGAAATCAATCGTGCAGATCGAAGGGAATCGTCGGCATGCTTTTTGTTAGGCTTGGACTCCTCTTCATTCATCTCCTCCTCATTCATCTCCTCTTCGTCGAAGAGGTCATCAATACGCTGGCGGGCTTGGTTTAATTGTGAGTCGTCTAATTTGGCAAAAGCATTTTCAATGGTGATTTTTTTGTGTAAACCGGTTTTTTTCTCTGTGGCAGTAACATGTAAAATGCCATTTAAATCAAGATCCAATTGCAAGACAATGGGATTATGGGCCGGAACGTGGCTCAATCCAGTGATCGTAAATTGGCCCAGTGGGATGTTTTGCCGACAATCTGGGTGTTCGCCTTGGAATATATTGACCTCCACACTCTCTTGATAATCCAACACGGTAAAAAAAACTTCACTTCGAGAAATGGGAATAGAGGAGTTTTTGCGAATAACGGGGACAAATAGGTTGGGGGTGTATTCGCCATCCAATTCTCCCAAGACACTGGTTCCAAAGGTGTAAGGGGTGACATCTACCAAGACCGCAGAGACCTGTTGACCTTCGATCATAGCGGCTTGAATGGCCGCCCCCATGGCCACGCACAGGTCTGGGTCTACCTCGCTGCTGGGGGAAAAACCGAACACCTCTTCGAGTCTTCGCGCCACCAGAGGTGTTCGCGTTGCCCCACCAACCAATAAAATGCGTTCAATATGGTTTGCAACAAGGTTGGCCCCGTTCAAAGCCGTATGAACCGCCTCCAGGGTTTTATCGATATATGGGGTGATCATCTCTTCATAGAGGTGGCGATCCAATTCCAAAGAGAGATGGATCGGTCCGGTAGCCCCTTGAGCGATAAACTCTTCTTCAATGAGAATAAACGGATGATCTGAAAGGGATTTTTTGGCATTTTCGGCACAGCGTAAAAGGCGGGCAATGGCTTTAGGTTGGTTGGTTAGATCTACACCATGTTTCTCTTTTAAGTGGGCAATCAGATGGTTGTAAATCAGGGCGTCAAAGTCATCTCCTCCCAGATGGTTATCGCCATGGCTGGAAATAACCTCCACCACCCCGTTTTCAATCCGCACCACCGAGACATCAAAGGTGCCGCCTCCCAAATCATAGACCAATATTTTTTTGTTTTGCGGGTTGCCTGTTTCATATGCAAGAGCCGCTGCCGTGGGTTCGTTGATCATGCGTACCACTTCCAGTCCAGCAATCTCTCCAGCCTCACGGGTGGCTTGTCGCTGGGCATCGGAGAAGAAGGCGGGTACTGTGATCACCGCTTTGTGAATCGGTCGACCAAGCGTGGTTTCGGCAATTCCTTTGAGCCTTTTTAAAATAATGCCAGAGATCTCTTGGGGAGAATACTCTTTGCCAGCCATAGAGACTTTATCGGTTGAGCCCATCCGTCGTTTGATCGACTTAATCGTCCGATCAGGATGGACAATATATTGATTACGCGCCGAATGTCCCACTAAAACACCGCCATTTTCATCAATACCAACAAAGGAAGGAAGCAATCGGTTTCCTTCGCTGTCTTGTAATACTTGTGTACGGCCCTCCAAATAGATGGCCACTTCCGAGTTGGTGGTTCCTAAATCAATACCAATAATTGGCTCAGAGTTAAGCATTTTATATGGACTCCATTAAATAAAATTATTGATTAACAATGACTTCAGCTGGACGTACCAAGATACCATCCCAGGTAAACCCTTTACGAATCTCTTCAACAACAATTCCAGAGGCCACATCGGAACGGTTGACAACGTTTGTCGCCCGCATATGGTGAGGGTCCAGTGGTTGACCAACAGTGACAATCGGTTGTACTCCTTGGCCTGACAATATCTGATCTAAACGCCTCAGGTTCATACGAATCCCTTCTCGAATGGCTTGCCCAGAATCGGGGTGGGGGGGGCATAACCAGTTAAAATTAAAAAAATTGGTCTTGATCACCACAGGAGGAGGCGTCAAAGCCGCCTCCATCCGGTCACGCAGTTCTAATAATTCTAGGAGAAGCGGACGAATGGCTTGACGACCTGCCTCCATGCGGGCGGTCTTCTCTCTGGTGAGAGACTCTTGGAGTTGGTCATGGCTTGCATTTAAAGTTTCAAACACCTCACGAAACTGGTCCAAAGCCGTTTTTAATTGTCGGGATTCGATGCGAACTTCGTTTTTTAGGGCGGCCAGTTCAATGTAAAAGGTATAAAGATCGGTTCGTTCATCCCCAGGAGGTAACTCACCGGCAGGATCAGGAGATTCCCATTGCTCCAGATAGGTACGAAATTGGTCGATTAACACCTCTTTATCCGCCCGATTCATGAGGATTCATCCTTCCCTTTGTGTGACCATCTCATCCGCCAGTTGCGGCTGGATTCCCCAAGAAGATCCAAAATCATTTTTTCTGAAAGGGGCCTCACAGGAGCACGTTTCAAACCGTGTCTCATGAGGCTTTCCAGTACGGGTTCGCAAGGTTCAAACAAATGAAAACGCGAACGATCCCGGTAGGTTTTTATCGCTTCATAGGCGGTGCGTATTTCCTGAAATCGAGTTGGATCGCGTTCCGGTGGATAGATACGAACCAGATTCAACCACGCTTTGCGAACCGTTTCATCATCGGTTTGAACTGGAACATCTAAAATTTGAAAAGGGTTTTTCATGAAGTGAAATCCAGTTTTAATTGGTCGGGATCGGAATTTGATTTTTGGGGGATTTCCTTGGGTTTCATGCGAGATTTTGGCCGCGAAGGGGGTGGTTTCGTTGCCTCTTGCGATGTGAGAATTTTCTCCACAGCCTGTAAGAGAATGATACTTTTCAAGGGGGGGGGAATATTTTTAAATATGGGTAATTGATCTACTTTTATCATTAAATTTATGATCCATCTCTCCATATCATTTATATCTTTGGGTGGGGAATCATTCTCAAGAATAAAATTACAAACCATTTGTACCAGTTCTTCAGGAGCGCAGGGCAAAGGCATGTCGTTTGGTAAAAATGGAGAATCATCTTCATCCTCATCCTCATCTTTATCCTCATCTTCATAAAGATAGTTAGGTGGAAGAATCTCTTCAATTGGATCCAAAAGGTGATCTGGATCCATTTTTTCTTCTGCTTTATGGTAGATCTGTACGAGTCTTTGAATATGGTCTGCAGGGATGGCGTGTCGACCATATTGTCCATGATATTGCACATAGAGTCGATAAACAAAGAAACAATCTATTTCCGGCCATTGCTTTTCCCCTTCTGAAGCAAATTTTTTAAGAAGTACATCTCTATCGGCTTCGAAAAAGCGTTGACAGATCCATTGTCTCTCTTGAATTGTAAAATTTAAGGGAACCCCTTTGGTCAGATAATCTTCCAGCAGGATAAAATTGTCCGCTCCTCTCTTTTGGGAGGTTGGAAGCTGGATATCTATTTGGCTTATAAGGTCTAAAATAAACTGCTTTTGTGGAGGATCTAGCAGTTTTTTCCTGAGATCTTGCTGTAATTGTTGAATAATTTTCGTTTGAAGACCTAATCTTTTGGCATCGGTAAACATTCGGTAAAAGGCAAAAGGGGTCTCCCCCTCCAAACTGCGGGCTTCCTGGATGAGAGCCAGTCCCAAATTTATCTCCTCATGTTTCAAGGCCAACACCCCTTGATAAAAACGCACATTGCCACGGTCGATCTCATTGCGCGCCATGGCTTCGGCCTTTTGAATCTCCTTTTTGGCCAGATCCAGGCGGTTGACATGGATCTGTTTTTCGGCTTGAGAGAGTTGTGCCCTCAAAATTTGTTGGCGAATGTGCGGATTGATGGGATTTATTTGGAGCAGCTTTTCAGCTAGGCGCACGGCCTTGACAAAGGTATGGCGTTTGAGTGCCAATTCCACCGCTATGGTCAGCAGGGCTGGGTTGTCTGGAAATATTTTGAGAGCCTTTTCGAGCAGGGTATTGCCCCTTTTTTCTTCTTTAATTTCTAAAACGCCGCGAATTAACTCAATCCAAACCTCTGGATCATCAGGGTCGTAGGTAAGACTTTGTTCTAGAAAATAGAAAGGTTCATGTTGATCTTCATCGGAATTAAAATAAAAGGAGCGTCTCCGACGACGTGTATTCTCCTGCCAAGGATGAATATGACGTAAAATTAAAGCGATTTTGAGAGGAATATCCTCTGTGATATTCGGCTTGGCCTTTAGAATAGAAATACATTGTAGCCAGTATTTTTCGGCTTGCGTAATATCTTGATTTTTCTCTGCCTTCAGGGCGAGAAATCTATTTTTTTGAAAAGGGTCCAGTGGTCCAAATTTTTTTTCAAATGCAGGGACGCCTTCGGGATAAATGGATAATAATTCTAAACAAGTGGTTCGCACCCAATCCAGGTTCAGTTGTTCGGTATGGGCTATTAAAAAACTAAATAATTTTGGAATGGAACGAGAGGCGATGTTAAGTTTATTAAGTAACGATATGCTGTTGGGGTCTATTCCCACCAGCGTCGCAACACAAGATTGGGCCGCCGTATCAAGGTTGACCAAGGCCATAGGGAGATGTTGTTCCGAAAAGGAACAGACCTGCACAACCGAAGCTGGACCGGCAAAAGGGGTGTGGGGTGGAATACGCTCCAATAAGGCCGTGGCCTTCTCCGGTTGGGAGTTTATCAGGGAGAGCGACTTTAAAAAGAGACGAAAATGTTTAAAGGGGGATTGGGCTGGAATTTTGGCCAAGGCTCCATCCAATAATGTCTCTTGATTCGTTCCATAGAGGGTTAATGCCTCACGGGCGCGGGCTAAATGGTCCCAAAAAGGGAGATCCTTTTTGGGAAAAATTTTGTCAATTTTTGAATCACCCACCAAGGCAAGGATGGCCATTAAGGATTGAATTGGCTCCAGCAAATGAGCAGGAGGGAGAGAAGAAGCCTCTTTCTGATAGTTGAAAAATGGCGCAAGTTTATCAATACTTCCAGTGTTGACCGCCAGTGGGAGGATGAGATCCAGGGGAATTGGTAGACCGCTGATTCGGGATTCGTTTTCCAAGGTGACCAGAGCCTCTTTAAACATGGATTTTTCCGCCAATTCCAAAGCTCGTCCCCGATAAGCCTTGATGAGCGGCTCCCGCCAGGAGGCGTTTGGCTGTTCCTTGGCCAATTTTTTAAAAACTTCAATGGCCTCTTTAAACTGGTTTTTATCCAGAAGTGTCTGTCCATGGAGGGTCAGATTTAATATAGGAGGAGGTGCATTTTTTTTGGAAGAGCGTTTAGTTTGCATGGTTTTATAGTTATAGTGATTAGAAAATTTTTAAAGGCGGATTATTTTAAAATTTTAATAATCCATTAAAAGTTGATCTATATGTTCATCTGAAAGTGCATTTTTTTCTATCCTATCTTTTTTTGTTCGTCTGATCAAGGCGTCGTTCATTTGGTTTATGCGGTTAACTAATAAATGAATGAGGCTATCCTTGATCCGGTCGCGTACATTGGCAGGCAGAAGAAACATATTGTTGTGGTCCAATTTCATGGCGATCGTCTCGGGTTCGTGGGCGATGACATGGGTAGAACGCGGTTTTCCTGTTAGGTAGGCCATTTCACCAAAAATGGAGCCGGGTTTGAGTTTGGCAATTATTTTGTCGGGAAGATCGTCACGGGTAACCCGAACAGATCCCTGCACGAGGATATAAAACGAGGAGTCCAACTCGAACTGTTTGAGAATCACTTCATCCTTTTCATAACGAATAAAAAGATAGGTGAGATTGGCAATCCGTTTTTTTTGAATTTCGGAAAAGGATTGAAAAATTGGGACGTTATCAATTAAAACACGAATATTCACGTATCTCTTCCAAAGATTGTTGTTGATTACTATTACTGTAATGTGTTTGCTTCTAAATGAACAGAAAAAAAGAGGATCTATTCACATATATTGAGGATGTTTTATGCCAGAACTGCCCGAAGTGGAAACCATTCTTCAGGGATTGCGACCGCAGTTGGTTGGTGTCAAAATTATTTCGGTGGTGATTCGGCGTCTGAATTTGCGTTGGCCGTTACCAGTAGAGGCGTTGCGTCAGCTGGAGGGGAGATCTGTTTGTGCTTTGATGCGACGCGGTAAATATCTTTTGCTGCAGTCGGAAATGGGATGGATTATTTTTCATTTAGGGATGTCTGGTCGCTTGACTCTGCGTTCACAGACCACACCTGCTCAAAAACATGATCATCTGGATTTTTTGTTTGCCAACGGGTTATGTCTGCGCCTGACCGATCCGCGTCGTTTTGGGGCGGTGCTTTGGTCATGCACCCCTTTGGAGCATCCGCTGTTGGTTTCCCTTGGTCCTGAACCCTTAACGCCTCAATTTGATGGCGGATTTTTTTTCCAGCGGTGCCGTGGACGGCGTGTCCCGGTTAAAAATTTATTAATGGACAGCCATGTGGTGGCGGGGGTCGGCAATATTTATGCCACGGAAGCCCTTTTTAAAGCCGGAATTCTGCCTATCCGCCCTGCTGGAACGCTTACTCAAATGGAGTGTGATTCTTTGGTTTCCGCCACCCAGGCGACGTTGGTAGAGGCCATTCAACAAGGAGGGACAACCTTACGCGATTTTCGCAATGGGGATGGCGCACCGGGATATTTCCAGCAAAAGTTGCTTGTCTATGGTCGCGAAGGGCAAACTTGTCGACACTGTCCTGAATTGATTCAACAAATACGGCTGGGAGGACGCAGCTCTTGCTATTGTCCGGGTTGCCAAATATGAGAATTGGCTTGATTAAAAAGGGTTTCAAAGCGATCTTGTTGTTGATTATCTTCTGGATATAACCCAGCCAAAGCACAGACCAAGCGAAAGGCATCCCCCTCTTTGGTAAACCAATCTTGAGCCAAACGGGAGGTCTCATTGATCTCCGGGGAGGTGGCGGCTTTTAGGGTGGATTGCAGCATTTGTCGCCAAACCTGGGCGGGGGCGGGGACAGGGTTGGCGGAGTCAAGCCGTTTTTTTAGTTCTTGAATTTTCATTTTTTCTCCCAAATAGTGCCAAAAAAGCGTAGAGTAGCACAGCGATATGGGAGAAAATTAGCAGAAGATGTGCCAGGAATGGCGTTGCAAAAAAGAAATCAGCAGGGAGAAATTTGTTGTTCGTGATATAATCCTTCTACTCGGTTGCGTCCGCGCTCTTTCGCAAGATAGAGGGCCTTGTCGGCTTCTTCAATAGATTCTTGGATGGAGCGGTCGCTGTCCAGGACAGAGAGACCAAAAGAGGCCGTAATGGTGAGCTGTTCTCCATTATCCAATTGAAAGGGGTGTTGTAGGAGTTTTTGACGCAGACGATCAATGGTTTTGGCAGCAGTGTGAATATCCATGCTTTGCATATAAAGAAGAAATTCTTCTCCGCCATAGCGAAAGATTAAATCCATAGGGCGCATATGCGACATAAAAATTTGCGCCACCATTTTTAACACTCGATCGCCGACAGCATGGCCATAGGTGTCGTTTACGTGTTTAAAAAAATCTATGTCTGCCAGGGTAATGGCCGGGATGATGGGTTTGGTTTGCGCGGAATCTTTCTCCCTTTCCAGGGTTTGAACCATTTTTTGACGGTTGAGAACGCGGGTTAGGGGGTCGGTTTGTAAAAGCATATCGTAAATTTGATTGATTAAAATAGAAACATGACCCCGAAAAGCGAGTCTTTTGAATAACAATTCGTCATACGCTTCTGGAGAGATGGACTCTTTGCGCTGTAGTTTCTCCATGAGCCATTGAGCCGTGGCATGCATTCGTTGATGAATTAAATCAATATCGTAAATAATCTGGTTGTCGTGTTTATTTTTAAAAAATATAGACTCGAACCATATCCCAAACTGGCACGTTTTATGAGAGTTTATCGAACAAAATTGTTGAACTAAATCGGGCTTTTGACAGATTAACGCCCGATTGAGTGTTCCAAGCCAATCTTCATGCGTTATGACGGCCAATTCTAGTTGATCGAGGAGGTCTTGGGCTTGAATATTGGTCGAGATATGTTTCATAGGGTCTGTTTTTTTAATTTAACTGTTTGACGATTGAAGAAATTGAGAAAATTTAATGCAAGAAACGTGAAAAAAATTATTGCATTTTTAAAAAAATATTGTTTCAAAAGAGAGGGAAGGGTACACTCTGGACGATATTTTTTATATTGCCATAATTTTGTTCTTGGATCAACCCGTTTGAAATCGGTATATTTTTATTTTTTCTGTTTCTTCGTAGAGGTAAGTAGGTATATATATCCATATTTTTATATTTATCATAGGCTTTAGAATATGACGCAAGACTTAGCATCCCATGATCTCGATTTTATTCGTACCATTATTGCCAACGATCAAAAGAGTGGTAAACATGGTGGACGTTTGGCAACCCGTTTTCCGCCGGAACCCAATGGGTTTTTGCATATTGGACACGCAAAATCGATTTGTCTCAATTTTGGCGTGGCACAAGAGTATGGCGGGACGTGTAACTTGAGGTTTGACGACACCAACCCGGAAAAAGAGAGTCAGGTGTATATCGATGCCATTCAAACCGATGTGCGTTGGTTGGGATTTCAATGGCAGGATCGGGTGTTGTATACATCGGACTATTTTGAGCAGTTGTATCAATATGCCCTGGTGTTGATTCAAAAGGGGTTGGCCTATGTGTGCGATTTAAATGCCGAGCAGATGCGTCAATATCGTGGCACATTGACCCAACCTGGCCAAGACAGCCCCTTTCGGTATCGTGACTGTGCAGAAAATATGAATCTTTTTCAGCGTATGCGGGCGGGTGAATTTGCCGAGGGGAGCCGGGTTTTGCGGGCTAAAATTGACATGTCTTCCCCAAATATGAATATGCGCGATCCCACTTTGTATCGCATTCGGCAAGTGGCGCATCACCAAACGGGGAGATCATGGCCAATTTATCCCACCTATGATTTTTCTCATCCCCTCTCCGATGCCCTGGAGGGCATTACCCACTCTTTGTGTACCTTGGAGTTTGAAGATCATCGCCCATTGTATGATTGGTTGATTCATGCCCTCTCTCCCCTTGCGCAACCGCGTCAGATTGAATTTTCTCGTTTGGAACTGGAATATACCCTGATGAGCAAACGCAAGCTCAATCAATTGGTAAGCTCTGGTGTGGTGAGCGGGTGGGACGACCCAAGAATGCCGACGATCGCTGGATTGCGGCGGCGTGGTTATACGCCAGAATCGATCCGAGAATTTTGTGCCCGAATCGGAATTACCAAATCGTTGGGTATGGTGGAAATGGCCCTGTTGGAGGGATCCTTGCGTGACCATTTGGAGAGCACCGCGCCCCGGGCCTTGGCGGTTTTACAGCCGTTGCGGGTGGTAATCGATACCCTTCCTGAAGGGTATCTGGAGGAGATTTCCGCCCCACTGCATCCCCAAAATCCACAAATGGGTAGCCGAATGTTGCCTTTTACCAGAGAGCTCTATATTGAACAAGAGGATTTTTGTGAGAATCCTCCCAAACAGTTTAAGCGTTTGGTTCCTGGGGAAGAGGTCCGTTTGCGGCATGGGTATGTGATTCGTTGTGAGCAGGTGATCAAAGATCCTCAGAGTGGGGCCATTTTAGAATTGCGTTGCAGCCATGATCCGTCCACTCTGGGAATGAATCCCCAGGGACGTAAAGTGAAAGGGGTCATTCACTGGGTGAGTGCCACCCAGCATGCTACCGCCGATATTCACCTATATGAGCCCCTTTTTACCCAAGCCAACCCAGAAGCCGCTGGCGGGGAGTTCACCGATCATCTCAATCCGCAATCCTTAACCATTCTGCCCAATTGTCCCGTAGAGTTCTCCTTGGCTCAGGCCACGCTTGGCAGTCGTTATCAATTTGAACGGCTTGGATATTTCTATTTAGATCCCGTTGTATCCCGTGCGGGGGAAAGATTCATCTTTAACCGATCGGTCTCTTTGCGTGATACTTGGGCCAAAATTGAAAATCGGCAACGTGCATAAAAAATTAAGGCCAAACCCTGGGGGATGAATCCCCCAGAGTTCCCGAAAAAAAAGGGTGGGGGGAGTTGGGGGGCGGTTCTCCGCCCCCCAAGCTCTTCATTGGCTATGGGATCGGTGAACTCAAGATACCCTGCACAATGATTCCAGCCAAAGTTAATCCAAAGAGCGCGGGCATGTAGCTGATGGTGCCGTTGATGACCCGTGGCCGTCCTTGGTCGGTGGGTTCAGCGGGGGAGGGTGGGTGCGGGGGTTCTAATGACCAGACGGCCTGGATGCCACGGCCAAGCCCCCGTTTGCGAACTCGGTGGCGGACAGCACGCGCCAGAGGGCATAGGGTGGTGTCCATTAAATCACCTACCATCAAACGGGTAGGATCCAGTCGTCCACCAGCTCCCATGCTGCAAGCAATGGGGATGCCACGGGTGTGGGATTCAACAATCAGGCTTACTTTGCTGTTGAGAGAGTCAATGGCATCCAATACCCAGTGCGGATGGGTGTGGTCGAGAATTTTTGGGATGTTGTCGGAGGTTAAAAATTGATCGATTCGTTCCAATTGACACAAGGGGTTTATAGAGGCCAAGCGTTGGCCGAGGACGGCGATCTTTTTTTCTCCTATGGTCTCCAGGGTGGCTGGCAGTTGTCGGTTGAGGTTTGAGGGGGCAACGATATCATGGTCTATGAGCGTCAGACGACCGATCCCCGCCCGTCCTAGGGCTTCGGCGGCAAAACTACCCACCCCTCCTACCCCACAGAGCAAAACATGGGCGGCTTGTAATTTTTCAATGCCTGTATCCCCTACCAAAAGATGGGTTCGATCAAATAATCCTGAATGAATCATGTCATGCCATGGATCGACCAAAGAACTCTCTGGGCATTTAATCTGGTGGTGGTGATCATGTGTTCGATTGGCACCTTCCGTAAGGTGGCCAGGGTTTGGGCAACCAGTGGTAAATGGCAGGGTTCGTTGCGTTCGCCAAGATGTCCGGCGGGGGGCAGATCGGGGGCGTCGCTTTCAAGCACCAGGGCAGACTCTGGCAAAAAGGGGACGAGATCGCGCAGGTGACGGGCGTTGTCGCGGGTGACCACACCGCCAAAGCCCAGGCAAAATCCAAGTTCAATATAACTGCGCGCTTGGTGCAGGGTGCCGCTAAACGCATGGACAATGCCGCCAAAAGGGAATGGGCGTTGGCGTAGCACTCCCAGAACAATATCGTGGGCCTTGCGTACATGCAGCAAAACCGGCAGGTGAAATTGATCGGCAATACGCAATTGTTCGGTGAACAGTGCCAACTGCATTTGATGTGTTGTTTGCGGAGCGATAAAATCCAGGCCAATCTCTCCAATAGCCAGGGGGTGGTATTGCCTTACCCAGTTGATGAGTTGATCGGGGCCATCTGTGGGGTGATCTTGGGTAAAAAAAGGGTGTAATCCAAACGCCAGATGAATGCCCTCTTCGTGCCGGGCGACCAGTTGTGGAAAATCGCTGAGGCGTATGCCAGGTACCACCCATTGGTCCACCCCCGCTTGGCGACTGCGGGCCAAGACCTCTTGGCGGTCGGTATCAAAGGCCGGTAAATGGAGGTGACAATGGGTATCGATCATTCAAGTCAACCGTTAAAACAAAACAGGGAACGGAAAAAATTAGCATAAAAATAACACCCTCCGGGCAAAAAAATCAAAACCCTGGGGGATGAATCCCCCAGACCCCCTCTTTTTTTTAATTAAAAAAAAGGGTGGGGGGAGTTGGGGGGCGGTTCTCCGCCCCCCAAGGTCTTGATTTTTATTTATTCCCAGTTTTATAAAGGTATGTCAACGTATAAAAATTAAAAAGTTTTTGAGCCAATTGCATTTTTTTTTGGAGGGTTAAAAAGATGTCTCGCACCTTGGCGGTGAATCCTGTTAAGTTTTAGAATATTTTTCAATGGTATGCACAATAAGGATGTGAAGAACGTGATGGCTTTGCCTTTGACTTTTTTGCTCTGAAGGGGCATCTTGTTGATTATAAAAAATTTGACTACATGCTCTCTAATCCTCTCTTCGGCGTGGAATGGAAAAAAGTGGGAAAAGGGGGCCGCAAGGAACATTTGAGTCAGGGGTTATAACGGGAGATTCGGTCCGGGTCTTCCCCGTGTTTCGGATGGCTCAATGTTGTTTCTGCTCCATCTACATCTGGATCGTCAGCAACCGCAAACCCGACCACCGCAAGGGGCTTGTGCAGATGATAGATAGATGCCAGTGCCATGTGGCAGAAGATGAGGAAGAGCCTGGGGTCGAAAAGAAAGGAACTTTCCGACACTCATATTGAAGAAATCACCCATCTCTTCGGTCCTTTCACAGAGGCCAAACAGGATGGAAAGCCCATCAGCCGTATCTTTGCCAATGCGGATTTTGAATTCTCTTTGCTGCCAGGGGAGGTCATCATCACCAAAGATTTCGAGACCGCTAATGATATCGCTATCGTTGCTTTTGTGCCACAAGAGCTTCCTGGTGTCATCTGCGGATACCATCTAACCATCGTCCGACCTTCGGAGAAAATGTTTGGCCGTTTTGTGAAAAGGTTGTTTGATAGTCAATTTCTGAATTCTCCCTGTGGAGGCAAACGCATGATTCCCTATGTTCCGCAATCCCTGCCACTGTCCGACCTGGATTATGGCCGACTCATCCGCAAGGTTGGCCCCGCCAATGCGGCTTTGGCCCGCTATGATGGCTTATTGCAAAGTGTTATCAACCCTTCGATACTGCTCTCCCCGCTGATCACTCGCGAGGCGGTTCTCTCCTCGAAGATCGAAGGGACGCAAGCTACAGTCGATGAGGTGTTGGAATGCGAAGCGGGTATCGACTTCGGTGGGGAGAAAGCCCAGGACATTCAGGAAATTCGTAATTATCGTAAGGCCCTTGTATTGGCATCCGAGGCTTTGAAGGAACGCCCCTTTACCCTGTCATTGATCTGCCAGATGCACACGGTTTTGATGGACAGCGTGCGCGGTGCCAACAAAACTCCAGGGCAATTTCGTCTGGATCAAAATTGGATCGGCCCGGCAGGATGTACGTTTGAGCAGGCGACCTTTGTGCCGCCTGCTCCCTTACAATTGCGGGATCATCTGCAAGCCTGGGAGAGTTATCTTGCGATGGATGATTTTGACCTGCTGGTGCAAGTGGCCGTCGTGCATGCCCAATTTGAACTCATTCATCCATTCAAGGATGGTAATGGTCGCATCGGACGCCTGTTGATTCCACTATTTTTGTTTCAAAAACATGTTTTGGCCAGCCCAATGTTCTATTTGAGCGAATATTTGGAGACTCATCGTGACCTGTATTACGCCCGTCTGCGTGGCATCAGCCAGGATGACGATTGGATCAGTTGGATTGAGTTTTTTCTGGATGCCATCGTGGAACAAGCCTGGGCCAATACCCAAAAGGTGCGGGAGATACTGGAACTCTATGAAAAAATGAAACGTCAAATCACGGAATTGACGCGGTCACAACATGCTATCCAGGTGCTGGACGCCTTGTTTGACCGTCCGATTTTCCAGTCAGGTGATTTTATCTTGCGCTCTGGGATCCCCAAGCATACCGCTTTGCCCTTCCTGCATAGACTGCGCGAAGCCGGGATTCTCCATCCGCTCCGGGAAAAGAGCGGGCGGCGTTCTGCTATTTTTGCGTTCCGTGAACTGCTGAACTGTGCCGAGGGTCGGAATGTGCTGTAGCGATTTTGAGTCTGACGCACCAGACATAAACAGGTTTATGTCTGAGATTTGCGAAAATTTCAGACATAAACATCGTTGTGTTGATTTCACCATACATAAAAAACAGAGCGCACCATGAGCCTGCACATAATGCCCTACGGGCAAAAAAATCAAAACCCTGGGGGATGAATCCCCCAGACCCCCTCTTTTTTTTAATTAAAAAAAAGGGTGGGGGAGTTGGGGGGCGGTTCTCCGCCCCCCAAGGTCTTGATTTTTATTTTTCCGATACATGAAAAATATTGCGGATGGGAATCTCCCCCCATCCGCAATATCTAGATGCACATCCTTTGGCTGGTTATTTCTCAATGGCGAGCAGTTCGATTTCAAAAACAAGCGTGGCATTTGGACCAATTCCCCGTGGACCTTGTTTACCATAAGCCAATTCAGACGGAATAAACAAACGATATTTCGAACCGACATTCATTAACTGAACGCCCTCAGTCCAACCGGGAATGACGTTTCCAAGGGGAAAAGTGACCGGTTTATTGCGTTTGTAGGAGCTGTCAAATTCAGTGCCATCCAATAGCGTCCCTTTGTAATGAACCTGCACCTTATCTGTTGGGGTGGGTTTGGGACCGTTGCCTTGGGTTAAGACCAAATATTGTAATCCGCTGGCCGTGGTCACAACCCCTTTTTCAGATTTGTTTTTCGTTAAAAAATCCACACCTTCTTTGAGGTTTTTGTCGGCAAGAGCCTGGGTACGGCTGGCCATCTCTTGGCGCATTTTCTCTTCCATCTGTTTTTCGATCTGCATGGCCTCTTCTTGTTCAATGGCTGGTTTGGTCCCTTCTAGCCCATCGCGAATTCCCTGGAGCATGGCTTCACTGTCTAACTTAAGAGGAATACCTTTAAAACGGGCACCCATCTGCAGACCTAAAACATAACCAGCCTTCTTTTCGAAATTATCCAATTTGCTGGATGCCGAATGGGCAGGCATTGTCCAAAACAATACCGGTACAACCAATAAAGAGAGACAGGAACCACGATGACTGCTTTTCATACAATGACGCCTCCTAATTGTGAATCTGGGGCGAACCAAATCCAAATTTGTGATAGATTATTATGTTTTGTTGTTTTTTATTACAGACCAACCGGCTTAAGATCATCCGTCGAAAGACAGTAAAAAAATACAGAGACGGATTTGCATATTATCGTTGAAAAATACCGATAATGTGCGGTGTAAAATAAACAATAATTCCAAAGGCGGCCAACACAATCACCCCCATAAATCCCATCCACATTTTAATGATCCATTCAACAAAATCGATCCGTCCGCGTAACTTGTCGGAGATGTTGATCATCTCTTGGCTAAGATAGATGTTCTCAATGACCATTTCCAGATGGTGGGCCACTTTGCTTAAAAGAATTTGATCCTCTTCGGAGAAACCTTCTGTTTTTTTGCGGCCTTGTTTGTTTAAAACTTGGATGGCTCCCGTGATCTCTTTGCTGGTCAAACTTTTAATGGGAACACAAAGCATGTTTTGGGTGACAAAACCGGTTTTTTCTTCCACCCGTTTGGCAAAGGGGGATTGCTCTTCTTTGAGGTTGATGGAAATATGTTTTCCCGTTGCAATCACCTTTCCAACGTTGGACCCGGTTTTGGGGATGATGATCTCTTTTTCAGAGAGTCCAGTCCCACATTGGAGCCAAACTTGATCGGTGGTCGGGTCATGGATGAAAATGCTACACCGTTCGGCATCGACCAATTTTGGCATGATTTCCATAAAAAATTCCAACAGTTCCTGGTTGCCCTTTGTATGCCAAGAGCGGTTAATCAGGCGCTGTTGATCTTTCAAACGCCGCAGTTGTTGGCTAAGTTCGTTTTTGGAAAAGTTGATCATATTCCGAAGTCCTGAAGGTGCGGCTAATGTTTCCATTTTACCTGATTTTTTTATAATAATGGTTTATCCAACCCCATTCATGCCATTTGTTCTGTTTGTAGTTCTGCATGGGCATGGGTGATGAGTTCCAAAACAACTTGTGACCGTGACGATCCATTTTTTGCAACCAACTGATCCAGATGGGCAACGATCTCCTCTGGTAGTTTAACACATACTTGGATTTTTACATCCCCATGCCGTCGTCTTAAGGTGGCTCCAGTCAGCGGTCGTACTCGATTTTGAATACGATTGGAAGTGTGCATGAGTTGATTTATAACCTTTTTTACGCAATGAATTAAAAAAATACTCACCCTTTCTACATTTCCACAAAGTTTTTGATTATACAATAAAAAAATAGCTTGTTATAAAAAATTAATAAATTTTAGGGAAGAACGGGTTCAACTGGCTTGGATTTTGTGTTCTCTCCGATAGGAATGGCACAATTACCAAGCGGCATGTTGGGGAGTGCATGGTTGACACTCACATCTCCAACCGAACGAAATTCCAAATGGACCTCAACCCGACGACTCTCCCCGGGACTCTCTTTTATGCTGGTGGTGGAGGCACCGTCAATAATTAAAAGCTGTCTGAGTCGTTGTCTTTGCTCCTCGGTCAATTCTCCAGCAAACAGCGCGCACACCACGGCTTGTGCCCGATTTAAAGAGAGGTTGACATTGTATAAATATGTTCCCGTGGCATCGGTATACCCTTCAATATGTACTCGTTTTAACCAACGTTTGGTCTTTTCATCCTTTTCTGTCTCCAAAAGCAAAGGAACAAATTGACGCAGTCGTTGACGAGCGGCTTCAGAGAGTTGAAAACTATCAAAAGCAAAACGGGCCTGATCTCCAAAGCTAATGGTATGGGTGTTGCGATCAATGACAATATCTACCTTTTTGTTCTGTGCTTCAAGGTCCAGAAGATTTAAAATATCTGAAATTTCGCTTTCACGCACCTTTTTTTCTACTAAAGGACGTGAGGCCACGGCCACCATAGAGATGGACATGACAACAAGAAAAAGCATCACCAGAGCGGTCATCAAATCGGCATAACTAATCCAAAATGGATTGTCTGAAGAATCGACCCGTTTGCGAATCAAGGGATAGATGTTGGC
Organism: Magnetococcus sp. DMHC-6; assembly: GCA_039908535.1. Lineage (GTDB taxonomy): Bacteria > Pseudomonadota > Magnetococcia > Magnetococcales > JADFZT01 > JAMOAW01. The sequence continues at coordinate 4,421 of JAMOAW010000006.1, read as the reverse complement.
CATCGTTATCTTTACGAACTTCCGTTTTTAAAGTAATGAGATTTGGTTGGCAGAATTTTCCAGGTAAGCCCGTATTTGATTTTTAAAAGGAACTATTTCAGACTCTTCCATATCAAAAAATCGGCAAACATCTGAACGAATCTGCTCCCATTCAAAGTGGGAATACTCTCCTGATAAAAATTCGGCTAAATTTAAAATCCCTTGCAGCGTCGCCGCCTGACGATCTTTAATTTTACGACCAGGTCTGGAAAATGTTTGTGACTGATGATGTACCGCAACCACTTCACAAAGATGTTCTGGGAGGCTCCAAGATTCACATAATAGATATCCAACTAAACAGTGATTGGTGGCATAACGTTCCATCTCTGCGGCAACTAGACTGGTATCGGATCTTCGATGTATCTCTTTTTGAAACAGTTCGTAGCCTGGAAAACGCTGCATGAGAACCGCTTGACCACAATCATGAAACAGACCCAAAACATAGGCCTCATCGGGATGGATAGAGGGGAGAAAACCGCTTTGAAAAGAGGGGGAGTGTTTGGGTAACTCCCGTGCCAAATAGGCAGAGATCAAGCCCGTCTCTACCCCACGAAAACGGAGATCTTGTAAAGGTCCATCCCGACCGATCAGCGTGGTACGCAAAAATTGACGCGCAACTACCTTGCGAATATGATCAATCCCCAGCAAAGTCATGGCCTGCTCAATAGAGGCAACCTGACGGCGAAAACCGGAAATTTGCGTATTGGCTTCGGTCAAAACATGCGATGATAAGACCATGTCTTGGCTAACAATTTGAATCACTTTGCGTAGATCTGGGGCAAATTCGTTCAAGGCTTTAATGACATTGAGCATCACGTTGGGCCGAGAAGGAAGCGTAATTCCTTTAAGTACCTTTTGCGCCTGTTTAAGATCCTGTTTTTTCATTATATATATCCCCATCAAATCCAGAAAGGTTTCAGCCGCAGGAATTGCTCGCCTGTGGCGATAACCTCGCCATTGCGTTGCATTTGAATGGCACTCAGCCAACCACGCGCCAAATGCACCGTTGGATGGTCCGCAGGGGAAACAATCTGTTTGATCAGACGCCCAGCCCGTTGTAGTTCTTCAAGACGCCGTAATGAATTCAAAAAGGCATTTAGTTGTATTGCATACGTTTTGGCGTGCTGACTGACATAAACTTGCGAAAAAAACCAGACTAAATCGGCCAGCATGGAGGTGGCATCAATGAGAGAACGGAGCCGATTTTCTGAAATATCAGGAAAAGAACGCATCAAATCGGGAATGGCTCGGTGTAGATCATGTAAAGCCTCTAGGGATAACTCTTTGACAGGTTTGTTGAGTTGTTGTTTTTGTGGAAGATCAATCATAGGTTGCCAACCCAAACTGGCCAACCAGTTTTCCAAACCTAAAATCAATCGGGTGAAACGAAATGAGCTTATCGCGCTTATACTGCGCTGCCAAGTTTTTTCTCGAACAGCTTGAATTTGATTGGTGAGCCCTAAAAATTCGGAATGATTCGGTTCGCCATCCCCTGCAAACCAGACCATAAAGGACTTTAAGGTATGTAAACTAAATAGATCCCATAACCAAGCGGGTCCAGTCTCGGCCATGAGCCAGTTGAGCTCGCTGTCGAGGTCGGCACGAATGCTTTGTGGGAGTAGAGGGCGATAAAGATCTAATAAAACACGAATCCGGGTCACCATCGCGCGAAATTGTTCGAGTGCGGCAAAGCGTTCTTCGTCCTGACCGTGCAATAGGGGGCATAAAGCGTGTCGAACCGCTTGTACCAAGTCGCGACAAACAATGGTCAAGGCCGTCTCGGCAGTTGTTCCAGATTTGGGCGGTTTGATCTCTTGATAGGAAAAATTTATTCCTTTTTTGGGGTGCAGTCCAAGAAAAAAACGAATTTCCGGGGCCGCACAACCCAGGAGAGGGGAAAAATCGTGTGCCAAGGCCAAAGCAGTCTGATGAAAACGCAGGGGATCCCCAGATTTATAATAAAGAAGCAGTTCACAAAAGGGTTGCAGATGATTATTGTGTTGTATCTGCCCCTCTTCCAAAATCAGTAAAAGGCGGGTCGACTCTGGAAATGTCAGGGTCCATCGGGTTTTGCGCAGCTCCATTGCAAACAGCGGTTCAAGAGATTTAATCGGAATCTGACCGATATATTTGCGGCTCTTTTTTTGCTCTTTAAACTGACTAAAATGAGGGGTGGCACTTTTTAACGTTATTTTTTCCATCTGTTCCGAGGCATCCAAAGATTCCTCTGTTTGCACGGGTCCGATTCTTTGTAGCCATGCCTCTTCTTGATGACATAGGGAGAGTATACTTCCACGCTGCCAAAGCTCCAGGTTGTGGGTATCGTAATAGATGACCGACCCTTGGGCCGATGTGGATTTTCCCAAGCCAGCAGCCACAACCGGGTGGGCGGCCAGATCGGATGGGGTGATCGGTTTTTCTAAACGGAGACGAATAAGTCGTTGTTTGGTCATGTTTGGATGTTTCCATCTATTTGATTTTTAGCCGTTTACGTAAGGTATCTAAACGTTCACCCAGCATTTCAATAAAGACTGTTTGTTCGCGACTGGCGTTGGTGACAACGCCCTCTAAAAGGTGTCCAAGTCCGACAATGTGTTGACTTATGTCTTTGTTGGTTTGATCCTCTTTGCTCAAAAGGTTGTCCAGTAATTTTTCAATTTCGGCACTTAAATTGTGACTGACATGGTTTAAGGCCTCTACTAAGCCATCGTGACGGGAATCCATTTGATCCATAACCGTTTGAATTTTGGTGGCCATCTGATTGTCATCGGAATGGGTGGTATTTTTAAAATGATCAATCCAGTCTTGCATCGATTTTTTGATGGATTGTCGTTCATCCAGAAAACGTTTGCGTAAATCTGCCAATCCATCAGTCACCCCACCTATGCTCTCTTCTACCTTGCCACTCATGGTTTCGAGCATCTGTGAGGCCAACGCGCTGGAGTGTTGCGTTTGAATCTCTTGCGACTCGCGAACCCGCTCGCTTAAATTCTTGGCGGATAGGCTGAGATCCTCTTGCAGGGCGGAGCGAATGCGTCGGGCTAGGGTTTCACCATTTTGTGAGAGACGTTTGCTTAATTCTAAATCGCGTAGTTGTTCTTTATCGGAAAGACGATGGATGAGCGTATCTAGGCTCTCTTGCAGGTTTTGACGCCACGCACTGCTCACCTCTTGGAGGGTATGGGTTGTGTTTCGGTGTACTTGCGCAGTCGTTTTTTGTGCATGAGATTCTAGAGTTTGGGTGAGATCCAGACCGGTTTTTTGTAGATGATCTTGCATGAGATCTAAATCCACACGAATTTGGCTGCTCAATTGGGTAAGGGCGTTTAAAAGGGTGTCTTGACGCAATTCGGAACCGGCCAAGGCATGTTCCAGCTGTTTGGCCAGTTGTTCTCCTCCTTGATGGGAGGCCTCGGATAGACCAGCGAGCAGTTCGCGAAAAACCAGCTCCATGGCGAGGCGTTCTTCTTGAATTTTTTTGCTAAGTTGGGCCAACTCTCCTGTGAGACCATTTACAGTGCTATGTAATTGTTTTGAAAAAGCACTTAACACGCGATCGGTTAATTCTTGACCTTGTTCACGTTGGGCATCCCTTAGTTGGCGGACGCTCTCTTCAATTTGGTTTGCAGGTCGATCCATCAGCTCGGAAAAGAGGGCTTTTAGTTGGCTGACAAGATCGTCTGGACGGCTGTTTTCGATAACTTTTAATAAAAGATCTTCCTGTTCTTTAAAGGTCTTAAACATCACTTCAGAAAGATCGCTGGTAGTGGCTAATTGTTTTATAAGGGTTTTAAAACGTTCGCCGAGGGCATCCAAGGCGTTTTCAAGGTGCTGGTGACCCAACTGAAATTGTGTCCGAAGCTCCTCTGAACTCCGATGTCGTATCTGCTCTAAAGCACCGGAAACCTGTTCTGGAACAGATTCAAGCACACTTTTCAGCGTGGTGCTTTCCGTATGGCGTGACTCCCTTCGACACTTTTTACCATGGGGCCCAACTCCTCTACGGTCTTGGAGATGGCCACATTTTGTTTGAGTGTCTGGTCTATAAAATTTTGCTGCAAGGCATCCAGAGTTGTTTGGAGCGTTGCCTCTTGTTGGGAGGTCTGTTCTATCCGGGCCGCGAGTTCATCCAAAAGGTTTTGATCCTGTGTTTCGACCAGTTTGCGCAGCTCCGTATGAGAACGGCTGGATTGCTCTTGTAACTCTTGTAGTTGACCTTCGACACTTTTTACCATGGGGCCCAACTCCTCTACGGTCTTGGAAATGGCCACATTTTGTTTGAGTGTCTGGTCTATAAAATTTTGCTGCAAGGCATCCAGAGTTGTTTGGAGCGTCGCCTCTTGTTGGGAGGTCTGTTCTATTCGGGTCGCGAGTTCATCCAA
>JAMOAW010000044.1:0-29472 GCA_039908535.1 Magnetococcus sp. DMHC-6 | reverse complement strand
AAAAGCAAAAGCAAAAGCAAAAGCAAAAGCAAAAGCAAAAGCAAAAGCAAAAGCAAAAGCAAAAGCAAAAGCAAAAGCAAAACCCTGGGGGCAATCCCCCAGACCCCTTTTTTTTTAAAACAATAAAATCAAAAAACAGACGACCACGGTTAAGTGTGGTGGTGCCTTTGGCAAGCTCTATGAAAACCTAAGGGTTTTCATAGAGCTTTTTTTGTTTACCGTCAGCAATCAATAGGAGGCAAAATTTAACACCTAAACCGGTTGTGAATGCGAACTTCTTCGAGGGGGAGTTGTCCGGCGCGGGGGTTGGCGGGTTGGGTGGGCTTGCCGATGGTGACGAAGAGAGAGATTAAGTGGTCTTCGGGGAGGTCTATTAATTTGCCGACGGCATCATAATCAAAACCATCCATGGGGCAAGAGTCGTAGCCTAACGACTTAGCGGCCAGCATGAGGGTCTGAGCGGCAATCCCGCAGGAGCGCATGGCTTCGTCCCGTTGCACCGTGGGGCGATTTTGATAATAGCTTTGCAGGGCGGGAATCATAAACTCTTGGACGGGAGAGGGGGCCTCACGCCAGTAGCGTGCCGGGGTTTTTTGCCAAGCGGCCAGATCCGCACATAAAATAATTAAAAGTGAGGCATCGGTCACTTGGGCTTGGTTCCAGGCGGCGGCGCGTATCTGGGTGCGTAAGGCGGGATCGCGAACCACGACAAATCGCCAATGCTGAATGTTAAAGGCGGTCGGGGATAACATGGCCAACTGAATCAGTCGATCTTCCTCTTGGGCAGAGATAACGTGCTGGGGATCAAATTGTTTGACAGCACGTCGGCTCTCAATGGCAGTGATGACATCCATAATAAAATACTCCTGTGGGTGAGAAAAAGAAAAATTATTGACGGATGCCTTCGATATATAACCCCAAATCCATCTCTTCCGCTGCTGGGCCTAAATTTTTGCTGATGCCATAATCGGCGCGTTTGATATGTAGTTGTCCCGCATAACCGCGCCGAAAGCCGCCCCATGGATCGGCACCAGTGCCAATCATTTTGGCTTCAAACGTTACGGGATGAGTCACTCCGTGCAACGTGAAGGATCCTTCGACCGTGGCCTTGCCCTCTTTTTCCACAATGCGGGTGCTTTTAAAAGTGGCCTTTGGAAATTGATCGGTATCTAAAAAATCTTTGCTACGCAAATGTTTATCCCGTTCGGCATGATTGCTATCAATGGAGGCCGTCTCGACAGAGACCTCTAGGGTGGCTCCGGTGGATTGTTCTGGATCCAAAACAAATTGACCCTCCAGGGTATTAAAACGCCCCTGCAATAAACTATATCCCAGATGGGCAATGCTAAAGGTGACAAAGGAGTGGGTGGGGTCAAGTTTGTAGGTTTCACTGGCCGCCCAAGCTGGTGAAATTCCTAAACAAACGGCTAGAGTGAGGATTGCTTTTTGGGTTTTGTTCATGATTTTGTTCCTTGAGTTGTTGTTGGTGATTGAAAAAAAAGTTACCAAATGCGCCTGAGTATGCCATCCCGATCGATAAAATGATGCTTGAGAGCCGCCATCAGGTGTAACAAAATTAAACATATAAAAAATATCGTCAACCATAAATGCGCTGCCCCGGCCAACGTCTCCCGGCCTTTGGCCGCCGGCAGAAGGGCGGGTAGGGTGAACCAATCAAAAATTTGTATGCCTCGACCATCGGCAGTGGAGAGAAGATAACCAGCAATAGGGATGATAAATAAAAGCATATATAATCCAGCATGAGTCAATCGAGCTGCACGTCGTTCCCATTGGCTCAGGTTTGGAGAAAAGGGTGGCGCAGGGTGGGTTATACGCCAGCCCAGACGGACAAAAAATAACATCCAGATAAAAAAACCAAAAGAGCGGTGCCAATCTGTGGCCCGGTGGTATAAGGGATCATAATAGCCCAAACTCGTGGCATAAAATCCCAAGCCAATCATCCCGAATAGATAAATGGCCATCCCCCCATGTAGCCACCGGGTGATTCTATCATAGCGCTGGGGGGGGGTGGGTGAGGGGGTGGTCATGCTAAAGGCACCATAATATTAAAAAGAGCCTTAGGCTTTTCTGGTAAAGTGCCTTCAAAGTGGCTCTCTCGGCTCGTTAATATTTGAAATCGACTGGCAAAAAGGGTCTGAATCATCTGGGGAGAAAATCGATATGGTCCCCGCTCAGAGCTCTCCAACACGCTAAAACATTTCAGGAATAGTTTGCCGTTCGGACTCAATAAGTGATGCACGGTGTTGACATAGATTTCCCGTTGCTCTGGTGGCAAGGTATGGAAACAGCCCCGATCGAAAATATAATCGAATGGTCCCTCCAACTCTGAGGTTAAAATATTATCCTCAACAAAGGCGATACAGACCCCCCTCTGTCGGGCCAATTTATCTGCTTCCCCTAAAGCCGCCCCAGAAAGATCGCTCGCCGTTACCCGAAACCCCATGCCTGCCAATAGCGCCGCCTGGGTACCAGGACCAGTGCCTAGATCCAAAAAATGGCCAGAGTTGATTTTAAATTCCTTGAGAGCCTGTTCTAAATCTGGATCCAAGTGAGGGGTATACCAGGGCATTGATTCCACAGGTTCGGTTTGATAAAGCTTCTCCCAATCCAAAAATTCCCCCTCTCGACGGGGGTGATCCAACATGGACATTTTGTATTCCTTTCGAACAATGAAGGGGCATGAATTTGCTAAATAGAAGCATATCCTTCTTGAAATAATTTGACAATATGTCTATTTATGAAAAGATTGTTCACGTATTTGAAACAATCAAATAAAAAAAGGGGAAGAGCAGTGGATCGATTGACCGCTATGGAGGTTTTTGTTCGAGTGGCAGAGGAGGGGGGATTTTCATCTGCTGCGCGGCGGATGGGTATTTCTAAGGCAGGGGTGAGTAAACATATTCAGGATTTGGAGGAGCATTTACAAACCCGTCTGTTGCATCGCACCACCCGACGTTTGCAATTGACATCAGAGGGTTTGATTTTTTTTGAAAGTTGTCGGCATATCCTCAACCATGTGCATGAGGCTGAAGAGGCCCTGTCCGTGCTGCGCGTTGAACCCTCTGGCCTATTGCGTATGAACGCCCCAATGTCTTTTGGATATTTACATTTAGCTCCGGCTTTAGTCGAATTTTTAGAAAAATATCCTCTGTTACGGGTCGATATGGTCATGAATGATCGCTATATTGATCTTGTTGAAGAGGGGTTTGATCTGGCCCTGCGGATTGGTCAATTGGAGGATTCAGGTTTAATTGCCAAAAAACTTGCCCCCATTCAACTTGTACTTTGTGCTTCTCCAATCTATTTGGAAAAATATGGCACCCCCTCTACTCCAGAAGCGTTAATAGAGCATGTTTGTTTAATCTACGCCTTGGCTCGCAATCTGAATTGGGAATGGCGAAGTTTTTTCGATCCAGATCGTTTTGCCTCTTTGCCTGGAGGGCGGTTACGCACAAATAATGGCGATGCCATTCGCCAAGCCGCTGTATTGGGATTGGGTTTGGCGATTTTGCCTACTTTTTTAGTGGGGAGTGATCTTCAAAATGGAACGTTGAGACAGGTTTTGGCCGATTTTCCTTTGCCAGAAAGTACATTACACGCCGTCTATCCGCATCATCGTCACCTCTCTCCAAAGGTGCGGGCCTGTATTGATTTTTTGTCCAAGCGGTTTGGTGGACGGCCTTATTGGGATTGTTGATATTTATCAATACATTTTTGGCGGAGAACCGCCCCCCAGATCCCCTCTTTTTTTTAAAGTCTTTTAAAAAAAAAGAGGGGGTCTGGGGGATTCATCCCCCAGGGTTTTGATTTTAATTTTTCGTCCGCAGGGCATGATGTTCAGAGTGGAGGCCTCCAGCCAAGCACCACCCTTGGGTGGCGGTTGTAGTCTTGTAAGGTTTGGACTTTTTGCAAACCAGCCTTTTGAAACAGCTCTTCAACGGCTGGCGATTGGGTGTGGCCAATCTCTACGGCGCAGAAGCCTTCTGTAACCAAATAATCAACGGCTTGGGGAATTAAGCGTGTATAGATATCTAAACCATCCTCTCCACCAAACAGAGCCTCTCTAGGTTCCCAATTTAAAATTTCTAATGCCAGTTCGTTAAACTCTGAACGCTTGATATAAGGGGGGTTGGCGACGATGAGATGAAATGGTGTGGTTTCAGGAGGAGGGGGGAGATTATTGAATAAATTTCCTTGCAGCAAGTGAACGCGGTTCGACTCAATCCCAAATATCGTTGCATTCTCTTGTGTACAAGAGAGGGCAACCTCAGAGATATCAATCCCTGTTCCCACCGCTTGCGGATATAAGGTCAACAGGGTCAACAAGATCGCCCCACTGCCAACCCCCACATCCAATATGCGCAACGGGGCCTCATGGTCAGGAAAACGTTCCAAGACCGCTTCCACTAAATGTTCGGTCTCAGGTCTGGGAATCAACACCCCTGGGCGTAATTTAAACTCAAGATGGCGAAACGAACGTTGCTGTAAAATCAAGGCCACCGGCTCGCGCAAGGCACGACGCCTCAGGAGCTGTTTGAATTCACTCAGCTCCTGAGGCGTCAATGGTCTTTCAGGATCTAAAAATAGTTGTAGGCGCGTTACTCCCAACGCCTTGGCGAGGAGTAGATCCCCATCTAACTGGGGAGTCTCAATGCCCTGTTTACCCAGCCATTCGGTATGCCATTGGCGTAGGCGACGAATTGTCCAGACAGGGGGCAAATCGGATTGCCTCACTCTTGAGGAAGAACTAAAGCCGCCACAGTCGTGGGTTTGCGATCCAATAAGGCCAGCAACTTGCTGCTCTTTTTCTTGAAGTCAGATAAATAACGTTTGTCCACAGGTTGCGAAATGGGCAACTGTGCAGATAATGGATTGGTCTGCACATCGTTGACTCGAACTTCATAGTGCAAATGTGGACCGGTGGCAGCACCCGTCATGCCAACCTTACCAATGACCTGTCCCTGTTGTACGGTAGAACCTTCATGAAGATTTTTGGCATAAGAGCTCAAATGGGCATAGGCCGTGGTGTAGGTGTCGTTGTGGTGAATGACAATCATATTGCCATAGCCACTTTTATCCCCCTTGAAAATGACACGACCATTGGCAGAGGCCCGAACAGGGGTGCCTGTTGGGGCTGCATAATCAACCCCTTTGTGCGCCCGTGTATAGCCAAAAATGGGATGTAAGCGATTTTTGGAAAAAACCGAAGAGATCCGTGTGAAGTCTACTGGTGCACGGATAAACATTTTTTCAATGTTGTATCCGTCGTCATCATAATAGCCCACTTCTCCCGATGGATTTACATAACGAATGGCCCGATAGTGGTGGCCTTGATTGATAAATTCCGCTGCCAAAATATTCCCACGGGAGGAAAATTTGCCATTGTGATATTTTTCTTCGTAGACAACCGTAAAACGGTCCCCTGCCCGAATGTCCCGCGCAAAGTCAACATCCCATTCAAAGAGTTTGGCCAGTTCGACGGCCTGCGAAAGCGTCAATCCGGCCTTGCGGCCTGCTAAAAACAGAGAGTCGTTGATAATCCCGCTAATGGTGTTGGCGCGAATTTCAAATTGTTTTTTTTCTACTTGTACTTCATATTTTTTATTATTATCACTACCAGAAATCCATAGAATTTGAGTGTCATCAATCGGATACGAGAGACCTTGAAATTCGTCTGATTCGTTAAAAGCCAATCGAACATCGCGTCCCGGTAAAAGTTGACGCGCCAAATCAAATACCGGTTTGGCCGCTTTGGCAACTTTGACAGAGGTTTGATTGGGAACCTGATTGCGCTCCATGAGGCTTGCTAAGGAGTCTCCATCACGCACTTTTTCGAGGATGATCCGGTTGGCTTTTTTAAAAATTTTCTTTGCATAAGGATCTTGTGGTGCTGAATTGGCCTGTGCTGCCTTTTGACTGTCGGTCTCTTTGCTGACATCAGGGGTCTTTTCTGCCAATTTTAGATTCGATGGTTGCGTGGAGGCTTCAGAGGTGAGGGAATCAATAGAGACATTTTTTAATGTTGCACTAAATTGGTTATTCTTGGAGGTATCTATACGCAACGTTTGGGTGTCGGATATCTCATAAAAAAAGGTGGTCAACTGGCCTGTTGAGTCATAATTCAGATAAACTTTATGATTTACTTGCAATTTACGAACGAGATTAAAAATTGGTTTGGCGGCCGTGGCGATTTTATTAACGACCGTCATCGGGATATCATGCCGTTGCAACACATGGGAAAAGGTATCCCCTTTGTTGATTTTATCTGTGACAACTCTTAAATCATTTTCTGAATTTTGTTTAGCAATCGGTTTGTTCGATAACGAGGCCATCCGTAATCCCAAACTCCGTGAGCTTTCAAGAGAGGTCAGAGAGTCGGGAACATCTGCCGTGAAGCGCTCTGGTAGAGGATTGGTTGGAATAAGGGTTAGAGTATTTTCCTCCGGATAGGTTGAACTGTCGTCATCCATTAGAACGGGGGACGGCATGGGTAGGTTTGTGTGGGCATCGGGAGCACGTTGAACAGCGATCAAAGCCACAATGCTGAATGGAACCACCAATGAAAAAAACATGGTACGTTTCTGAGGTCTTTTTGTCACTCGAAAGGTCGTTTTGATTTTGGTAGTGGACAGAGCTTGTTGTTTAGTAGTGTTAAAGTGCATTCTTAGTAAATCCCTTAATAGCCAATCTTACGTCTAATGACATTATTTTGACGATTATACGTCAACCGTTAGGGTCGTCGCTTTTCCTGCAATTACCGGTCCGTTTATGGATTGGATGGCGTTTGTGATCATGCGGTACAGCTGATGACCTTGATCGCATTTTTTTGCGATCTGTTTCCCCCTTTGAATTTCTCCTTAGTGATAAAGGATCAGACTTTAGTGTATCTTGTAAGTGTTTGTCAAGTAAGGGATGAGCTCAAAATAGTTGATTTCATAACCCAAAAAATTTTTATGTCTAGATGAATATGTTCTATATTTTTAAAAATACGTGTATTTTCTGGTCTTTAGGTATTTTTTTTTGGGTAATTTGAGAGCTTAAAATATCATTTTTTTGGTAAAAAAAATGGAAAAATTGTAATTTTTTTTTGAATTTTTACAGGTTAAAATTGTCAAATTATGTGCCTTGAATGGAAAAAATGGTTTTTTTGGGTATAAAATGTGATATAAAAACAACTGTTGCCATAAAAAATGTCACAATTTTGACAATGCTCAGGTAGCCCGATCTACCCAAAACGACGCTTAAACTTGATGTTTAAGTTTTTTATTTTTCGATGAGAGAACATCATGCCCTGCGGGCAAAAAATTAAAAGCAAAACCCTGGGGGATGAATCCCCCAGACCCACCCTTTTTTTAAAGAATTAAAAAAAAGGGTGGGGGGAATTGGGGGGCGGTTCTCCGCCCCCCAAGGTCTTGATTTTTATTTTTCCGATACATGAACTTTCACCCTGGGATGTCCTGCGGGAACAAGAAAAAATAAAAGGCCAAACCCTGGGGGATGAATCCCCCAGACCCCCTCTTTTTTTTAGGAAGGGGGGCTAAAGAGATGGGGATCTCGTTGCGTCTCCCGCCAAGCGATTGATTAAACCGGCCACATAACCGGCTCCAAAGCCGTTGTCAATGTTGACAACGGTGACATTGGCCGCACAACTGTTGAGCATTCCCAAGAGGGCCGATACACCATGAAACGAGGCCCCGTAGCCTTGTGAAGTGGGAATGGCGATGACAGGTTTGTCGACCAAACCACCAACCACCGATGGTAAAGCACCTTCCATGCCTGCGGCAACGATAAACACCCGTGCTTGGGTTAGAAGATCGCCTGCGGCCAATAAACGATGCAAACCAGCCACTCCAGCATCATAATGGGTGGTTACCTTTGCCCCCATCAGTTGAGCCACCAGGGCCGCCTCTTCAGCCACCCCAATGTCACTGGTTCCCGCGCAGAGTACGCCAACCAAGCCCTGGGGAGGTTTGGGGTTTTGTTGCCAAAAGAGACAGTGAGCCAGGGCGTTGTGTAAAAGATGAGGGAAACGTTTTAGAAGCTTGCGCGCCCGTTTAGGTGTAACTCGGGTGATGAGCAGATCCCCAGAGTGTTGTACGGAGCGTTCGACAATGGCACATAAATGCTCAAACCGCTTGCCTTGGGCCAGAATCACCTCTGGGAATCCATGTCGCAAGCCTCGGTGGGTATCCAGTCGGGCAACGATGCCGTCAGGATGGGTTACGGTATCCATGGGGAATTGGCGCAGTTGGGTCATGGCCTGAGCAACTTCCAGGCGACCGGCGGCCAAATCGGTGAGTAGGGCGTGTAATTTTTCAGGAGACATACGGCTTAATGGGACTCCTCGTTGGGTGAAGGGAGGCAAAAAGGGCGAATGCGGTGTTGGGCTTGGGGCAGAGACCAACCCTCTTTTTTGGCCAGTTGGGCGAGATCTTCATGTTCTACTTTGAGAATGCCACCAGCCTCTTTCACCCGTACTTCTCCCCAGGGGGTGGAGAGGGTGCGTTGAGAACGGGGTAATACCAGGCGTTGGCTCTCTCCAAGTCGAACCCCTAAAGTCGTGGTGTGGGTTAAGATTAATTGAGCCAGGGAAATTTCCAAGCCAACGGGGGCGATGACTTCCAGTTGTACCCCAGGACGTCCTTTTTTCATGGTGATGGGAAGCAATCCGACATCTAAGGCTCCAGCGGCAAAAAGGAGCTCCCACAGGGGGCTAAACCACTCTGGATTCATGTCATCCAGTTGCGCCGTAAGAACCCAAATGCGATCTTGATGCCAAGTTGGGGAGAGAGTGTCTGGGTGGTCTTGGGCCAAAATTCGCAATATATTGGCCTGTTCGGGGAGGTTTCGATGGCCAAGGCCGGTGCCGATGCGGTCAATTTTGGTCAGGGTAGGGGGGCCGTAGCGTTGGGCCAAACAGACCAAAATGGCCGCGCCAGTAGGTGTCACCAGCTCTTGATTGATGGCCACAAAGTGTAGAGGAACCTGAAAACGACGCAACATCTCGGCCACGGCCGGGGCCGGAAGCGGCAGAATTCCGTGGGCACAGGTGACGCTCCCGCCACCGATAGGTAAAGAGGATGCGCTGACGCTGTCGATTCCCAGACGCCAGACCGCAAAAGCCGCTCCACAGATATCCACCAGGGCATCAACGGCGCTTCGGCCAGGGTGTGAAATATTTTTATAGCCAGTTCCATAACCGGTGTGGGCAGTCCAGATTGGGTGATTAATTGTTTGATTTGGGAGAGGTGGCGATGGTGCTTTTCTTGAGGAAATTGGACATCTACCAAAATACCGGCTATGCCGTGTCGACGCTCTGCTCTGGCTTCCAGGGTCCAATCTGGGAGGTCTAAACCTCGGAGGGCCTGAATCAATTCGTTTTGATCCAAGCCCAGATTCAGGCAGGCCCCTAAAAACATGTTGCCAGCGATGCCACTGTGAGCATCCAGATGTATTTTCATCTTTTATTCCTTAGATGCGTTCATATATCGGAAAAATAAAAATCAAGAGCTTGGGGCAGAGAATCGCCCCCAAAGCTCTTGATTGTCAGTTCTTTTAAAAAAAAGAGGGGGTCTGGGGGATTCATCCCCCAGGGTTTTGTCTTTTTTTTTGCCTAAAGGGCATTATGTTTAAAAAATATTTCTTTAAATTAGCATGGTTCATAGATTTAATAAAAGGGTAGGTTTATGGTACTCTTTTGAACAGAGGTATCATACCAATTTGCGTTCAATAAAGTATTATTAGAGGGGGGCTGGGAGCGTCACGTTCCCCGGCGGAGGTTTGGAGGCAGAGCCTCCAAGGTCTTGTTTTTAATGTATCGGAAAAATAAAAATCAAGACCTTGGGGGCTCAGAACCGCCCCCCAATGCCCCCCACCCTTTTTTTTAAATTTTTAAAAAGAAGAGGGGGTCTGGGGGATTCATCCCCCAGGGTTTTGCTTTTAATTTTTTGCCCGCAGGGCATGATGTTCTTTTATCAATGAGGCAGCTTGCATGACCATCCATCGGGATTTTTTTCAGGTTGTTGAGTGTGATGCGTGTGGTATGGTGCAAACGGTTCCCCTGGAGGGTGACGGGCTTTTTTGTTGTTGTCGTTGTGCGACCTTTTTGGGTCGGTTTGGGGGGAGGTTGGATTTGGATCGCCCTTTGGCCTTGGCAGTGGCTGGGTTGATCTGTTTTGTCCTGGCGAATAGTTTTCCAATCATATCAATGAGTATGAGCGGTAATTCGCGTAGCGTCACCTTGTTGGGTGGGGTGATTGAATTGTTTTTGGGAGGATATGAGCTGCTCTCTGGATTGGTTTTATGGACCACTATATGGGCTCCTTTATTGTTTTTGATTGGTTTTGTATACGTACTATTGCCGATGCGGTTGGATTGGGCTTGGCCGGGTCGAAAGAGGATTTTTCGCTTGGTGCTGTTTTTTTCGCGATGGGGGATGTTGGAGGTTTATCTGCTGGGTATTTTGGTGGCTTACGTCAAGCTTGCGGATTTGGCTTTGGTCGCACCTGGTCTGGGATTGTATGGTTTTGTTGGATTGATTTTTGTGGTGGCTGGAGTGATGGCGGTTTTGGATGTCCATGGGGTGTGGAAACGGTTGGGTGGCCAAGAAAAAAAATTAAATGATGGGGCCTCTATGTGCTCTTGTCTTGTTTGTCATTGGTTGGGCAACCCTTCTTCTGTGCCAGGTTCGCCTCATTGTCCGCGCTGTGGGTCTGTTTTGACACATCGTAAGCCGAACACTCTGCAGCGGAGTATGGCACTGACTTTGACCGCTTTTATCCTCTATATTCCGGCCAATCTGTTGCCAGTGATGACCGTTATCCATTTTGGTCGTGGGGAACCCAATACCATCTTGAGTGGGGTGATCGCTTTGATAAAGGAGGGGATGTGGCCATTGGCCTTGGTGGTTTTTGTTGCCAGTATTGTGGTGCCTCTTTTAAAATTGATCGCCTTGACGTTTTTGTTGGTTTCGGTTCGCATTAAATCACGGTGGCGATTAAAGGATCGCACACTGCTTTATCGGATTATCGAGAGCGTCGGACGATGGTCTATGGTCGATATATTTGTGATCTCTTTAATGGTTGCCCTGGTGGATTTTGGGGCGGTTGCTACCATAGAGGCCGGTCCTGGGGCAACTTTTTTTGGGGCGGTGGTGGTTATTACTTTGCTGGCGGCGGAAAGTTTTGATCCGCGATTGATTTGGGATAGTTGAAAGGAATAGGATGCAACAGAGTGAACCCGTCGTTTTACAGGAAACCGATCTTCCTCAGGCAGGTGCCGTGGTCAAAAAAATCTCCATCATTTGGTTGATTCCCTTGGTGGCTGGGTTGATTGGCCTTTGGTTGGGGGTGACCGTTTGGTTTGAAAAAGGTCCTCTGATCTGCATCACCTTTGAAAATGCCCAGGGGATGGTGGCAGGAAAAACACGGGTAAAATATAAAGATGTGGATGTGGGAGAGGTAGAGTCGCTCAATTTAGCCTCGGATTTGACAAAGGTACAGGTTTGGGTGCGTATGAATCGCGATATGAGCATTCATCTGACCAAAGGGACCCAATTTTGGGTGGTGCGACCTGAATTGTCGATTCGTGGCGTGACGGGTTTGGGGACTTTGATGTCTGGGGTCTACATCGAAATGGATCCTGGAAGTGGGGAAGAGAGCTCCTCTTTTATTGGATTGGATGATGCCCCGGTGGTCCGTTCTCATGAACAGGGCTATGAATATATTTTGATTGCCGATCGTTTGAGTTCTTTAAGTCCAGGTTCTGCGGTATTTTTTCGTGGCATCAAAGTGGGGGAAGTGCTTGGGTATGAACTCGCCCCCAAACAGGATAGTGTTCGTATTCATATTTTTGTCAAGTCGCCCTATCATAAATTGGTGCGTCAGAACACCCTGTTCTGGAATGCCAACAGCATTGATTTTAGTTTAGGTTCCAATGGGCTGAAGGTCAAGGCCGAATCTTTGGAGGTGTTATTGATGGGTGGGATTGCCTTTGAGACGCCTCCCACTCTGGGGCAAACGGGGCAGAGCGAAAATGGGGCGGTTTTTAAGCTTTATAAATCCAATTCTGAAACGAGGGAGCCAAGTTATACACGTAAAGAGCTGCTGGTCGCCTATTTTGATCGTTCTGTGCGTGGATTGGAGGTGGGGGCAAATGTCGAGTTTAGGGGGATTAAAGTGGGGTCGGTGAAGGATGTGCGGGTGCTTATGAATCCCGAAGAGGCCGTTTTGGCCCGTATTCCGGTTTTATTGGAGATTGAACCGGAAAGATTTTTAGCAAAAACAGAACAAGACAAAGCATTTAAAGTCATTTTAAATCAGATGGTTCAACAGGGGTTGAAGGGACAATTGCGTACCGATAGTTTATTGACGGGGCGATTGTATGTGGAATTGGATTTTTTTCCAGGCACACCGGCTATTTTTTTGGAAGATGCTGGGGAATATCCTGAACTTCCCACCGTTCATAGTCAATTTGATGAGATTACCGATTCTTTGTCAGAAATGTTGGAAAAAATTCAGACGATTCCTGTTGAAACCATCTCGTTGGAGTTGGTTCAAACTTTAAAGGGGGCCAATAAGATGATCAACGATCCGGCCATCCCTGAAACAATCGCCCAATTGAATATGGCGGTGCAGGAGCTGCGCAAGTTTGTCAGTCGAGTGGATCACCAAATTGATCCGTTGGCCACTAATGTTGGTCAAACATTGGAGCAGACCCGTAAAGCGTTGGAAGAGGTTCAGGTGACTTTGGGGGTATTTACCAAGAGCGTGGCCCCAGATTCTGCGTTACATCGCGATATGTTGGAGGCATTACGAGAATTGGCAGCGACCGCTAAATCGATTCGGGCTTTGTCTGATTCCCTTAAACGCAATCCAGAGTCGTTGATTTTTGGCAGAGAAAGCAAAGAAAGCAAAGAAAGCAAGGAGAGACGCTAATGGTAAATGGATTTAATCGTTTTGGCTGGATTGTTTTATTGGTGCCACTTTGGATGATGGGGTGTACCTCGACTTCTATGGTGCATTCGGATACGACCCGCTATTTTTTGCTCTCTGCCAACGTGCCTCCTCCTTTGGCATTGGTTGAAAAGCGGGCTTATGTGCAGGTGGATCCTTTGGATATTCCCGAATATCTCAATCGACCTGAGATTGTCATCCGTGCGGGAGCCCAGGAGATGGTGTTGTCGGATTTTAACCATTGGGGCGAAGATTTATCGGCCAACCTAACGCGTGTTTTAGAGGAAAATTTAGCCAATCTGTTGCCTGACATCTCTATTGATACCATCTCGGAGAGTCTCCCTCTCAAGCAGAGGGGGTATCGATTGAGTGTCAAAATAATTCAATTTGAGTTGGCTTCTGAGGAGAAAGTGGTCTTGAGGCTGCTCTGGCGTCTTTATTCGGTGGATGAGAGGCGTTTATTGGCTATTGAGCGGTGGCGTGGTCAGAGTGAGCGGTTGGAAAATAGAGATTATCCTTTAATGGTGGCCAGCATGAATCGGCTATTGGAGGAGGTGAGTCGCAAATTGGCTCTTGTTATTACAGAGATAGACCATCATGCCGCACCAATTGACCGTTGACCATAATTCGGAGAGTTTACTAGATCCTAAAATTCATGCGGGTTGGGTTTTTTCCCATTGTCAAAAGTGTACTTTATGTTGTGATGGGTCGGCTTTCACTGTTGCCTCTCTCTCTCTTGGGGAGATTGAGGTGGCTAGCCGTAGATTTCCAATTGTGTTTCAAAAAGTTGGCGATGCGGTCTATTTGGGGTTGGTTTACGCTTTGCAGCAGGGTATTCCTTGTCCATATTTGGATTCTTTGGAGTCTCGTTGTCTGATTTATACAGAAGAGCGTCCGCTCTCTTGTCGTCGGTTTCCTTTTCGAGTGTTGTCATCCTCTTTACATAACAAGAGGAGCTGTAAGAAGAAGAAAAATTCCTATTGGGTTGTCATGGATCGTCGTTGTTTGGCGGTGTCGAGTCACGGGGTTGGGGTGCCGTTGGTCGCAGAGGAGGGGGTTTCTAGGGAGTTGGCAGAGAAATTTTTTTTAAATGAACAACATGATTTTAAATGTGAAAATAATAATTTTTGCGCCATGTTAGATTATTTTGGTCTGCTTAAAAAGAGACAATTGTTGGTCAAAAGAGATGGCAGGGTGGTTTATCAATATACCTATTGGGCCGTGTCTAAAACAAAATTGACTCATTTATCCCACGCCTCATTGGAAATGTTGCGCAAGCGGGGTTATTTTCCTTTGATTAAATCCCATGTTGTCAGCTTGGGTCATTTTAAACTTTTAAAAAAAATGTATCTCAACGCTGTCAGAAATTGAATGTATCGGAAAAATAAAAATCAAGACCTTGGGGGCCCAGAACCGCCCCCCAGACCCCCTCTTTTTTTTAATTCTTAAAAAAAAGAGGGGGTCTGGGGGATTCATCCCCCAGGGTTTTGTTTTTGATTTTTTTGCCCAAAGGGCATCATGTTCTCTTTTTTGTTATCTTAAAAATGTATCGGAAAAATATAAAGCGACCCGAGGGGATTGTGTCTGAATTTTTGTTCAAAGAGCATCCGTGTTGTTGCGTCAAAGAGGCATTTTTTTGACTATTTTTCTTATTGTATAATTATATTTTGTCGTATTATCTTTTGTTCTAAATGTTTATTTGATTGAATTAAAATGATTTTTTTGTGTTCATTAAAAAGCAATGTCCGAATAATATTTGTGGAATGCAATTTGCATAATCTGGACAATAGATCTTCATAATAAATTGTTCAGCCCAATCGGGGCCTAATCATCAGGAGGCATACCATGAAAAAATTGCATATCGATCTTTTGGATAATGGATATGGTTTATATGACGCGGATGTAGACGGATATCTGTTTGAAGGGATCAAAGATTTTGATTTGATTTGGGATCTATATGAAAAGATTTCCGATGAAATGGCGGATAAAACCGTATTTAAGGCAGAAACTTGGATGCCATTTTGTCATTATTTAGATCGTCCATTCAAACAGGCCATGCGCGTTTGACGACCGCTGGCTCCAGGAGAGTTTCGAGTCGAGTGGTCTGTTCTCCAGGTATGTTTTTTTAAAACGGCCCAATGAGTGGGATATATTGGGGGTTGGGCTTATTTTTTTATTTTATTCTCTAGTCGATTACGGTGCTCTCTAAAACTTCCTTTTATCCGAAAAAGAGCTCTTTAAGTGTGTCTGGGAAGAGAGTGGAAGCACATTTTACATCTACTAATTTTTTTTTGTTTGCCTCCACTGACATTTTTGTTGTCGTTCCTGGCGTGGTTTTAGGTTATATTATCTCCCTATGGTGAATGGCCTGTAAAAAAACAAGAGGATTGCGCGTCTGTTTTTTTGATTTTCGGGATGCTTTCGGGGGACACATGGCAAAAATTGTGATCAAAGTGAAAGGAGTGATTCGAGAAGAACGGGAACTCACCAGAGTGGCGACGGCCATCGGTCGTACCTCTGAAAACGAGATCATCTTGGATAATCCAGCCGTATCGCGTTCTCATGCGGCCATTGTTCGTAAAGGGGATAAATATCTTCTGGAAGATCTGGACAGTCGCAATGGTACTTTTGTAAATGGTCAGCGTATTCAACGCCATGAGCTTCAAGATGGCGATTCGATTTTGGTTGGTAAACACACCCTCTTATATGTAGATCATCAGAACTCCTCCTCTGAAAATTCTTTTCATCCAGGCCATTCGGGAACTTTTAAAAAAGAGCGACCGGGTGCACAGCTGGAAGATATCCCTTCCAATGCGGAGGCTCCCTCTCGTGCGGGCCATGTGGAGGAGGATTCTTGTGGGACGACCATTCTCACCTCCATCATCAAGCAACCAGAAGGATATCTGACCGTGTTATCAGGGGATTTAAGCCGGACCAAATATCATTTAAGCAATACGGTTACCATTCTTGGTAAGGATGATAACGCCGAAATTCGGTTGACAGGTCTCTTTACCCCCCGATTGGTCGGGGTTATTCATCGTCGGGCAGATGGTTTTTATATCGCTCCATCGGGGCGCAATATGAAACTGAATGAGGTGTTGATTTCAGGTAAGCAAAAGTTAATGGATGGGAATATTATCTCTTATAAAGAATTTTCATTTCGCTTTAACCATAAAGAGAGTTGACTGTTTTGGGCATGAGGTGACAAAATAATCGTCAGGGCTAACATTGTACCCAAGGTAAACCGCGAAAACGCCAACCATTCACACTGGATCGGTGATGATTTTCGTCTCGGGCACCCTCAAAACCCTCTAAAACGTTATAAACGGATTCAAAGCCGATTTCAAGGAGAGCGTTTCCGGCATCAATGGATCGGTGGCCTGAGCGGCAGATCAGAAGAATGGTCTGATGCTTTTTGGCAATGCGGCTCACATCGGGAATAAAATTTGGGTTGAGTTCAAAATCGGGAGCGTCCTGCCAAGGAATATTGATGACACCGGGAGGATTGCCGATAAAAAAATGTTCAACTTCTGAACGGATATCGATAAACACCAAGTCAGGAATGGTTTGTTGTAGCTGATAGGCCTCTTCAGGGGTAACCTGACGAAGTTTGGGATGAATGGGACTGTGTGGTGCTGAAGGAATCATTGTGTATCCTAATTTTCTAAGGGTGTTTTTTTGAACGAATGGATGATACATTAGAAAAGTAGGGGCGCCTTTTGTCAATGGAGCTTAATAAACTCTTTTTTTGGCAGAGTGGAAAAAATGGACATCACAAAGTATTTCAGTAGGGTGTTTTGCTCGTATAATATAGATAAGGTACACACTTTTAGAATGGTGATTTTTAAATAAAATGTCTCTCATTCAACCTAAAAAAGGTCTTGGGGCTACGCGAACAACTCGGCCTGGGAGTACGCGGTCTGGTGCGACAAAGCCAAGTGTTTTGGATAACCAAAAAGTATCCAGGCGGGTTCGAAAGCTTCCAGTAACCCCTCCAGCATCAGATCAACCCTCCTTAGGGAGCCAACGAGTTCCTGAACAACAGCCGCGACCAGTGGGGACGACATTACCTCGGCGTAGAGTCTTGCCTACGGCGGAATCTATGAAACGCTTTGCCCCCTCTTTTAAACGCATCACCCCCACCTTTTCGCGGATGACTCCTTCTATCAAGCGTATGGCATCTCCCATTCCCGGTTTTTTTATTGGGAGATTGATGGAAGCTGGATTGTGGTTCATTGCCATTATTGCCATGATAGGGATGAAGGGGGTTTATTTTTCCAAAAATGTGGTGGGATGGATTTTAGAGGGGGGGGTGTGGCTTTGGAAGGGGGTGCTTTTGACCATCACCACCACAGGTAGTCTCATATGGAAAATGTTGAATCTGCTGGTTGATGGTGGATTATGGATCTGGAGTGGTTTGGTTTTTATCGTTGTTTCGATTTTAAAATTGATTAAATCTTGGTTGCTCTATTGTTGGGGGGACCTGTGTGCCCTTTGGACTCCTCATAACGACGAGGAGGAGTACGACGACGAGATAGATCCAGATCAGGAGGAACAAGCAGAGTCTGAAGGTGATGTTGAGGAGTCTGAAGAGTCTGAGGAGTCTGAGGAGTCTGAAGAGTCTGAAGAGTCTGAAGAGTCTGAAGAGTCTGAAGAGTCTGAAGATTTAATTAAAACAAATCAAAAAATAGATTTTGTCGCAACGGAACTGGATCCGTTGAAAGAAGGGTTCGAATCAGCCAAAATAGCTTTGTTGGATGAAGATGAATTTGGGCTACCAGAGGATGAGCTTGAGGATCAAGCCGCAAGATTGCGAGCCATGTTTCAGGAGCACTCTTTGAAGGAATGACAGAGAAAGATTTGTTTTGGCGAATTATTGTTTAGATACCGTTGACACTTTTGAGCAATTTGGTGGGCCTGTATGAGTTCAAACAAGTATCTTGAAGCCCTCCCAGCAGGATATACACTCCTTTGGTATGAGGTTTTAAAAGTCCTCGGCAAGGGAGGGTTTGGTATTACCTATTTGGGACGCGATACCAATTTAAACCAATTGGTAGCGATTAAAGAATACCTTCCTGTCGGTATTGCCGGGCGTGAAGAGGGCAGTCAGGTTCATCCCAACTCACCAAAAGATGCCGCTACTTTTGAATGGGGATTGGATCGGTTTTTAAAAGAGGCGCAAATTTTGGCCAAATTTAAACATCCTTCTATCGTGCGTGTTGCCAGCTTTTTTCGAGATAGTAATACCGCTTATATGGTCATGGAGTATGAGGAGGGCCAAGGGCTGGATGAGGTGCTCAAACAGCGTAAAACGTTGAGTGAAGCGGAAATTAAGCGCATCCTTCCACCTCTATTGAGTGGACTAGAGATGCTACATGCCGCAGATTTTATTCACCGAGATATCAAACCACCTAATATTTTAATTCGCAAAAATGGCACACCGGTTATTTTGGATTTTGGCTCTGCCCGTCAAGCGGTAGCCGGGGCTTCGGATCAGATGACCAGTCTGCTCAGTTTAGGTTACTCCCCTTTTGAACAGTATGATTCTTCCGGTAATCGTCAGGGACCATGGTCTGATATCTATGCGTTAGGTGGGGTTTTGTATCGAGCAGTTACTGGTGAAAAACCAGTGGATGCGGCTATTCGTATCGCGGCCAAATTGCGGAATGAATCTGATCCTATGCGGTCTGCGGTGGAGTTGGGGAAAAATCGTTTTTCTCCCGGTTTCCTGAAAGCCATTGATAAGGCGTTGATGGTTTTGGAAACCGATCGGCCCCAATCGGTGGCGGCTTGGCGTCCCATGTTGGTGGGTGCGGCCTTCAATGAAGCAGATCAGTTGTCCGCCACAGCGAAGCGCGAGGAAGAAAAATCACTCTCTCCATCACCTGTTGCCACACAACCTGCGCCTCGTCCCGCTTCTGTTAGCACCCAGAGTGCCCGTATTGTGCGGCAAAAGAAAAGTAGTTGGCGCAGTTTTATCTCCTCCATTAATGATTTTGGCTTGCAAAGTAAGCCAGTAGAGCGAAAGCACCTCACGGTGCCCCCTAAAGTGGTCGTTGAAGCCATTTCGGATCAACCAGCTCCTTCCAAAGAGGAGTTGGCAAAAATGGAAGAAGTGGACATTTTAGATCCAAAATTGGGCGATGTTTGGATTGAACCTATGACCAAAATGGAATTTCTTTGGATTCCAGCTGGGACGTTTCAGATGGGCAGTCAAAAGGGGGAGGCGGGTCGAAAGGCCGATGAAATCCCCGTACATGAGGTCTATGTGGATGGCTTTTGGATGGGTAAATATCCGGTGACGTGGTCCAAGTGGCGTCGGGTGATGGGCAATTATCCCCCTGGACTTTATGATCCGGCCAAGGACAATCACCCTGTGGAACGGGTGTTGTGGGAGGACACGCAAAAATTTTTGCGTCAATATCTACGCATGATGGGACCAAAGTTTCGTCTAAGGTTGCCAACCGAGGCTGAATGGGAGTATGCCGCTCGGGCTGGAAGCAGTACGGCCTATTATTTTGGTGATCATGCGACAGCGTTAGCGGAATATGCTTGGTTTCAAAATAATTCCAATAATCAAACTCAACCCGTTGGGCTTAAGGCTCCCAATCAATGGGGATTGCATGATATGTTAGGTAATGTTTGGGAGTGGACCGAAGATTGGCATAGCGAAGATTATTATTCTAAAAGTCCGAAAGAGAATCCAAAGGGGGCTCCTTTCGGGGAATTGCGGGTGCGACGAGGGGGGAGTTGGCGTAGTAACGAAGTGGCCTGTCGCGTGGCTCATCGCAATCGGGTGTTGGCTAAAAGCAATAGCAATGCCTTGGGATTTCGGTTGGTACGTGGTTTAACAGAGTCATGAGCGGGTTTGTGTTATTTATTTAATTGCAAAAAGGATGGTCAGCACAAGGGTTGGAGAGCCAATTAAAAGGCTTTTTTTTATATGGTTATATATCTTCATCTCCTTCTTCATCTCCTTCTTCATCGCTAAGATTTTCGTCTACATCAAGTTCTGTCTCTTCTGGTTCCATGCTTTCAAAGTTTAATCCTAGGCCTTTTGGTGTGACTCTCGCAACGATACAAGGGAAAGAGACGTTGTAACTGCGTTTATTGGCTTCTGTTATGGTGATTGCAGCGACACCGACATCACCGACCTGGATATTTAAAGGTTCTTGTTGGGTATTTAAAAAGGCCCCACTGTAACTGACATCAGAGGTGTGACCGTGAAAGATTGCGCCGTGGTCGGCTTGAAATTCCAATTCGGTCATATAAGGAATACGTGACTCCCCTCGTGTCGTCTGATGGGTGGGATTGGAATTCTCTTCCGGTTGCATCGTGGGATTGTCTTCCATCATTTTTTGTATAAACCTCTATGGCGTGTGAATTGTTTTGTTATGCTTTATCTGAATAGATTAATTCTTTTTTGTAAGGGTCGCAACGGTAACTGTGTTGTTGTGAGGTAAAATGAGCGTAACTTGTAAAAATATAAAATTTAGATTTTTAAGGGGCTGGATCCAGACATTTTTTTGTGATTTCAAAAACATCTCTGGAGAGATTATGGCTGTGCATTATTTTTTCTAATTGTATTTGCATTAAATTTTTTCGAATTGGTTCGAATTTACGCCAATTGCCAAAATTGGTCAGGAGACGGGCTGCAACTTGAGGGTTTAACCCGTTGAGAAGGAGTATCTGGTCGGCCAGAAAGAGGTATCCTTCTCCAGAGGGGTCATGGAAGCAGAGGGGATTGTTTGAGCAAAATGCGCCGATGAGGGCATACACTTTGTTGGGGTTGCGTAGGTTAAAGTTTGGGTGGTGGTATAATTTTTGGACCTGTTGCAAACAGTTTGGATCTGGGGTGGTGGCTTGAATGGCAAACCATTTGTCCATCACCAAAGGATCGAAATGCCAAAGATCGAAGAAGGTTGCCAGCATCGCCTCTTTTTCCACGCATCCGGTATGGACCATGGGCACAAGGGCACCCAGTTGATCGGTCATGTTGTTGGCCTGATAAAATTGTTCCAAAGCCAGTTTGCGAATGGGATCTTTTTTTGAAATTAATAATAATTCCAGACAAAGATGGCGCAACCCCCGTCGTCCCGTTTGTTGTGGTGTAAACGCAAAGGGGCCTGGAGAGGGGGAACAGGCTAGAAAAGTTTGCATAAGCTCTTGTTGAAGATGTTCGGACAAAGTTTTTTGGACAAACTGCCGGGCTTGATGGATGGCCAGTGGGTCGGCGGGATCCATACGGGATAAGAGGAATTTTTCTGAGGGTAAGGTTAGGGTCTGGACCCGTAAAGAGAGGTCAAGGGTTGGATCTTGTAATGTTTTTCCAAAGGCATGAATAAAATCGGCGTTTAAGGTGCGGGGGGGCTCTTTTTGAAACGCCAGGGCCAATTGTAAAATAATTTGTGTGGATAATTCCTGTCCAGCCTCCCAACGGTTAAAAGGGTCTGGATCGTGTTTCCATAAAAAAATCCGTTCGTCGTCGGTTAAGGGAGTTTGCAGTTTAACGGGAGCGGAAAAGTGGCGCAAAATGGAGGGAATAGGGGGTTCTTTTATGTTTTTAAAATAAAAAGTTTCCTTTTCCTGGCGCAGTTGCAAAAGCCGTGTGTGCGGGGGAAGTTCGGCAGGTGCCGATGGGTAGGCAAGCGTGGATTCTGCAAGAGTGAGCGGTATGGACGAGCCATCTTGGGCTAAGAGTCCCACCGCCACCGGGATATGAAATGGTTTTTTGCTCGGTTGGTCGGGGGTGGGTGGGCAGCTTTGCGCAATGGTGAGTTCAAAGGTTTGTTGCGCGCTGTTGTAGAGCCATTCGATGGTGAGCGTAGGGGTCCCGGATTGGGAATACCAAAGACGAAATTGTTTTAAGTCGGTGCTGGTCGCCTCTTCCATGCAGCGTATCAAATCGTCAACGGTGACGGCTTGTCCATCGTGACGGGTAAAATAGAGATCCATGCCGCGTCGAAACCCCGGGTAGCCCAGCACTGTTTGCATCATACGGACCAGCTCAGCCCCTTTGTTATAGACGGTCGATGTGTAAAAATTATTGATCTCCATGTAGGCGTCGGGTTGGACGGGATGGGCGGTTGGACCAGCATCTTCTGGAAATTGTTGTGTGCGCAATTGGCGCACGTCTTTCATGCGTTGCAGGGCGGGAGAAAAAAAATCACCGCTGAACTCTTGGTCGCGAAATACCGTAAGCCCCTCTTTTAGACTCAATTGAAACCAATCTCGACAGGTGATGCGATTGCCGGTCCAGTTGTGGAAATATTCATGGGCGACCACGCTTTGAATGTTGGCATAGTCGCTATCGGTTGCGGTTTTTGGATTGGCCAGAATATATTTGCTGTTAAAAATATTCAGCCCCTTATTTTCCATGGCTCCCATATTAAAATCTTGGATGGCGACGATCATGTAGATATCCAGATCGTATTCCCGTCCAAAGCGTTCTTCGTCCCAGCGCATGGCCTGTTTTAGGGAATCAAGGGCAAATTGCCCTTTATCGATATTTTCATGTTCAACGAATAGTTCCAGTTGTACGAGACGTCCAGATTGGGTCTGGAAGCGGTCTTGGATTCGGGCCAGATCCCCTGCCACCAAGGCAAATAGATAGGATGGTTTTGGAAAGGGGTCCTCCCAAGTGACAAAATGGCGGTTGTTGGCCAAAGAACCGGTCTGGATGCAATTGCCATTGGAAAGCAAAATGGGAAATTGGGTGTGATCGGCGATAAGGGTCGTGGTAAACCGAGCCAGAATGTCAGGTCGATCCGGGTAATAAGTGATTTTGCGGAAGCCTTCGGCTTCGCATTGGCTGCAATAGCCGCCATTCACTTGATAGACTCCTTCAAGGGCGGTATTTTCGTGTGGTTTAATGCGGGTTGTGATCTCCAGTGTTAAGATTTTGGGAGGGTGAGGTAGGGTGAGGCTTTCAGAGTCTAAAATATACGCCTCTGGGCCTAATGGTTGGCCATTTAAAGTCAAGGCGATGAGTTCTAACTGGCGACCATCTAAACGCAACTCCGAGAGAGGATCTGGGGGGAGTGCTGGATTTTGGCGCAGAGTGAGTTGTGAGTGCACGAGGGTGAATTCAGGGTTTAAATCAAATGTGAGTTGAATGTTGTCCACTAAAAAAGGGGGTTGGGTATACTCGGCAAGGCGTTTAATAGCGTGGAGCATGGCGTTTTTAACCTGAAATATTGAGAGAATAAAATTTTAATTATCTAATATTCGATTAAAAAATGGAATGATTATTTTTTTTGTTTTAGTTGATGGAACTTAGGCGGCTTCAGTCAGATAGTTGGCAATTTGGGAAATGGTCATACACAGGGCGTCAGGATTGTGCTGTATGGCCCGTTTTGGCAATTCGTCGGCCAAACAGGTGGTTGGATTTTGCACCAGGAGAGGGAACCCTTTTTTAAAAAAGCTTGCTGCCCCTTGTTCGCCTTCAGAACCGAAACCGGTCAACACGATGCCAATCGGATGGTGGGCATTTTCGGACGCGGATTGAAATAAAAAATCTACGCCCATGGGGGTATGGCAACCGGATTGATATTGAAAATGTAGGCGCAGAAATCCTTGTTCATCGCGGCGGATGATGCCGCAAAACTCTGATGGAATCAAAATAACCGTTTCTGGAAGGAGGATCTGCCCGGATTCTCCAGAGAGAATTTGCAGTCCACTCTTATTTTTGAGGTGATGGATATATTCGAGGCTGAGTCCATCGTTTATTTTTTGGTTAATAACGATGGGCCAGGGGCGTGGGCCTATTTGTTTGAGTAGCTGCGGTAATATGCCCAGACCGCCTATAGCAGAAGCAATAATGGTTAAATCAATGGGTGTTTTGTCTTTTAATGGGGGGGGGTGGGTGTTTTGTAACCATGTTGCATTTTGATAGAAGTGCGTAAAATAGGGTGGTAAACCTCGTCTGGACCACAAGCGAATACAGGTGGATAATTCCTGACGAAGGCGTTCGGTATCCATTTCGGAAGAGAGTATGGAGAGTGGAAAACAATCCACAGCTCCATTTTGCCAAGGGGTGGCCATGGCATCGATGATTTGAGAACAATTGGAATTGGCTAAACCATGGATTAATATGATTGGACAAGGGTAGAAGTCAAGAATGGTGCGGGTTAAACGAATGACATCAACGCTTACGGAGTCTATGGTCAAAAGAAGCACGTTTGGTTGAAATTCTAAAAGGGCTTCTTTGGAAAGAGGGTGATGATTTCCAAGCACTCGAATCGTCATATCTGATTGAGATTTTAAGAGGTTCTGGATCAAAACCCTAAAATACCCAGGCCGATCCAAAATGAGCAATTTGGTTATATCGCCATTGAGTGCCATTTTGTTCTTTGCTTTTTGGGAATTATGAAAGAAAAAACGAAAATTAACAAAGACCAAGTCGGGAGAGTGGGGAGGGGATATCTCACTGACTTGGCCTTTGTTTTGGACTGGGTATGCGACAGTCCAGACTCCATGTTTTCCTTCCATGAAGCGACCAAAGTAAAGAATGGTCGCAAATCCTTTTGATCCTCCATGTTTAAACCAGGGGTTGGTTGGAAGAGGGGGGGGGATTACCAAACCAACCCCTGGTATGGGTAAAGATCACGAAGACCCACTACCCAATCTTAATATTTCCTATTTAACTAGTATATATCATGAAGTGTGCCAACTTTTTTGATTGACAAAAAAAACAATAAAAACATTATGTTATTTAAATATTCTCTTGTAAATTTTGGAGTTGGTGGGGTGGAAAAAAAATTGTACAATATTTTTTATTAAGAGGTTTTTTTTGTTAATAAATGTTTAAATATTAATATATTATAAAAAAAAATTATTTTTTTACAAAGTTGAGTTTTTTACGTCACGCAGGATGGATCGTTTTTAACGAAGATGCTCTTTTTGTCTCCACGTTTAGCGGAATGGATCCTGTGGAAGCTATTGAGTCTCCCCCTTAGAATATGATATTCTAACATAAAGTCATTCCTATGGGGCTATTTTTTCTGTGAATCTACTTATTTTTTTAAAAATAGAGGAAATAGTAAACCTGTTACTAGAGTGCAAATGACGACACTCGGAGTTCTGAACTTTATACCAAAAAAACAGGTTTTGTTATGACGATCCAGGCAAAAATTATTCACGCCGTTTTGAATCAATTTCCAAATGTACAAGCGGTTTATCAGTTTGGTTCTTATGGGACAACAGAGGTTTGGCCCGATAGCGATGTGGATATTGCCCTTTTATTGTTGCCTTTGGAGGCCAAGCAGGTGGGTAGTCTCGTTATGAGTCCGTTGCATATGATATTGGAAAGATTATTTTATAAGGATGTCGATTTGATCAATTTGCGTCAGGTATCCACGGTATTGCAGAGAGAAATAATTATGGCTCAGCGGCGGATTTTTTGTACGGATGAATATGCAGCAGATCTATTTGAAATGTATGTTTTTTCTTTTTATCAAAAACTCAACGAAGAACGCGCCGCCATTCTTGAGGATGGGTTGCGGAGTGGGAGGTTTTATAACGTATGAACGAGATTCTCTTAATGAAAAAAATTTCAATCGAACGCTGTATTAAACAGATTGATACCTATTATGCCATGAATAGTGATCACCCTTTTGAAAAGGATTTTTTTAGACAAGATGCTATTGCGATGAATTTACAACGCATTTGTGAAATGACGATTGACATCGCCAATCACCTCATTAAAACAAAAAAGCTGGGTTTGCCTCAAGAGAGTCGGGAGAGCTTTACCCTTTTGCAACAGGCTGGTCTGATCGGCGTGGAGCAGATGCAGACCCTTCAGGCAATGGTGGGATTTCGCAATGTTTTGGTCCATGCCTACCAAAAAATGGATCATTCTATTTTGGTAAATGTGATCGAAAAACGTGTGCGAGAATGTTTGGATTTTGCCGATCGGGCGATGCAGATAGTGATTTGAAATAATATAATAAAGTATAATAATTTTTCCTTTGAATAGGAGGCTTTTTAAAAAAAAATCAATTTGAAATGAAAGTTTGCACAGGTTTGCCTTTGACTTTTTATTTGAAGGGTATATTTTCAAGGGCTTGCTTGATTGGTGTTCAGATTGCTATTCGTCTTTTATAAAAGATTAAAAGGAAGACCATGAGGGCGTTACAAACAGGTTGTTCCAGCGTTGATCTTGATCATTGATTGGAATACGAACAATGTACACTATTTGAACAAAGGAGAAGTAATGAATAAACTTCGCTTACTTGGCAACACCAAAGAGGTAGAGAATCAATTTGAGCAATATTTGGATATCCTCTCCCAGGGAGGAATCGCTTTTTCTCAAGGGATTACTCATTATCTTGAAAAAGGTACCAAACATGTCGATTTCACAAATAAAGTGGCATTACTCATCGATTTAGAGCATAAAAACGATGATCTACGCCGGGCGATTGAGCAACAACTCTACATGTTGTCGTTGATTCCTGACTTTCGTGGTGATGTGTTGAGCTTATTGGAAGATTTGGATTTTCTGCTCAATCTGATGACGGAGAATATGGATGCCATGGCGGTAGAGGCTCCAGAGTTCCCCAAAGAAATGCACGGGGATGTGCGCCAAATGGCGATTGAGGTGGCGAATTCCGTGGAGTCGGTGGTGATGACGACCCGTTCTTTCTTGCGTGACATCAATGCCGTGCGTGATCACATGCACAAAGTGATGTATTACGAAAAAGAGGCCGATAAAAAAGCCAAAAAAATCAGAATTGACATTTTTTCAAGTGCTCTTCCCTTGGCAGAAAAGTCCCAATTGCGTCGTTTCATCGATAAAATTGACGACATTGCAGACGAAGCCGAGAACGTGGCCGATTTACTGGCGATTTATACTATCAAGCGGTTGGATTGACATAAGGAGTAGTCGATCATGGATCTTACGATCTTCCTTTATCTCTCCAGCGGCTTGTTCCTAGGCTGGTCCCTGGGAGCCAATGATGCCGCCAATGTATTTGGTACGGCCGTTGGATCCCGAATGATTAAGTTTCGAACCGCTGCTATCATTATCTCGGTGTTTGTGATCGTTGGGGCAGTGATCAGCGGTGCGGGTGCAGCCCACACCCTGTCCAAATTGGGTGCGGTGAATGCCCTTGGTGGGGCCTTTATGACCGCCTTTTCTGCGGCGGCTGTGGTAGCTTGGTTGACCATCCTTGGTTTGCCGGTCTCCACAACTCAGGCGGTTGTTGGGGCGATTATTGGTTGGAACCTCTTCACCAATTCGGTCACCGACTATACCATCTTTAAAACCATCGTGAGCACTTGGGTTGCAAGCCCTGTCCTGACTGGTGTTGTTACCTATTTCATGTATAAGGGTGTACAGCGGTTGCTCCGTTGGTCGCAAATTCACCTAATCCGTCTGGATGCCTTAACCCGTATTGCGCTGGTTGTCGCGGGTATCATGGGATCGTACTCTCTGGGGGCCAATAACATCGCCAATGTGATGGGTGTTTTTATTGGGGCCAATCCTTTTAAAGATATCGATGTCAGTGGTATCGCCACTTTTACCGGTCTGCAGCAATTGTTCCTGTTGGGTGGTATCGCCATTGCGGTGGGTGTGTTTTCCTACGCTAAAAAGGTGATGTTGACGGTTGGTAGTTCCATCGTACCTCTTACTCCAGTTGGGGCCTTTGTGGTGGTTATTGCCACGTCGGTGACACTATTTCTTTTTGCATCGTCTGATTTGGAATATATGTTGGCCAGCATGGGATTGCCGACTATTCCTTTGGTGCCGGTTTCCAGCTCTCAGGCGGTGGTTGGTGGGGTGATTGGTATTGGCTTGGTTAGAAATGCCCGCAATATTAAATGGGGTGTGATTGGGCGTATCGTCTGGGCCTGGGTTCAGACCCCCATCGTTTCCGCATTGGTTTGTTATGTCTTGTTGTTTTTCCTCCAAAACGTGTTTGGACAAACGGTGTTCAATCCTGTAGAATATCGCCTTTCGGACCGAGTCTTGGCTCGTTATGCCGATAAGCTTGATATTGCTCCTCTCACCGTTTTAAATGACAAATCCTTTAACACCTCTGGTCAACTCAAGAAGGCCATGGATGGGATCATTCCGAACATGGAGTTCAAAACCGAACTGAAGATCATTGACGATGCCTTGGTTGAAGGGATCACTGTGGATCCTTCTAAGTTTGAAGAGTTGGAAAAAATGGAGGTTTTGGACGAGAGTGAGCTTGGGGCGGTGAAGAAGCTCGCAGGTAGAACCTTTACCTATCGTTGGGGTTTGGTGCAGGCTTTGGCGGAAAACTCACCCAGATGGCAACTCAAGGAAAATACGGTTCTCAATAAGCCGTTTAATAAGAGAATCAATAAAAATCTGGCTGTTATTTTTGATCTTTATACTGTAAAGATGAAGTAAAAAAACGGCGCAGGTTGTTTTAGAAAGGCGTGGGAGGGGTATCTTTCCCACGCCTTTTTATTTTTTTTGACCATGATGCCCCCCTGCGGGCAGAGCAAAATTAAAGAAAAAAAGAGGGGAATTGTGGGGTGGTTTTATCCCCACAAGCTCTTTATTTTTATAGATTGTTTTTGTATAAAATTTAAAATCCGTCTGCAGAGTGACCGGCGACGTTGAGGATCTCTTTGTTGGAATTGCGGATCATTTCGATGCTTTGGGTAATCTCTTTGGAGGTGTTGGAGGCTTCGCTGGTATTTTTGCGAATTTCGTCCATTTTTTGGGAGATCATGTTGGTGGCTTCGGCGGTTTGCCTTGCGAGGTCTTTGACTTCGTTGGCCACCACGGCGAATCCTTTACCCGCCTCTCCCGCGCCAGCGGCTTCAATAGCGGCGTTGAGAGCCAGCATGTTGGTTTGGCCGGCGATATTTTTAATCATTTTGACGGCTTTGCCGATTTCTTGAGCGGAGGTGGCCAGTTTTTCCATGACTTCGGCATTTTTATGGGTAAAATTGGTGGCCTGATTTAAAGCTTTTTCGGCTTCGAAGGCTTTTTGAAACAGAGTATTGATTAAATCCTGGGCTTCATCCAGAGATTGGGCTTGAGGGGCAATGTTCATATGTGGGTCTGTCCTTTCTATATTACATCATTTTGAATGGATTGAATAGGTATTTTGCGAGCAAAAAATTAAAATTGGGTCATTCCAGGAAAACAATGGTATGAGGAATCTACGTGATA
Source organism: Magnetococcus sp. DMHC-6 (assembly GCA_039908535.1). Lineage (GTDB taxonomy): Bacteria > Pseudomonadota > Magnetococcia > Magnetococcales > JADFZT01 > JAMOAW01. Next base: position 345 of record JAMOAW010000044.1, on the reverse strand, counting down.
TCTCCTCAAGAAGAGCAAGGTTGCCATTGTAGCTACACTATCTTTTCCAGACGTTCACAAACGTAATAGACTGCGTCATGGCAGTTTCATCCTGATTGTGGATAGTCATTATAGTATAGTTAACATGATGGCAAATATGGAAGTTATGATTTTTTGGATAAAAATATAGATCGTTGTTTATCTTTATCATTTACCATGAATTTGGTACAAAGGCCTCGTCATTGATTATGGAGACCGAATCTCCTGATTGCATGAGGACGAAGAGACCCTTATTAATGGAAAATTGCACTGCGTTATCTTCCGCAACCATACAGGCTACCGCCCCAATCACCCGTTTGTTGACGT
>JAMOAW010000043.1:0-55316 GCA_039908535.1 Magnetococcus sp. DMHC-6 | reverse complement strand
GTTGGTTGGCCGCCAGTTTTTCCCCTTGCTCTTGAATGGCCGTCAGGAGAGGATCCAGCATATTGAAATCTTTCCAAACCGTTTGCAAAGCCAACAACGATTGGCTTGTTTCGGCGTGGGATTGGGTCAAAAGAGAGGAGAGATGCCCTAAATCCACCCCCAGTTTGAGTTCCAACCGTTGGGCCAACCCTTCGGTTTGTGCACGCAGAGAGGATAATAGGTTGGAAGAGAAGGCTGGCAGATCCAAAGCAATGGATTCCCGCAGTTGTACAGCGATTTTTTCCAATGTTTGTTGTATTTGGGTGTTTTGTTGGGTCGATTCCCGGGTGGAGGCCTTGACCGCTGCCAACAGTGGATCCATAGTGCTGGACCCCTTTTCTCCCTGGACGGTCACGCCATCCAACGCCGCACGGAGGGCGTGTTGTTGGCTCTCTTCCAGGCGATCCCCTTGTTCACGAACCGCATGGAGGATGGGATCTAAGTCGACTTTGGCTCCCACGAGAGCTTTTTGAATCAAGCTCTCCTGCATTTCAGCCAAATGGATCGCTTCAGTACGTACCAATTTTAACACCGCCTCCAACGAAACCTGCTCTCCATCGGGTGCTGTGGAAGGGGGTGGCAAGTGTGCTGTCATCCGTTCGGCCAATTGCGTCATATTGGCTTCGGTCTGCTGAACAACCGCTTGAATGACCGAATCAACTGTAAAAGAGTCTTTAAAACGGAGCGCAGCCGCATCCAAGGCGGTGTTCATGATTTGGGTTTGGCGATCCAAGAGATGTTCTTGTTGGGATTGAATGGCGGCCAAAATTGGTTCTAAAGAGACGGAGCCATCGGTACCACGCACCGCGACTTGGTTTAAAGCCGATTGCAACGCCTGACTTTGACTTTCGGCCATGCGCACCCCTTGGGCTTCGAAGGCCTTGAGGATCGGATCCAAAGAGAGGCGTGTGTTGGCCAAGGTCTCTTGGAGCGTCCCTGTCACCTGGGTAGAGAGATCTCGGCTCACCGTTCGTAAAGAGTCCATCAGGGTCTCGATAGAGAGAGAGGAGCGCAATTCGTTGAGTTGCTCTAAGATCGTTTTTAAAAGCGCGTCTTGTTGACGGATCAGATGTTGCTCGCTATCCTGACGTAAAGAGGCAAGGATCTCCTTGGTAACCAAAGGTTTGCTCTCGGTTGCTTTGGGTAAAACCAACAACAACTCTTCCATTTGCCGGTGTTGGGCCTCCATCAAACGTTGTCCCTGTTCGTGTACGGCTTTTAAGACGGGATCCAGCATGGCACCACGGGTTAACATGGCCTCGCGCAGGGTTTGTTCTTGGCTTTGGGCCAGGCGTTCGGTTTCGGTGCGGACAACGTCGATAAAGGGAGCCATCGAGACCCGCGAATCGGCCAAGGCCGTCCGTAAAATACGCTCTTGGCTCTCTAAAAGATGGGCATTTTCTGTTTGTAACGTCTCTAAAATGGGGGTCAAAGAGATTCGATTGGCGACGATTTTATTTTCAAGTCGTTCGGAGAGCGAAAGGGTTTGGGTTTTAACCGCAGCAACGATAGACTCCAAGGAGAGGGATTGCAAACCGGGGGCGAATTTTTCGATGGTTTGGCGAATCAATCCCCCTTGCCGCTCCAGCAGCCGCTCTCCTTCGGAACGCACGGCGGCCAAAAGGGGTTCCATGGTCATTTGACCATCGACTCCTTTTATGGCAATACCGTCTAGAACCTCCCGTAGGGAGCGGTTTTGACTTTCGGATAATTGGGTTCCCAACTCCCGTATAGTCGCTAAAACGTGGTCCATACGGGAGGTATTGCGCATCTCTTCACGAAAGTTTTGTTCGGAATCGATGGTTTCCAATAGGGTGGTGCGCACGGTCTCTATGGCGCGTTCGGTCCGTTCTCCCAAGGCGGCCAGGGTGCGATCTAGGCGGGTGTTGGCGCGTAAAATTTCGCCACTGCTTTCGCCAACATGGGTACGAATTTGTTGGGCGGTTTCGGCCAGAACTTCACGAAAAATTTGGCCACTCTTGTTGGCCATGCGCTCTCCTTCACCCCGGACCGTCTCGGATAACGATTCCATAGCGGAGAGGGCGCAACTGCGCACACTCTCTTCGAGTTCACTGCCGCTGCGTTCCAGGCGGGTGGAGGTGATGCGTAATCGATCGGTCTCTTCGCTCACCTGAGAACGCAAACGGGTGGCCGCTTCGGCCACCACCTCTTGAATTACCGTCTCATTGTGTTTGGTCAAGCGACTTCCTTCGCTGCGGACGATTTGCAGCATGGGCTCTAAAAAGGCCTGACTTTTTAATCGTTCCAGAGTTTCGGCAATCGACTCGCGAATGACCCGTTCCTGATTGGGCAGCAAACGTGCCCCTTCGGCTTGAAACCGTTCGGCCAGAAGATCCAGAGAGAACAGCTCTTTAAATCGAGTTGTCAAGTCGTTTAATCCCTGTTGGACGATATGCTCTTGACGATTGGCCAGGCGTTCCACCTCGGCGATGAGGTTGGTTTCCAAGTGGTCGCGATCCCCCTGCCGGGCCAGATGTCCGGTGACTTCCGAGAGGGAGTGGCGCAGAAGTTTTTCTTGGGTCATAGAGACTTGACCAATCTCTTCGCGCAGAAGGTTCAGCACTGGGGTCATCGCCCCTTCCATATTGGCGGCAAAACGTTCTTCTAAAGAGGATGTCGTGGCATCGAGACGTTTGGTGGCATGGCGTATTTGTTCGGCGCCTTCGTTTATTTTGGGTTTGATCGACCAAGCCACCTTTTCAACCATCTCATCCAGGGACTCCTCTTGACGGGAAATCAAGCGTTCACCTTCTTGGCGTAATTCGTCTAAAAGGGGTCTGACCGAGCCTTGTAGAGCTTTAATGGTTTTGGTACGCAGATCCAGCATGGAGCGATCCAGATGAGTGACCAAACGGTCGAGGAGCTCCTCTTGGTTGACCTCCGTAGAGGGTATCGTCGAGGGGCGCATGGGTTCTAGACGTTCTTCGAGTAGACGGCAAAAGTGGGTAAAATTTTGCGACAATTGGTTAAAATAATGGCGTTGTCCCCAATTAAAAAAGAGTCCACAGAGAATGCCAACAAAGGCAGAGAAAAATTTAAATGAAACCGTATTTAATAAAAGGCTCAAAATTTGCCGAGAATGGTTCGCCTCAGCAGCTGAGGCGGTCAATCCTTTGGTGGCAAAAAACAAACCAGCGATCAACGCCGCAAAGGTGATAAGAAAGCCAAATCCTACCAAATAGCCTGGAATGGCTCGGTAATACCGCACATCGACCCGCTCTTCGATTAATTTATCAAAATGAAAAAACTCTTCTGGTGAGCGGTTGGTAACAACGATATGTCCCATTTTTGGAGGGATTAATTGGTTGCGAAAGGAGATCCAAGAGCGGGCAAAGAGGGGATTGTTGGTAAGCTCGACATCTACTTGGCTAAAATGTTCGGCAAACTCGCGTGGTCCGCCTTGTCGACGTAGGGATTCAATGCCGGAGGAGATCATCTGTTCAATGGGTAATAAATGGCGAAAGCGCAGCATGAGCCAGTGGGAAAATCCCCACACCAATATAAATTCACTCAATAGCCAAGAGGCCAAAGGTTGATTGAGTTGCAAAAATATCCATTCAAACATGGCGTAGAAAACCTATTGTCAAAGGAGAGTGAAAAAAAATTTTCTGATTATAACCCTTAATTTGTACTAAAAAAAATTATATGCAAAAATCGGTACTATTTTTGAAAGGGGTTTTATAAAAATAAGTTCATTGCTGTTAAACAGAGTTTGCTTTGTATTGAAAAAGTGGACGTTATTTTTGGATAAATCTTGAAAAATTACGTAATTTAATATTTTAACACAGGGCTTTTCATGTCGACAAGTTGACAATTTTGTTGACGCTGTCAAAAAAGCCCCATAATTTATATTTAAGACCTTGGGGGGCGGAGAACCGCCCCCCAATCCCCCCACCCTTCTTTTTTACTTAAAAAAAAAGAGGGGGTCTGGGGGATTCATCCCCCAGGGTTTGGCCTTTAATTTTTTTTTGCCCGCAGGGCATTATGTTCTATATTCGGAAAAATAAAGTTTAAGACCTGGGGAGGCGGAGAACCGTCCCCAAGGTTTGGCCTTTGAATTTTTTTCGGTGCATCCAAAAATAACAAGGGGAGGCTCCATGTATTCTACTTTGGATATTCAAGAACTTATTCGTTTTTTAGCCACTGTCCCGGGCTTTAAAGAATTAACCGACGATGAATTGGCCCATCTCATCGCCCCGATGATTGGCATTGAATTTTTTGATGCCGACCAGATCATTATTCGCCAAGGGGAGCGTGGGCGCACCCTTTTTATTTTATTTAAAGGTCGGGTTCGGGTAGATGTGGGGGAATTTCACTTTTTTATCGACGAGGGAAATATGTTTGGGGAGATGGCCCTGGTCTCCAGTCAAAGACGGGGAGCCAGTGTGGTGGCGGTCACCGATTGTATGTGTTTAACCGTGGATGTTGAAACTTTTCAAGGCTTGATGACGGAATATTGGCGACTCACCCAAGCCATCGCCAGCCTCGTTGGTCAACGTCTGATCGCCACTGAGTTTCCCAAAGGGAGCTGATTTGAAGTGAAAAATGTTTCGGTTTCGGTGTTTGAGTTGGTCTTGAGTATGATCGTCATGTTTTTGATTGTGGCGGTGGGGTGGCGGCTGTTTGATGCCACGATGCCGAATCAGTCCATTGTTCCAGCGTATCTACCCGAGCAAACGGCACCGACCACCTCTCAATTGGACCCAACTGCCGATCAATTGGCCACTATTGCGCAACGCATGGCTAAAATAGAACGTTCTATGCCAACCACACCCACACCACGTGTAGAGGTCGACGCCCCAGATAGACAATTGGTAGCCATTGAAAAAAAAATAGCCAGCCTGGAACGTCTCCTTTTGGCCACCCCCCCGGCACCCGTTGTGAATACTTCTAATGATGCCTCCTTAGCCGCCATAGAAAAAAGGATGGCCAAACTGGAACGGGCCATTATGGATCGTCTACCCGTACCGTCCCAATCGCGCCCGCCACGCCCGCCAGCACCACCCAAGGCAGAGCCACCCAAGGCAGCACTGCCCTCTCCATCCGCCACCAGTGCAGTCAAGGAATCGGCTGTTACACCACCTGTTGTCATTGAGCCCGTGGTCTCTTCACCCCCGCAAACGATTTCTCATCCCATTTTGAACGCTTCGGATATTTCGCGGGATCAACTGCGCACCGTGCTTGCTCAACAACAAGCCACCACTGTTTCTAAATTACCAGAAACAGCTCAAACAGAAGCCGTCCCCAATCCTCCTGCACCCCCTCAAAAACAGGAAAAGCTCTCTGAAGAGTCCAAAACCGGTTATTATGTCACGGTGGGGTGTTTTGCGCTTCAGGAAAATGCCAACGCCATGTTTCTCAATGTGCAAAAATTGGCGGTCCCTGTTTATCAAACACAGGTTTATCCAAGTGAACAGACGCAAATCATCACCTGTATTGTGAGCGGTCCTATTGCCACACGCGAAGAGGCGTACACGATTGCGCAAAAAGTTCGAAAGGCGTTGGGGGTTGTTCCTTTGGTAAAAAAATATCCTCCCCCCTCGCATCCCCCGCAAACCATCTCCCCTTAGTTAGTTGTGTTTCTTTTCAAAGATCCCCGAAAATTTTCGGGCAATTTTTCGATAAATTGCACGGCAATCCCGGTATTGGTCAGTCGAGTGACCAGACAAGGACGCCAAAAATTTTGATCATTAAAAAATGGAAACAGATGTAACTTTGCATAGTCACTTATAAAAACACCCACTGGACGATATCGTAATGTCACAAAAACCCCAGAATCACTGACATTTTCGGTTATTCCAATCAGAGCACGATTATGATCAAATTCCAAGAGTACTCGAAAATCTAAGCCAATGCGCACTGCTCGATCAACTTCCATGTATTCTCCTTCTTGAGACTTGTGTTGATGAAAGAGAATTTACTCTATTTTATAAAAAAATCATCAAAAAAAAATCTCTAAATTTCAAAATGAGGGGCGTTTATATGTTCTAAACAATTTTAGACTTTGTTTTCTTGTTAAAAGTTGTGCTAAAAGTGAAGAGTGTTGGATTTTTTAAGGTATTCTTAAAAAAAGCGGGGCTCTGGGGGATTCATCTCTCAAGACCTTGGGGGGCGGAGAACCGCCCCCCAATACCCCCACCCTTTTCTTTTAATTCTTAAAAAAAAAGAGGGGGTTTGGGGGATTCATCCCCCAAGGTTTTGTCGTTGATTTTTTGCCCGCAGGGCATCATGTTCAGGAGGATGTCGTGACCAAATTTAAATTTATTTTTGCCTTTGCGGTATTTTTTTTACTTGACACGGCTTCGGCAGGAGAGAAGAGCCCCTCTGGGCAAGCGGTGTCGGATGCGGTTCAGGCCAGTGGTCATGTGATAGAGAGTGTGGGTCATGGAGTGGTAGCTGCTGGGCAGGTCACATCGGCGGTGGTATCTGTTCCTTTGTCGGTGGGGGGGGCGGTGCTTGGTTCGGTGGGCGGGGCGAGCACGGCAGCGGCTGGGGATTCCCTGCAGGCGGTCACCGCCCCCATCGGAACGCCATTGCCTATCACCGATGAAGTGATGACCATTCAGCCTCCCAACGAGGCTTTGCAATCCGATCAGGATGCCCTTCGGGTAAAAAATAAAAAACAAAACCCTGGGGGATGAATCCTTAATCCCAAAAAAACGTTTTTATTTACATTGTAATCATCGCAAGGGAAACGCTCATGTTCTCTTTATGGCGCATTTTGGTTTTGTTTGGCGTGGTATTTGTTTACGCTTTGCCAGCCACCGCTGTTGGTTTTAGTGTTGGCAGTCAAGGGGGGGAACCCGCCCATTTTAACTCTGAGCAAATCATTTCATTCGCCAAAAAGGTGGAAAAAACATTGGCAGCCAAAGGGGCAAGAGTGGCCATTTTGGCGCGCATGGGGCGTCCTGTGGAGCAATTACCAAAAGGGATGCATTTTACCCATGTCGCCTTTGCGGTTTATTCTGCCATCACCACCAGCGATGGCAGAAAGGTACCAGGGTATGCGATTTATAATTTATATCAACAAAAAGAGCATCCCGATGTCAGCGATTTGGTGCAGGATTTTCCAGTCGATTTTTTTGCAGGTGTCGTCGCGTTAGAGTCTGGGATTATCATCCCTTCTGCCGAATTACAAAAACGTTTGCTGGAGGTGATCGGTTCGCCAACCTATGGGGCGTTACATGATTCGCACTATTCGGTCATAGCCAATCCTTACACATTGGGAAGGCAAAATTGTACAGAGTTTGTTTTGGATGTGCTACAGGCGGCCATTTATCAAACCAGTGATATTCAAAAAATAAAAGCCAGTGAGAAGGTCTATTTTATCGCCCAACCGGTGGAGGTCAATCCTTTTAAACTGATGTTTGGCTCGCTATTCAGTGCCGAAGTTTCCACCTCAGATCACCCTGGTCCTCCCATTACGGCAACGTTTGAAACAATTGGAGCGTTTTTATTAAAATATGATGTGGGATCAGAGATGTTGACTATTTTGCCGTAGGGGATAATATCAATTTGCGTTCATGTATCGGAAAAATAAAAATCAAAATCTTGGGGGGCCCAGAACCGCCCCCCAATTCCCCCCTCTTTTTTTTCAATTCTTAAAAAAAAGAGGGGGTTTGGGGGATTCATCCCCCAAGGTTTTGCCGTTGATTTTTTGTCCGCAGGGCATCATGTTCATGTATCGGAAAAACAAAAATCAAGACCTTGGGGGGCGGAGAACCGCCCCCCAATTCCCCCCACCCTTTTTTTTTAATTTTTTGCCCGTAGGGCATTATGTTCAGCAACCTGTTTAACAAAGTGCATCCATCATAACGTATTGAGCGTAAACCAAAACTGGCACCCTTGTTGATCTGGAAAGCTATTCACACCGATGTGGCCGCCATGTGTCTCAACGATTTCGCGGCAGATGGAGAGGCCGAGGCCGGCACCGCCGCTGGCACTGCCGGGAACACGGAAAAATTTATCAAATACGCGGCCTAGGTAGGGCTCGGCTATCCCTTCGCCAGTGTCAGTGATTTGAAATAGAGCGTCGTTTTCGGCTTTGGCAACGGTGAGCGTAATACGTCCGCCGGCAGGGGTGTGGCGGATGGCGTTGGTGAGAAGATTGGAAAAAACCAAGTTAATGCGCTCCATATCGGCTAAAACCCGCAGGTCATGATGGTCATGGGGGCGAAGAATGAGTTGGATTTGTTTGCCTTTTGCCATGCTGGCGTGGCGTTCTATGACGGCTTCTAAAAGTCGATGGCAAAGGATGGGTTGGCGTTTAATATTGGCGCGGCCTGATTGAATGCGGGAGATGTCTAATAGGTCGTTGACCATGTTTTGCAGCCGCTGGCAATCCTCGTGGGCGGCGTGTAAAAGGTCGGATTGGGCTTCATTTAAGACACCAACGGTCTCGTCTAGGCACAAATGCACCGCCATGTGCAACGAGGTGAGAGGGGTGCGAAATTCGTGCGCAACGGTGGAGACCAGATCGTTGCGCAACTCTTCAAAACGGCGCATTCGGGTCACATCCTGAAGTAAAACCGTCACCCCAATGATGCCCTCATTGCCCAGCAAGGGCTGGGCGCGGGGTAAAAACCATTGCGCCCCCTCCGCTGAGGTGACCGAAACCGCTTCGGAAAAACTACTGGCCTGCCACGCCCCTTTTCCCGCCAATACGTGGCGCAAAACGGTGTCGATGGTGGTAGATAACTCCCTAGAAACCTCAGAAGAAAATCGCTCCTCTGGCAAAGAGTCGGCTGGGGGAAGTAAAAAATAACCCGCCGCATTGACCGTAATAATATGCCCCTCAGTGCCAAATACCAAAACAGGGTCAGGCAAACTGTCAATGGCCGCTTGGGAGGTTTGTTGGGCCTGTTGCAACTCCCCCAAAGAGCTTTTGCGAAAGTGATCTAGGTGGTCAGCCATGTCGTTAAACTCTCTGGCCAGCAGGGCAATTTCGTCGCTCCCTTCCACACGGGCACGGGCGTCGGCATCCCCTGATCCCAAACGGTGGGCGGCTTGTGTTAAAATGGAGAGTGGACGTAATAACCTATTTATTAATATAAAAGAGATTAAAGCAGCCGAACCAATGGCCAACAAGGTAGAGGCAATGATAAAACCAGATAACCAGTGGGAAAGTTCGTGGACCGATTGACTCTTATTGGTAATGGCCGTTTCGTTGATGGCAAGGGCGGTGTCTAAGGATTTTTTTACTTGTAAAAAATCGGGATAGACAATTGTAAAATAGAATGTTTTAGCCTGATCTCGGTCGGAAGTATTCTCCATTTGGTGGAGGTGGTCCCGATAGGTCAGCCAGTGTTGATAGAGGGTGCGAACGGTTTCTGGTTCGGATTGCTCTAAGGGATTGCTGCTGACAATACCAAATTCGGTTTCAAAAAGATGCTGAAAATTCATCTCTAGTTGATCGGCCTGCACCTGTTCTCCCAAAAGTTGGAACAAAGAGGCCGAGTCTAAATTATTGACGGACTCTTTCATGCGTTGCAAGGCGATCACATCACGAAAGTTGTCGTGCAAAATATCGTTGGAGTGTTCCCCCAGGTCCGCAACCGTAATAACTCCCAGACAACCAATGAGGAGGAGGGCCAAAAGCAGCGGAAGTTGCGTCCAGAGAAGTTTGGTACGTAGTGTCATGAGTGCGTTCCTGTATTGGCCAGGAGATGAAAATGAAATTCCTCGCCTTCATTTATATATTGTTGCAGCGGAACCTGGGTAAAAGGGTGTCGCCATTTGGCGTAAATAGTTTTTTGTTGGCGGGTGTGATGGGCTAAAATATGACCTACCCCATGGGCGCGGGCAAAATCCAGCAAAGGATGAATGGGGTCGGTGGTGGGTTTTAAAATTTTTATCTCCGCTCCCAACTCTTCGGCCAGGGTGATTAAGGGCGTGATAGGGGGCTCCTTGCCCGTTGGGCCTTGTGGAATATGGACCAAAAACCAGGGGGTGTTGAGGCTATCGGCCAAATGCCAGGCAAAACGGATCAAACCACGCGAGCAAGGAAAGAGTGGCGGGGCACTACAGACTAGAATGCGCGGAGCAACAGGGTTGTCGGGTTGGGCCGCGCGAAATCGTTGCAGGCGGGTGGTCATGCGGCTTTTACGTTCTAAAATTTCCGCACACTCCTGCATGGCGGTATGGCGCAAAAAGGTGAGATTGTCGGTGGTAAAGAGGGATTTTAATAGGTTAGAATGGTTATCTAATGGGGATAACTTTCCAGATTTCCAACGTAATAGGAGTTCATCAACCGCTAGATCAAGGAGAATAACCTGATCGGCTTGAATGAGAAAGGCATCGGGAACTTTTTTGCGAATGGTGATCTGGGTGGTCTGGCGGATGGCGTCGGCAAGGCTTTCAATGTGGAGGAGATCCAGGGTGGTGAGAACTGGAATGCCTTGTTCGGCCAGATCTAAAATATCCAAATAACGAACCCGGTTGGAAAAACCCGGGGGGTTGAGGTGTGCGGCATCGTCGATGATGGCCAAAGCGGGGCGGCGTTTGATGAGAGCAGCGAGATCCATCTCCCGCACGGTGATGCCTCGGTGGACCACTTGGCGGCCTGGAACAATCTCTAAACCTTCTAGGTGGCGCATGGTCTCTGGTCGGTCACGGGTTTCGGCAAAACCGATGACGACATCTAGGCCAGATTGCTTTAATCTTTGCGCTTCTTTGAGAATATGGGTGGTTTTACCTACGCCGGGGGCATAGCTTAGGATGATGTTGACGGTGGCGCGGGGGGAGGGCAACAAAATTAAAACCCTGGGGTATGCATTTCCCGGTCTCCCTTTTTTTTGTTAATCATTTAACCACTTTTTCCTTTTGCGCCAGAGTGTTGAAACATCTAAGCCTAAAATATCAGCGGCATCTTCCAGGGTTAGGGCTCGGGCGACTACTTGCAATAAATGTTCTTTTTCAATAGTTTCCATGGTGAAATCCCCTCCTAGCTTGGGGCTTACCATGCGGCGTTCTCCGGCGATGCGGTCGGGAAAAGCGGCGGGTTCGATCACTTGGGGGGGCCAAATAATGACGGCTCGTTCCATGGCATTTTTTAACTCCCGAACGTTTCCAGGCCACGGATAGGCCAACAAGGTTTCCACCGCCGAAGGGGACAACTCCGGTGGGGTGCGTCCCGCCGAACGGGCAAAAAAGGCTAAAAAGGCCCGAGCCATGGGCAATAAATCTTCAGGCCGTTCCCGTAGGGGGGGCACGGTGATTTCAATGACATTGATGCGATAAAAAAGATCCTCTCGAAAACGTCCCTGCGCCACATCCTCTTCTAAATTGCGATTGGTGGCGGCAATTAACCGAACATCTGCCCGTCGAGTGCGGTTTTCACCGATGCGCTCAAATTGTTTTTCTTGGATAAAACGTAATAATTTACTTTGCAACGCCGCCGGAATCTCTCCCAATTCATCCAAAAATAGTGTTCCTCCCTCTGCGGTCTCCACCCGTCCCTCTTGATCTCGCACCGCGCCCGTGAAGGCTCCACGCACATGACCAAAGAGTTCGCTGGCCAACAGATCTTCCGAAAGCGTTGGGCAATTGACCACTACAAAAGGACGGTTGGCGCGGTGACTCCAGGCATGAATGGATCTTGCCAATACCCCTTTGCCAGTGCCATTCTCTCCGCGTAATAGAATTGCCGCATCCGAGGTGGCGGCTAAACGGGCGGTCTCCATGACCGTGCGCATTTTGGGTGAGTTGCTCTCCAGTCCAGCTTCAGGGACCAGCTCTCGCAAGCGGTTTTCTAATTCCATCACCCGATGTTCCAGCTTTAATCGTTCGGCGTGCCGTTCGGTCACTTGCCGAATTTGTGCTGGGGTAAAAGGTTTGGGCAGATAATCTCGCGCCCCCCGGCGAATGGCCTCAACGGCTGTTTCATAGGTGGCATAGGCGGTGATGACCACAATGGTCAACGCGGGCGAGTCGGCCAGAAGGCGGGGGATGAGGTCTAGCCCGTCGCTTTCGCCAAGTCGTAAATCGAGAAAGGCCAGATCAAAACTGCCACTTTGAATCGCTGCCAAAGCGGTTTGGGCACAGACGGCCTCTGCTACGGTGCAGCCCATTCCTTTTAAACAGACACCAAGGGTGATACGAATATTTTTTTCATCATCAATAATCAAAACTTTTAAAGGCAGCATCAATATGTTACTCCCGATTACAAAACCCCCATTATTCTTATGGTTGAATTATGATGCCCGGCGGGCAAAAAAGTCAAAATCAAAACCCTGGGGGATGAATCCCCCAGCCCCCTAAGCTTTTGATTTGGCTTTACCTCCTAAATAACAATTATAACCATTTTAACACTCGAAAAATAATTAATTCCAACAAAGAGATCACCACAAGGATCAAAATTTCATAAGTGGCCCCCATGCCGGCAGGATCGGCTGGATCCCCTCCCAAATACATGCCCCCTGTGTTGCTGCCGAAAAATCCTACCAAAAACGACAAGGGCATAAAAAAAGCCGAAATCAGGGTCAATTTATAGAGCAGATCGTTCATAACTTCTGAGGCGGCGGTGGTAATTTGGTCTTGAATAATACGTGCCGTATCGCGAATTTCATCAAGATCTTCGATAAAGCGGTAATGGTCGTTGACCTTTTCACGAATTCGATGCCGATGGGCGTCGGAAATCCAAGGAATGTGTTCGGTGGTCAGGCGATGAATGGCCTCGCGTTGGGGGACGAGATAACGGCGTAGAGTAATGGCAGATGTTTGAATTTGAACCAATTGTTGCTGAAACTCTCGGGCCAATTTACGTTTTTCGTGGGAGGGGCGTGGGGCGTGGGAGAGTTGTTCTAAGCGTTCCAATTGAGGGCCTAAGGATTCAACGATTTGTTCAATGCGAATGGTGAGTCGTTCGATAAAACCCACAATAAAATCACCGCTGTTGAGAGGACCATGGTTGCTCTCCATGCCATGGTTGACATCTTCCGGGGAGAACATGCGTCGCCCGCGCAGACTGACCACGCCTCGCGCATCTGCCCAAAGGCGCAGGGTGAGCATGTCGTGGGCTTCGGCGCCTGGATTTTGGTTCACACCTCGCAAAGAGAGAATCACGCCCTCTTGAAAACGTAGACAACGCGGGCGGGTTTCGGTAGCCAACAGCGATTGACAAATAAAGGGATCGATTCCAGAACGTTGTTGCAGCCATTGCCGTGCGGCTTCGGAGTTACGGTTTAAGTGGAGCCAACAGGGGGTTAAGGCTCCAAGAGTGGTCCCCATGATCTCTGGCCAGTTGAGACGACGACCCCCGCCTTTGCCGTCTAATTGCCATGCAAATACAAGAGGTAATCCTGTGGCCATGGTGAATCTCCCCTGTAATTAAAGTCAAAGATAAAACCCTGGGGGGCGGTTTTGGGCTCCTTAAGGTCTTTTTTTCGAGTAGCGGAGAAAAATAATATTTTATCATCCGCTACCCAGATGAAGAGTGCAAGATTAGATCTGCATCCAATGGTCTACCAGGAGATAATTGGCTACCCCAAGCAGATTCACTACGGTGGTGACAATCACCCCAGAGGCCAAGGAAGGGTCGGCTTTGAGACGGCGAAAGAGAAAGGGGAGACCGGTGGCCACCAAGGCGGTCATCACCATGTTGGTCAGGATCGCCACTCCCACGGTTTCGCCCAAAACGAGGTTGTGAAATAAAAACCAAGCCACGGAAATGCTTAAAAGACCATAGAAAAGTCCCAACAGCAAACTTGCCTGGAGTTCACGTAAGAAAATTTGGCTAAAACGTTGTAAGTTAGCCACACTGGAGGTGAGATTGCGCGAGGCGACCGTTGCCACCACAGAGCCAAAATTATCGGCCATGCCCAAAATGAGGGGAAGAAAGGCGGTAATAAAAAGCAGATGGCTAAAAGAGGTGTCAAACCAATGAATCACCATGCTGGCCGATACTCCACCCAAAAAGGTGGTCATGAGCCATGGTAAACGGATGCGGAAGGTTTGCAGAGGAGTTTGCGAATCGGTCTCTAGGCTACTGGTGCCGGCGACTTTGAGCATCTCCCCAGTCATCTCCCGTTCCATCACCTGAATGACATCATCCACCGTCACCATACCCAACAACACCCCCTCTTCGTCCACCACGGGAATGGCCAGCAAACGGTAGCGGCTCACCAGTTCTGCCACATCGTCTTGTGGGGTGTCGGTGTGGACCTTGACCACCCGCCGTTTCATGATCTCTCCCAGGGTTTTTTCTGGTTTGGAAAGCAGCAATTGGCGTAACGAACTCACGCCAGTCAACCGACCGGTATCGCCGACGATATAGAGATAAAAGACCATTTCAAACGCGGCCAACTCCCGAACTGTATCAATGGCTTGGGCCACGGTAATGTTTTCAGAGAGGGCGAAAAATTGGCTGGTCATAATGCCCCCCGCCGTGTTGGAGGCGTATTGCATGAGATCATGTACCTCCCGTTGGCTTTGTAAATTTAGCCGCTCCATAATTCGCGCCGCTGCTTCAGGCTCCAATCGGTCGATGAGATCGGTGCGGGTATCAGGAGCCAATCGATCCAAAATCGGCACTAACTTATCGGTTTCAACAGAGTTGAGCATGGCCATTTGGGTCGGAACACGGAGATCTTTTAAAACGGAAGCCGCTTGCGTTGGATTGGGAATGAGAAAAAAGAGCTGCTGGGCCATATCATGGGGAAAACTATCCAAAATACGCGCTAAGTCCGCTGGCAACGCCTTGCTTAATAATTTTTGCAATGGACCATGGGCATCCATGTTTAATAATCGGTTGATACTTTGTTCCAGGATTCGGTGGGGAATAACGGTAGAATCTAATAATTTGGAGGTAATGGTTCCTTGTTTTGAGGTCATCATGAGAATTAATTCCTTTTTTAGTGTAAAAAATCCAGGGAACAGGTTTGTGTATGCATGCCCTGCGGGCAAAAAATCAAAGGCAAAACCTTGGGGGATTGGGGGGCGGTTCTCCGCCCCCCAAGGTCTTGATTCTTTTTCGATACATGAACACACTGGAGACATTGCACAGAGTATACCATAAAAAATTATTTGTAATATTATGTTTTTATTGAATTTATACAATTATCTTTCCATCAATATATTGCATAATGCGCGATTTGAATTAAAAGATGGTTGCAAATTGCGAGATATGCTTTTTTAATTTTTTTTAAAAAAACACGCCTGAACAAAAAGCAAAGTCAAGACCTTGGGGGATTGCATCCCCCAATCCCCCTGCTTTTTGAAGGAAGCAAAACCGAGATCAAAAGCAAAATCAAAACCCTGGGGGCAATCCCCCAGACCCCTTTTTTTTAAATCATCAAAAAACAGGCGACCACGGTTAAGTGTGGCGGTACCACAGATGGAAATAAAAAAAAATATTCGCAATGATAAAAAAACTTGTAGAGATCCTTCAATATAGAGACAATCATGGATGGAGATGGGGTTTTAAAAAAAATCGTCTAGTTTCCAGAGAGGATGTGCAACGTGGCAGGAAATTTGGGGCATAAATCCGCAGAGAGTGTCGCCGGGGGGGTGGATTCCGCGATGGATCAGGTGATGGCATCTGAAATCGCCGCCCAGGAGCGGATGGTTCAGTGTCGTGAAGAGGCGGCTCAGTTGGCACAACAAGGACGGGAGAGGGCCCGGTTGATTGGAATACGTACCGATCAACGGATGAGCTCCCTACGTAAACGTTTGGATAAAAAACTCAAAGCCAAGGTAGATGATCTTTTGTTGGAAGGGCAGCGGGCGGCAGGGCATCAAAGTCAAACCCTGAAACGAGAAGAGCGTTTGGCGGCGGCAGTGGCGGCCTTGGCGGCGCGTTTGACCAGTGGTGCTCAGGGGGCGGAAAGCAAGAGCGAGGAGGGGTTATGATTGAGAATGGTTTTCAATATGCCCAACCCCGCTTGCACGCGCGCCATGGCAGTCGTCTGGACGATGGCACTTGGCAGCAGTTATTGGCCATTGACTCTTATGCCCTGTTTTTGAAACATGCGCGGCAGACCGCTTTGGCACCTTGGTTGCAAAATATTGGTTCACAAAGCGATATCTACACCATTGAAAGGGTGCTGCGGGAACAATTTCGCCACTATACCATGGAGGTAGCCAGTTGGCTGCCCGTGGCGTGGCGACCGGCGACCCAATGGATCGGCCATCTGCCTGATCTGCCTTTTGTGACCTATCTGGCGGAAAATCCGACGGTGGACGGGCATTTGCTTCTTCCTTGGATGCGCGAAGATCGTTTGTTGTCCATTTTGACCCAAGCCGAGATGCCAGAGGGAGAGCGTGGCGCAAAAATGGGGCAGACTGGGCTTTTGTTGACTCTATTGTTTTCAGTGCGCGCGGGAAAAAAAGTTGGTTCGGCGTGGCTTAGCCATTGGCGTTCTTTATGGCCGGAGTCTGGTCCGTGGAGCAAACCTTTAGAGGGATTGATTGCCCAGGTTGAAAGACATGTGAGCGTTTTTGGCACCTTGGAGAAAACCAGCACCGCCCAAGCCGCTCGTGTTGAGTTGCGACGTCAATTACAGTTGGGTTTTCGTCGCCATACCTTTCAGCCGGCAGGGGTTTTTATCCATTTGGGATTGGTGGCTTTGGAGTTGGAAATGTTGCGTGGTGGGTTGGCCAAACGGCGGCTCTTTAACTTTGGTGACGAGAGAGAGACCACCCCATGATGCGCCGTCCTCAACCCGCACGCTGGTTTAAAATGGTGGTGGTGCGTGAGGAGCTGCCCAGGGCGTTGGCAATTTTGGCCGCTCGTCAAACGGTTGAACTCGAATGGAACGGTCTGCCCACTCCTTCGGCTTTGGTGCCGGCTTTAACCGAACATCTGGATCGTTTTAATCGCTTGGCGGATCTGTATCGCCCCTACTGGCCAGTTTCTCAGGGCACTGTGGAAAACTATCCGGTGGGGGATCCTCTTTCTCTTCTTAAGGAGGCTATCCTGGCCTTGGAGGGGTGGCAAGGGGCGGCCGGGGAGACCATTCGGCTCAGTCAAGAGGCCAAGGCGCGGGCCATGGATCTCGACCTTCTGGCGGAGTTTATTGTCCAAATGGGGGCCAGTCCATTGCAATTGGCCCATCTGCGCCAGCATGATCAGGCCGAGGGGGTTTTGGAAGGTCGGGTCTTTGTGGTGCCCCAGGGGCGGGTGACGCTGGAACTCCCAGAGGGGATGTTGACCCGTCAGTTGTTCGGCAAAGAGCGCTCTTTTGTGGTGGCCGTTGGCTCGGTTGCGGCTATGGGTGCGTTGCGTGAGGCGGTGACCCAGGCCAAGGGTCGTCCGTTGCATCTGCCGGATTGGTTGTCTGGTACGGCGTTGGAAAATGGTGCTACCATCAAAAAACAAGCGCAGGAGTGCCAGGATCAACAGCAGCAGTTTCAGAAAAAATTGGCACAAATCGGTCGTCAGTATGATTTGCCGGGCCATTTGGCCGCCGTTGAGTTGGTCAAATGGTTTTATGCCAATCTGGATAAAATTTCTTGTGGGGAGATGTTATCTTGGGTCTCTGGTTGGACCGATCGCACCGATATTGGGGAGTTAAATCACTATTTAGAAGAGAACGGTGTGCGGGCGGTAGTGGGATTTTCCGAACCACCTGCTGGGGAGCCGCCTTTGGTTTTGGTCAATCCTTGGTGGGTCAAGCCGTTTGAGTTATTTCCCCGTTTAATGGGCACGCCTGGTCGTTTTGAGGCCGATCCCTCTCTGCTTTTGGCCTTTATGGCCCCCTTTTTATTTGGCTTTATGTTTGGTGATGTGGGGCAGGGGGCGGTTATTTTTGGAGCGGGTTGGTATTTGCGCGGGCGTTTTGATGCGGCGTGGTTGATGATCACCGGTGGCTTTTCGGCCATGGTATTTGGGGTGTTATTTGGGAGTGTTTTTTGTGTTGAGGGGTGGTTGCCCCCATTATGGCTCCACCCAACGGCCCATCCCTTGCTGATTTTGGGTATTCCGGTGGCGTTAGGGGCCGGGGTGATTTTAATGGGGATGAGCATTGAAGGGCAGCAAGCGGCATGGCGGGGTCAATGGGATAAATGGCTGCGTCGGGAGGCGGGGATTATGCTGCTGTATGTGGGGTTGTTGCTTTTTTTTCTCCATCCTCTAGGCGGGTTTATGGCGGGGGCTGGGGTGGTTTGGTTTGTGGTGGGGGGGCAACGGGTTAAACCCGGTTTATTGGGCATGGTGCTGGATGTGGCCCATTTGTTGGAAAGTGGCATCCAGTTGTTGGTGAACACCTTGTCTTTTTCTCGTGTGGGGGCCTTTGCTTTGGCTCATGCGGGCCTTTCCCAAGCCGTTATCACCTTAACCGATGTGGTGGGGAGTCCTTGGGCTGGCCTGCTGGTGGTGGTTTTTGGCAATGTATTGATTTTAATGTTAGAGGGATTGGTGGTTTCTGTTCAGACTACAAGATTGATTTTATTTGAATTTTTTTCTCGTTTTCTGAAAGGGCAAGGGCGGAGTTTTAAACCATTGTCTGGGCCGCAGGCGTGTTGCTAAAAATTAAGACCTTGGGGGGTCCAGAACCGCCCCCCAAGGTCTTAAAAAAAAGAGGGGGTCTGGGGGATTCATCCCCCAGGGTTTTGATTTTTTTGTCCGTAGGGTATTATGTTTATGTATCGGAAAAATAAAAATCAAGACCTTGGGGGGCGGAGAACCGCCCCCCAATCCCCCCACCTTTTTTTTAATTTTTTGCCCGCAAGGGCATTATGTTCGATGACTTTGACTTTATTTTAGGGAGAAACGCATGCCCGGACGATTGAAAGCTCTTTTTTCTTGGACCCTGTTGAGCGGATTTTTGGCCTTGGTGGCAACTTGGTTATTTGTGGGGGCTCCAGCTTTGGCCCGCGCCAGCGAGGTGGTTGCTGGAGGGGGTGGGACAACACCTGATGCGGGATGGGGCTATTTGGGGGCGGCGTTGGCGACGGGGTTTTCGTCGTTGGGGGCCGGCTATGCGGTGGCCCATGTGGGGAGTTCGGCCATTGGAGCCATCACCGAAAAGCCCGAATTGTTGGGGCGGATGTTGATTTTGGTGGGGTTGGCCGAGGGGATCGCCATTTATGGGTTGATCATCTCTATTCTGATTTTAAATCGATTGGGATGACCACCCAATCAACCGCTGGGAAACGTCTGGCGGCGGTTTTTATCGGCGATGAGGTGAGCGCGGCGGGCTGGCGGTTGGCGGGTGTGGAGAGTTGGTCGCCAGATCCAGGCCAGGAGGAGAGTCGGCTTGCCCAGGCTTTGGCCACGGCGCAACTGGTGTTGCTCACCTCCCAGATGGCAGGTCGCCTGTCGCCTGGGGTTTTGGAGTCGGCGTTGCGGACGACGACTCCGTTGGTTTTGCTGGTGCCAGATGTGCGAGGGCAATCGGACCCACCGAATTTAACGGCGTTGATTCGTGGTAAATTGGGGTTAGGAACATGACAATAGGGCATTTAACGATGGATCAGCGGCTGCAAGCGTTGTTGCAACTGGTTAAGACGCAACAGCAAACCCGTTGTCAGGAGTTTTTAGATCAAGCCCAGCAAGAGGTGCGTCAGGTGGTTCAACAGGCCCACCGGGAGGCCCGTTTACGGATGCGCCGATTTATCTTGGAGGAGCGGGAGCGTCAGGATCAGGTTTTGCGCAGTGCGGCGGCCCAACAGGCGACTGAATTTCGGCAACACCGTTTACGCGCTACCTTGGCTCTGTTGCATAAGGGGCGAGAGTTGCTTCAAAAAGAGTTGCTGCAGCGGTGGGGCAATCCCGAAACTCGGAGAGTTTGGATTGAATATTTGGCGCGGCAAGCGTTGATTTTTTTGCCAGCCGGCCAGTGGAAGGTGGACCATCCAGAGGGTTGGGACTCTTCTGAGTGGGCACCGGTCTGGCAAGCGTTGTCGAAACCCCAGTCGCAACAGACCCCGTTGTTTGTGCAAGATCATACTCTGCGCGCGGGGATGCGTATTTCGGTTCAAGGAACCTGTGTAGATGGCACGCCTTTGGGTATATTGGCCGATTCAGAGGCGGTGGACGCGATGCTTTTGGCCTTTTTGGAAGCAGAGGTAAACAAACCGTGAGTGATGCGGCCATTCAATGGATCAGTGGTCCGGTTCTTAAAGCCCGGGTAGAGGGTTCTTTTCAAGTAAGTGAAGCGGTCAAAGTCGGGAAGCATGGCTTACTGGGAGAGGTGGTGCGCCTGAATGAGGCGGAAATTACCGTGCAGGTGTTCGAAGACACGACGGGTTTGCGGCCTGGCGATCGGGTGGTGGGGTTGGGTGCCCCTTTGTCGGTGCGCTTAGGACCGGGATTGTTGGGCAATACTTATGATGGTCTGTTGCGCCGTTTGGATGGGGAGGCGTTGGACTTTATTTATCCTGGGTTTCAATCCAAGGATGACACGCTCTTTCGATTTTATCCTCTGGTTGAGGTTGGCCGTATTCTTAAAGGGGGGGAGGTGTTTGGTCAGGTGCATCTCCATTTGCCTCCTGCCAAGCCCCATTCTTGCTTGACCCCACCCTTCTCTCCAGGAGAGGTGATCGCTATTGCTCCAGAGGGGTTGTATGGTGAGGAGGAGACGGTTTGCACGTTGCGCGATGGGCAAGGGGTTCTCCATGAGATTGCCATGAGCCACCAATGGCCAGTGCGTACCCCAAGGCCGGTGGCCCAGCGGTTATCTATTGGTCCTCCTATGTTGACTGGACAGCGGATTTTAGATGCCTTTTTTCCAGTAGCACGGGGAGGGAAGGCCACGGTTCCCGGTGGATTTGGTACGGGCAAAACGGTTCTTTTGGAGACCATTGCCAAATGGTGTAGTGCCGATGTGATTGTTTATATTGGTTGTGGTGAGCGCGGCAATGAGATGGCGGGCCTTTTGGATGAGTTTTCGCATTTGGAAGATCCCCGTACCGGGCGCAAAATGACCGAGCGCATGGTGGTGATTGCCAATACGTCCAACATGCCAGTGGCGGCGCGGGAGGCGAGTATTTATACCGGGGTGACGGTGGGGGAATATTTTCGGGATCAGGGGATGCACGTGGCGTTGATGGCCGATTCCACCTCCCGTTGGGCCGAGGCCTTGCGTGAGGTATCGGGTCGTTTGGGCGAGTTGCCAGGGGAGGGGGGGTATCCGGCCTATCTAAGCAGCCGATTGGCGGCCTTTTATGAGCGGGCGGCACGGGTGCGGACTTTGTCGGGCAAGGGGGGATCGTTGACCATTATTGGGGCGGTGAGTCCGCCGTCGTCGGATTTTTCTGAGCCGGTCACCATTCATACCAAACGCTATGTGCGCAACTTTTGGGCTTTGGATCGCAAACGGGCCCAGGCCCGTTTTTATCCGGCGATTGATCCTTTGGGGTCTTATTCAGAAGATGCCATTGATTTGGCCGATTGGTGGCACAAACAAGGGTATCCCCGTTGGGCGGAACAGCGACGTAAATTTTTGACACTCCTGGAAGATCAAACCCGTCTGGAGCGCATGGCGCGTATTTTGGGTAAAGATGCCCTGCCGCCGGCCCAGCAGATGATTTTATTTGCGGCGGGGTTGGTCAATGAGGCCTTTTTGCGG
The DNA here is from genome assembly GCA_039908535.1 of Magnetococcus sp. DMHC-6. Classification (GTDB taxonomy): domain Bacteria; phylum Pseudomonadota; class Magnetococcia; order Magnetococcales; family JADFZT01; genus JAMOAW01. The sequence goes on along the minus strand of JAMOAW010000043.1, from coordinate 33,750 downwards.
CAATCGGCCTTTTCGAGCAACGACCGTTATTGTTCGCCCCAACGGCAGGGACGCATGATGGAAATATTGGAACATTTTATGGATCAGGCCCAGGCAGCGGTGGATCATGGGGTTGCCGTGGAGTCGTTGGCGGTTCTGCCTGTGACCCGCAAGGTGCGCCGGATGGGGGAGGAGATCGGGGAGGGGGAGTTGGATCGTTTTACCCAATTGGATCTAGAAATCTGTGCCGAACTGGGTCGTCTGGCTGGTCGGTCTGAGGAGGTGACGACATGAATTTAAACACCAATCTGCAAGCCAGTGGGGTCGTGACCCGCATTGATGGTCCTTTGCTGTTTGCCCGTCGTCAGGTGGATGTGGGTTTAAACGAGTCGGTGGAGGTGACGGGCGGGGATGGTCGGCGGCGTTTGGGGCGCATTGCCGCCTTGGATGAGGAGTTTATGACCATTGAAGTCTTGGAGACCACCTCTGGACTGGCTTTGGATGACACGGTGATTCGATTTTCGGGCCGCCCCATCTCTTTTGCGTTGGGACCGGATATTTTGGGGCGGGTGTTTAATGGGGTGGGGCAGGTTTTGGATGGGGGACCGCCGATTGCCGCGACCCGTCATCTCCCCATTGATGGCTCGACGCTTAATCCTATGCACCGGAATAAACCTTCGGACTTTATTGAAACCGGTATTTCGGGGATTGATCTTTTGGACAGCTTGGTGCGGGGTCAGAAATTGCCGGTTTTTTCAGGGGGTGGTTTGCCGCATAACCGTCTGGCCTTGGAAATCGCCCAACATGCTCGATTGCCCGTAAAAGAGGGAAGTTTGGCACAGGAAGAGGGGTTTGCCATCGTTTTTGCGGGGATTGGTGTCCCACAAGATACCGCCGATACCTTTCGCAATGCCATGGAGAAGAGCGGGGCCTTGGGTCATACGGTATTATTTTTAAATTTGGCCTCGGACTCCAGCACCCAGCGACTGTTGGCGCCCCGGTTTGCCCTGACGGCAGCGGAATATTTGGCTTTTGTAGAGGGGCGGCATGTGTTGGTGATTCTTACTGACCTGACCAACTATTGTGAATCGTTGCGGGAGGTGTCGGCCAGTCATGGGGAGATTCCCAGCCGCAAGGGGTATCCGGGTTATATGTATTCGGATTTAGCTACCTTGTATGAGCGGGCGGGGAGTATTCGGGGGCGCAAGGGGACGTTGACGCAGATTCCCATTTTAACCATGCCTGCCGACGACATCAGCCATCCTATTCCCGATTTGACGGGTTATATCACCGAGGGGCAAATTGTTTTGGATCGCAATTTAGACCGTCAGGGGATTTTTCCGCCCATTAAGGTGTTGCCCAGTCTGTCGCGTTTAATGAAAGATGGGATTGGTGAAGGGTTTACCCATGCCGACCATCCGGCCTTGGCCAATCAACTCTATGCCGCTTATTCTCAAACCAGCCAGGTGCGTTTATTGTCCAATGTGGTGGGGACCGATGGTTTGACCGAGACGGATCGGTGTTATTTGGCGTTTGGCAAAGGGTTTGAAGAGCGTCTGTTGCGTCAGGATCGGCCTCGGCAATTGGCCCAGAGTATGGCCATTGGTTGGGAGTTGTTGTCTGTATTGCCGGTAAGTGAATTGTCGCGGTTGTCAGACCAGCAGATTCAACGTTATATTGTGCGAGTAACGGAAAAATAAAAATCAAGACCTTGGGGGGGCGGAGAACCGCCCCCCCAATCCCCCCCCACCCTTTTTTTTTAATTCTCAAAAAAAAGAGGGGGTCTGGGGGATTCATCCCCCAGGGTTTTGCCTTTGATTCTTTTGCCCGAAGGGCATCATGTACAACGGTAAGGTTTAGAAATATGGAGATCAGCCCGACTCGTAGTGCCTTATTGGAGGCCAGAGACGAACGCCTAGTGATGCAGGAGGGGTTTCGTTTTTTGGATGAAAAGCGACTGCTGTTGGCCGCCGAGATGATGCGGGTGTTGGAGCGGTATGAGGCGTTGGATGTGCTGTTTCGGCAACGGCATGCTGAGGCTGTAGAGGCGTTAAAAGGGGCGGTGGTTCGGCATGGGTTGGGGGAGTTACAGAGTTTACCAGTGGCTGTTTTGGAGGAAATGCCTTTACAACGGCGGGAGAAAATTTTTTTTGGGGTTTATTTGGCGCAGACCGAGTGGGAGGAGGCGTTGCCGAAGGGGGGTGTGCAGGATTCTCCTGAGGCACGCCTGTGTCAGCAGGCCTTTCAATCTTTGTTGATAGATAGTGTGATGTTGGCCACACTATCGGGAAATTTACACCGGTTATTGTTTGAATATCGGCGTACTGAGCGGCGGGCCAGGGCTTTGGAGGATGTGATTTTACCAGAGCTGAGTGAGATGATTCATGAGATGGATCAGCGTTTAGAAGAGATTGATCAAGAAGAGTCTGTGCGTGTTCGATTACGCCGCATGGCTTAAATGTATCGGAAAAACAAAAATTAAGACCTTTGGGGGCGGGGAACCGCCCCCAAAGGTTTTGCCTTTGATTTTTTGCCCGAAGGGCATTCTGTTCTCTTTTTTTCACGATGAAGTGAAAAAAAGCAACCCTAGGTAACCGGTGTCTAAAGAGCCGATGTTTACCGATTATCAGGTCGATGAACCGCTATGCGTTGTATCTCCTTAATAGCCGAAATGGACCTGAAGTAGTACAAACCACGCATTGACCAGGAAGACCCATGGTTTTCATCAGGTCATAGAATGTATGAGGCCGTTTTTCAGTAGTAAATGAAAAGAGCAGGGTTTGAGTCTGTTGAGTAAAGGAGCATCAGACTGGTGGGGGTTTTTAAGACCTTGGGGGGCCCAGAACCGCCCCCCAATTCCCCCCACCCTTTTTTTTAAATTTTTTAAAAAAAAGAGGGGGTCTGGGGGATTCATCCCCCAGGGTTTGGCCTTTGATTTTTTTTTTGCCCGCAGGGCATCCTGTCTTTTTTCATGGACATTCATTACAAAGGAGCCTACGAGTGAATTTCGATATGTCTGGAACAGCTCTTTTTTGGAGTGTCTTTTGGGTTGTTTTAATTGGCGGGATTTTATATTTTATAGCTCTTTTTAATAAATTGATAAAATTAAAAAATTTATTTTGTAATGGTTATGCGCAAATTGATGTGCAATTAAAGCGTCGTTATGATTTAATTCCCAACCTTGTAGAGACGGCCAAGAGCTATTTGGTTCATGAACGTGCCACGCTGGAAGCCGTTATTCAAGCCCGCAACGGGGCGGTTACGGCCTCAAGCAAAGCCCGGCAAAATCCAGGTGATTCCCAATCTATGGGAGCTTTGGGTGCCGCCGAATCGCAATTGAGCTCTACTCTTAAGGGTCTGTTTGCTCTTATGGAGGCCTATCCTCAACTGCAAGCCGATCACACCCTGAGTCGTTTACACGAAGAATTGGTTAGCACTGAAAACCGCATCACCTTTGCCCGGCAGTTTTTTAACGATGCGGTTATGGATTACAACACGGCGCGAGAATCTTTTCCGGAGTTATTGATTGCGCAAAAATTTAATTTTCCAGCTGCCACCCTGTTGGAGAGCATTGAGTCTCCTGTGGAGCGTCTGGCGGTGCGGGTTAAGATGTGATCTTTGTAACGGAGAAACAAAAATCAAGACCTTGGGGGGCCAGAACCGTCCCTTTTTTTTCAATTCTTAAAAAAAAGAGGGGGTTTGGGGGATTCATCCCCCAAGGTTTTGCCTTTTATTTTTTGCCCGCAGGGCATGATGTTCCTCAGGGCAAATGAGGTTTTCGTCCAATATAATAAGAGCCAGCATGAATGAGATAGGCCAACTCATAGCGGGCCATAAATAGATCCAGATATTTTACCCAGAAGAAAATATATTTAAAAATATCAATATTAATACCATAGATGGTTTTATTATTAAAACAGAATAATAATGCCATAAAGTGAACCAAAAGGTGATGCATCGTTGAAGCAGGTCCACGATTAAATCCGCAGTCGATACAGTCGAAATCTTCGCACAAAATAGCGATTCCTTTATAGGAAAATCTATAAAAGTCATCTGGGTCGGCGTGGAATGGAAAGACAAACGGCACGTTGATATAGAGGATGCCGCCGGGTTTTAGAATTCTGAATATTTCTTTCATGACTTTTTGGGGATATCGTACATGTTCCAGGAGACTGACACAGAGCACGCAATCCACGCTGTTGTCGGTGACCATCGGCATATTATGCGCATCCGCGACCAAGTCTACCCCTAACCGTTCTTCGATGTCGACACAGATCAAATGGGCATCTTTTGGTGGGGGGCCAAAGGCATAGAGACCTTTGTTGTCTTTTGAACCGATATCGAATATCAATGCATGAGCTGGGAGCAGATCATACGGATTTGGTGATATGGCGCGATATAGAAAATTGGTTGAGGGTGGGGTGGGGAGGAGATGGTAGATTTTTTTTAATATGGATTTAAATGGGATCATGAGCTTTTCACTTTTGGGGAGAGGAAACCAACGAAGAGAAATATCTCTATTTGAGCAGTCGCGGATGATGATTCTGATTTTGATCTTGATCTTGGGCCGGGTCCACGGTAAAAACCCCCTCGATGATCTCTGGAGAGCAAGGGGTGTCATTGTTGAAAATAAGCGGAGCCAGGAGGCGTTGCAGCCATGGCCAAGCCAGGAGCAGGCCGCACGCATCGGTTAGGATTCCCGGTAGGATGAGCAGAGTACCGGCCACCAGCACGAGGCCTACTTCTCCCAGTTCATGAGTTGCCGATTCTCCCTGGTTTAATTTGTTAATGGTCGCTATTATACTTTTCATCCCTTGGTGACGAATCAAATGAAAGCCAAACACAGCGGAAAGAATGAGTTCTAACAGAGTGGGTACGCCGCCAATGATCCCTCCGACTTGGATTAGAAGCCAAATTTCTAAGGTGAGGAAGGGCAGGAAAAGGAGTGCTATGAGACGTAACATGGTTTGGGTGACCTTTATTTGATTTTTAGAACGAATTTCTATTTTTACCTAAAAAAAGCTTTAACTAAAAGGATTTATTTTGTGCGACCTGCCCTGGGTGAATTTAGTTGCAAAAAAAAATTCAAAAAAATTTGAAGTTTGGTTGAACCATGAAGCTAAGTATGTTAAAGATCCTCACCTGTCCATGATAAATGGACCTAGTTATGGCCTTGCGGAAGATTTCTAGAAAATCTTATCTAAAGTAGAAGGAAACGACCGTGCATGAAAGCACTCTAGCCAAAAGATATGCGGCAGCCTTGGCAGATCTGGCGGCGCAGGAAACAAAATTAGAGGTTGTGGGACAGGATCTCAGCCATTTTTTACAACTGTTTCAATCGACCCCTTCCTTGCGTCTGCTTCTGACAAGTCCGACCTCCAGCCAGAAGGAGCAGATGGAAGCCGTTGCACTTTTCGTAGAAAAGGCGGGGCCTCCAGTTGTTCAAGAACTTACCGGTAAATTTTTAAAATTACTTGTTGCCAAACGGCGAATATCCTTAATTGAATCCATTCAATCGGCCTACAACCGAGAGATTGAAACGCGCAGTGGTCAGATGACCGTCCATGTTCAGACAGCCAAACCATTTCTCCAGGCGCAAAAGGATAAATTGGTGGAAACATTGTCTGCACTGACAGGTCGGACAATTCATTTGGCCATTCAGGAAGAACCCGCTCTATTGGGTGGGATGGTTATTTGGATGGGTAGTCAGATGATGGATTATTCCGTAAAGAGCCGTTTGAACCGTTTACATGCCTTTTTGAAAGGGTAGAAGTCCGATGCAGATAAGCGTTGCCGAAATCAGCGAAATCATCAAGCAACAGATTATCGGGTTTGGCCAAGAGGCGGAGATTGCCGAAGTTGGTCAGGTGATCGCCGTTGGCGACGGTATTGCCCGTGTCTATGGCCTGGATCAAGTGATGGCCGGGGAACTGTTGACCTTTGCGGATGGTACGCAAGGTATGGCCCTAAACCTTGAAGAGGATAATGTCGGGGTGGTTATTTTTGGCTCCGATACCAATATCAAGGAGGGGGTCACGGTTAAACGGACTGGACGGATTGTTGATGTTCCAGTTGGAAAGGCCATGCTTGGTCGAGTTGTGGATGGTCTGGGCAATCCCATTGATGGTAAAGGCCCCATTGAGACCGATCAGCGTAGCCTTGTGGAGGTAAAAGCCCCTGGGATTATTCCGCGCAAATCGGTACACGAACCCTTATACACCGGTTTGAAGGCCCTGGATGCCCTGGTTCCCATTGGACGTGGACAACGCGAGTTGATCATTGGTGACCGGCAGACCGGTAAAACAGCGGTGGCGGTAGATACCATCATCAATCAAAAGCGTACCCACGAAACCGACAAACCGGTTTATTGTATTTATGTCGCCATTGGACAAAAGCGGTCTACGGTGGCGCAGGTGGTGAAAGTTTTAGAAAGCCATGGAGCGATGGCCTATACGACGGTTGTGGCTGCGACGGCTTCAGATCCTGCTCCCATGCAGTTTTTAGCCCCCTATTCGGGTTGTACCATGGGAGAGTATTTCCGTGATAACGGCATGCATGCGGTGATTGTCTATGACGATCTTTCTAAGCAGGCGGTTGCTTATCGGCAAATGTCATTGATTTTGCGGCGTCCACCTGGTCGTGAGGCGTATCCTGGGGATATTTTCTATTTGCATTCGCGTCTTTTAGAGCGGGCGGCAAAGATGAATGACGAACATGGCGGTGGTTCATTAACGGCATTGCCAATCATTGAAACCCAAGGGGGTGACGTTTCGGCCTACATTCCGACCAACGTGATTTCTATTACGGACGGCCAGATTTTCTTGGAGTCAGAGCTGTTTTATGCGGGCATGCGGCCAGCCATTTCAGTTGGACTTTCAGTCTCTCGGGTGGGTGGATCGGCGCAGGTGAAGGCGACGAAACAGGTGGCGGGATCGTTGCGTTTGGATTTGGCCCAATTTCGTGAGATGGCGGCATTTGCTCAGTTTGGTTCGGACTTGGATCCCTCTACGCAAAAGTTATTGCATCGTGGGGAACGGCTCATGGAATTGTTGAAACAGGCTCAGTTTGAACCGATGTCCATGGAAGAGCAGGTGTTGAGCCTATTTGCTGGGACACGTGGATATTTAGACAATATTCCCGTTAAACAAGTTGGGAAATTTGAGAAAGAACTGCTAACTCACGTTAAAATGAGTCATTCTGGTATTATGCAGACGATTCGCAAAGAGCAAAAACTTTCAGATAGCACCGAGGCGGCCTTGGCCAAAATTGTAAAAGATTTTGCTGACCGTTATGCGGCTGGCAATTCATAATGGGATCCATATTAAGAAATCGAATAGAAATGGATTAAAATTATGGCCAATCTAAAAAGTTTGCGGCTTCGAATTCGTTCGGTAAAAAATACGCAACAGATTACCAAGGCGATGAAGATGGTGGCCGCAGCCAAACTGCGGCGTGCCCAAGATCGTGCTTTGGCGACACGTCCCTATAGTATTCGTATGGGTCGATTGCTCCAATCGGTCGCTGCACATGTACCCATGGAAGGAGCCCCTGCTTTGTTGGCTGGCCGTGGAGGAGAGGTCAAGCGGGTAGAATTGGTTATATTTACAGCGGATCGTGGTCTTTGCGGTAGTTTTAATAGTGGTGTGATACGTTCAGTGCGCACCAAAATTGCAGAGTTGCAACAGCAGGGGAAGGAGGTATCTCTTCTTTTTGTTGGGCGCAAGGGGCAGGATGTTCTTAAACGTCAATTTGGTTCTCTGATCCGGCGTGTTCACATAGGCGTGGCACGGAATTTAAATTTTGACTATGCGGAACGTGAGATTGCGGCGCGTATTTTGAATGATTACCATGAAGGGCTTTTTGACTCCTGCCTGATTGTTTTCAATCAATTTCAATCGGCCATGACCCAAAACCTGACGTGGCGACAGATTATACCGGTTGAGGTTCCGAAAGAGAGTCAAGAGAGCGATTTGGAACCGGAAAGCAGTTATTTATTTGAGCCCTCCGATGAGGAGGTTTTGGAAAAAATGTTGCCAAAGAATGTTGCGGTTCAGATTTTTCAGGCCATGGTTGAATCGGATGCCTCAGAGCATGGTGCGCGTATGACGGCGATGGACAATGCGGTACGCAATGCGGGCAAGATGATACGTAAATTGACCACCACCTTTAATCGTTCGCGACAAGCCGCCATTACCACCGAATTGATGGAAATCATTGGTGGGGCTGAATCCCTAAAGGGATAGTTTTTGAGCCATCCAACACATGCTCAACAGGGTGCAAGGCAAGGTGCGGAAAGATTCCGCCTTGCCTTGTGAATATATGAGGAAATTGTGAAGGAAGTGGCGTTTTTCTTTGCTTTTGAATTTTTAAGAATTTTTATGAATAAACCTTCTGAAAGATGGAGTCTTTCCTATGAGTGATAAGTTGGGACGGATTGTTCAAGTGGTGGGCCCTGTTGTGGATGTGCGTTTTGAGGGGGAGTTGCCAGCCATTTTGAATGCATTGCATATTGACCGTGGTGAAGGTAAAGAACGCATGGTTTTGGAGGTGGCGTTACACCTTGGTGAAGGAACCGTTCGTTCTATTGCCATGGATAGCACCGATGGACTGGTCCGTGGTCAAGAGGTGAAAGATACCGGTGCTCCCATTATGATTCCTGTGGGCAATCCAACTTTGGGTCGGATATTAAATGTGGTAGGTGATCCTGTGGATGGTTTGGGTCCAGTGGTGACCGATCATTATCTTCCCATTCACCGTTCGGCCCCCTCATTTGAGGAGCAGGCATCGGAATCGGTGATTTTGGAGACTGGTATTAAGGTGGTCGATCTTTTGGCTCCATATTCCAAGGGTGGAAAGATTGGTCTGTTTGGTGGTGCCGGGGTAGGAAAAACGGTGATCATCATGGAACTGATCAACAATGTTGCGCAAGGACATGGTGGTTTTTCGGTGTTTGCTGGGGTTGGGGAACGTACACGTGAAGGGAACGATCTCTACCACGAAATGATCGCCTCGAAAGTTATTGATCCAAAAAATTGGAAAAATTCGAAGGCAGCACTGATTTATGGACAAATGAACGAGCCTCCGGGCGCACGTGCTCGAGTTGGTTTGACTGGCTTGACGGTTGCGGAATATTTTCGTGATATGGCGGGTCAAGACGTTTTGCTGTTTATTGATAATATATTCCGGTTTACGCAAGCGGGTTCCGAGATGTCGGCTTTGTTGGGTCGTATTCCTTCTGCGGTGGGATATCAACCGACATTGGCGACGGATATGGGGAATCTTCAAGAGCGGATTACCTCTACTAAAAATGGTTCTATCACCTCGGTGCAGGCCATTTATGTGCCAGCTGACGACTTGACCGACCCAGCCCCAGCCACGGCGTTTTCGCATTTGGATGCCACGACGGTTCTTTCCAGACAGATTGCCGAAATGGGCATTTATCCGGCGGTGGATCCTTTGGACTCTACGTCACGTATTTTGGATCCTCGGGTATTGGGTGAAGAGCATTATACGGTGGCCCGTGAGGTGCAACGGGTTTTACAGACCTATAAATCGTTGCAAGATATTATCGCCATTCTTGGGATGGACGAGCTCTCTGAAGAGGACAAGCTGACCGTTTTTAGAGCGCGTAAAATTCAACGGTTTTTGTCGCAATCCTTTCATGTTGCTGAAGCATTTACAGGTCAGAAGGGTGTCTATGTTCCGTTGGCTGAGACCATTCGTGGCTTTAAAGAGTTGGTTGAAGGCAAACACGACGCTCTACCAGAGGCGGCATTTTATATGGTGGGTACCATTGATGATGCGATTGCCAAGGCGAGAAAATTGGCTCAGGAGTAGAAGGAGTATGGTATGTCCGTGACCCTGCAAATGGAACTGGTTACCCCAGAAAAGTTAGTGATTGCGCGGCAGGTTGAGAGTGTGGTGGTTCCTGGATTGGATGGTGATTTTGGTGTCTTGGCTGGTCACATACCATTTGTATCTGTGGTGCGACCTGGAAAGTTGGTTATTACGGATGGACCCGATCAAGTTTCATATTATGCCGTTTCATCTGGTTATGCGGAGGCGTTGCCAGATCGGGTGACGGTATTGGTTGATCAAGCCATTGCCAAGGCGGACATCCAGGCGAGTAGTGTTCGTTTGGCGGCTCAGGAGGCTGAGAAACAGTTAGCGGTTTTGAACGAAGAGGATCCAAACTATGCCCGCCTGAAGGATCGGGTGGCATATGCGCAGGTGCAGTTGGACATGAGTGCCTCTTAAGATTGGTCCTATAGATTTTATTGGTATTGGATCCCAACATGAGCGCAATTGCTATTGTTATTTTGGCAGCTGGACAAGGCACCCGTATGCACTCGCAACTGCCAAAAGTGTTGCATGAGCTGGCGGGAAAGCCTTTGTTGGCTCATGTATTGGATACCTGTCAGGAGTTAGTGCCACAAAAGTTGGTTGTTGTAGTCGGTCATGGGGCTGATCAGGTTCGTGGGGCTTTTGAGTCGAGCGTTCATGCACAACATATTGATTGGGTTGTTCAAACGCCGCAACTTGGAACAGGCCATGCTGTTCGTTGTGCGTATCCTACCTTTGCCGATTTAGATGGCGATGTGATTGTTCTCAATGGGGACCATCCATTGATTACTGGAGAAATCTTGAATGATCTCCTCACAGAACATCGTCGAGAAAATCGCGCTCTTACTTTATTGAGCACCACAATGGATCCCCCGACGGGGTATGGTCGGGTGATTCGTGATTCTTATAATGGTTTGCGGGCGGTTGTCGAAGAGAAAGATGCCGATGCAGCCATGCGCAAGATTACCGAGGTTAATTGTGGTACGTACTGTTTTTCTATTGGGGCTTTAGGTGCTCTTTTAGAGCGTATTCGTAACGAAAATGTCCAGGGGGAGTATTATTTACCGGATGTTATCGCCTTGGCTTTGGCGGATGGATTGCCGATTGGTGTGCGTCATCATGAGGATTCGACTCTGTTGGCGGGGATAAACAGTCGTCGTCATTTAGCGGTGATGGAGAGGGAATTTCGGGAGCGTCAAGTGGCGCGTTTTATGGATCAGGGGGTGACTTTTGTGGATCCTGCGACGTGTTGGATCGCTGTTGATGTGGCCATTGGTGAGGATACGGTGATTGAGCCGCAGGTGATATTAGGTCCTGGAACGGTGATTGGTGCACAGTGTCGAATTGGTCCCTTTTGTGATATACGTGCCAGTCGTCTGGGAGCGGGGACGATTGTGAGAGGGTTTTGTCATTTGGAGGGGGTGGAGTCAATGGGGCCGAATATCATTGGTCCCTATGCCCGGTTGCGTCCTGGTACGCATTTGGCGGCCGAAGCACGTGTTGGTAATTTTGTTGAAATCAAAAAATCTACGATAGGTCCTGGCAGTAAGATTAACCATTTGAGTTATATTGGGGATACTCAAATGGGGGGTGGTGTTAATGTTGGGGCTGGTGTTATTACGTGTAATTATGATGGTGTAAACAAACATTGTACCGAGATTGGTGAAGATGTTTTTATAGGTTCAGACTCTCAGTTGGTGGCCCCAGTGCGGATTGGTGACCGGGCTATTGTTGGGGCTGGAACCACCATTACGCATCCAGTGAGTGCGGATGCGCTCGTCATTTCCCGCCCTGCTCAAAAAGAGATTCCTGGTTGGTCCAAACGTGCGAAATCTCGCAAACAATAGTCCATGTATTGGAAAAAATGAAGACCTTTGGGGGGGCGGAGAACCGCCCCCAATCCCCCCACCCTTTTCTTTTAATTCTTAAAAAAAAGAGGGGGTCTGGGGGATTCATCCCCCAGGGTTTGGCCTTTGATTTTTTTTGCCCGCAGGGCATTATGTTCTTAAATCATACATTGAAAGACGCAACATGTGTGGAATTATTGGAGTGATCGGTGAACGCAATGCCACGCCTATTTTATTGGAGGGGTTGAAGCGGTTAGAGTACCGGGGCTATGATTCAGCTGGTGTAGCGGTTGGCTTTCAAGGTCACGTGAATACCTGTCGCGCCCGTGGTAAATTGGTTTATTTAGAAGAACGTCTTCAGCAAACCCCAGTTCTTGGTTATGTTGGTATTGGTCATACCCGTTGGGCCACGCATGGACCGCCTACGGAGGAAAACGCCCATCCCCATAATTCTTTGAATGTTTTCGTTGTCCACAATGGTATTATTGAAAATCATCAAGAGCTACGCGCTCAACTGATGGCACAAGGTGTGGTTTTTAAATCTGAAACAGACACCGAAGTGATCCCCTTTTTAATTGAACAGCAACTGACTTTGGGTGCAGATCCCATTTTGGCGGTGCGTCTGGCCATTGGGCAATTAAAGGGGGCGTTTGCACTGGGGATTTTATTTCGGGGTGAAGACGATCTTTTGATTGCCGTTCGTCGGGGTAGTCCGTTGATATTGGGGTTGGGAGAGGGAGAAAATTTTATCGCCTCGGATGCCACGCCTTTGGTTCCATATACCCGGCGCATGATCTATCTGCATGATGATGATGTGGCTGTATTGCGGAAAAATTCGGTGGTTTTGACCGATCTTTCGGGGCGTGAGGTCAAGCGAACGGAAAAATATTCGCATGTTTCGGCCGATTTGACGGAAAAATGGCCGTATCGGCATTTTATGCTCAAAGAGATTTTTGAACAACCGAGTGTGGTGGGGGAGACTTTAAAAGGTATTTTGCATTCGGTCAATCGAACAGTTGCCCTGGAATCTTTGGTAACGGAATTGGCTTTAAGCCAGGTGCAGGCGGTTTATATTGTGGCTTGTGGTACCTCTTGGCATGCGGGGATGGTGGCGCGTTATTGGTTGGAAAGTTTGGCTCAAATTCCCGTGAGTGTGGATATTGCCTCGGAATTTCGTTATCGAGAGCCGCCGTTGTTGCCAAATAGCCTGTTGATTGTGATTTCGCAAAGCGGCGAAACTGCGGATACTTTGGCGGCCTTACGTTATGCCAAGTTAGCGGGTCAGAAGGTATTGGGAATTATTAACGTTCCAGAGTCCAGCATTGCTCGGGAGTCTGATGCGGTGATGTATACCCAGGCTGGTCCCGAAATTGGCGTGGCCTCGACCAAGGCCTTTACCACTCAATTGATTGCACTGGCCTGTTTTTCGTTGGCTTTAGCCAAAGCTCGCAGCCTTTTGGAACCGCAAATTGAAGTGGATTATGTTGGTCAATTATTGAGTTTGCCCGCCTTGATGGAGCAGGTGTTGGTTTTGGATGAGGCGATTTTGACGTTGGCGCGGAGCCTGCAATATGCCAAGGGATTTTTATTTTTTGGTCGGGGATCTTGTTTTCCGATTGCCTTGGAAGGGGCGTTAAAGTTAAAAGAGATCTCCTATATTCATGCGGAAGGGTATGCCGCTGGTGAGATGAAACATGGACCTATCGCTTTGATTGAAAAGGATCTTCCAGTGGTTGTTTTGGCTCCACGAGATTTTTTGTTTGAAAAGGTGATGTCCAACATGGAAGAGGCGCGGGCCAGAGGTGGGCGTTTGGTGGTATTGACTCCGGTCCTGGAAGAGAATTCGATTGTGGATAGGGATCAGATTGCCATGGTGGCATGTAGTTCATTTGTCGCGCCCATTTTGTATGTTTTGCCATTGCAGCTTTTGGCCTATCATATTGCCGTACTCAAGGGGACAGATGTAGATCAACCGCGTAACCGTTCACCGAAGTAAAATTTTACGTTAATTGAAACTCAATGATTTATTGTTTTGGCGTAACCGTTTATATATTAATAAAAAAAAAGGGGTCTGGGGGATTGCCCCCAGGGTCTTGCTCTTGCTTTTAATCTTTTGCCAGAAGGCGACGATAAGCACATTATGCGCAAGACAAGATTCAATTTTACCTATTTGAATGTATCGGAAAAACAAAAATCAAGACCTTGGGGGGCGGAGAACCGCCCCCCAATTCCCCCCACCCTTTTTTTTTAATTTTTTGCCCGTAGGGCATTATGTTCTTGCCAATTGGTATGACTAGGGGGGATCTTTTGCCGAATGATTTTATAAAACATTTGGATCGGTTTGTGGGGTGTTCAGAAATTACTGGGCGATCACTGGCGACGGTACAAGTTAATTTGGGTTTGTTATGTAACCTAGAGTGCCACCATTGTCATCTGGCTGCCTCTCCAAGGCGTCGCGAGGTGATGCGTTGGACCACCATGACCGATATTTTGGCATTTATTGCGGGCTCTGATTGTCAACAGGTGGATTTGACAGGTGGCGCACCAGAGATGAACCCGCATTTTAAGCCGTTTGTAGAAGCCTTGCGTGGTTTGGGGGTTCGGGTTCAGGTACGGAGCAATTTAACGGTTCTTTTAGAGCCAGAAATGGCAGACTTTCCCGCTTTTTTTCGTGATCACGGACTCGCCCTTGTAGGATCAATGCCCTGTTATTTAAAAGAAAATGTTGATTCTCAACGTGGTAGTGGTGTCTATGATCGTTCTGTAGAGGCCATTCGCAGGTTGAATGCCCTTGGGTATGGGGTGGATCCAGAGTTGGTTTTAAATTTGGTCTACAATCCAGGGGGCCCTTTTTTACCAGGGGATCAACGTCTTTTAGAGGCCGATTATCGGCGCGAGTTGTTCAACCGTTTTGGGATATATTTTACCCATTTATTAACGATTGCCAACATGCCCATTGGCCGATTTTTAAGCCGTTTGCGTCGCAATGGGGAGGCTGCCGCTTATTGGAACTTATTAAAACTCTCCTTTAATTCAGACAATTTGACGCGGGTGATGTGCCGTGATCAGATCAGTGTGGGTTGGGATGGGAAGTTGTATGATTGTGATTTTAATTTAGCCCTTGACCTACCGATTCGAATAGCAAGCCATCCTTTTATTCATGTGTTATCTGAAAAAAAACAGTTACGTCACCGCACAATTGTGACTGGCAACCACTGTTTTGCCTGCACCGCTGGTCGCGGTTCTTCGTGTGCCGGGGAGTTAGGGACTCAGACGCTCTCTTTTTTTAATGCTTAAAAAAAAGAGAGCGTCTGGGGGATCCATCCTTTAGGGTTTTATTTTTGACTTTATGCTTAATAGGTCTCATATCCTCTTTAACCTTTTTTACAAATCAGATAATATTTTTTGACAACTTCTAAAATTTAATCAAAAAGGAATATAAAGATGATCTTCAAGGGGATTCCAAACGGAAAAAAATGGGGACAAGATTGTCGTGGTTTTACTCTTATGGAACTTATGGTCGTGGTAGTTATCATCGCCATTTTGGCCTCAGTCGGACTACCGACGTTTAGAAATTTTATTTCAAAAAGTGAGATCGCTGAGGCTATGGAGCAGTGCGGGGCTATTGTGCGCGGGATCACTCTTTTTGTGGATCAACACCCCACCATTACCCCTGCAGATTTGATGACCAATTTTTCGACCTATCCAAATCTAGGGGGTGCTGACGACCAAATCACCACCCTTATTCCCGAATTGGGACTGCCAACAGAGGCCACTTTCAATTATCTCATCAGAGTAGCAGTTGCAGACAATCGCGAAGTTCATCTCTGTATTTCTGCCTGGAAACCAAGCAATCCAGATGCCATTTTACTGTTCAGCAGCGTTGCCTCCAACAAACCAGAATGGAATGGAAAATTTTACGATAAAACTTATTTAGATACCACGGTCGCTGGAGTGGATGGTGGCTATTGTGATGCGACGGGTGGTGTGATTGATAATGCTGGTTGATCTTTCATAGACAGGACAAAACCCCATCGTGCAAACAAACCAACGTTATACCAATTGGCATGAAATTGGACGCGGTGGATTTGGGACCGTTCACAAAGTCTATGATCAGGCCTTAAGACGTTTTGTGGCTATCAAGTTACTGGCAGAAAAATATATTGATTATCCAGAACTGGTGGAGACCATGCGTCAGGAGGTGATCATCTCTCGTGATTTGCGCCATCCCAACATATGCCCTATTCACGATTTGTACGAAGGTCCACAAGGTATTGGCACTGTGATGGACTTTATCTCTGGGATGGAATTGCGCCAATGGATGAAAAACCACCAGGGACAACTCCTGGAAACGATGGAAAAGCGGCTGAATCTTTTTTTAAAATTAACCGAAGCTTTAGCGGTTGCCCATACCCGCATTATCCACCGAGATCTTAAACCCGCCAATATCTATTTAGTAAACGGCGACCCCTCTCAACCCATGATTATGGATTTTGGTGCCTCCATCATTGGTCGGATTGAAGATCATAACGCCCATATTATAGGGACGGCCAGATATATGTCTCCTGAACAGTGGGAAGCCCCGCATAAAGTGGATTTACGCTCCGATCTTTTTTCTATGGGTATTCTTGGCTATGAACTTTTTACCAATCGCATTCCGGCGGTCTCTTTGCAGCATGTCCAAAAAACCCAAACCCCGCCGCGTATTTCTCTTTCCGAGATTGACCCACCAAGCCGCTTCTGCCAAATATTACCCCCTGCTTTAGATCATCTGCTATTATTTCTCATGGCCTATCGGCAGGAGGATCGACCCCAGAGTGCCAAAGATGTGGCGATGGCCCTGCGGGAAATACGTTTGTTACCTATAGACTCTATTAGACAACAAAACGATCCACAAAATTTGGAGCAAACTACCGTTCTTCTTCCAGGAGGTTCTTTTTATTTAGGTTCTAAGGCTGGGGTTGGCAATGTTAATGAAAAACCAGCTAAGCAGGTGTTTTTATCTCCCTTTCGCATGGGTATTTATCCAGTGACCAATCAGGAGTATCAGCGTTTTATTGATGCGACCGGATATCCATTTCCGTTTATGCGCACTGGACTTTTTGCGCATCCAAATCATCCGGTAGTGGGTGTTTCCTGGTCGGATGCTTTCGCATACGCCCAGTGGGTTGGGGGAGGGTTGCCAAGCGAAGCCCAATGGGAGTATGCGGCCAAGGGTGGGGTGTTGTTTCCTTCCTATCCTTGGGGAGAAGAGCCTCCCACCCCCACACGGGCCAATATTAATCGAGTTGCTGAGACCACGACAGCGGTTGGCAGTTGTCTGTTGGGCAAAAATTCCTTTAATTTATTTGATTTATGTGGCAACGTTTGGGAATGGTGTCGGGATAGTTGGTCAGAAGAGTTTTATCGTCGTCTGCCATCTGGGGTAAAAGATCCCTGTTGTAGCGTGCCAAGTGAGGAGCGCGTTTTGCGTGGTGGCAGTTTTGATAGTTTGGCAAGCCAAGGTCGGTGCAGTTTTCGTTTTCATGCCCCCATCCAGCAAAGGAATCGTTCTATAGGTTTCCGTTTGGTTTTCAATACGTAAGATGTTCACCCAACCAACCACGCTGCGCTTTTTATTGCACAAAACGGATGGGCAGATACAAGAGATTTCCAAATCTTGGCGGACAACGTTTGTTATTGGCCGTCGCTCGCAAAGCGGTCCACAAGTGAACGATATTTTTTTGGATGATGCGCAAGCTTCTTGTCGTCACTGTCGTCTTTTTTTGAGCCATGACGAAGGAATTTGGATGGTGGAGGATATGGGGAGTATTCATGGTACCCGTTTGCAAGGTAAGCCGGTTCTCCAGCCCACCCCTTTACCCTACCATGTTTGGCTACGGGTTGGTGCGACCCATATTCTTTTTTTGGATGTGTCTGGAGAAAACATGGGCGAGATCCCTCCTCTTCCAGAGATCTTCTGGCCATCTTCCTTGGGAAGCCTGGATGAAGCGGCAACCGTACTGGTTGAAAAATCCCCCTCTTCGGCCTCTATGGAAGAGACCTGTCGGGCCGCTATATCTGGTGTGCCAACCATGTGTTCAGAGCACGCATCTGAAAGTATCACGCTTTTGCCTGAAGTTAAGAATCATGATAAGCCATTGTCTATAAAAGAAATTTTTGGAGATTTTGGTCAACATGTTTTGTCTTATCCTTTGTTTCAACTTTTTTTAGAACGAGAATATTTGGATTTATTGAGCGTTCGAAAATTATTGGAACAAACCCAATTAGGGCATACCACTTTTTTTTACGCCTTGGCTACCAGTCGCTCTTTGCGTTTTGTGGATGCCATGTTTCAATTGACAGCCGACCACCTAGAGATGGAACTCATTTCCGACGAACTCTCCTTGGCAAACCAGGCCATCTCCACCAATTGGCTGTCGTTTAATCGAGCGGAAACGATGGGTTTGGTGATGCTTAAGCCTCTCTCCAGCGCGCAAAATCGCTATGCTACATTGGATCCATTTGACCTTACCGCCCGCGATTGGGTGGTCCAGTGTGGTGGAAAGCCAGCCACCCCAATATTGGTCTATCCAGATATTTTTTTTTCCACGCTGCGCCATTTAAAAAACCGCACGGATGGAGAGACCAAAGAGATTGGTCTCTCTATTGATATTACTTTGGAAGAAGAACTGCAAATCCTTGAGCAGGTGGGAGAGGTAGACATTCCGCAGATGGTCAATTATTTATTGCACCGGGCCCACCTTCAAATGGCCTCTGACATTCACATTGAACCGACCGAGGAGTCGCTTCTTATTCGTATGCGGGTGGATGGTCTTTTGCATGAGGAGATGACCCTGCCCCGGGCATTTCATCCAGAGGTGGTTTCCCGTCTGAAGATAATGGCCCGTCTGGATGTTGCTGAAAAACGTCGTCCTCAAGATGGCCGAATTGGGGTGATGATTCGCAATCATTCGATAGACATTCGTGTTTCCTCTTATCCGACTGTTTTTGGTGAAAAATTTGTTTTGCGTCTTTTAGACCGCCATGCTTTGCGCCCTACGATTGAATCCCTTAAAATGAATGATCGGGATTTTACACTCCTGAAGGAAAAGTTAAATGCTCCCAATGGCTTAATTTTAATTAGCGGACCCACTGGATCAGGCAAGACCACCACCCTTTATTCTTGCCTGAGTGCCATTGATAAAGATCGTAAAAACGTTCTTACTGTTGAAGATCCAGTTGAATATCGCTTAAAAGGGGTTCATCAAATGCAGGTGAACAGCAAAATCGGACTTGATTTTGCGTCTGGTCTGCGGACCATCCTGCGTCAAGACCCAGATATCATCATGGTCGGTGAAATTCGTGACAAAGAGACGGCGGGCATGGCGGTTCAGGCCGCGCTCACTGGCCATTTGGTATTTTCCACCATTCACGCCAAGGATACCATTGGTGTCATTACCCGCTTGTTAGAGCTTGGGGTCGAGCCTTATCTACTCGCGAGTGCTATCTCTCTTTCGATTGCCCAACGCTTGATTCGTCTTAACTGTCATAACTGTAAGGTTCCGATCAATGGGGCCTTGGTATTGCGGAGTTTGAAGGTCAATGAAGGGATTGGCGAGGATCGTTTGCAGGCTTTGGGGATTCAGATTGATCCCAATTTGGATTATATTCAGGGGAGCGGTTGCCCCTCTTGTCGCAATACCGGCTACAAAGGACGTCAACCTGTTTTTGAAATATTCGAAATAAACGAAGCCGCACGGGAATTAATTTTGGACAAAAAACAATTTAATTCAAACCGTCTACGTGAAATTGCCGCTGAAAATGGGATGACCTCCTTGATGGCGCATGGGGAACATCTGGTTTTGGATGAATTAACTACTTTCAGTGAATTGATCCGTGTGATGGGAGAAAAAGGATGAATAAAGGCCTGCGGGTCAAACGTTCCACCTTGATGGTTTTTACCAAACAATTTGCCTCTATGTTACGCAGCCAACTTCCTTTGGTGGAAATTTTGGAAAATCTATCTAAGGATACCCCACAAAAAAAATTAAAATTATTGATTGAAGTCATTTCAAAAGATGTTCAACAAGGGATCGACTTGTCTCAAGCCTTGGCCTCTTTTCCAAAGGTTTTCGACGAGGTTTATTTGAGTGTGATTCGTTCTGGATTGGCCTCGGGTCGTCTGGCCGATGCCATGCTTCAGGTGGCCGAATATCTTCGTCAGTCTGACAGTACCAGCCAGCAGGTTCGACGGGCGATTTCTTATCCAATTTTTATTATGGGGGCCTTTTTTTTAGTTTTTAATGTCATGGTATTTTTTATTTTGCCCCGTTTTGAAGCAATTTTTTCCTCTTTTGGTTCCAAACTTCCTGGTCCCACCCAGGCATTGCTGACCATTGGTTCCTATTGGCGTGACTATTGGATGTGGATTTTATTGGGTATAGGAGGGGTGTTGATGATGATGCTTGTCTGGGTTTCCAGTCAGGAGGGGCGTTATTATTGGGACCAATATAAATTACGTTTGCCTTTGTTGGGCAACATGTGGCGCATGATGGCTCTGTCTCGATTTTTGCGCACCCTGTCGGTACAGATCAAAAACGAGGTTAATCTTTTAGAAGCCTTGCTGTTGGCCTCGTCAGCATCGGGTAATTTATATATCAAAGAGTTATTGGTTATGATTATTCGCGATGTGGAGCGCGGCAGCAGTATTGCCCATGCTTTTCGTAAACACATGGTTTTTTCGGGTATTGTGATGCAGATGATCTCTTCTGGAGAAGAGGCTGGCACATTAGATGAACTTTTGCTTTCTGCTGCAGAATTTTTTGAAGAGACCCTCGCCAACCAAATCAGCACTGTTGTTGGTTTGGTTAACCCAATTCTTACTTTGATGATGGGATTGTTTGTTGCTGGGATGATGATTGCCTCTTTTTTGCCGATTTTTGAGATGGGAGGGATTATGAAATCTCATTAAAAGGGAGTTTTTTTATTGTAATGGTTTTGTTTTTGACTTTGCTTTTGAATTCGGTTTTGCTTTCTTCAAATAGCAGGGGGGTTGGGGGATGCAATCCCCCAAGGTCTTGTTTTTGATTTTTTTTATCTGAACGGTTACTTTTTATTTACCAATGTCTTATTAGTATGGAATTGTAGTAAAAACTGTTCTATCCCCGCATGGCTTCTTTTTTCAAGGTAGACCTTGTTTTTTTGAATATTTATAATTTTCATGCCAGCGATGCTCTCTCCCTCTCGATAGTTTTTGTGATTAATCGTCGCATAGGGAATCCCGCCTTCGACTCCAATACCACTGAGCTTATAGGAGGCCGAAATGTCGGTGATGTTAGCGGAAATGGAATTTTTGTCATCCACAATGGCTTGTTGAAACGGATTACGATGGTTTGATTCTAAAACGCGTTGTTGCAATTTTTCCAGACGTTTTCCTGATAAGGGTTGTGCCATGCCATTGGGGCGGATGACAAAGGTCACCATAAGCAACGGTTGGCTCTGAATTTTTTCAAAAGAATGGATCTGAATATCCTCTAACTCTAAATCTAATGATTCCATATCTGCTGTAAAACGCAACAAGGCCAAATAATCGCTTATGAACTCCAAATTATATTGGTTTGGATTTTTATTGTCGGGAATGAATTTTTTTAAAGAGATACCATTTTTTTCGGCAATTGTATGGATTCTAAAAAGAAAAGTTGGCAAATAATGGTTCTCTTTCTCGGAGGGTGTATGGGAGAGAGTGTCCTTATTTTGAGTGCGATATTGTTGATTTTCTTTCTGCAACATCTGGATATAACGAAACAGGCGCAGATGATTGGATGCTAAAGGATTATAAAAAAGAGTATACCCTGCCAAGCATAAAGCAGAGATAAAAAAAAGGATTGGGGCAAATAACGAACGGGAACTCATAGGGAGGCATCCTTATCTTTTCTTTTCCGAAACGATCTCTTCCAGGGCTTTATTATGCTGATCTACGTTGTGTTGCATTTCAGAGAGTCCAAATGTTGGGAGGTCATCGCTTCCTGTTTTTTTGGCTTCTAAAGGGATGTCTTTGCTTTCATCGTAGGAGACTTCCAAGGTAAAATGCACCTGGATCCCTTGAGGGGTTGGTTCTTCTTCGGCACCCAAAAATTGAATAGATTGCAGTCCCTGCATAAAGCCGGTTTTGTCTTGCAAAAGCCGATCCATAAAGGCTGTGACCTTTTTCATAGGCCCTTCCGTAGAAGGGAGCACCTTGCCCTTAAGAATTAATTTGCGCATGACCACCATTTGTCCTGCGCCTCCTTTTGGCGACTTGCTGTGATCAAAGTATAGCTCAGTGAGCCAAAGAGAGGGATCCATCTGTTTGGTGAGAGCCAGCCATTTTTCGCTCCAAAGTACCTTGTGTTTGTCAAGGTCTGTACTTTTATTCTGACGCATCGATTGAGAATGTCGGATTTGGTCATTTTCCTGACTCACTCGGAGATAGGACTTGATATTGGTTTGATATTTCATTTCTTTGGTATGATATTCGTTGATTATCCACATGAATAACAATACCACACATGCGCCCCCAATCCCCAGTATGGGACTTATTTCTATTTGACTTGGAGCCATACGCAACATAGATTTTTTTTTGGCAGGAGCGACTGTCAGGGATATTTTTTGTTTGATCTGTGCCCATAAAGCACTCAATGACCATTTTGTGTTCAAAAGGGGAGCGGTGTTGTTATGAACGATGGTGGGAGGATCTGCTGTGATGATAGAGCTGTTTTCATCAGTTAACATGGCTTTGGAGCGAACAAACCCGGCACGCGAATAATAATATTTTGTTCTCCCTACCGACAGCAGGCTGTTTTCTGCTCCTTTGAGTAGATTGCCATATTCGGAATGGGCCAGTTTGGTATAGAGTTCTAAAGGCAATATTGGATTGGCTTCCAGAGATATTTTCAAATGACGTTGTAACCATGGAACAATTCCCGCAATACGTTTGGTATCACCCAGCACTTCCAACGTTTCTGGTCGACCTGAGGCCCGATGAATGGTAAAAAAATCGATGCTTTCTTGAATACCTTGCCAAAGTTGCTCTAAGAGGGGAATCAAAGCCTGTTCATGAAAACCGGCTTGGGCATGTTCTGAGCCATTTAGATAAATTCCGTTTAATATTTCCTGATTTTCCAAAGCCAACGCGGCTTCGGACAAAGAGAGGTTATTGCCCATCGCCAAGGCCTGAGTCAGCGTGGCCAAACCTACAGGTAAAGAGCGAATGGTATGATTGTTTAATTCGGTGTTGACCAAAACCACCGTTGTCTCCATCTCCCCCAAACAGAGGCCCCCATAAACGAAAGCAGATGTCGATGAGCTTGCCTGTAGAAAATGTTGCACGAGAAGCAAGGGCAAGGAGGTGACCGCGTGAATTTTTAGTCCAATCTTATCAAAAAGGGAAAGCAACTCTCGTAGAAGGGTGGCATCGGCAAAGGCATATAGAGCCTCCTCCTTTTCTTTTTTTTCTTGTAGAGGAAGAGAACCATAAGTCACTTCTGGTACGTTGAGCAGCACTGAACCAAATAGACGAATGGTTGACTCTGTGGCGCCATCGCTGGTCAACAGACGATCTTTGCCATCGGAATAACGCATTCCTGGGAAATCCAGAAGAATGACGATAGATTCTGCATTTTCCAATACGCCCTGTCCGTGCCGCAAGATCAGCTCCCGTACCCCTTGTTCCACTCCTTGCTGCGGGGTAACTGGCCAATGTGAGGTGGTCCATGCGTGCTCACGGATAAAAGGGGTGCTTTTGAGAGATGGTACTCTAAAGTCCAGTTTTTCTAAAATTCCAAAACGCCATCCCAAAGAAGAGAGATGGAGAAAAAAAGTTTGCATGAAAATATCTAGGTTTTTTGTATGTTTTTTGAGTTTTGTTTTCTCTTGTCTGACCAAAAACAGACGAATTTTCGCAAAAGAGGACTCTATATTTTGATAAAAAGAGTGGGAAAAGGAAGTAGCTGGCAAGGGCATCAAGCCTCTCTGGTCGGTAAAATAGTCAATGGAACAGGATGCGGTACCACCACATTTAAGTGTGAAGGATGAACGCATGCCTGAACAAAAAGCAAAGTCAAGACCTTGGGGGATGGCCTCCTCCAATCCCCCTGCTTTTTGAAGGAAGCAAAACCGAGGTCACAAGCAAAAGCAAAACCCTGGGGGCAATCCCCCAGACCCCTTTTTTTTTAATAATAAAATCAAAAAATAGACGACCACGGTTAAGTGGGGTGGTACCCAGGATGCCCAGCGGGCAAAAAAAATCAAAGGCCAAATCCTGGGGGATAAATCCCCCAAGGTCTAGCATTTTATACATTTATGGTCCCCCACGTACCGCCCAAACATACCCTTTTTGCCCCGTACCACCCAAATTGATTATTTTATTCAATCCAATCAGCACAAAATAATTAATCCGTTGGCTGTTATTGAATCCGCTCGGATAGATCCATTTGGGGGAGGTGGTGCTGGAATGGTAGGGGTATCCATCAAAAGAACCAAAATTGGTCGCGCTGGTCATACTGAAATTATTCGGTAAATGAAATGGATGGTCGTAGAGAAATGGGGTGATGCCAAAATGGATCATGACCTCCAATTCCTTGTTATTTGGCAAACGCCAATCCCGATAACCTGCAACGACATGGCTATTGCATAGAGCGACGGAAGCCTGTGCTTGGGCGATCTGTTCCATGGCAGAATCCAATGTATCGTTAGACCACAACGTTACCCCATTTGGATCGCTTCCGACATTCGGACCGGTACAATCATTGCCAAGGTTGGCATCTTTTGTCCACATGAGTCCGGTCAAATAATCGGTGACCGTTTCATCCCCATTGTCATGAAAACGAGGAGTTGGCCAAGCAATACCCGCTTTGATACGTGCATCATTGATAGAGAGTGGGTTTTTTTCGTTTCCAGTTTTAGGTACAGGAGCAGGGAATGCACAGATATCTTCATCTGTCGTGATTCTAACCGGCCAATTTGTGACACCACTTTCTGAAGCGATAGGCTCAGCCCAGCCTGTATAAACATTCAAGGCCTGTTGCAGACTAATATGAAGATATTTTTCACCGAAATAATCATTCAGTGTGGTATTAGACTGATATTTTTTTTTAACGTTGCTAAAAGGATGATCACTTGGCAAAAAATTTGGAGTCGAACGACTAAAATCGACCAAGCTCAATAATTGTCTTTCATTGCTGATCTGCCAATCGGAATAGTTTCCCAAATAATCCGTACAACCTTGATGATTGTTATTTAAATCAGACAAATAGGTGGTGATGGTCGTCCGGTCGTATGGTGTAAAATCATCCATAGACCCCCAACAATCGGCATTTTTTGTCCACATCAACCCGGTCAACTGATCGGTGACTGTACCGTCTAAAAACTCTGTAAAACGGGGAGTTGGCCAAGGGATACCCTTTTGCAAATCCCCATCATCTCCGCTGGCTGTGGATCCTGTTGCGTTGGCCCCCGTTTTAGCCACCGGGGCCGGGAAAGGGATTTTGCCGCAAACGATGGTCTGCTGTGTCAGGCTCTCTGGCGTACCCAGGCTTGGCTCCAGGGGATCAACCCCCTCTTGAAAACGATACGGATAGGTCAACGTTACCTTGAGGGTTTGGCAGCAGCTATTGCCAGTGGTGCCAGAGATATCCGCCAGTTCCCACTGCAATTGAGCTGTTACATTTCGCGCGCGATCCAGCCATAGAAGGTTTTTTTCACTGCTGGAGTTATTGGTGGTGCCATCGTCTAAAAAAAGTAGTTTTTCGATGGACCAATCAGACTTGTTTATCGTCTCTCCAGAACTTTTGGTGAGCAGAAAGCAGTTTGCATCCTCCAAAGGACACTTGATCCCTTGCGGAGTGGTCCGGTAGAGCCAACGCCCAAACCGAACACCGTTATCTGCAAAGGTGGCTTCTCTATAATATAGATACTCTTTTTGATAGAGGGTCACCAATCGATCCATCTCCCCTTGCAGTAGAAAAATTCCCTTTTGTTTTAAGGTTAATTGATAAAAATATTGGTCGAGCATGGCCAACATACTGGAAAATCCCAGTACCAAGAGTGAGGTGAGAACAATGGCGACCATCACCTCTACCAAAGAAAAACCGTGGTTTTTTATTGTCAGGGAGTAAAGGCCATTCATGGTCCATACGTGGCGTGAAAAATACGCCCCTTGCTTTTTACCAATGAGTTGTAAGAAAACAACAGGCCAGAGTAGTGATTTTCCAATTTTTCCAAAACAGGAACCAATTTTTCTTCCAAACCCAATGTGGGAGTGGTGAGGGTAAATTCTAAAAGAACCTCTCTGTGATTGGATTTTGTCCCGGCGGGAATCGTATCGGTCGCCACGTCGATGATGTCGGCATATATTTTAAAAAGATAGACACCACTCCCTTGATTTGAGCTTGGATATGTGAATGTCAAGGCCACCCGCCAAGCCAAAGGCGAGGCATTGATCTGCACAGGAGCCTCCACACCGATCACGCTGACGCCATCGATGCTGACCCCGTTGAGGGTGACCAAAGTGTTGCAAAAGGCCAAAATTTTATCGCTGTCGCTGGTAAATTCTGTTCGTTGGGTTAAATTTACCCCATAACGTAAAATTCCGGTTATGGCGGCATGGACGCGACTTTCGGCTAAATTTTCCTCTACCTGGCGCGCCTCTTCCACCAATAAATGTTCGATTAACCCCCCTCCAATGGCCATCAGTACCACCATGCTTACCATGACATATAACAGGGCATATCCTCTTGCCCTTTTTTTTGAATTAGTTAAAAAAAAAGGGTGGGGGGAATTGGGAGGCGGTTCTGGGTCCCCCAAGGTCTTGCTTTTTATTTTTTCGATATATCCAAATATTGTCATATTCATTAAGAGCAGACCGCTAAAGAACAGGGTGCCTACGGGCAGAAAAGTCAAAATCAAAGTCAAAACCCTGGGGGATGAATCCCCCAGACCCCCTCTTTTTTTTAATTATTCAATCCAGGGCAATCGTGGTGCGAAAGATTTCGGTAAAACGGTCAGGCGCAAGATTGGTATCATGGCTTCGGGTCGGATCGGACAGCATGACCTCCACCTCCACGGTCTGTCCAGAGGCGCTGCGGGTTACGGGATCGACCAGCACCGAGGCCACCAAACCGTTCACTGTGAGGGAGGTGTTTTCCCCTATGCAGTCGGGATGAGGCACCCCTGTCGCACGACAAGAGACAACGGCATAGAGACGACTCGTGGACTGAGTTGGTAAAGTAACGGGATCATCCCCCCCTTTTTCCAAGATCAAACGATGGTCCCAAACCAGCATTGAGTTGCTCCCCAAGGTTAAAACCGGAGTGGTGGCCAAGGTGGTTGATGTCGTCAAGGT
The DNA here is from genome assembly GCA_039908535.1 of Magnetococcus sp. DMHC-6. Lineage (GTDB taxonomy): Bacteria > Pseudomonadota > Magnetococcia > Magnetococcales > JADFZT01 > JAMOAW01. The sequence continues at coordinate 6,720 of JAMOAW010000043.1, read as the reverse complement.
GGTGGATGTCGTCCGTGGGATAAATGTGTTGCTATCGGTGTTTTGGATCCCCCCCATCCAGGCAGTTCCCCCTGTTTGTGCGCCCCCTTCTCGAAGCAATTTTACGACCATCCGCATTTCATGGTTTAAGCGAACATGGGTTAATAGAGATTCCATCTCCCGTTCGGCAAAGTACCAAATGGCCATAATGACCAAAACGACTGCAACGGTCATGGAACTGGCGATGATCAGTTCAAGCAAGGTAAATCCTTTTTGATTTATAAATAATTCAAAAAAGGATAATTTTAATTTATTGCTCACAACAAGGCATCGGTCATGCTGATGCCGCTTTCTGACCAATCCAGATAGAGATCACTGCGTCCATTGCGGGTCGTTGTATCCAATATTTGGTTAAAATGTGGCATGGGATAACGCAACACCACCACTCGACCTGCGCTTCCCACCTCTGTTAGGGAGTCGCTCACCCAACCGCTGGCCTCACGTTTATCTGTTGCGGTTTGACAAAGAACAGACAAGCCAAAAACAGCAACCGAAGTCACTCCCACCTCAGCCGAACGTAATACCGCCCATACCTCAAATTCAGCATCCCCATTGTCATCGCCCCCGCTATTGCCAGAAGAGCTGATATAGGTATTATCTCCCGATCGGACAACAAAACAAAAATCATTAGCGTCTTTGAGGTCGACTCCTAAGTTATCCTCTAACTCTTGTTCATTGAGGCTGGCATAATAATTTCCAAAACGATTGTAATAAATTCTCTCTTTGGCTGCGATGGACATCAAATAAGGTTTGGCCATTTCCAGATTGCTTTTAAGAATATAAAGGTGAAATGAAGGTAAAGAAATCGCGGTCACTCCTCCAATGATGACTAACACAACCATAAGTTCTAACAAGGTGAAACCTTTTTTTGGTAATAGAAAGAGATTGCTTGCTTTCATTTTGATAATCATGGCACACTTAAAAGAGATATTGAAAATCATTTGATTTTTTATTATCAAATTTTCTAAATAAAAGATGCTACTGATATTTTTTTAGAGAATCAAGGTGTTTATTAAAAAAGAATTTTTAAAATTTATAATAATTATAAGATAAAAGATAAATAAACAAATAATCGGAATAATTTGCAATGATGATCTCCTTTCGGATAAGAAACGTCCCTATTTTTAACGATGTCACATCTTTTTTTTTGTTTTTGTTTTTGTTATTGGTTGGATGGATCTCCAATGGGAATGCGGAAAACCAAATTCCTTGGAAAAATGAGACGTTTACCAAATCCGTTTTTGAAGAGGATGTTCGAGTTATTCTGACGGAGATTTTGCAACGTAACGGCCAGGAGGTGGTTTTTAAACCGGATGTGCACGGTGAAGTAACCCTGGAATTGCACGATATTCCTTTAAAAGCTCTTTTTACCAAAATTGTCGCAGAAAGTGCACTGGGCTATGCCTATGCGCCGGAAGCCAATGTCGTGACCATTTTTTCTCAAGATCCAAAAGAGATCGCCGAAGATGTTTTTGTGGCCAAATATAGTACCTTAACAGAAATTCTCCCTACTTTGGAGCAATTTCAATATGATATCACTGGAATAGAATTTTCTCCAGACGTCAAGTCCAATGCCATTTTTCTTAAAGGAGCCCAAAAAAAGGTCTCCAGCCTGATAAAAATATTGGAAAAAGTGGATGAAGCCATCAAAACTCAACGTCAACAAGAGTTGGAAGAAAAAGAAAACCATCGCAAAATGTCTCGATTGGAACAAGAGCAAGGGAATGATTCAATTGATATAAAGGTCATTCCCCTGCGATTTGCTACGGTTGGCAAACAAAATATCTCTTTTCAGGGCGAGAGTGTCACCCTTCCAGGTATTCTCGACTCTTTGCGAGCCTTTATGGCCTCTTCAGATAAACCCATGAGCAAACCCAATGACGCAGACTTTGTTGCACATCGCAATATGGCACCGCCCCCACCGTTGATTTCGAGTGATCAACGGACCAATTCGATCATTCTCCAGGGCACCCCACAACAAATTCGCCGCCTGGAGGAGATTCTTATCACCCTGGATCAACCAGTTCCTCTGGTTGAAATAGAGGTTTTGATTATTGATGGAGAAGCCAATGTTTTGCGCAAACTGGGGGTGCAATGGGGAATCCGTGGTAATATGGGGAATGCGGCTGGGCAAACGCTTCAGGAGTACGATACCCTCAACAATACCGCCACCGATATCATCGCACCGACCAAACAATCTGGCTCATATGTGTTAGGCTCCAGACCAAATAGCGAAGCTTCCAACACCACCATCGGATTTATTTATAATGGCACCCGCGAGGTATTGGATGCCAATTTGGAAATGCTCTCTTCGGACAATAGACTCCAAACTGTGGCCTCACCACGTATTATCACCCTTAACAATCAGGCGGCCAAGATTACCAACGCCAAAAACATCAGCTTTGTGGTCACCACTGGAGATGGCAGTCAAACCGATATCAAAACGGTCAACGCTGGTATCACCCTGGACATCACCCCGACGGTGATTGAACCAAAAAAATCTCAAGACCGGTTATTGTTGCGTCTAAAAGTCAATATTAAAAACTCCTCGATTACCGCACAGACTGGCAACAGCGTCAATACCGATGAACAGGAAATGCAGACCAATGTCATTCTGCCCGAAGGTTCCACTTTTGTCACTGGCGGACTTTTTAATACGCGACGCGAAGAGGTAGAGAGTGGCGTGCCAGGATTGATGTCGTTGCCTCTGTTTGGATCGTTATTTCGTTATCGTCTTTCTGAGGATCGAAAAGCAGAAACCATATTTTTGATCACACCAAGAATTTATAAAAATGACGATATACTGCGGGTTCAGGAGCAAAACACCCCCCGGTATCTGGAGCAACAAAAAAAAGAGTTGGCCAAATCTCGTCACCAAACCCAGCATAAGAGTGAACTTATTCAACTCAAACATGCTGTAGCAGAAGAGGAGTAAGGGGGGAATGTTTCGATTGTTGGCTCCCTTTTTATGGGTGGCAGGTGCCTTTGTAATGATGTCCGCTATTTTGGTTCCGGTGTTAAACCATTTTATTTTTTTCAAGCAAAGCCGTGAACATGCCGAACAGTTGATCGAACAAATTGTTCGCCAGGAAGAGTCCTATTTTCAAATTCATAAAGCATATCTCCCTTTTGCGAAGGGGGAGATTCCAGGACCGCTTGAAAAAATATTAGGCGAAAAGAGACCCGCAACCCAAGAGTTTACCTATGATCTCTACTTATCTCAGGACAACCTGATTCTCCGTGCCACGACCGCGACCCAAAAATTGACTTCTGGGACATGGCCAATTATGATTTTTGTATATAAAAAACAATTAAGTACCAACAAAATAACCCGAGAATGGCTCTCGATCCCATGATGAACTTTTTTTTATTACCACACATGCCAACGCGACTTCCTCTATGGTTTATATTATTTCTATGGATCTCCATCGGCTGTACGCCTCTCTTCTCTCCTCAAGGGATAGAGCCCTCTGCTGGAATGGCATCCGATTCGTCCTCTCAACTGGATCAACCGCTTTGGAAGATTGGCGACTCCTGGATGTATGACGATGGTTATGCCCTTGTGGTGACGGAAGTTGACGACGAAACGACCCTGTTTGTGCGTCAAGATGAAGAAAATCGCTGGATAAAGCGACGTGGGTTTCTCACAGTTGCCTCCCAGGAGGAGAACAAAGTACGCACATTGGTCTCCATTTCTCCAGACCCATCGATATTTTTTCCTTTAACCGTTGGCAAATCCGAGACCTTTACGAAACGTTACCAATTAGATGGCCAAGAGCGGGAGCATAAATTAACTTGGTTGGTAGAGGGGCAAGAAGAGATCACGGTACCAGCAGGTAAATTTAACAGTTGGGTGATTCTTTTTACCGCTCGCAGCACCCGCTCGGATTGGCAATCCATTGAACGTTGGTGGTATGTTCCAGAAATCCGCTATTATGTGCGTTTAGACTATCAATATGGCAACTCGCCTATGGAAAGTCGCCATTTGCTTACTTTTAAACCCGGTTTATCCTCTCGCACGACCTTGCCCGGCCAGTTACTTCAACCGCAACCCCCTGTGACACAAGAGAGCTGTTTTATCAGCAGAGAAGAGCTGTCGCTTCATAATAATAAAGCGATTGCCTGGGATAACATAGAGGAACCCCATCTTCCCATCACACCGCCGCCTTTGACTTTGTCCGCGAGCGACCAACTCTGGGCAGAACGTTTGGTGGAACAATGGGCCAAAACGTGGTTAAATAAAGATGTGGTTCATAATTTAGCCATGTATGGCAAAACATTTACCCCAGAGACAAACCAATCCCTCTCTCAATGGCGTAACACCCGTCGGGCCAATCTCAACATTTCTGACCCCATTCAAGTGACGACCAAAAATGTTCTTGTGCATCAATTGGACAATGAACAATTTGAGATTATTTTTTTTCGAATTTATAAATCGTCTACACAATCCAACGAAGCCTATAAACGTTGGATTGTCTCGCGAGAGCAAGCTGGGGATTTTATTTTAAAAGAAGAGACTTGGATGAAAGCCTACTAACTGTTAGACCCTGTCATTTTTAAGACCTTGGGGGGCCAGAACCGCCCCCCAATCCCCCCCACCTTTTTTTTGCAATTCTTAAAAAAAAGAGGGGGTTTGGGGGATTCATCCCCCAAGGTTTTGCCTTTGATTTTTTGCTCGAAGGGCATCCTGTTCCAGATGGCTCAGATGAGGTTTTGGGGCGGGACGAACGCTTCTTCGGGATCTAATAATAAGCGTAATCGTCGCCAGAGCTCCTCCATCCCATCGCCATTGTGGGCGGAGGTGGCGACAATGGGGAGCAGGACGAATTTTCCGACGGTTACGAATTGTTGTGTCATTTCTTTTAAAGATTTATCTCTCTCAGAGGCATTCATCTTGTCTATTTTGGTGGCGATGGGCAGAAAGGGCAGCCCTCTTTCGGCTAAAAAATCGATCATCTGCCGATCCGTATCCATAACGCCACGTCGACCATCGAATAAAACCAGTACGGCACGTAAATTGCGTCTTGAGGAGAGATATTCGGCCATCACGTGATCCCAGGCTGAACGTTGGTCACGATTGACCTGGGCATAACCATATCCGGGTAAATCGACAAAAAGCCATTGTTTCTGGATGAGAAAAAAATTAACCTGCTTGGTACATCCTGGGGTTCGACTGACACGGACCAATTTTTTTTTATTCAACACCCGATTTAATAACGAAGATTTACCCACATTGGAACGTCCGGCAAAGGCGATTTCCGGCAGACTCTCTGGGGGAAATGATTTTAAACTCACGGCACCCGCCATAAATTCGGCGGTTGGGTTGAACGGTGGGGGAGAGGCACGGTGATAGGAAAAGGTTGTGTTCATGCGTTCCTTGTTTTAATAAAGTTGGCAACGATTGGCTACATAGTTATGCAGGAGAAAACCCATTAATGCAAACGATGGATCCACTCGATCTCCTTTTTAATAAAAAGGGGCTCTTTAAACCTTTGCTGGTATTGGCACCGATGGCCGGATTGACCGATGCCCCCTTTCGTCTGATGGCCAAAAGTTGGGGTGCAGATTTGGCGGTTTCGGAAATGGTGGCTGCCCAGGCTTTGGTACGCGGTAGCGGGCAATATCGCAAGATATCCCGATCCGAGTGGGTTGAAGAGCCTCTATCCGTGCAAATCGTTGGGAGCGACCCCCACGCCATGGCCGAGGCCGCACGCCGTGTCGTGATTGAGGGGGCACAGATGGTTGATATTAACATGGGTTGCCCGGTGCGTAAAATAGTTCAAACAGGCGCAGGGGCGGCCCTTATGCGGGATGCAAAACAGGCGGGGGCGGTCATAGCCGCCGTGGTAGGGGCGGTCGATGTCCCTGTCACTTTGAAAATGCGTCTGGGATGGGATGATCATGAGTTAAATGGCATCGCCATTGCCCAATTGGCGCAATCTTTGGGTATTCGGTTGATCGCCGTCCATGGGCGCACCCGCAGCCGTCTTTATACAGGGCAGGCCAACTGGCAGGCGATTGGTCAAATTCGTCAAGCGGTGACCATTCCGGTGCTTGGCAATGGGGATGTGCGTACTCCACAGGATGCCAAACGTTTTTTGGATGAAAGCGGTGTGCATGGTTTGATGATCGGTCGGGGGGCGTTGGGTAAACCCTGGCTGTTTCAACAGATTGCCCACTATTTGGAAACAGGTGAGGAACTTTTAGAGCCTTCGTTAGAAGTACGTATGCAGAGTGTGTTGGAACATTTTGACCGCATCGTATGCTTTCATGGTGAGCGTCTGGGCAATCAATTGGCGCGCCCACATCTTTCCAAATATGGACTGGGTCTGCCGCAGGCCAGTCAGTTTCGCTGGATGGTCAATCGTTCTGCGACGGCGCAAGAGACCCGCCAACTGATCGTTGATTTTTATACGGGACGATTGCGTTGCTACCACCACACTTAACCGTGGTCGTCTGTTTTTTTTTGATTTTATTGAGGAAATTGCAAAATTAAGCCGCTCAGTTAAAAAGACAAAAATAGACCCCATAGGCGTTTTAGAGTCAAAAAATGCATTTTAAACGGAAAATTTTATGGTTTGTTTCTTTTTTGTGTTCATTTTCCGTTTTTTGAGCATATTTTTTCTACCACCTTTTCTGACAGTATTGAGAAGCCTAAATTTTTTGTCTATATAGTTCGCT
>JAMOAW010000042.1:0-20371 GCA_039908535.1 Magnetococcus sp. DMHC-6 | reverse complement strand
AAACAAGACCTTGGGGGATTGCATCCCCCAACCCCCCTGCTATTTGAAGAAAGCAAAACCGAATTCAAAAGCAAAGTCAAAAGCAAAGTCAAAAGCAAAGTCAAAAGCAAAGTCAAAAGTAAAGTCAAAAGCAAAGTCAAAAGCAAAGTCAAAAGCAAAGTCAAAAGCAAAGTCAAAAGCAAAGTCAAAAGCAAAGTCAAAGTCAAAAACAAAACCCTGGGGGCAATCCCCCAGACCCCTTTTTTTTATTAATATATCAACGGTTACGCTAAAGAAATAAATCATTGAGTTTCAATTAACGTAAAATTTTACTTCGGTGAACGGTTACCCTCCGTGAATCTGGATGTATCGGAAAAATAAAAATCAAGATATTGGGTGGTGGGCGGAGAACCGCCCACAAATTTTTCACCCTCCCTTTTTTTCAATTCTTTTTTTAAAAAAAGGGGGGTGGTGGATTTAACTCCCAGGGCATTGCTTTTGACTTTTTTCGTAAAAGTCCAAGGCTTCCAAGGTAAAAACTACATTTAAACAAGTAGCAGAAGTGGTTAAGCACTTGCCATTTGGTAATTTTCCAAATTATCTTTCTCAAACTCTTGGAAAAACGTTGGAAATGAACAATCAACGTCAAGATAACCATCCACAAAATTAGACTTTTGGCATTTGAGACTGACCACATATAGAGACATAAAAATCCGGTGGTCCCCCCAGCTGGACAAGTGTTTCCCACCTTCGTAACTTGGTGCCCCATGTATTTCAAAACCATCGCAAACATTTTCGTGAAAAATTGGAGTGATATCGACTCCAAGTTTGGTCAGTTCGGTAATCATGGCATCAATTCTAGGAGCTTTATGAAAACGGGTAATAGAACCGCCGACAACACGAAATCGTCCTTGAACAAATGAACCAATGGCCGCAAGTGTTGGAACAATATTAGGGGAATCTTTTGCATCGAACTCAATGTCTGCAAAAATGGAATCATGTGGGTTATTCACGATGATTTCACGCTTATTTTCATCGAATTGAATATCAATACCCAATGCACGTATTATAGAAACAATCGCACGTTCACCTTGGAGACTATTTTCGCTCATATTGGTCAGGATTGTTGTTCCCTTGTTTAACATAGCCCATGCGAGAAGGTAAGAAGCAGAGGTGTAATCACCATTGATGAAAGAATCAACAGGCTGGTATTCACTAGGTTGTACGTAAAATCTAGTAAGGTCTTGTGTATATTCTACAGATATTCCAGCGTGCCGCATGGCTTCAAGGGTTTGACGGATATATGACTGAGAGTAAACTGTGCCGTCAACCCGAATTTCTATAGGGTTACGCGCCAGTGGGGCAATTAAAAGAATGGCGGTTATAAATTGAGAACTAATATTTCCAGGAAAAGTACATGAACTACCTGTCAATGTATTTCCCCAATTGACCACGGGAGCTTTGTTCTCATCAGCAATGCATTCAACAGAGGCCCCAAGCATACGTAACCCGTCAAATAATGGGGACATAACTCGGTTGCGCAATGTAGCGTCGCCAGTTATAATAACGGGACCGTTGATAAAAGAGGCCAGAGCCGTAAATATACGAAAAACTAGACCAGACCCTTTGGCATGAATGATTTGTGACTGAAGATTAAATCGATGGCCAATACCATGTATTTCAAGATGATTTGGATGTTCAATGATTTTGGCCCCTAGATGACGACATGCGACTTTCATGGTTTCTGATTCCACACAACGCAAATCATTTTTTACCAATGAAACCCCATGAGCTAATGACGCAATAAATATGGCACGTTGCGTTTCTGGCTTAGAAGACGGAACATTTAATTTACCAGTCGGTTTCGCATTAGGTGTTATTTTAAGATACATGGATATTTCCTTCATATTGAATATAAATACGTTGTAACCGTCCAGATAAAAAAATCAAAAACAAGACCTTGGGGGATTGCATCCCCCAACCCCCCTGCTATTTGAAGAAAGCAAAACCGAATTCAAAAGCAAAAACAAAGTCAAAAACAAATTCAAAAACAAAACCCTGGGGGCAATCCCCCAGACCCCTTTTTTTTACTGTATCGGAAAAACAAAAAGTAAGACCTTGGCCCCCCAATCCTCCCCACCCTTTTCTTTTGATCATTAAAAAAAAGAGGGGGTCTGGGGGATTCATCCCCCAGGGTTTTGCTTTTAATCTTTTGCTCGAATGGTATCATGTTCTAGATTCTCATTTTTTTTTAAAAACATCTCAATCATAGCCTTACGATCCGGTTTGCCAATGCAGGTGGTGATTATCTCGTTAATAAAATGTATTCTTCGTGGCAGTTTTTGAATTGAAAGATCCTTTTTAAGAATTTTTATTACTTCTTTTTCTGTAACAGTTTTGTCTCTAGACACAATAAAGGCATGCGGAACCTCTCCACGTTTTCGATCTGGTACAGGAATGACAACCGACGCATGAACAAATGGCATTGAGTTCAGCAAAGATTCAATCTCTGCTGGGCTGATATTGACACCACCAGAGATGATGATCTGTTTAGAACGACCTTTCAGGCGTATAAAACCATCTTCAGTCAGTTCAGCTAAGTCGCCCGTTTTTAACCAACCGTCATCGGTCCACAATTCACTAGATAATTCTTCTTGATTATAGTAACCAAGAGATTGCCATTTTGCCTGTACTTGGAGTTCCCCAACGCCTTGTTGATTGGGAGAACTGATGCGAACCTTTCCACCGACCAAAGGTGTGCCGACAGTCGTCCAATATTCTTTGGTGGTACTGTTCACATCTAAAGTAGAAATTCTTGGTCCAGCTTCGGTTTGTCCATAAGTAATAAATAATTTTTGATGTACAAAATATGCTTGATAGGTCTGTATCTGATTTTGGGATACAGGAGCAGATCCAATAGAAACGTATTTTAAGCTGGGAGAATCAAATAATTTATATTCAAAATTATGTACAATGGTGTCCAAAAGTGCTGGAACAAAAGAAGTATATGAAACATTAAAATTTTTTATTAAACGGCTTATCCCCTTAGGAGATGTGTCATGACCGGCAATAAATGTACATTCTCTTGATATCACAGTAAAAATATGAGTTAGCAGCGTAAATCCATGATAAAATGGCAAACAGCTTAAAATGCGCGCCTCATCTGTAATACCGATAGAATCGGCATGAGCGCGGGCATTCTGCAATAAACGACCCAAGCTAAGTACCACTTTTTTTGGGCGTTCCGTACTACCAGATGTGGCGCAAATTAATTTGGCATGAGAGGAAATCTCATCCAGAGGTAGATCGTTTCCATCGCTTGATGAAGAAATAAAACTGTTCATGATTTCATCCAAGAACAGTATAGATATCCCCAACTGTTCGGCAATAGGGGATCCTACTTTGTCACAAATAATAATATCTACGCATAATTCTGATAATTTGGCATGATATTCCGCTAACTTGTTATTGGTTTCTAATGGGTATGGAATTTTTCCACAGGCCATCAAGGATAAAACCGTAAGGACAAATTCAGGCGTATTACCCATAATTATTGGCACAACTTCTTGATGTTGCGGGAGGCATTTATGGAATAAAAAAGTGGCACGTTGAATAAACACAGCAGACTCTCCATAAGTATAATGAGTCGTTGTGCTTTCCAGAAAAGATCGTTCGCCAATGATCTCTTTCCATCTTTTAAGATAAATGTTATTGTCCATTCTCTGTTCCATATCATTTAAATACAGGGAAATACATCTTATACGATGTTCATCAATTTTGATGATTAATGAGTAACACCGTACTAAACATGCCATGTCTATCCAGGTTGGCCAATATGCAACGCATGGTTTGCCCGTTCGAGGAAGGTTTTGACACGCTTTCAAAAAAAGCGGTCAGGATGGTTCCTCCATAAATGTCATATGGAATCGGCTTGATATCGGATCCATTGCGTATCCAACCACACCCTTCCACCGCATAAATACAACGATGAATTTCTTCCATAGAAAATCCGTTATCGACTGCAAAATCAGAAATTGCCGTTTCTATGTGCTTTCCTGGGATGGATCGTTGAAGGAATGCCGTAATGTTCCACTCCTTTGGATTGTGGGTACGATTGCCGATGGATTGGTTTTCCACAAGACAGGCAAAGCCTGCTTCAATTTCTTTGACCTCATCGCCATCTTTGGAAGATCGAAGGGATGTTCGGAGATGACGCGCCTTGCCGATGGATTCACCACCCGCCACAACATATGATAATGTATTATTTATCAAACATTTACGTGAAGCATAAATGAGCGAATCAACGCCACTGTTATAACCGGAACTAACCACTGTACTTTCACCATGCAGACCAAACATTAAACTTATTTGACCTGCTATGACATTGCATCCACGGTTGGGGTATAATCTTGGATTCATCATCCTGGGATTGTTTAAGGCCTCGGCAACAACTTGATATTGGAGTGTCAAGGCACCATCTGATCCCACGACAACGCTCAAATCTTCCATTGTGTAACGGTCTATATTGTCCAGGTTATCAAGCAAAATACGCACAGCGGTCATGGCTAATTTTGAAGATTTATCATGAAATCTAAGCCCTTTGCTGCCAATAAAATTACTTAGATCATAATCAACAGATCGTTTATCTGCTTCGGTTATGGTGTATTTTTTTGATGCTTCACAAGATAAATCAGGCCAAATTCCTTGAGGTCCCACTAAAGCATATTTGGTGATGTAGAGATTATCTCGCATGGCACTTCCTAAAAATAACGGTGGCATTCGTTCCACCAAATCCAAAAGAATTATTCATACAACAATCTACAGTTGTATGTCTGGCTTGGTTTGGGACACAATCAATAGGGCATTCATCATCTTTTGTTTGAAAATTTGCCGTAGGTGGAATCATATTTTCGTCTAAAACGCGACAACACCAGACCGCTTCTAGGGCAGAAGCAGCATACAGAGCGTGTCCGATCATGGATTTGGTGCTGCTTATTGGTAATGATAAATATTGTTCTCCAAAGACTCTGTGGATACTTATAGATTCAAGTTTGTCGTTAACAGTTGTTCCAGTTCCATGGGCATTGATATATTGAATTTGGTTTGAAGATATGTTGGCCATTGTCAGCGATCTCCGCATGGCCAACTCCATTCCAAGCCCTTCAGGATGGGGTGCCATCATGTCATAACTGTCACAACTAACCCCATAACCGAGGAGCTCTATCCGAGGGCAATGCCCTCTTTTCTTGGCATGGTCAGCACTTTCGATAATCAATATCCCCGCCCCATCTCCCAACATAGTGCCGGATCGATTGCGATCAAAAGGTCTGCAGGTATCTCCAGAGACGCCTGTGAATTGATGAAATCCCACGACGGCACTTTGAAAAATTTTGCATCCCCCTCCAACAATAGCGATGTCAACCTCGCCAGTTTCAATCATGTCATAACCAGCGGCAATGGCATGGTTTCCAGATGCGCACGCATTGCTCAAAACAATGGATGGGCCTTGAGCTCCTGTATGACGACGAATGGTTGTTACACAGTATTGAGAATCGGCATAATGTAGGCTGCGATTAAGTTGCTGATCATCTTTTATTTCCATTGCTTTGACGATATTTTCGAGAGCTTGTGATTCCAATGTACTAATGGCGATGCCTACTCTACTCCCACTGAGATTAGGGGAACCAGCCATCTCATAAGCTTCATTTAAGGCTAACATTGTAAGTACCGTAGCAAAGCAATTATGGTCTCCAAACCGATGATCTAATATATGTTCTGAAATTTCGGCGATTTTTTTTTGGTAGAAAAAATCATCAGATAAATCAAGAAACGTTGATTGTTTAAACGCATCTTTACCCATGAGTAAATTTTTAAAAGATATTTTGGAGTTGGCCCCTAGAGGCGTAACAGCACCATATCCAGATATTTTTATATTTGCCATTTTTTTTAGCCTGTAGTTTTTTGAATAATATAATAAATATATAGCATTGTTTTTAATGTGATTAGATTTTTAAATATATCACAATGTAAAAGTAATAAATTTTATTTAACAAAATATTAGAGTGTCAATATTTATTATTTTTTTTATATTACCATGAAAATTATAACCTTGCAAGAAGAAAAAACATTCATTGTTTTATATTGACAAGTAACAAAGAAACAATTAGTTATATTGGATGCGTGGTAAATATTCAGCCATTCCCTCTTTGATTTTTGGATGTATCGGAAAAATAAAAATCAAGATTTTGGGGGGCTCAGAACCGTCTCCCAATCCCCCAGGGGGTTGATTTCGGTTATTGCGTTTTTCGCAATAACGGCCACTCAATGAATTTTTTTTCTTCGTCTGTACCCAGCTTTTGCAGTCTGGTATAGTACAGGGATGGGAATGGTCCCGATGTTGACGTTTCAAAAAAATAAAAAGCCACGGAGGGGCTTTTACGTCTTATGGCTAAATATGTCTTTGTCACTGGGGGAGTGGTCTCTTCACTGGGAAAAGGGTTGGCAGCGGCCTCTTTGGGGTGTCTGCTACAGGCGTGTGGTTACAAGGTGACCATTCAAAAACTGGATCCTTATATCAACGTCGATCCCGGCACTATGAGTCCATTTCAGCACGGTGAAGTCTTTGTCACCGATGATGGGGCGGAGACCGATTTGGATTTGGGCCATTATGAGCGGTTTCTCAACACCCCTATGGATCGAGCCAATAATTTTACCACTGGACGCATTTATCAATCGGTAATTCAAAAAGAGAGACGCGGGGATTATCTTGGCTCAACAGTACAAGTCATCCCCCACATTACCGATGCCATCAAAGAGGCCATTCAAAGCGTTGGGGCCAATGTCCATATCGCCCTGATTGAAATCGGCGGCACGGTGGGTGACATCGAATCGTTGCCCTTCCTAGAGGCCATTCGCCAGTTACGTATTGATCTTGGCCGCGACAATACTTTGTTTATCCATTTAACACTATTGCCCTATATTCCCACCAGTGGCGAGTTAAAAACCAAACCCACCCAACATTCAGTCAAAGAACTGCGTGCCATTGGCATTCAGCCCGATATTTTAATTTGCCGTGCCGACCGGGAAATTCCTGACAGTGAAAAGAAAAAAATCGCTCTTTTTTGCAATGTAGATCCAGATGCCGTGATCTCTTGCGTCGATCAAGAGACCATTTATCGGGTGCCCTTCGCCCTTTACCTAGAAGGATTGGCTCGCAAGGTATTGACCTTTTTAAATCTTCCTTCCATGGAACTACACATGGACGACTGGATTGAAGTCGTTCAAAAGGTGGAAAAGCCCGCCAATAAGGTGACCATTGGTATTGTTGGCAAATATGTCGGGCTGAAAGATGCCTATAAATCGTTGGTCGAAGCGTTGTATCATGGTGGCATCGCCAACGACAGCCGGGTCTCTTTGCGTTGGGTCGATGCCGAAACTTTGAATGAAAATGATCCCGAAGCCTTGCTGAAAGGGGTTGATGGTATTTTGGTACCAGGAGGATTTGGTGTCCGGGGCATGGTCGGAAAAATCGCTGCCATTCGCTATGCCAGAGAAAACCAAATTCCCTATTTTGGGATTTGTTTGGGCATGCAAATGGCAGTGATTGAATTTGCTCGGAATGTTGCCAACATTCCCTATGCCAATTCATCCGAATTTGTCCAAAATAACACCCAACACCCCCCTATAGAACCGGTCATCGGTTTGTTGATTGAGTGGATGGAGGGGGATAAAATTCAAAAGCGCGATCTAAAAACCGATAAGGGCGGGAGTATGCGTTTGGGTGCCTTTCCCTGCACATTAAAAGCCGATTCATTGGCGGCTCGCATTTATAAAACTTTACACATTTCAGAACGCCACCGGCACCGCTATGAATTTAACAACACCTATCGCGTCGTTTTAGAAGCTGCTGGTTTGGTTTTCTCAGGAACCAGCCCAGATGGGGAGTTGGTTGAAATGATCGAACTGTCCGATCATCCCTTTTTTATCGCGTGTCAGTTTCATCCAGAGTTTAAATCGCGGCCACGTTCACCCCATCCTCTCTTTTCCGCCTTTGTGGCCGCCTCTTTGCATCGGAGTGCCGAATGATTCGCAACATGCCGGCCAGAGAGGTCTTCGTGGGGTCACACCCTATTGGCAACGATCGTCCTTTAACCTTGATCGCGGGTCCCTGCGTCATTGAAAACGAATCTTTTGCCCTGCAGACTGCCGAGACCTTGTGTCAAATTGCCGATCGGGTGGGCATGCCCCTTTTGTATAAATCCTCTTTTGATAAAGCCAACCGTTCTTCGCAAAGCAGTTTTCGCGGTGTGGGAGTGGAGGAGGGGTTAGAAATATTAGCCAAGGTCAAACAGAAAACCAATCTTGCCGTGGTCACCGATCTGCATGAACCTTGGCAGGCCCAGCAGGTGGCTGCTGTGGTTGATTTACTACAAACACCGGCCTTTCTCTGTCGGCAGACCGACTTTATTCAAGCCGTCGCTCGTGCGGGTCGGCCCATGAATATAAAAAAGGGGCAATTTTTGGCCCCGAATGATATGCTTTTGGTCGCTCAGAAGGCGCAAGCTGTGGGTAATGAGCAGATTCTTTTATGTGAACGGGGCACCACTTTTGGTTATCGTGATTTGGTGGTGGATATGCGCGGCTTAGAAATTATGGCACGCAGCGGCTTTCCGGTGGTATTTGATGCCACCCATTCGGTGCAGCAACCCGGCGGATTGGGAGGAAGTTCAGGTGGGCAACGGGAGTTTGTTTTGCCATTGGCACGTGCGGCGGTTGCGGTTGGCATTGCTGCCATCTTTTTAGAGACCCACCCCGATCCCGACCACGCCCCCTGCGATGGTCCCAATATGGTGCCTTTGGCACATTTGGAAGAGCTGTTGTGGCAGTTAAAACGTTTAGATGAGGTGATTAAGTCGTAATATCCCCCCTTTTGATTTTTTTATTAAAAGAAAAAAGGAGCAAGACAACAACATGATGCAGACTCCCCTTTATTCCTTTCATCTCCAATCCGGTGCCCAGATGGTTGATTTTTTTGGTTGGCAGATGCCCCTGCATTATGGCTCGCAGCTGCGTGAACATCTCGTCGTGCGTCAGCAATGTGGAATGTTTGATGTGTCGCACATGGGTGTAATTGATGTGGAGGGGGATCGTGCCGAACTATTTTTGCGCCGATTGGTCACTGGCGATGTCACGATTAAAACACAACAGGGACGGGCACTCTATACACTCTTGTTAACGCAAACCGGGGGGATTCTTGATGATGCCATCATCTATCGATTGCGGGATGGGCTCTTTCGATTGGTGGTCAATGCGGGAACTAGAAACAAAGATTTGGCTTGGATACAAACCCATGCGGCCTCTTTTGGCGTAACTGTTACCGAACGGACCGATTTGGCGATTTTGGCGGTTCAGGGTCCAAAAGCCTTGGAAAAATTAATCTCTATTTTTCCACCTAGTGCACCCTTGCCTCATATTGCCCCTTTTCATGCTCAAGAATGGGATCACATGTTGCTTGCGCGCACCGGTTATACGGGCGAAGATGGTTTTGAGTTGATTGTACAGGCCGGTCGGATTGAAAAACTTTGGAACGATCTGTTGGCCGTTGGGGTGGCCCCCATTGGCTTAGGGGCGCGGGACACCTTGCGTTTGGAGGCTGGCATGAGTCTTTATGGGGCGGATATGGACGAAGAGGTGGATCCCTACACCTGTGGTTTGGCTTGGACCGTGGATTGGGAACCCGCTGAACGAAATTTTTTAGGTCGCAACGCGATAGAGCCGTTGCGACTGACGCCTCCTTCTCACCATCGTCTTGGATTGATTTTGGAGGAACGCGGTGTGTTGCGCAATCATTTAGCGGTTTTTAGGGATCGGGATAATATAGGTGAAATCACCAGCGGCGGGTACTCTCCCAACCTTGAAAAAGGGATCGCTTTGGTCAAAATAGAGCGCCATGTTTCTGTCGGGTCTCGTTGTCAGGTGGAAATTCGCGGTCGGCGGATGCCGGTTAAAGTGGTGCGTCCCCCTTTTGTTCGCCATGGACAAAGGGTCTTTAAGGAGGTTTAAATATGCCTTTTATTCCCCATACTGACAGTGAAATTGCCGCCATGCTGGAGAGTATCGGCATTCAACGATTGGAATCATTGTTTGATGAAGTTCCGACCTCTTTACGTTATAAAGCCAAACCAGAACGTAGCGGCTCTTTAACAGAGATGCATCTGGCCCGATTGCTCCGGGCGAGGGCGGAACAGGATAAACCCTTGGTCAATTTTATGGGAGCGGGGGCTTACGAACATCACATTCCAGCCCCGGTTTGGGAGATCGCTGGACGTGGGGAGTTTCTCACCGCCTATACCCCTTATCAAGCCGAAGCCAGCCAAGGGATGTTGCAGGTATTGTATGAATTTCAAACCATGATTTGTCAACTGACGGCGATGGAGGTGGCCAATGCCTCGTTGTATGATGGTGCCAGTGCTTTGGCCGAAGCGGTATTGATGGCCATTCGGGCCAATCGGCTAAGTAACAGCAAGGTTATTTTAATGCCAATGACGGTCGCGCCGAATTATCGACGGGTGGTGAAAACCCTGGTAGAGGCACAGGGGATTGAATTGATTGAACTTCCCTATTGTACAGTTGATGGTCAAATTATCGTTACCTCGTTGGATCGTTTTGCCATAGGATCTTTTGCGGCTTTAGTTATTCCTCAGCCCAATTTTTTTGGTTCTTTGGAGGAGGTGGATCTATTGACCAACTGGGCTCATAGTCGTGGGGGATTGGTGATTGGGTTGGTCAATCCTATTGCGTTGGGGGTACTTTCTCCGCCTGGGCATTGGGGTAAAAAAGGGGCGGATATTGTCTGTGGTGAGGGACAACCCTTGGGGGTGCCGCTCTCCTCAGGAGGGCCTTATTTCGGTTTTATGTCGTGTCGAAACGAACATGTACGTCAAATGCCTGGACGATTAGTTGGGCGAACGGTGGACCGGGAACAAAACCCTGGTTTTGTGTTAACTTTGCAAGCTCGTGAGCAACATATTCGTCGTTCTCGTGCCACATCCAATATTTGTACCAACCAGGGGTTGATGACTGTGGCGGCGACGATTTATCTGTCGATTTTAGGACCAACGGGGTTGGCGCGTGTGGCGGGGGCTTGTCATGCCAACATGCGCAATTTGGTCGAACTCGCCACCTCTGTTCCTGGGATTGAGTTGATTTTTCAAGGTGCCTTCTTTCATGAGGCGGTGTTACGATTTCCTGAAGATCCACAAAAATTATTACCAAAATTGGCGCAAATGGGTATTCTCGCTGGTTATCCTCTTGGGGCAGACTATCCAGAGCTGGGAGATGCGGTTTTAGTCTGTGCCACAGAGACCAAAACCGAAGATGACATACAAGAATATATTGATTGTTTAGTCGATATTTTAGGACATTGAGACCATGGTTATTTTTTCCAACTCCCGTTCTGGCTGTCATAATCTTCATCAAGCCCCTGTTTTGCAAGCCGATGCTTTAGAGGGTATTCCGTCTCGTTTTTTACGTCAAACGCCGCCCAAACTTCCAGAGGTTTCGGAACTTGAAGTTGTGCGTCATTTTACCCGTTTGGCACAGAGCAACTATTCGGTGGATACCCATTTTTATCCTTTAGGCTCTTGCACTATGAAATATAACCCCAGGATATGTCACACGTTAGCCATGGAGAAGGGTTTTTTACAGCGTCATCCATTGGCTCCGGCAAGCCATGGACAGGGGGTGATGTCTTGTTTGTTTGAATTACAGGAGATGTTAAAGGAGCTCACGGGATTGTCTGGTGTCTCTTTAACTCCCATGGCTGGTGCGCAAGGGGAGTTTGCCGGTGTAGCGATGATTCGGGCTTATCATGCTGCGCAAGGGGATCACGGTCGATGCGAGTTGTTAATTCCCGATGCCGCTCATGGAACCAATCCAGCCACTGCTGCCATGTGTGGTTATAGAGTCCGGGAGATTCCCACCAATGGTTTTGGGGATGTTAATTTAGAGGCTCTCAAAGCGGCCCTTGGTCCGCAGACTGCTGGTTTAATGTTGACCAATCCTTCGACATTGGGGGTTTTTGAACGTCATGTGACGATGATTGCCAAATTGGTCCATGAAGCGGGTGGATTGCTTTATTATGATGGGGCCAATTTAAATGCCATTGCTGGTTTGGTGCGTCCAGGGGATATGGGGTTTGATGCGGTTCATTTAAATGTTCATAAAACTTTTGCCACCCCTCATGGGGGAGGTGGTCCAGGGGCGGGACCAGTGGCGGTTTCGTCCCGTTTGGAGCCTTTTTTACCCACTCCGATGGTGGAATTTGATTCGGATAGGGAAGAATATCGTTGGTTGACCCATCGGGATCGTCCCCAATCCATTGGTCAACTATCGGCTTTTAGTGGCAATGTTGGTGTTCTTTTGCGGGCCTATATTTATTTAAAATTGGTTGGTCAAACTGGGATGGAACGGGTAGCGGTTTTTGCGACGTTGAACGCCAATTATTTACAAGCGCAACTGGCTCAGGCTGGTTTTCAATTGGCTTATCCCAGTCGTCGGGCCACTCATGAGTTTATTATAACGCTCAAAAATGAAGCTCATGATTTAGGGGTATCGGCATTGGATTTTGCCAAGCGGCTATTGGATTACGGTTTTTATGCTCCCACCATTTATTTTCCATTGTTGGTACCGGAATGTCTTTTGATTGAACCGACCGAGACCGAGTCGAAAGAGGAGTTGGATCGTTTTGTTGCCGCTTTGGTGGCGATTCGTGAGGAGGCTCGTACTTATCCCGATTTGGTTCGTCAGGCCCCTCATTCTTTAAAAGTAAAGCGGTTAGATGATACTTTGGCGGCTAGGAGACCCGATCTTTCCTGGTCTTAAAGAAAAAGGGGGTTGGGGGTGGGTAGGGGTTTTGGGGATTTAAAAAAAAAGGGGTCTGGGGGATTTAGGGGTTTTTGGGATTTAAAAAAAAAGGGGTCTGGGGGATTTAGGGGTTTTTGGGATTTAAAAAAAAAGGGGTCTGGGGGATTGCCCCCAGGGTTTTGCTTTTGATTTTGCTTTTGATTTTGCTTTTGATTTTGCTTTTGATTTTGAACTCGGTTTTGCTTTATTCAAACAGCAGGGGGGTTGGGGGATGCAATCCCCCAAGGTCTTTGTTTTTTTGTTTTTTTGTTTTTTTGTTTTTTTGTTTTTTTGTTAACTTTATAATTATTAAATTGTGCCAGAACGAAAAGCAAAGTCAAGACCTTGGGGGATTGCATCCCCCAACCCCCCTGCTTTTTGTAGGAAGCAAAACCGAGATCAAAAGCAAGATCAAAAACAAAATCAAAAACAAAACCCTGGGGGCAATCCCCCAGACCCCTTTTTTCTTTTGATAATATAAGATGGATAACATGCGTCCACGTCACTATCGAACCAGTTTTTTTATACGGGAAGGCCTTTTTAACGACCTCACTTGTTTTGCCGACCTTGAATCCCGCATTGGCGACCTGCCTGGGGAGAGAGACCGCACCGAGGCGTTGGAAGTCTTTGCCGAGGCCTTTTTGGTAACCCGTCGTATCAATCCGGCCAGTGAAATTTGGCCTCTGACCCTCTTGCCCTTTGACATCCGCCGAAAAATATTTCCTCCAACCGGTGCCACAGGTGCCAACGGCATTTGCAAACTGCCCAACAATGAAATTCAACCCTATCAGGTTCTTTTTCGTGCCGGCCGTCCCACATTGACCAACCTGGATGTGAGCAAATTTTTAAAAATAACCGGCATTTTTTATAATCGTTTTTTATTGACAAACTGTGTAGAACTACCAACCGTCTTATTACGTGAGACGGGGGTTTATACCATTCGCGGTTGCGATTTAGACCGTTTGGAAAAGTCCGATTTTATGGCCATTCGGCTATGGCTACAAGGAGGTGGCTTTACCCTGGAGCCACGCCCAATTCTCCCTTTTCATGAAAAAATTTTACAAAAAATCACCCCCGATTTAGAACGTCTGCCCCGTTTTACCGTCACCCTCTCCCCAGGGTGTGAATTGGACAGTTGGGTGTTGTCTCTGCTGCAACGGATTGGCAAACGCCATTTGGTGTTGTGTGTGATTCCCTCTGTAGAACGCTTGCGTACCCTCTATCATCGTTGGTTGCGGCAGGCGATTTGGTCTTCACTCAACTGTTTGATGGCTATGCCAGAGAGCAAAGCCAATGCCTCCCAATTAGATTTTCCCCTCACCAACAACCCGGAACTATTGCGCAATTTTCTCTCCTGGTCTACCCAAGGGGTGCGGGTTTTGTTTTGTCAATATACCGATCTTTCTTGGTTGGAAGAGCTTTTAAAAGAAAATATAGAACATAAAATTCATTTTAGCCTCTTTTTAGATGCCCATGGTTTAACTCTCGCAAGCCCCGCTCTACAAGCCTTAGAGTCGTTCTCTTTTTCCATTCCCAAACAAATTTTTTGCGCCTTGTTGCCAAAGCTGACCCATATTGGCAAACAAAACCGCGATGGCGACCGACCGGATTTGTTTAATCTGCATGCCCCAGAACAATTTGGCCCATTGGCCTACGCCCCCACGCTATTTCAACTTCATGCCCAATCCATGGGCGTTCATATGCGGGTGATGCTGGATCTAATTCTTTCCGAACCGATTGTCGAGAACGACCCACTCTTAGAGTTGGAACGGGATGCAACGACGGAATCCTCTGAACAGGCAGAAGAAACGCCCCTTCCGCCCATCACCTCGCCAGCATGGCAAACGGTTTTGCGTGCCATGGAGCAACAGGGCGTTCGCCAAGTCTGGACCATGCACGACACGCCAGCGGCGGCCCAGCTGTTTATCGCCCAAGCTCCTGAGGGGATTGAAACAATTTTGGCCCAGGGTATTTTGTCAAATTTTAAAAAGAGAGTCACCAGCGACCCTTTCCGTGCGGCCACACGGGCTGTCATGGCGATGGATATTTCTCTCTGTTTTGATACCCAATTACCAGAGCCAGGAATTATTTTCTTTTTTAACAGTAAGTTTTCTCCTGGGACGGGCTATTTAGATCTTTTATCCATGCTGGATATATTGCCCCACACCTCCAAACCTTTGCTCTGTTGGTTGCCTCTCTTTGTGGCCAAAGAGTATGATTTTGATAGTGTCACTCATGAAGCCTTGTTTCAAAGTTTTCAAAGTAGCCATTGGGAACTTTTGCAATTGCTGGTCGAGATGGATCAGGAGTTGGCCTTGGCTTTGGTGCAAATGCGGGTGGATTTGGGCCACTATGGAAAATTTTCTTCTGCTCTACTTTTGGATAAAATTCAGATACAAGCCCCTGGCTCCGACTCCGAAATCCTCAGCAAACAGCTTTTAACCCTCTGTCTGGAGCAACTCACCACCCCTTGGGATGAACATTTGGGCCGCTTGACCCATTATGGTGAACGTTTTGGGGATATTGATGTTGAAAAAGATTGGCCAGAAGATCCAGAACTCTCTCGTTGGGTTGAGTTGCAACGCAAAACTTGGAAACAAGGTCGGCTCTCCACCGATCGCATTCAACGCTTAGAGGAGTTGGGCTTTATTTGGGATCCAGAGGCTTCCCATTGGGAGGAGCTATTTAGCCGTTTGTTGCAATTTAAACGGGAACATGGCCATGCCAAAATATTAGACGTTGATCCCAGCAACGAACAACTCTCCTCTTGGGCGCGTCAAAACCGTCGGGCGCAAGCTAAGGGTCAACTATCGGAAGAGCGTTATCAACGTCTGACAGAGGTTGGCTTTGTCTGGGATTTGGCGGCCGCCCATTGGGAGGAGATGTTTACCCTGTTGCAACAATTTAAACTGCGCCATGGTCACGCTTTGATTGGCGATCCTTTTCCTGAAAACCCAGAGCTTGGGGTCTGGGCGGCCAACAATCGCAAAGAGAAGAGCAAAGAGAGTTTTGATCCTGATCGGGTAACCCGCCTGGATAGCGTGGGTTTTGTGTGGGATTTAAAAGAGGCGGCCTGGGAAGAGATGTTTCATGCTTTGGAGCAATTTATTCATCGTTATGGGCACGGAAAAATTCCCGAATATCTCCCAGAAAATCCAGAGCTGGCTCTTTGGGTGCGCAAAAACCGTAAATTAAAACTCAGTGCCGCGCTGCTTCCACAACACGAAGAGCGTCTCCAAGCGGTTGGTTTTTGTTGGGATTTAGAACAGGCGGCCTGGGAAGAGATGTTAGAGGCCTTGGAGCAATTTCGCGCCCAACACGATCATTGTGAAGTCCCTAGCCGTTATCCCGCCAATCCCTCTTTGGCCGAATGGGTGGCGCGTCTTCGTAAAGAAAAACCAACTGGGAAACTCTCCCCAGAACGTATTGAGCGGTTGGAGCAACTTGGTTTTGTCTGGGATCCTGAGGCCCAATATTGGCAAAAAATGTTTCAAAAAGCCGTCTTCTTTAAGGAGCAGTTTGGTCACCTTAATGTTCCTATGATTTGGCCTTCAGAGCCAGAGCTAGAGCCGTGGATTGGTCATCAAAGGCGTTTGTATTTAATTGGAAAAATGCCAAGAAAGCGCGTAGAGATGTTGGAAGAGATTGGCTTTATTTGGGATCGCAAAGAGTCGGAATGGGAGGAGATGTTTTCGGCCTTGTTGCGTTTTCGGGTGGAGCGCAAACATTGTGTGGTCCCCAAAAATTGGAAGCCCGATCCCCGTTTGGCTCAATGGGTAGAGCGCATCCGCCGCGATTGGAAAAAAGGTATGATTCCTTCTGACAAAGAGGAACGTCTCAAAGCTTTGGATTTTGTCTTTGATACCCGTGAGGTTTTTTGGGAACAGATGTTTGCCGATTTAATGGTTTTTCGGGAGGAGAACGGCCATTGTAATCTTCCCGCAACCTACCCCGAAAATACCGAATTGGCTTGGTGGGTAGAAGCCCAACGTAAAGCCAAGCAAAGAGATCAACTGAGTCCACAACGCCTGGCCCGACTAGAAGCCGTTGGTTTTATTTGGGATGCTCAAGAGGCGATATGGTTAGAAAATTTTGCGGCTTTAATTCAATTTAAAGAGAGCTATGGACACTGCTTGGTTCCCAGAAATTGGCCGGAAAATCCCGCCCTAGCTCAATGGGTGGCTGCCCAACGCAACGGAGCGATTCGAGGTTTGTTAACCCAAGAGAAGATCGACCGTTTGGTAGATCAAGGTTTTGAATGGGACCCCAAGGTTGCTCTTGCCGAAGAGATGTTTGTTGCACTGTACAATTTTAACAAATACCATCACCACTGCAACGTCCCCGTTCAATGGCCGGATAATCCAGAGCTTGGCATGTGGCTTCAATTTCAACGTCAAGCCTATCGAGAGGGTAAACTAGATTCAGAACGAATTCGGCGTTTGGAGGAGATGGGGGTGGTTTGGGAGTAGTCATGAATTAGAACGGATCTTCCAGCACTTTTTTGAAAAAATCCTTATTTAATGCGGGATGAAGACTATTTTGTATCTTATGTGTATTCACCACATTTTTATTTTATAGTATGTGATATTTATGTAGTCACTATGCACATTGACGATTGCACATACTCTCGTGGAGAGAAAACTTACCGGCGTATTGCTACGCAATTCCTATCGTGTTAACGGAAAGATACAGCATGACACCATCGCCAATCTTTCCAAATGTAGCGATGATGAAATTGCAGCCATTAAGTTTGCTCTTAAAAATAAGGGGCAAATTGATAAACATGGTCCTATTGGCCCAATTAAAACTAAGCAAGGTTTGGCGATTGGTGCCGTGTGGGTTTTTCTTGAAATTGCCAAAAGAGTTAGGATTATCCAAAATTTTGGGACCAACACGAAATGCTCTGTTAGTTTTATGGATAATTAATATAGGTAAACCCCCGGCTATGCCGGGGAGACAGTAGAAGTTTGACATTTCAGGGAGTCCACCAGGAAACTCCAAAATTGTGAGCCGCTAAGCACACGGTACATATGTTGATCTCGATTCCGTCGAAGCATGTGGTTTCTCAGGTCATCGGGTATATCAAGGGTAAGAGTGCAATTCATTTAGCGCGAACCTACCGCGAGCAGAAAAGGAATTTTGCAGGGCAGAGTTTTTGGGCGCGGGGTTATTATGTTTCAACGGTGGGGCGGGATGAAGGGCAGATTCGAGAGTATATCCGTCATCAGGAAGCAGAGGAACACCGATTGGAACAAATGAGGTTGAATTTTTAATGTTGCGTGGCCGACCTTTAGGCGGCCCAGGGGAATGGGTCGCGTTAGCGGCCCCCAAACAGCCGCTTTGAGCGGCTCACAAATTAAAGCCCCCGGCTCTGCCGGGGGATATTTACTCCTTGAATTTGGTCACCGATATGCTCAAGCAGTCTGTTGACTCGGTGGGTCAAATCAACACGGTCCAATGGTTCCTCTTCATCTGACATCCATGTGTAGCGGTGTTCTACGGCGAAAGATGTCAGTTCCAGCCAATCCCATAGATCCGTTACATCCACCCCACATTTTTCCAAAAGAGGTAACAAACGGCTGATATCATGGGTTAATGGAAACAGCACATCAAGAGCAGACAGCCATGCTTTCAGACCTTTCTCCACCGCCTGTTGTGCATGAAAACCAAAAATGGCATCTGTGAACACCTCAGGATCGAACATGCCCGTCATGGCTTTGAGATCGGAACGGGCTAAATGGAGTAAATTTTGTGCATGATCAATGCCGCTCATAAAGAATCTTCCCTTCCTTTAGTGCGCGGGCGATTAAATGATTTTTAGCCGTGCGCCATTTTTCCACTTCGGTATCATTGAACAAAACAATATCCTTTGCCACGGGAACATCGGCCAATAATCTCCATAATCGAGCCATGGCCTGTCTGCGGCTGTTATGGGGACCGTAGGTCTCAGTAGTGATGACGAGTAAATCCACATCAGAATCAGGTTGTGCATCGCCCCGTGCGTGGGAGCCAAAAAGAATGATTCGTTCCGGTTGGATGGTTGCGACTATGGCGCGGACCATAGCGGAAAGGTTGGTTTCGGTGATGGTCATGGGGCTTCCCTTGGTGGTGGGGAATCGATTGCCTCCGTGGTATTGTCCACAATACTTTGAACCCGATGGAACAACAGATCAACCTGTTTCAGAATGGCGTTGCGATCCATTGGAGCATATTCTGATTCACAGGATTCGTAACGGAATTGTACGGCGAAGGCGGTCAGATCGATCAAAGCCCACTCCTGGGTCATCTCTTCCCCTGCCTGGATCAGCATAACCAGCAGCAGACGCAGGTTATGGGTTCTTGGAACCGCCTGATCATGCCAAGCCAACCATGCCTTCAAGGATTTTTCTACTGCCTGCTGGGCGTGCAGTCCGAAAATTTCGTCTGAAAATCGCTCGGCATCCAGCATATTGCTCACCGCTTGCAGGTCGCGACTAGCGGCATCCATCATGCGGCGCACGGTTTCATGATCGGGCATGGAGCACCTTTCCCTCCCGCAAGGCATGGGCGACGACGTGGTTGGCCGATGACTTCAATCGTTCCACCTCGTCGCTGGAGTAGACCAGGATGTCGGTGGCCAGGGGAATGGTACCCATCGCCCGCTCCAGACGTGCGATCTCCTGGAAACGGCTGCGGGAAGGACCAAAGGGCTCAGACTCAATGACCAGCAGATCCACGTCCGAGTCGGGACGCGCCTCTCCACGCGCCAGGGAGCCAAACAGGATGATTCGTTCTGGTTGCGCGGCTGCAACTATGGCATCGATCATGGCGGATAGGTTGGATTCGGTGATATTCATCAAGTTTAGATTCCTAACAGTTGTTTGACAATTTGAAGCAATGGAATATGCCCAATAACAGCTGAAGATTTCTCAATGATGTTTCAATATGTTGATTTGTTTTGTCGATTATTGGTACTATTCTTTTCGGCAATCAAAGCATGAAAGGCATCTATGACTTTTTGATCACCAGATGACGAAATCAAATTGGCCAATTGATGAAGCTCACTTGGTATGCCACCTGCATTGGCAAATGCTCCAATGGCGATGGAATTGGGGCCAGCACTTGCTCTCCGTCTTATACCATAGTTTTGGATCGCAAAGGGTCGTAATTTAACGTCCTTTCTGGTATTATGTGTTTATTGAGAACGATCATAACCACAAGAAAGGACGGAAGAAAATGAATATTCTTCGAGATGGATTATCGCGCATTTGGAGCAGAATTCAAGGGTCATTGTTTCCTTTCCTTGAAGAAGAGTTGGGAGAATTGACGGATAAGCACCGTTTGGTCGTGACAGTATTAGAGGTGATTCGGATTGAAGAATATATTCCTTCTAATAACAATGGGTAAACCCCCGGCTCTGCCGGGGGACTCACAAAGTTTGACATTTCCGGGAATGTGCCAACGGCGTAGCCCCTATGAGCGGATTCGATGTGAGTGAAATTTTCGGTGG
>JAMOAW010000041.1:0-41687 GCA_039908535.1 Magnetococcus sp. DMHC-6 | reverse complement strand
GGCGGTAAAGGCAGCGATATACTCTTTGGTGGTTCTGGTGCCGATATGTTTCGCTTTAATTCTCCAGATGAAGGTCCAGACACCCTAAACGATTTTAATGGCTTAGAAGGGGATCAACTTGTCTTTTATAGTCCAAATTTTGGTTCTCTGACGACGGGAATATTGGATCCAATGGCCTTTATCGCCGATGAAACAGGTATAGCTACAAACGCCGATCAACGGTTTATTTTTAACACAGTGAACCGTATATTGAGCTATGATGCCGATGGCCATGGCGCGTTGTCGCCGGTTAACATAGCCACACTCAACACCTCTACTCTAACGGCTGGACAGATTTTTATGACGAGTTAGGGGGTGGGTACCACCACACTTAACCGTAATCATTTGTTTTTTGATTTTATTATTAAAAAAAAAAGGGGTCTGGGGGATTGCCCCCAGGGTTTTTCTTTTGCTTTTGACCTCGGTTTTGCTTTCTTCAAAAAGCAGGGGGATTGGGGGATGCAATCCCCCAAGGTCTTGACTTTGCTTTTTGTTCAAGCACTCGTTCATCGTCCACACTTAAATGTGGTGGTACCGGGGGGTATAATAAAAATAAGCTCTAAAATAACTCCCTTTGGATGGTTTAGGTTTCCTTGAGTGTGTGGGTGGGTGGGGGGAGAACCGCCCCACCCTTTTTAATGTATCGGAAAAATAAAAAATCAAGACCTTGGGGGGCCCAGAACCGCCCCCCAATTCCCCCCACCCTTTTTTTTAAATTTTTTGCCCGCAGGGCACTATGTTCTAGAAGGTTTTGCATGACAATTGCTTCCCATACATCTGTGCGTTGTTTAGTGAGCATAGCAGCCCACCATGGATTGTCCACCTCAGTGGAACGATTAATTCACGAATATGCTTTGGACACCCATGAACCAGATTCCCGCACATTGGTACGCATGGCCACGGAGTTGGGCTTAAAGGCCAAACAGGTGACATTGACCTGGGACGAATTGACCCGTTTGCAGGGGGTTTATCCGGTATTGGCCCGATTGAGCAATGGCAACAGCGTGGTGGTGGCTGGAACCCGTCAGGATCAGGAAGCTGTGGCGATTTTTGATCCGTTAGCCAATACACCGGGTCTATTTTTATTGGAGCGAGAATCGTTTTTAAACCAATGGCAGGGGGAAACCCTCCTGATTAAACGCCATTATGCCCTCAGCGATACACAACAACCTTTTGGAATTCGCTGGTTTATTCCCGAAATATTGCGCCAAGGCAAGGTCTTTCACAACATTGCCTTGGCTGCAGTGGTCATGATGGTATTGGCTTTGGCCGTACCGATTTTTTTTCAGTTGGTGATCGATAAGGTCTTGGTTCATCACAGTGCTGCCACCTTACAAATTTTGGCTGGAGGCGTTGTGACGGTGTTGTTGTTTAATGCCGTTTTTTCTTGGCTACGACAATTGTTATCCCTCTACGCAACCAACAAAATAGACATTCGTTTAGCCATCCGCACCTTTGCTCATCTATTGAGCCTGCCAATTGATTATTTTGATGTTTCCACCTCTGGCGTGACGGTTCGGCACATGCAGCAGGTGGATAAAATCCGCCAATTTTTAACCAGTCGCCTGCTATTTACCCTTCTAGATGCCGTTGGCTTATTTGTCTTCATCCCCCTGCTATTTTTTTATAGTGCCAAACTAACCTTTTTGACGTTATTGATTACCGGTCTCATCGCCGTGGTCATTTTTGTGGTGATTGGACCTTTTCGACGGCGTTTGCGGGATTTATACAATGCCGAAGCCCTGCGACAAGGCTTTTTGGTGGAAACCATCCAGGGAATGCGTACTGTCAAGGCTTCCGCTATTGAACCGGTGAAACGGCGCCATTGGGAGCAAAAGTCTGCACAAGCGGTACGGATGCATTTTCGGGTGGGCAAAATCTCGATTACCGCCCAGGCGTTGGTACAATTTTTAGAACAAATGCTCACCGTTTGTGTGGTCTATTTTGGGGCCATGGATGTTTTTTCTAAAGAGTTGACGGTTGGAGCGTTGGTGGCCTTTCAAATGCTGGCCGGGCGCGTGGTCACCCCTCTGGTGCAAATCGTCTCGTTGGTCCAGGAGTACCAAGAGACCGCTTTGTCGGTGAGCATGTTGGCTACCATCATGAACCATCCTCCAGAAAGACCCCCTGGTCGGGCTGGTCTGACCCCCCTTTTGCGCGGTCGAATTGAGTTGCAGCAGGTAAGCTTTCGTTATGCCAGCAGTACAGCGCCGGTTTTAGACCGGATTCATCTCAATCTGCCTGCGGGCACACTGTTAGGATTGGTGGGGCGTAGCGGTTCAGGCAAATCGACTCTGACCAAATTAATCCAGGGAATGTATCCCATTCAGGAGGGCATTATTCGTTTGGATGGGGTGGATTTACGCGAGATTGATCTGGCCCATTTACGCCGGCAAATTGGGGTGGTATTGCAAGATAATTTTTTATTTCGGGGCAGTGTTCGCGAAAACATAGGGGTAACTAAACCGGACGCCTCTTTGGACGAAATTGCCCAGGCGGCCCATTTAGCCGGAGCCGTGGAGTTTATCGAACGGTTGCCGCACGGCTATGAAACCCTACTGGAAGAGAACGCCGCCAATCTCTCTGGTGGACAAAAACAACGCTTGGCTTTGGCGAGAGCCTTGTTATCTAAACCACCGATTTTAATCTTGGACGAGGCGACCAGTTCTTTGGACCCAGAGAGCGAATCCATGGTGATGGATAACTTGGCGCGCATTGCAGCGGGTCGAACAGTGATTTTAGTATCGCACCGTTTAGCGACACTCACGTTATGTCATGGCATTGCGGTCATGGACAATGGCCGAATCATTGCTTTGGATACCCATGCCAACCTTTTGGAAAAATGCACTTTATACAGGCACCTATGGGACAAACAGACCTACCGGTAACACCTCTGACTGAAGAGAAAAAACAACGCGTGTTGGGCACACCGACAGTGCTACCGGAAGTGGCACGCCCATTTCTCTCCGATGCCGCCGAGATTGAAGCGGAACCAATTCCTTGGGCTGCGGGTGGGATATTATATTTATTGACTTTTTTGATTGTTATCGCAATTCTTTGGGCGACTTTTTCCGAGGTGGATCGTATTGTAGTGGCACGCGGCAAACTGGTTACCACCACCGGATTGGTGATCTTACAACCGCTGGAGACCTCGGTCATTCGCAGTATTGATGTCCGCGAAGGGCGGGTGGTTCAGCGTGGAGAGGTGCTCGGAACATTGGATTCCACCTTCACCACCGCCGATGTCAGCCAATTAGAAGGGCGAACGAAGAGTTTAAACGCCCAAATTATCCGACTGGAGGCCGAATTGTTGGAAAAAGAGCCTCTCTTTTTTGGCCAGGATTCCGATGAAGCCTTACAGGGAACGTTATTTCGTAGCCGTCGCGGCAATTATACCGCACGTCTTGCGCAATATACCGAGACAACCAATCGGCTCAAAACGACACTACACGCCGCCCAAGAGGAGATTGATACTTTAAAAAAACGCATTCAAAATTTACAAGATATTATGAAAATTTATGACGAATCGTTTAAAAATACCGGTGGAGCACGCCTGAAGGTATTGGATGCCAAAGAGTCTTTATTAAACCTGCAACAACAATTGCAACAAGCGATCCATCGTGTCCAAGAGGTAGGGCGAAATATCGCCGAAGTGGCGGCTGAAAAAGAGGCCTATGTGCGAGAATGGATGCAAAAAGTGGCCGAAGAGTTGGTCTCGGCGCGCCGAGACCGGGATGTGGCTGAAGATCAATTGGATAAGGCCCGTCGCAAACGCGAATTGGTCAGTCTGACCGCCCCTGTCGATTCTGTGGTATTGGAGGTGGCCAAACGTTCGGTGGGTTCCGTCGTCCGCGAAGCCGAACCACTCTTCACCCTTGTCCCCCTCAACACCCCCCTAGAAGCCGAAGTTGAGGTGGAAACCGCAGACATCGGTTTGTTACGTGTTGAAGATTCTGCCAAAATCAAACTGGATGCCTTTCCCTTTCAAAAACATGGCACCTTAGAGGCGACTTTAAGAACCTTTAGCCAAGATGCCTTTCCACGCACCCAGCAGATGGCCATGGTTAAGGGAGAGGCTTTTTATATAGGACGCCTTAAACTTGGCCCTATGACTTTAGTACAAGTTGCTAAAAATACTCGCCTTTTACCTGGAATGGCTTTGACCGCCGAGATCAAGGTTGGGCATCGTTCGGTCATCTCTTATTTTTTATATCCCCTGATTCGCATGTTGGATGAAGGATTGCGGGAACCTTGATAACCAGATAAGAATATAGTGCCCTGCGGGCAAAAAATTAAAAAAAAAGGGTGGGGGGAATTGGGGGGCGGTTCTCCGCCCCCCAAGGTCTTGATTTTTTATTTTTCCGATACATCAAAATAAAAATCAAAACCCTGGGGGATGAATCCCCCAGACCCCCTCTTTTTTTTAAGAATTAAAAGAAAAGAGGGACAGTTCTGCCCCCCCCAAGGTCTTGATTTTTATTTTTCCCATACATCAAGGAATCAAAGGCGCCCCCTGGGAGTTATAGACGAAACGCTCCCCAATCATTATTCAGCCACAGATGCATCAATCAACACTTCGTTGACTATCCGACAAATCTCCCCCATTTCACTATCCCCCAATGTGGGATGGACAAGAAATTGAAGACTTGTCTCTCCGAGGTGCTTGGCGATGGGCAATCTTTCCATAAGATGGAGTCCCATTTTTGTAAAGGCTTTCTCTCGATACACTTCTGGACAGTGACCTTGACGACAAACGACCCCTGCCTGCTCAATGGCCTCCAGAATTCTGTCACGAGACCAATCTTGTTTAAGTTTTTCAGGCCTGACGAACACATCATATTTATAGTAGGCGTGTTCAATGGAATCTGTTGGCTCAATGACACGAAGCGCGGGGATCGTTTTAAAACATTTTGTGAGAATGGCAGCATTTTTGCGCCGACGTTCGAGCCATTTGGGCAATTTTCGTAGCTGAATACGACCAATGGCTGCTTGCATCTCAGTCATGCGCCAGTTGGTTCCAAACGTATGACAAACCCAACGAAAACCGGGGGGATGATCTGTTTTGTTCACTTCATCATAATCACGACCATGATCTTTAAATGACCAAGCCCGTTTCCAAAGTTCATAATCGTTGGTCAGCAACATGCCACCTTCACCACCTGTGGTAATGATTTTATCATTACAGAAGGAAAAAGCGGCCATATCACCAAAAGAGCCGACCACACGACCTTTATACATGGCACCATGGGCCTGGGCGCAATCCTCAATTACCTTGAGTCCATGTCTCTTGGCCAATTCGTTAATAGGATCCATATCACATGGCCAACCAGCCAAATGGACCGCAATGATGGCTTTGGTCCGAGGGGTAAGAACCTTGGCAATGGTTTCCGCCGTAATATTTTGGCTAATGGGATCAATATCAGCAAAAACCGGTTTTGCACCGCACATAATCATAGAACTTGCAGAGGCCATAAAGGTTCGTGGCGTGACAACGACTTCATCATCCGAACCTATTTCCAAGGCACGAAGTGCCAATTCTATGGCCACCGAGCCATTGGCGAGAGCCACACCATGGTTCACTTTACAGAATGCAGCAAATTCTTCCTCAAATAGGCGACATGCGCTCCCTGTCCAATAGTTAATTTTACCTGACATCAACGTCTGCGATACGGCATCAATTTCATCTTGTTCGAAATAAGGCCAAGGGTTAGATGCAAGAGACATGAATCATTATCCTTAAAATAAAGTGAAAATTAAAAAATAAGAATGCAAGTTTTTATAATAATACGAATATCAACCCATAAAGATCGTTCCTGTACATATTTTTCATAATATTTTAACTTAATTGGCAATATTTCATGGACATAATATAGTTCAGGATCTTTTTGATTCACTAACAGCTCATTTTCGTTCCTAAATTCAATTGCCGCATAATCGGTAATACCAGGAGAAACGGATAACACGATCTCCTTTGTTTTTTCAGGATAGAAAGCCACAAATTTCGGAACTTCAGGACGTGGACCAACAAAGCTCATGTCGCCATATAAGACATTGAAAATTTGTGGTAATTCATCAATTTTAAATCTTCGCAAAATCTTGCCACTTGATGTTACCCTCGTATCCTTTGATACCGTAACTTGGGAGCCTTCTTTTTCAGAATGGACAAACATCGTTCGAAATTTTAATATTTTAAAAATTTTCCCGTATCGTCCGACTCGTTCTTGCACAAAAAAAACGGGCCCAGGTGAATCGAGCTTAATTATAATAGCAAATAGGATTAAAAATGGAGCCAAAATTAGGATCGCAACCAGGGCAAAAAAAAAGTCAAAGATACGTTTGGTCCGCATAGATCACTTACCCGGGTGACTTTGAGCGTTTGTGCCCCTGAAAGGGTTGATTTCTATTTTTCCAATACACCTAGAATTTATCATTGTTGTTGTATATTTTTTAATTTTTCACTTCTTCCGGTAAGTTTATGGCCATATTTATTCATAAAGTAGGATTGCCATTCTTTAATTTGGGCATTGCTTAAAAATTTTCCATTCCAAAAATTATTAGAATATTCATCGGCATTGGCCCAATCAATTTTTTCCTGACGGACGGTTTCATAATAAATTGTCCCAGGATAAGGGCAAAGAATTGTAAATCCATATTCATCCAGATTCAACTCTTCGGCTAATTGATCGGTCATTTTTAAATCGTCGTCCGTCTCGTCTGGCATTCCAAGAATAAAATATCCTCGGATCAGGATATTGGCTTGTTTGGCCCATTCGACTGATTTACGAATTTTTTCAACAGTTGAGCCTTTTCCAATCTGTTTGAGTGTTTTAGGCGAACCAGATTCAATACCGACAGCTATTTCATAACAACCCGCTTTTGCCATCCATTGAAACATCTCCTCACTACCAACATTCACATGAATATTTGGATAAAAGGGGACATTAAATTTTCGATTGATTTTTTCACGACAAAAATCAATCACCCATTTTTGGTTGATGTTCCACGTTGGATCAGAAAATTTCAGCAAATCCAACTTATATTCCTGGGTTACAGATTCCATCTCATCAAGCAAATCGGAGACTGCCCGATATCGCAAAGGTGCTTTTTTAAAATTCGGATACATTACCTTGGTGTGTCCATCCAAACAATACGTGCAACTATAAGGGCAAGCGCGTTGACTTTGAAACGAGGTGATGCGTTTTTTGTTGTCGTTGTAGGCCACCTGAATGTTGCGTTCGTTGCGTATGAGGCGCCTGTCTGGCCAGGGCAGATCGGCAAACTCTACGGGTGGACCGATGACAATGGGTGCCCGGTTGCCCTTGACGATGTCAAGCATGGCCCATTCGCCCTCTCCGACAACGACTTGGTCTATGGGACCCAAAATAGACTCTTCGGGCAAGGAGGAGGCGTGATAACCACCGACAACAAGATGGATAGCCGGGTTGATCGCTTTTAATCGCGTGGCGACCTGCTCCACCTGGGGAAAGGTCGGTGTTGTACACGAAAAAGCAACGATGTCTGACTCTTGGCATCCAGCGATGATCGTCTCATCATCATCAAAACAGCCCTGAAAAAAGTTAATTTCAATATTGGGGAGGTGTTTTTTTAAAAAGGCTCCGATATATCCTAAGCCTAAAACTTCCCAGGAGTTGAAATAACGGCCCTGTACTAAAGATATTTTCATAGAATTCAAATCCTTAAAATTTTATTTTAAAAACATAATGCCCTGCGGGCAAAAAATTAAAAGAAAAGGGTGGGGGGATTGGGGGGCGGTTCTCCGCTCCCCAAGGTCTTGATTTTTATTTTTCCGATACATAAAATCAAAACCCTGGGGATGAATCCCCCAGACCCCCTCTTTTTTTTTAAATTAAAAAAATTAACTTTTAGTTAAACTATTTGACCACTCGTCCCAGCAAAACGGCCAACATGAGATCCAATAAACCAAACAGAGAACCCAATCCAAATGTCAAATGCAATGTTGCAAACACAACAAACATATGAAAAAAAAGTTTAATATTTTTTTCATCAAATAAAGTTTTGATGGAAAAGACGATATTGAAAATACTATATAATACAAGGATAGCATAAAACACAATCATAAAATAACTAGAAAAAAATGCAAGTGCCGGTAAAAGTAACAAGCTCAGAACGAAAATAAACGGAACAAGATGACGAATTGAAAAAGTGAGTACGTTTGTATATCTAAATGGTGCGATAATCCAAAAACCGTTTCGAAAGTTGTGTTTTACAAAAGAGACAAAATCACTTCTTGAATAATAAGTGGTGCATACATCAGGAATCAAGATAATTTTACCCCCAAGATTTCGGACTCTTTTATTGAGTTCGAAATCTTGATGAGATATCAGGTTGGTATTGAATAGACCAACCTTTTTAAGGAATTCTAAATCATAAATGCACCCAGAGGCCGTATCTACGATCTTTGGCTTATCCGTTGCAACCCGGAACCCCCCCCCAGTTCCAAAACGAGAGGCCAGGGCCAAAGCGATACAACGTCCCAAAGGAGTTTTATCGCGGTTTATGGCAACACTCCGTCCACCAGCGGCTTTGGCATGATATGTTTCCATACCATTCAATAGTTTTTCAAATCTCGTCTCTTCATAACTGCCATGCCCGTTTAAAAAGGTAATATATTGGCTTTGCGGATGGGCGTTTTTGATTCCAATATTAAAGGCATACGGCGTCTTTTTTTCTG
This sequence comes from Magnetococcus sp. DMHC-6, assembly GCA_039908535.1. Classification (GTDB taxonomy): domain Bacteria; phylum Pseudomonadota; class Magnetococcia; order Magnetococcales; family JADFZT01; genus JAMOAW01. The sequence continues at coordinate 32,935 of JAMOAW010000041.1, read as the reverse complement.
GATTATCCAATAATTTTATGTGCGAATATTTTTTGGCGTATTCTGCGACAATTTCTCGCGTTTTATCGGTACTGTAACCGTCGACCACTAAAATTTCGATACCTTTATCGGATATGGTTTGGTTTATAAGGGAGTCAAGAGCCCTTCCGATAAACCTCTCTTCGTTCAGAGTAGGAATGACGACTGTTATAAGAACAGAAGAACCTTCGATATGTGCTGTTGAGTTAACCATCTTGATGAATCGATTAGAGTGTGAAAAAATGTTGGTCAAAATAGCGAATCATACGCAAGTTGGCAGGCACTTTTTCTCTAAGCATGCGCACTTGCTCTGGAGTGTATTCGCCCAAAGCCATTTTTACGGCAAAATAGGGTTCATTCCAGGTATCCGTATAGAGAAATGTGGAGAGCCTCGGATTGATTTCCATTAAAACCCCGCCCTTAAATTGAATACCGACATTATAAGAGAGGGGAATTTTCGCTAATATTGCTTGGATAATGTGATCAATTTCGGGACGTTGGCAATGTCCACCCAGGGTGATAACTCCCCCACGTTCTTGTTCACGGGTTTTGTGGGTGATGATCAAGGGGTCACCCTCAAAAGCCAAAACCATACTGTCAATCTCTTCTCCTTGCGCGGTCTCCATTAACAATAACTCTGGAAACCGCTCCTCCTTGGAGAAAATATCCACCATCTCGTCTAAGGTAATGATCTTGCTGTCAGGTTTATAATTTAATAGAAGATCTGCTCGGCTAATACCCGAGGCCAGATAGCGAAATCCACGGCTTCCTTTAGAAAAGGGGGGCTTAAAACAAAGTTTTTGTTCAGGATACCCCATCTCCTGGCACCCCTTTACAAAATCATCCAGCGTCGCTACCACTCGAAATTGTGGAACCTTGACAAGGGGATCTTCACGAAAAAGTTCATACAGCAACCGTTTATTGTTGGCTTTTTTTAACGCTTCAGGTGAGGAGACTAAAACTTTAATGCCATGTGCCTCAAATTGTTCACGTTTGGCAGAAATCACCTCTACCTCATAACTCGATGGAATCAAAATACAATCCACATTTTGTTCGACGGCGAAGGCCAACAGAACCTCTATATAGCTGGGATCGTTTGCCAAAGGTACTTGCTGAAACATACTGACAAAAAAACGACCAAAAGACTCTCTGCTGGCATCAACGCCGACAAGACGAATCGATCTCTCTGTTATATTCGCAAGATAACGCAATAATGTGGAAGCCCCAGGACATCCCACAGCGGTGACTAAAATGGTGATTGGGCGCAATTCACGCATCTTTTATACTCCTTTTTTTCTCTTACAGCATCCAACGAACAACTTCGAAGGCTTCGGCATAACCACCTTCTAATTGTGTTCCTCGGGTAATGGCCAGCGAACGAATAGCCGCACTGGTCAAATAGGTTCGCTTTTGTTGTGATTTATAGCAACTCAGAGCATCAATTTTTTTTTGTATATGGCGCTCTTCCAAGGTAATAAAGCAGTGTGTAGAAAATTTAATATTATTCCATGGCTCTTCATAACAAAGGATAGATTGTTTTTTAAAACAACGCAGAGCCTCCATAGCGACTGTCGCATGATCTTGGTGAATGTCGGTCAAGGCTGGGGCCAAAATAAGCGAGGGATTGATTGAAGAACGGATCGCAATCATCTTGTCCAGGATCTCTTGCCGATGGGCTGGGAAACTCCGGGTGGGAAATTCGTATAAAATCAAATTGTCAGGAGGCAACCCCAATACAGCGGTTGCCTTTTTAACCTCCTTGATCAAAGTATCTTTTGGTTCTCCAGGAGGCAAAGAAATTTGGGCACTGGAAAAGGCCACATAGTAAAGTTCAAACCCCTCTTCAATGCATTTAGATATAAACCCCCCACAGCCAATTTCACCATCGTCCGTGTGTGGAGCAAAAACCACAATAGGAGAGTGCTTTTTGGTTAGTCCCATTGACCTTTCCCTGCGCTAAGAATAGGTTTAATAGCCATACCGGTTTTGTTCAGTGTCCAAGGATTGTTTCCTGATTGCTGCCAATACAGATGACCCTCCACCACAGTTGGGGGCTCTTGCAGAAGGGATTGTTTTAATTTACTAAAACCATTCCCCTCAAAGGCACCATAAAACAACCCTTCCTGTTGAAAAGCAACCATTTCCGCTAAGTTTCCCACATCTGTGGCAACACCATTGCCAAAAATGATCTGCATACCAAATCTCTTGGCTTTTTCTGCCAAACGAACCACCTCGTTGAGACTTCGATGCTTAAATAGCTTTAATTTAATCAAACGGGCACCCACCTGTGCGGCCCTGTCGACATCTTCATCTTGGATGATGGATTCATCCAACATAAAAGGAACCGTCGGAAATTCCTTGGTCAGTCCATGGAACTCTTCCCACATTTTAATGCCAAGTGGTTGCTCAAAACATTCAACACGATGATTTTTAGGATGTTTTGCAAGGATTGTCGATAGTTTTTGTGCCTGAACAACCGAGTACCCCTGATTCGCATCCAAACGCATGAGCATCTCTTTGGGAAGTTCTTCAAGCAAAAACAAAAGATATCGGCAATCTGCCTCAATGTCTCGACCCACCTTCAATTTTATTGTTCGATATCCCTGATCATACAGAGCCTTGGCATGAGCGAGGGAACTTTGCAGATCCGTACCCGTAGAAATCGGTGCCACCAGCGGAATTTTAGCGTGTTTCGGTAGTTTAACCTCTTCCAGGGCAAACTCTTTGGCTGTCAATACGGCAGAAACAGCAAAGGGAGAGTGTGGCAATTGAACACGAAAATATGTTGCAAGATCATCCGTCTGCATTCCGACGATCAAGGGTAAGGTGCGGGTCAGATCGGCGATGATACTCTGGGCTGTCTCATCTGAATAGCCAGGCAATGGAACGGTCTCGCCCAATCCGATCCGCCCATCTTCAAGGGATAACCAGACCAGCAAGACATCTATTGCATGAACAGTCGCAAAAGCCAACTCATATGAGCTGGATAAAGGGAGTCTCACCGAACCAAGACGAACACCCAAAATTTTCACAGCGTGGACCTATCCCCATCTTTTGGGCAGAGTCGATGTTGGGCATCTAGACGATGACGTTGTTCTCGATCCCTGTTCAGAACCTCTCGCCGTTCCTGAACAGAGAGCTCTTTGTCCTTAGCGGCACTCATAATGTATCCGACTGGTCTATAGTGTTGGTCCCCACGTTCCGAGACCTCTTGATCTAAACGGCCAACGGTAAGACGTTTTGTCTGATCCAATACAAAACGCCAATATTCAAGCAACTCTTCTGCGTTAAGTAAAACATTGTTGTGAATATAACCAATATTGGCGCGCAGCATAATGGTGTGGTGACGAATAAAGGAGGTGAGTATACGAATATGCAGGTTCTCTTGGGCACCAATCTCTTCCAGAATAAGCGGCATGATCGGGATGTTTGACCATAGATAGTCCCCTCGGCGCAAATATCGACCCCTTTCAATGAAGTGCTGATAATTGCTTACCAGGCCGACTCTGGAGATTGGAGAATAGACGACCGGTACGATGAGGTCATAATCCATCAACTGTTCATGAAATTGGACAAATTGATCAGACTTGCGCGTAATGATGCAGCGGTATTCGGCGTCAGGACCGACCCGAATTGGGCAAATATCACAGGCAATACATCTGGAGATATCCCCATCAATGGTTTCTAAAATAGTGGCCTCAATGGCCTCACCAGCATCCTGTACCAACTGCTGAATTTTTTGTTTTGCATAGTCATGTTGATCTTGAAGTCGCAAAAACAACACCCGCACAGGTTTTTTCAGACGGCTTGGATCCGCGTTGAAGGAGAGTTTTAACACTTGTGCCAAACGTCGTCCCATACCCATAGCGGTATTGAGACCATATTCATCTTTTGCGGCTGTGCCAACGTCTCCAGCATGAATGGTGCCGCCATATTGTGATGTGGATTCCGAATCATTTCCTAAACCCAGCATACCCAAAGCCAGCATATCCAATAATTGATAGATGAGTGTGGTCTCCTGCCCACCATTTCTCTTAGCTCCTACGGCAATTCCGCCAACGGGTTTTCCAGAGAGTGACTGGCGAAGTTGTGCATGAGAGCGGATAAATTCGATAAAATCAGCGGCTAGAGAGCTGCGGTCACCAAAGTAAACCGGCGAGCAAAAGAGCAGGGCATCAGCAGCCTGCACTCTTTGCCCTAATTCATCTAAATTTCTTTGTTTTCCGTCCGGAGTGAAATAATGAGACAAAGGCAGATAATCAATTTCACAATCTTTTTGATAAGCGGCCCAAAGCGCGACAACCATCCCGATCTCAGAGTTGCATAATCCTTTGTTTCCAGCTAATTTTCGTAATTTTTTATAAATTTCATCAAAGGGAAGCCCCTCTTTACGTCCCGCATCCAGGAAATGTTCTACATGAATTTGGCCCTGTTTTTCAATAAAATGGAGAAGCTCATTTTTGTCAGATAGTTGACGAATCTCATCCAGCAGATTTTGCACACCATCAGCCCAACGACCGTTTCTTAGACTTGCACTGAGTGCTAAAATCTTCGGTTTCATTTAAAATATCCTCATTGCCTTGCACATAAACACAAACTTATTCCATATCTACATTGGATTATCTCATTAACCAGCAGGATGTGCAACCATGATTATAAACAGGATGCCCGGTGGACAAAAAAATCAAAATCAAAACCCTGGGGGATGAATCCCCCAGACCCCCTCTTTTTTTTTAAGAATTAAAAAACAAAGAGGGGCGGCTCTCCGCCCCCCAAGGTCTTGATTTTATTTTTCCAACACATCAAAATGAGAGAAGTGCTGCTATACGCAAACAGCATACCCGTGCATCCTCACCCCTTAAAAGATCGATTAACCCGATAAATATAAGCCAACACCTCTGCCACCGCCTTATACAACTCGGCTGGAATGGTGTCGCCAACGGGTACTTTTCCTAAAATGGCAACGAGGTCGGGATCTTCCATCAGGGGAACGCCAGACTCTTTAGCGCGTTTGAGAATCATATCGGCTATGCGACCTTGACCAGAGGCGGTCACACGGGGGGCTTTATCGGTGCTGCGCCGATAGCGCAAAGCAACGGCTTGGCGACGTTTCTGTTCAGATTTTTTTTTCAATTCATCATTCATGAATCAAACCGAAGCCGAAAATCCAGCACCTAGACCCAACATCCCCTGCCGCTCCTGACGCATCTGCTCACGCCCCATGTGCGCCAACTCTAACGCGTGCAAGGGCAACCCCTCGGCCAATAAACCCTGCCGTAACTGCCCAATTTGACCACGCAACGCCGCCAAAGCCTCATTCTCACTGGCGACAATCCCCACCAATAAACGCTTTTCACCAAACGAAATCCGCGCCTGCACCGATCCCAAACGGGTCATGTTTAAAGAGAGCAACAACGTGGTCACCCCCTCCTCCCCCTCCCCCGCGCGCCCCCCCCCCCTTCTGACGCTCCCGGACCCACATTGCCTCCCCCATCCCCCCCTCGGCAAACCAAAACACCCGGTAGCCCAAAAATAGATGGCCATCTGGCGTTACACTCTTGGGCAACACCTCCTGCATGGCCAACAACTCCCCCAAACGATGCAACGCCCCTTTGGCCGCCGCAATTTCCGCCGCAGGATTTTCATGCCCAGACTTGACCACCGTCTCTTCGTCCGCCGACCACCTTAGATTGGCAGTCGCCAACTTAAGATGTTTGATCACCTCGGCAATCTGATCCCGTGATCCCCGCTCCAATAATTGTACCAAACTGGACCAATCCCCTTTTAATAAAGACTCTCCAGAGATATTGGGAAGCATTTTTTGCAATAAACTCGCCAAACTCTCCCCTTTCTCGGTCAACACAAAAGGAGCCTCCCCTGGCGGAGCAAACGACTGGCGCAAGGCCTGAAGAATGGTTTCCAAACTGGTTTGATTGACGCCACCAGAAGGAACACCCAAAGAAGAACTCTCCGCTGGGAGTGAAAAACCGGCTAACGAGAGAATTTTAGCAAAAACATCGGGAGCGCGCACCAAACTCTGTTCGGCAGAGGCCGCCAAACTGGCCGCCACACTCCCTTGGCTCGCCGTCATACGAAAGGCTATTTCAGGAGTCAAACGGACTACCTCCAAAGCAACCCGCTCCCCAACCATCAACCCTCTGTCCCCATTCGAAAATGAAAAAGTGCTGCCATCCTGAAAACGAAAAACGCCGCGACCATTATCGCCCATTTGCGCCACTCGAGCCATAAACCGATCCCCAATAACCAGATTGTGGGTCAGTTCAGGCTTGACAGAAGGGGCTTCACCGGGGGGAAGTAAAACACCTGAAACAATCATTTCCGCCTCCAGAGACAAAAATAGGCACGTTGAATGTGCCTGAAACCTCTTTGCAAAAAAATCAAAGACAAAATCCTGGGGATAACTCCCCCAAACTCCCCAAAAAAATGGAGGGGGGGGCTTGGGGGGCGGTTATCCATCCACCAAAATCTTGATTATGAATCTATCAACTCTCAACCTCTTTACGGGAAGACATCCGTTTGAGAAGACTGACCTCCTCAACGGTCAACCCCGTTTCATCCACAACCCGATCCTCATCCACCCCATTGCTCAGCAACAAACGCGCCTCACGATAGGCATCGACCTTGTTCCCTTGTGTCGAAGAGGCCTGAATAGGTGCCTCCACATGATGAATATTCACGGATTGCTGTGTATGACGGCTTAAAGATCCCAAATCGACCCGAATGGCCTCTAATTCCGGTTGAAGGTGTGCTTCTATTGCTTGTAACGTATTGTTCAAACGCTCTTCGGTACTGGTCAAACGGCGTAAAATCGTCTCGGCACACTGACGACTGCCAAACTCCTCCACCTCCACCTCTTCTTTTTTTGGCTCCAACGTGCGCAAGCGCATCTCGTCTCTTAATCGACGCAGTTGAACATAAACCAAGGCAATGCCCATATAAAGAACAGAGAAACAAAGAACGATGATTAAATTCCAAGCGGTCATGCCTCGGTCCGTCCCATAAAACGTCGAATACGCGCCCGCATACGCATGGCCGCCTTGCTGTGTAATTGCGAAATACGCGACTCGGTCACCCCAAGCACCTCGCCGATTTCACTCATCGTTAACTCCTCAAAATAATAAAGTGTCACGACTAACCGCTCTTTTTCTGGCAACGCACTCACCGCCTGACTCAGCGCATGACGCAACTCCTGTAAACCGATGGCCTCCACGGGATCCTCAATGTTGGGATCGGCCAACATATCGAGCACATCCCACTCATCCTCATCCATAACCGGTCGTAAATCTTCGAACGAGATGATAGAAATACCACGAACGGCATCTAAATGGGCATAAAATTCATCCAAAGGAATGCCCATCGCCGCCGCCACATCGCGATCTTCAGCGGGTTGCCCCCGCTCAATCTCTAAGGTGTGATAAACCTCCTCAATTTGCGCAGCCACCTGCCGAACTTGACGAGGCACCCAATCCACAGAACGCAATTCATCCAGAATGGCACCACGCACACGAAATTCCGCATAGGTTTGAAACTTAATACCCCGCTTGATATCAAACTTTGAAACCGCATCAATCAGGCCCAAGATGCCGACTTGATATAAATCTTCTATATCTACCGATTGCGGCAACCGCAAAGAGATCCGCCCCACCACATATTTAACCATGGGTGCATATTTGAGAATAATTTCATCTCTACTCAACCTCCCCCAAGCCTCCTCCACCGTATCATCTATCTGTGGAAGATCCTGGGCTTGATCTTTTATGACGGTTGTTCCCGAATTGAGCATGAATCCAGCCCCTATCACTTGACCGAAGGGCAAAAGGCGGGCAAATTGGCAGAGGAGGCACTCTCCTCCAGCAGACGACGCCAAAAAAAGGTCATGCGTCCAACATTTTGGCGTTTTTGACCCCACTCTTTGCGTAATTTATTGGATAATTCCTTAAACGCCAAAGAGGAGATGGCATCTGGAAACAGATCCACCACTGGCTTTTGCTGACGAATACATTGAACCAATTGCGGATCATAAGGAATATCGCCCACATAGTGCAGAGCGATATTTAAAAAACGATCCGTAACTCGGTTGAGCGTTCGATACACCTCAAGCCCCTCACTGTCACTGCGCACTTGATTGACCACTAAATCAAAATGGCTCACATGATGATTCATAAACAATACCTTCATCACTGCATAGGCATCGGTGATGCTGGCTGGGTCAGGCGTGGCCACCACTAAAATGCGTTCGACCGCCAAAACAAAAAAACGCACATTACTGGAGATGCCCGCCCCGGTATCCACCAACACCACATCATAATCGGCGTTCCAGTGGTCCATATGATCCATGAGGGCTAACCTTTGCCCCTCGGTCAAGGTAGAGAGTTCCGCTACCCCAGAGGCCGCTGGCAAAATAGTAATACCATAGGGTCCCGTAATAGCCACCTCATCCAGTGTCATTTTGTCATCTAAAACATCCTGGATGGTATATTTAGGCGTCAAACCGAGGACAACATCCACGTTTGCCAATCCCAAATCGGCATCCACAATCAACACCTTCAAACCCTGTTTAGCAAAATCTACGGCCAAATTGACCGATACCAAAGTCTTTCCTACCCCCCCTTTGCCACTGGTAACCGCAATGGTGTGCGGAACCTTACGTGGCGACCCTATCTCCTTACGGAGAGAAGGAGGCTCATTTTGATCTAAAAAGGAGCCAGTCGCTTCGTTTTCCGCCACTTTACGAACCAATTCTTTGAGGGTCGCAACTTGGTTATCCAAATCATCGATCATAATCTATATGTTCGCCTCGCTCTGGAAAAAAATACAGGATTTAGACCAAATTTAAAAAATTTCACCCGGTCATCCATCACTTTCTTGTTCCTGCTGAAACCATTGTGACAATGTCTTGGCCGACATCCAACCCAAATTTTCCGGCACCCGCTGTCCATCCGTAAACATCGTTAAAGGCATCTGAGCCTTAATCGCGACATTTATAATACCGCCATAAGTGACGGTCTCATCTAATTTAGTAAAAATAATCCCGGTCGGTCCCAAAACGGAAAAACGACGAAAAATAGCCAATTGCTCGCTCTCCCGCACATTGCCAGCCATACAAAGAATCACCTCCCGATCCTCGCCCATAATGGGTAACAGCGTGCCTGTCGAATTGACTTGACGACGATTATAAGGACTGGTACCCACCGTATCCACCAAAACATAATCATAACGGTTTAAAGAGTGTAAGCCCGCTTTCACCTCTGACAGAGTCCGCGCTACCACCAGTGGCACCTGAAGCAGCTTGGCATAGGTCTCCAATTGGGCAACCGCCCCAACACGAAAGGTATCCAGAGTGATCATGCCAACACTACGCTGACGATTGAGCATTAAATCCGCAGCAATCTTGGCCAACGTGGTGGTCTTGCCTACGCCCGTTGGACCCACCAAAATAATCACCCGCGACTTGCCATCTAAAGGATCCCTAAATTTTAAAACCTGATTTAACGCCTTTTCCAAACCCGTCTCTTTGTCATCTTGCTCTATGAGTGCCAACTTTCGGGCAATAGGTTCCTCGACACCATGCATCAACAACCAACTATAACGCCGTTTGCCTTCAACATTCATGCCACTGGATTCGGACTCCGTCGGCATGGGCATCCCAGAAACCCGCTCCTCCAAATGACGCAACGTCGAACGAATATTGGATAAATCACTGGCCAACGATTGGGTCACCGGGCGCGCCATTGGCGTTACAGGCGCGATAGGCGGGGCAACGAGGGGCTTCTTTTTCTCCTCTTGTGGATATTCTACCGGATTATCCACTACCGCTGAAAACCGACCTGAGGCTAAAACCGCTGACCGAGGCGAGCTCTTCTCAGAATCACGCTTGCTCGGCTCAGCTGCCGATGCCATGGTCAAATTGCCAGAGGTGGCTGGACTGGGACAGGCGGTCACTTCAATCATGGGTTCGCCGGTCGGCATCCCATTTTTTCCCTTAGCGATGATGCTCCGCGTCGATAAAATCACCGCATCGGGGCCAAGTTGTTCCTTGACCTCCTTGAGGGCTTCTCGCATATCACGGGCTTGAAAGGTGGAAATTTTCATAATTTATCCAATTAGCTCCCTTTCCTCAGGAGAGGTTCACAGATCCAAGAGAATGGACCTGGATGTTAGAGGGAATCTCGTTTTGCGACAAAACCACCAAATGGGGTATAGCCGACTCCGAAGCTTGTTTAACAAAAGGCCGCACCCGGCTACCCGTAATAATAATGGGCTGAACCACCTTGGCGGCCACATCCTCAACCGCTTTACGCATCCGTTTTACAAAAAGAGTCGCCGATCTCGGGGCCAAAGAGAGATAAGAGCCAAACTCTCCATCCACGATCGCCTCTGCCAATAAATTTTCTGCATCTGCACCCAACACCAACGCCGACAACTGCCCTTCTTCATCCAAATACCTCCCCACCAAAGAACGGGATAAGGCTTGACGCACCAACTCTACCAATTGCGCCGGATGTTTCACCAGCTTGGCATAATCGGAGATGGTCTCCAAAACCGAAACCATGTCCCGAATAGAGACCCGCTCCCGCAACAACCCCTGGAGTACCTTTTGCACCCCACCCAAAGTAATGACATGAGGGACCAACTCTTCCACCAATTTGGGCTGTGTCTTGGCCACTAAATCCAAAAGATTCTGTACCTCTTGCCGATTCAACATCTCATGGGAATGGGTATGCACCAGCTCGGTGATATGGGTTGCCAGCACGGTCGAGGGATCCACCACCGTATAACCAAGCATTTCGGCCCGCTCCCGATCATTGGGTGAAATCCACAACGCTGGCAAACCAAAAGCCGGTTCGATCGTCGGAATTCCTTCAATCTGTCCATGGACGCTCCCACCCTCCATAGCCAGAAAATGGCCCGTTTTGATCTCACCACGCCCCACTTCCACGCCCTTCACAATAAAAACATACTCACCCGGCCTAAATTGCAAATTATCTTTAATATGAATCGGCGGAACAACAAACCCCATATCTGTAGCAAATTGGCGACGAATGGAACGAATTTTATCCAAAAGATCCCCATGTTGGCTTTCATCCACCAAAGAGATCAGGCCATATCCCACATCCAATCGCAAGAGATCCAAGGCCAAATAGTTTTCAATGGGTTCTTCAACCTGCGCTTCGGTCTGCGCCTGTACCGTTTGATCTCGCACTTTGCTCTGGGCTTCCATATCTTTTCTACGGAATAAAAAGTAGGCCCAGATTCCCAATAAAATGCCAAGGATCGTAAATGGAATCGTTGGCATTCCAGGCATGATGGCAAACAGACCCATCACCCCTGCGCTTAAAAAAATCACCCGTGGATTGGCCGTAATCTGACCGCCCACATGATCGGCCAAATGGGTATCGCTGGAGGCGCGGGTCACCAAAAAACCGGCGGCCGTAGAGATCACCAAAGCCGGAATCTGAGCCACCAAACCATCACCCACCGTCAATAGAGTATAAATATTGGCCGATTGGGCAGCAGTCAGCCCCTGCTGAGCCACACCAATGATAAAACCACCGATAATATTGATCAGAGTTATCAATATACCGGCAACCGCATCACCGCGGACGAATTTTGAGGCACCGTCCATAGCTCCGAAAAATTCCGACTCTTCCTCAATCTCTTTGCGCCGAGCCTTGAATGGCCATCTGTTTACCAGGCATTTTATCCAAGGTAAACCGAGCCGCCACCTCCGCAATACGCCCGGCACCTTTGGTGATGACCACAAAGTTGATAATCACCAAAATGGCAAATACGATCACCCCAACTACCGGATTGCCACCCACCACAAAATGACCAAACGAACGGATGACCTCACCAGCCGCCCCCTCGCCCTCCCCACCGTGCAATAAAATCACCCGCGTCGTCGAAATATTCAAAGCCAAGCGAAAAAGCGTTGTGATCAACAATACAGAGGGAAACGAAGAAAATTCTAAGGGTCGATGCACATATACGGTCGTCAGAAGAATGACTATTCCCAATGAAATATTGACGGATAAAAGAATGTCCAAAAGGACTGGCGGCATTGGGATGATCATCACCGTTAGCACGAGGATGACCCCCGCAGCCATCAAAACATCGCTCACCCCCTTGAGGCGAGACAAAGATTGAACCAGTTGATGGGTAGCCAATTTCATCTCCAAAAAAACATGAGAATATCAATCCAAAAAAACCAATTTAAAAACAAACAATTTTCTCAGTCAAATAAATCGTTTTTCCTACCCGTGCACATCAAAACCAACAAAGATTCACTTAAACGTTCATATGCACAATTCATTCCAATCAAATGAAACCTACCCCTGTCAAACATAAAAAAAACATTCCAGACAAATATTTTCGCTTTCCTATTGACAACAAAATATAAAAGGAAGAAATTTATAAAAAATGAATCACCTCTTTACCAAACCAATCAACTGATAAACTGGATCCTATGACCACTCAAGAGGCCTCTTCCATACCCCAATCTGTTGGCCTTGTTACTTCGCAAACCATTGAGATTTTCAACGATGGCACTGCGTTACAATTGGATTGTGGGGCCAGCCTAGCCCCGGTACAAGTCACCTATGAAACCTATGGCACCCTGAATGCCAACGCCTCCAACGCCATTCTTATCTGTCATGCGTTATCTGGCAATGCCCATGCCGCTGGTCGTCATCTGCCCACCGATCGCAAACCAGGATGGTGGGATAATTTTATCGGTCCCGGCAAACCTTTTGATACAGATCGTTTTTTTATTATATGCAGCAATAATTTAGGCGGTTGCGACGGCACAACAGGCCCCTCCAGCATCAACCCAGAGACCGGAAAACCCTTTGGCCTACGCTTTCCCATGATCACCATCGGTGACATGGTGCGGCTTCAAAAAAAGTTGATCGATCATTTAGGCATTACCCGTCTCTTGGCGGTGGCAGGCGGATCCATGGGGGGAATGCACGCCATTCAATGGCTTTTAGATTATCCCCATGACATCGTCGCCAGCGTCATCATCGCCTCTACACCCAGGCTTTCGGCCCAAAATATCGCCTTTAATGCCGTGGCCCGGCAGGCCATTATGGTGGATCCAAATTTTAATAATGGCGACTACTATGACGGCAACCGCCCCACCAACGGGCTGGCCTTGGCCCGCATGATGGCCCACATCACCTATCTCTCTGAAAAAGGTCTGCACAGCAAATTTGGCCGCCGCCTACAAGATCGGGATGCCTTATCCTATGGTTTTGAGCCAGACTTTGCCGTGGAGAGTTATCTCTATTATCAAGGTTCCACCTTTGTACATCAATTCGATGCCAATACCTATTTATATATTACCAAGGCGATGGACTATTTTGACCCATTCCCCAACCCAGAAACCACGGCCAAACGGATTCAAGCCACCAACGCCCGCATTATGATTATGAGCTTTGACACCGATTGGCGGTTTGATACGTCGCGCTCCAAAGAGCTGGTAAAAATTTTAAATTGGCACAAAAAAAATGTCTCTTTTGAACAATTTCCATCCCCTCACGGTCACGATGCCTTTTTAATTGATGCCCCCCTTTACAAACAATCGCTCACCTCTTTTTTACGCCGTCTATTGGATGAGACGCTTTCTGCAGAAAAAAACCAAGAGAGGAGACCTCCCCTTGCCTAGTTTACGCGTCGATCAAGCCGTTATTGCCGACCTCGTTACCGAAAAGTCTCGCATTTTGGATCTGGGGTGTGGAGATGGATTGTTGTTAAAATATCTATTCGAAAACAAACAAGTACAAGGTTATGGCGTGGAAATTTCCCACGAAGGGGTTCATGCCTGTATTGCCCAGGGCCTACCAGTCTATCAAGGGGATATCGACCATGGTCTCTCGGACCACGACGATGGGGCTTTTGATTATGTCATCCTTTCCCACACCCTGCAAACGGTGCATCGTCCGCAATTTGTCTTACAAGAGATGCTGCGGGTGGGTAAAAAAATTATCGTCTCCTTCCCCAATTTTGGTCATTGGTCCATTCGAACCAATCTGCTTTTAAAAGGCCGAATGCCCACCTCTCCCCTGCTTCCCCACCCCTGGTACGACACCCCAAACATTCATATGTGTACGATTTTGGATTTTCAGATATTGTGCCAAAGTATGGAGATTCACATCCTCGACCAAATTCCTTTAGGAGTGGGCGGGCATCGCCCCAAAGGTCCGATCAAACGTCACGTTGCCAACCTCATCCCCCTCGCCATCGCCAATCTTTTCGCTCCAATGGCGGTATTTTTGTTGGAACGCAAGCAGGTTTTGTAAAATTTTTTCTTTGATGTATTCGGAGAGATAAAAATCAAGAGCTTGGGGGGCGGAGAACCGCCCCCCAATCCCCCTCACCCTTTTCTTTTAATACTCAAAAAAAAGAGGGGAACTGGGGGATTCATCCCCCAGGGTTTTGCCTTTGATTTTTTTTTGCCCACAGGGCATCATATTCAAAATATATTGACTTCCGTTTATCTATCAGACAGGAATTCCCTATGCTCAACACCATTGATACGCTCCTCACCGAAGAACAACTCCGTACCCGACTGACATCGCTTGCTCTGCAAATTGCTCCCCACTTGAAGGCCGATCCAGTGCTGGTGGGATTGTTTAAAGGGGCGTTTGTCTTTACCGCCGATTTGGTCCGAGAACTCTCTCGCCTGGGGGTACAACCCACCCTCGACTTTATGGTTCTCTCTTCCTACGGCAAAACCATGGAGAGCAGCGGACAAGTAACCGTCCTTTTGGAGTGCCGCGAAAATTTAAAAAATCGCCAAGTTTTGCTCATAGATGACATCCTCGATTCGGGCCACACCCTCGATTTTGCCTCACGCCATCTAACCTCCAAGGGAGCCAAAGAGGTGCTCACCTGTGTATTACTCGACAAACCAGAACGACGCAAAATTGCCTTCCAAGCCGATTTTGTCGGATTTACCATCCCCAATCTTTTCGTGGTAGGCTTTGGCATCGACTATGCCGAACGCTTTCGCGAATTACCCTATATCGGTACGATTCCCCATGATTAAACCTCTCATCTGCCAAACTGCTCTCTTTGATCTCGACGGCACGCTCGTAGATACCTCACAGGATCTTTGGCGCACACTCAATCATGTATTACACCTCCACCACCGTCCAACCTTAACCCATGCGCAGGTTCGAAATCTCGTTGGTCATGGTGCCCGCGCCCTCATTGCCCGTGGGTTTTGGGGAGAGACCGCCCTACCACCTGAAAATGATCCCGAATTCGAACATGCCGTCCAAACCTTTCTCGCCTATTATCGCGACCATCTCACCGACTATTCCCTACCCTTTCCAGGTGTCGAACAAACCTTGACCACGCTTCGGAATCGAGGCATCCAACTGGCGGTGGTGACCAACAAACCCCAAGAGATGACCTTGCCACTTTTAGAAAATCTCAACTTGGCCCATTTTTTTTCGATCATCATCGGCGGAAATACCCTGGAAAAACGCAAACCCGACCCCCTGCCCATTCAACACATTCTCACCCAACTCCACACCCCCTCCTCTCTCGGAGTCATGATCGGCGACTCTGAAACCGATGCTTTGGCTGCCCGCGCCGCTGGCACCCCCTTGGTATTGGTCTCCTATGGCTACAACCGTAACATCCCCGTTCTCACCCTACAACCAGACCATATAATTGATTGTTTTTGTGAGTTAGAGTCTCTTCTATTCGCTTCCCATTGATTTTTTTTAATTTATTTGATATAATCATTTTGACAAGAAATCCCTAATTGGGATTTCGTTCAACACCAAAAATTAAAAACGGTTGGCTGATCACCGATAGATAGGAGTTGCATAAAACATGGCAAAACTCAAACTTGGCATTCCCAAAGGCAGCTTAGAAGAGGCGACTATTGCCCTTTTTGCCCAAGCCGGATGGCATATTCAAACCCAATTACGCAACTATTTTCCATCGGTAAACGATGCCGATCTCACCTGTTCTCTGGTGCGCCCCCAAGAGATGGCTCCCTATATCGCCGACGGCACCCTGGATTTGGGACTTACCGGACTTGACTGGATCATCGAACGGGAGTGTACCGACCAAGTGGTTGAAATCGCCACACTGGAATATTCCAAAAATTCCAATCAACCCTGTCGCTGGGTGTTAGTGGTTCCAAAAGACTCTTCTATTCAATGCATTGCCGATCTACAAGGCAAAAAAATTGCAACCGAACTAGAAAACTTCACCCGTCGCTATTTACTCGAACGCGGCATTCAGGCCCATGTTGATTTTTCATGGGGGGCGACAGAGGCCAAAGTGGTGGAAGGATTGGTCGATGCCATTGTCGAAATCACCGAAACCGGTTCCACCATTCGCGCCCATGGTCTGCGCATTGTCGAAGAACTATTGATCACCCAGACCAAACTTATTGCCAATCCAACGGCTCTTACCGACCCTTGGAAACGAGAAAAAATTGATCAAATTGCCCTCCTCCTCACCGCAGCGTTGACGGCACGGCATAAAGTCGCCCTAAAAATGAACCTACCCATTGATAAATCAGAGGAGGTCTTGTCTGTCATTCCCAGTCTGCAATCCCCCACCATCAGCACTCTCCATGATAAACGCTGGGTAGCTGTAGAAACTGTTGTCAATCGATCACAAGTACGCGACCTGTTACCTAAATTGGTCAAGGCCGGAGCTGTAGGAATACTGGAATATGACTTGAAAAAGGTGATATAATCAAAAAATAGTCTATCCATAGAGACATCTATTCTGTACGGATGGTCCACAAGGGGAGGCTAAAAACCAACCGGACAAGACCGTAACGTCCAAACAGTTAATGAGTGTTCTTATGGCTATTATCGGCGGTTAAAACTAGACCTAGGTGAAGAGTTACAAGCCAAAATCACCACGCGATTAGAAAGTCTCGACAAACGTTTTGGACCACTGACCTATGCCCGCGTCAGTGTCGAGATCAAACCGCACCACAACGAGCAACGGGCGGTTGCCATTGCCTTGGTCAACCTTGCCGGCAACACGATCACGGCCACTAAAGAGTCTGCGACGGTTGTGGCGGCTATTTATGACGCGCTGGATACCCTGACCAATGAATTGAAAGACTACGTAGAAAAAACGAAAAAGGTACGCCGTTCATAACCCCCTTCCCCCAGACCTTTTAAATGATTAAAAAAAAAGGGGTCTGGGGGATTGCCCCCAGGGTTTTGACTTTGCTTTTGACTTTGCTTTTGACTTCGGTTTTGCTTCCTACAAATAGCAGGGGGGTTGGGGGATGCAATCCCCCAAGGTCTTAATTTTAATGTATCGGAAAAATAAAAATCAAGAGCTTGGGGGGGCCCAGAACCGCCCCCCAATTCCCCCCACCTTTTTTTTTAATTTTTTGCCCGCGCAGTGCATCATCTTCTCATTTCTCAATGCTTAACCGCCTCTTTTGCTGTAGAAAGATGATACACTTTTACCGCAGCTTGCTGGACCTCCTGCAACATATTCTCTTTGAGAATCAACAACTCCTTAAAAGGAATCTGCAATAACTTGGCAACTTGCTTAATACTCTCACCCCCTTGGAAATGGCGGGTAGCTAGGGTCATTTTAAGAAAATCATCCAAAATAATCGCTCTTAATTCCTTGTCAACCACCTGGCACTGCGTAACAATTTGACTCCAAGGAGTCCCATTTTCGACTTGCTGGCGAATTTTGGCCATTTCCGCATCATAAATTTGGTCATCCTCTGGGGAAAAATGGGTCTGGACGACTTTAAAACGCTCATCAAAATCATCATCGTCATTGTTCATGTTTTATCCTGACAAATGCAAATCTATTATGGTTGAGGAATCGTTTTCTTTTCAAAAAGATAGACAATCGGACTGGCGATAAAAATAGAGGAGTACGTTCCTACCACAATCCCCAAAAACAGAGCCAACGCAAAGTCAAAAATGACTTCACCGCCAAACAACAACAAAGCAACCAAGACCAAAACCACGGTCAAAGAGGTGATGATGGTCCGAGATAAAGTCTCGTTGATTGCGGTGTTGATAATAAGGTCCAAGGGTTGCTTTTTCATACGCTTCATCTCTTCGCGAATGCGGTCAAAAACCACGATGGTGTCATTGATAGAATAACCAATCACCGTCAACACCGCAGCCACCACAACAAGAGTAAACTCTTTTTGCATAATAGAAAAATAGCCAACCGTAATGATCACATCATGCACCAAGGCCAAAACCGCCCCTAACGCGAAGCGAAACTCAAACCGCCACGCCACATAAATCAAAATGGCAATGATGGAGTAAAGCACCGCCAAAAGCCCCTTGGTGGTCAACTCCTGCCCCACCTGGGGACCGACATACTCCACCCGACGCAGTTCCAAATCCGCCCCTCCCGGCAGAGGACGAATATGTTCTACCAATTCTTGGGCCATTTTGGACTGTTTTTGTGGATCAACCTCCTGTTTTTCCAAGCGAATTAAAATTTCGTTGGCCGATCCAAACTCCTGAATCACCACATCCCCTAAATCCATTTTGGCAAGTTCTGTACGAATCTCATGGACGGGGGCTGGTTGTTTAAAACGCAATTGAATCAGTGTGCCACCGGAAAAATCGATACCAAAATTAAGCCCCTGATAAACCAACGAAATGATGCTCGCCACTATCAAAAGGCCTGAAAGGACAAAGGCCATCTTGCGCCATTCAATAAAGTTAAAATAAGTCTTCTGGATCAGTTCCATTTTTTTTCTTCTTAAATACTCAAACGTTGAATGCGACGATTTTTAATGAACATTGTCAATAAAACCCGCGTCACAAAAATGGCCGTAAACATAGAGGCAATCAAACCAATCGAAAGCGTCACCGCAAAGCCACGCACAGGCCCGGTCCCGAATTGATATAAAACCGCCCCGGTTATCAAGGTGGTAATGTTGGCATCCATAATGGTGGAAAAAGCCTTGGAGTACCCATGATCAATGGCCGCCAACGGGGTTTTTCCCATCCGCAATTCTTCACGGATACGCTCATAAATCAATACATTGGCATCCACAGACATCCCGATCAACAACACCACACCAGCAATACCAGGCAGGGTAAGCGTGGCGTGCAAAGCCGCCAAGATGGCCAACAAAATCACAATATTAAACACCACCGCCACATTGGCCAACATACCAAACCCACGATAATAAACCCCCATAAAAACCAAGACCAGCAAACCTCCGATCATGGTCGAGACAATCCCCTGATGAATCGAATCGCTCCCCATGGTGGGGCCTACCGTGCGCTCCTCTAAAATATTTACAGGTGCCGGAAGGGCACCAGCACGCAAAATAATCGCCAGATCATGGGCCTCCTCTGGGGTAAAACTACCGCTAATCTGCGCCCGTCCGCCTTCAATTTTCTCCCGAATGACAGGGGCTGAATAAACGGTATTGTCCAAAACAATGGCCATCCGCTCTCCAACATGATCCGCAGTCAATTGACCAAATTTATGCGCCCCCTGACGGTTAAAAGTAATCGAGACGTAAGGTTCGTTGTATTGCTTGTCAATATTCACCTGTGCATCGGTCAACAGATCCCCAGAAAGAACGGTTCTTTTATTGAGCAGATAGGGTTGACGGGCGGTTTTTCCACGAGCGGATGGATCGCCGTACAACACCACATCTCCCGGAGGAACTTTGCCATTTAGGGCGGCAGAGAGATCGCCCTTTTCATCCACCATTTTAAATTCCAGGCGGGCAGTGCGACCGATCAACGATTTGGCTCGGGTCGGATCATCCATACCCGGCAGTTGAATTAAAATCCGCTCTTCCCCCTGCTTTTGTATGGTCGGTTCTGCCACGCCAAATTGATCAATGCGGGAACGAATGGTCTGGATGGATTGCTCCACCGCAAACTGACGAATGGCAATCTGCTCGGATTCTTTTATGCTAAGCTGCAACTCTTGCCCTTCGTTGACCTCTTTAAGGAGCAAATTAGGAAAATTTTTGGCCAAGATCGGTCGAATTTTAGCCAATTCAGCGGCATCGGTCATCCCAATGGTCAACTGAGCCATTCCCACGCGCTCCAAACTGCGATAACGGATCCGTTGTTCCCGCAACAGGCCACGAATGTCATCTACCATGTTTTCGGTGGTCTGTTCAATGGCCTTATCGGTCTCCACATGTAAAAGGAGATAAAGCCCCCCCTGCAGATCCAATCCACGCTGAATCACTTGCGAAGGAAGCCAATTTGGCCAACCAGACCCTACCCCCATCACACTGGGCAGGAGATACAACGCCGATAACAACATCGCCAACAAAACCACCAAAGGTTTCCACAAGGGTTGCTGCCGCATATCACCTCTCTATTGCTAAACATGATGCCCTGCGGGCAAAAAAATCACAGTCCAAATCAAAACCCTGGGGGATGAATCCCCCCAGACCCCCTCTTTTTTTTAATAGAATTTAAAAACGTCCGCCAACCGGTCAAAACCCGCTATTTGGAGTCGTCGTTATCCATATCCATCGCATCCATTTTGGCCGCCATCGGTGTCCCAGATTTAGCCGTAACCGCCGTGATGGTATTTCTGCGCACCCGCATCCGAACAGGACGCATCTGCCGATTCCCAATCTCCACCTGCCCCACCTCCACCACGACATCCTCCTCCTCCAAACGATGAATCCGCCCCAAAATCCCCCCTCCCATGACAACGGAATCCCCGCGTTGTAAATTTTTCACCATTTCAGCATGGGCTTTGGCCTGTTTTTGTTGGGGACGAATCAGGAGAAAATAAAAAATACCAAACAACAACACCATAAAGACAATATTTCCAACAGCTCCAACGGTGCCATTATCTCCAGCCTGTGCATAGGCGTTGCCTATCAGATCAAACATGTTTATTTCCTTTCACGAAACCAAGAACAGTGAACAATAATATCTCTAGCAACAATTAAAAATTTCAATGCGGATAGATTCCCATCTAACACAGCAATGCGGATTAGGTCAAACTCCTTTAAATGTCCATCGTTTGCAGATAGGATCCAGCGGTTAGAAAGACATTTCCATACCGCGTTATCACCCTTTTATGTAATTCCAAAATTAAATTTTGCAACGCAACGCTATCCCCAATACGGGAAAAACGCACATGTAGTCGCTCACCAGATGAGATTCCAGGCTCCGATTTGCTCTCCTTTTGATAAGAACTGATCCACCCTTCCAAAGTAAATGCACGCAATTCAGGACAATCGGCACTGGAAATAGGATCTAATTGTAAAAAAACAGCGGACCCTTTATCCAGAGAGCTTGGTTTTTGTGCCACCCAAACGGCCAACCCTTCCTCACTCACATCCAAAAGTTGTCCGGTACAAAAAATGTCGCGATTCTCCCCATTCATCATAGTGACCTGACATTGGAGATCCCCCGGAACCGGATAACGATTCCTTTGCCGCCTAGCTCGCACCCGCAACACCTCTGGGAAGTCCAAACAAGCTGAAATTTTTATTTTGGCGGTATTCACCTTTTTTTGAAAGGTGAGTTTGGTCTCTAGGGCATAACCATCCATATCAAAGCAGACAAGAGCTTTTTCTCCACGAGCAATCAGGCGATTTGGCGTAGGAACCAAATCGGTGGTCACAATTTGCCAAAGCTCTTTTTTATCTGCCAATTTTTTTTTCTGCAGATATAAAATTTTGACATGATAAAGCTCTGAACTGCCCTTCATCTGCAATTCCAAAGAGTGGTGCCCCTTCCATACCTGTTCCACCACACGGTGAATCTCTGTAGAATCGACGATCAAATCGGTATTTTTTAAAATTTCCTGAACGTTATCCAATTATCTTCCGATCGAAAACTCATTTGCATTTAAATCTAAAGAAGGGTGTATGATGTTCATTGGAAAAGGATTAAAGACACGACCAAAAAGGCTCACACACGGATTCCTTTTTAATATGCAATAATCACATCCAATTATTTTTTTATTTTGCTCTGTTTTACCCCAATCCGTCAACCTTTGCCTTTTTAAAGTTTCGCTGGGATAAGATCCATTAACTATTTTTTTTGAACGAAAAACAGCTTATAATTAACTGGTGTAATTTTTGCAAACACTAACATTAATGTATCGGAAAAATAAAAATCAAGCTTGGGGGGCGGAGAACCGCCCCCCAATCCCCCCACCCTTTTCTTTTAATTTTAAAAAAAAGAGGGGGTCTGGGGGATTCATCCCCCAGGGTTTGGCCTTTGATTTTTTTGCCCGCAGGGCATTATGTTCTGTATAACCAATTCGCTGAGTAACGGCACAATGGTCCAAAAAAAAATGGAATTGATTCGCATGGTTGACAAAATGCCCGCTTTTCCACAAAGCGTCCACCGAGTGTTACAACTCACGGCCGATATCAACTGCGCGCCCAAAGAATTGGTAGAGGTGATTACCCATGACCCTGTATTAACCCTTAAAATTCTTAGTCTTCTGAATTCGCCCTATTTTGGCTTATCCCGTTCCATCAGTTCCATCCAGCAAGCCGTTGTTTTTGTAGGGATCAACACCATTAAAAATCTGGCCTTGAGCATTGCCCCCATGGGTATTTTACCCCAACATATACGCAGTGACCACTATATGTCGCAGTTGTTGCTGCACTCACTGGCCACCGCCACCTGCACCAAACAACTCTGTCGCCGACTGGGGATTTCTGAGATAGAATCGACCAACTATTTTGTTGGCGGTCTGCTACACGATTTTGGTAAAGTGGTACTCGCACGTTTTCAGAATAAAAATTTTAAACAAGCCTTACGTTTGGCCGAGCATAAAAAAATCTCTCTGCTCTTGGCTGAACGAAAAATTCTCGGCACCACCCACACCCAAGTTGGATCGCAATTGGGAAAAAAATGGTGTTTGCCTAAAGAATTGGTGGCCTGTCTGCGGGATCACCATACGCCCGACAAAAAAAATACACGATATCTCATGGTTGACTGCGTTTTTGCCGCCAACCAATTGGTAAAAAAACTGGGCATTGGCCACGCTGGCAATCCCATCATTGAAAACTTACCGCCGCGCATTGCCGACCGTTTTGGAATGGATTTAACCGATCTCGCCAAATCGGCCAGCGATTTTGCCGACGAATTAAAAAAAGCCAGCGTCTTTATCCACATTTGAGTAAACTATGAAAATAAAATTTTGGGGCGTCCGTGGTTCTATACCCTGCCCAGGGCCAAAAACCGTTAAATATGGCGGCAATACCACCTGTATTGAAGTGCGAACCGATGCTGGATATCTAATTATCTTAGACGCTGGCAGTGGTATTTTCCCATTGGCACAAACCCTCTTTCCAGAACTGCCCCTCTCTTGCCATATTTTTATCACCCATACCCACTGGGATCATATTCAAGGTTTGCCCTTCTTTATACCCAATTTTATCCCTGGCAATAAAATTAAAATTCATGGGGCGTTTGATCCCGTAGACCAAAGGGATATCAAACAAATTCTCTCCCGACAGATGGAATATTGCTATTTTCCTGTACGCGAAGCCGAACTCAAAGCCAACCTAGAATATATCACGCTCGCTGAACAGCAGATGGTACAGGTGGAGGATGCCAAGGTCACCAATATTTTTATGAATCACCCGGTGCTCAATTTTGGCTACAAAATCGAATGCAACGGTAAAACCCTCTTTTTTTCCGGGGATCATGAAGAGATTTACAACATATACACCCCCGATGAAGAACCCTACGAAGAGTATGCCACCTTCATGAAACAAAAAAACCAAAGCATTTTAAATTTTGTGCGCGGAAGCGATGTCTATATTGCCGATACTTCTTATACCAAACAGGACTACCCAGGCAAAAAAGGCTGGGGACATGGCACCTTTGAAGGAAATATGCGCATTGCCCAAGAGGCCGAGATTAAAACCATGTTTTTTACCCACCACGAACCTACCCGCGACGATGCCTCTTTGGAAAAAATCTTTCAAGAGGTGCTGCACAACTGCCCAGAACACCCACACAAACCCACCTTTTATTTAGCTCAAGAAGGATTGGAGTTCGAACTATAAAAATCCTGCACAAACGCCGCAAACCGATCCTCCAAAATAGCCGTACGCATGTCGCGCATTAAATCCTGATAATACCGCAAATTATGCAATGTCATCAAACGATGACCTAAAATTTCCCGACATTTAAACAAATGGTGCAGATAGGCACGGCTATAATTTTGACAAGTTGGACAAAGACAGTGTTCATCCACCGGGGACTCCTCCTCTCGAAAACGCGCCCCCTTGATATTTAACACCCCACTCCGCGTAAAAAGCTGGCCATTGCGGGCGTTTCGAGTGGGCAACACACAATCAAACATATCGACCCCCGCCGCCACCGCCTCGACCAAATCCTGCGGCTTACCCACCCCCATAAGATAGCGAGGGCGCAAGGCGGGGAGTAGGTGTGGAATCTGGTCCAGGATCATCGCCCGCAACTCTTTTGGCTCGCCCACGGAAAGCCCCCCCAAGGCATACCCATCCAACGCCATATCCATGAGAGCTTGAGCCGATTCACGCCGCAAATCCAACGCCATTCCCCCCTGCACAATACCAAACAAAGCCTGCCCGCTCCCCTCGACACGGGCCTCCAGGCAACGACGCGCCCACCGCAAAGAGAGCTGCATAGAACGCGCGACATAATCCCGTTCGGCCGGATAAGGCGGGCATTCGTCAAGCTGCATCATAATATCGGAACCAAACGCCTGCTGAGCGGCCATAGCCACCTCTGGGCTTAAAAAATGGCGTGATCCATCCAGATGGGAACGAAAGGTCACCCCCTCTTCACGAATGGTGCGCATTTTACCCAAACTAAAGACCTGAAATCCCCCCGAATCGGTCAAGATGGGCCCCCCCCAATTCATAAACCGATGCAACCCCCCGAAGCGGGCAATGCGTTCATAGCCTGGACGCAAAAAAAGGTGATAGGTATTGGCCAATAAAATCCGCGCCCCACCCCCCCACACCTCCTCTGGGGTGACGGTCTTGACGGTTGCGGCGGTCCCGACTGGCATAAAGGCGGGAGTCTCTACGATTCCACGAGCCATGGTCATGCGACCACGTCGCGCACCAGTGGGGTCGGTATGTAAGAGATTAAAGATCAAAGTCACCACCCTGGGGGAATTGACTTGATAAAAGATACAAGCTGGCCCCAGTCCTCCTTCTTTCTTTTGAGATTAAAAAAAGAGACAAATAATAACCCATTCCATATCCTCCATCACAAAATTATTTTTTTATAATCTTACCTAATTCAGTCAATAGTTGACTATGGTTTAAATTTTGCTGACGAGAAAAAAAGGTACCACCACACTTAACCGTGGTCATCTGTTATTATTAAAAAAAAAGGGGTCTGGGGGATTGCCCCCAGGGACCTCGGTTTTGCTTCCTTCAAAAAGCAGGGGGATTGGGGGATGCAATCCCCCAAGGTCTTGACTTTGCTTTTTGTTCAGGCACTCGTTCATCGTCCACACTTAAATGTGGTGGTACCGTTGGCTGAGTGCCACTTATAAAACAGCCGACCAATTTCTGATTATTCTTGGTATATTAGCCGCCTGAATCATGCCCCTCATCTCAGGAGTGATTCATAAAAATATAAAATATTTCATTTATATCTTATATAAATTATAAAATGGCGTAGATTATAACAACTAATTTTATAATATTTATCGACATATTGGCCTATTGCGCCCTGGATGCGACACGCCCCGAAAAGATCCTTAAACTTTGAATTTTTTTTGGAAAAGTCAAAAATCATTCATCCATGTCCATTGTCACCAATGGTTAGGTATGAACGCCTCATCGTTGGCCATACGCACCGAATCACCAGACTGCACAATGACAAACAGCCCTTTTTTTATGGCATAACGGATGACATCCTCATCCACGACCATTCCCGCGACAGCCCCCAAGGCCAGCTTATCCGCATACTCTGGGAAAAATTCTTTAAATTCAGCCATCCGTTGCAAATGTTCCTGTACATCTTCAATCATTAGTTTGCTTTTGACTTCTATCAATACGACAGATTCGGTATTAACGACAAATAAATCAATTTCTATATGGCGATCCCCTGGTCGATCGGCCTCTACACGTCGGCTGACCTTATGAACAGGGATACCTCTTTGAATAAATAGTTTTTTGCACGCTGGGGCAACCAATCCTTCCACAAACTCTCCTAAACGTCCACCCAGCTGACCAATCTTACGGTCGGTCTCCTTAAATCTGCGGTCGGTCTCCTTAAATCTGCGGTCAGTCTCTTTAAATTGACGGTCGGTCTCTTTAAATTGACGGTTAGTCTCCTGAAACATTTTCCAAACATCCTCAAAAGTTACATTATGTGACATATAGATTCTTTCTGGAGAGAGTTAAAGACGAGTGATAACCCTGGAAATCAGGATACCATAGAAATATGCCGAATATCCACTTAATATAACTCATTTTTTCAACAACAAACTCGCATCCCCATACGAATAAAACCGATACCCCTGAGCCACTGCGTGGGCATAGTCGCGATCCAAACGCTCTTTGCCAATAAAAGCTGCCACCAACATTAAAAGAGTCGATTTAGGCAGATGAAAATTGGTGATGAGGGCATCTACGGCGTGGAAATGAAAACCAGGAAGAATGAAAAGATTGGTCTCACCGGTGGTGGCTTGGACAACTCCTTGCGAATCAATAGAGGACTCTAAGGCGCGGGCGGCAGTGGTACCGACAGCAATAACGCGACCGCCTTGGTGGCGAGTGGCGTTTACCTGTTGGGCGGTCTCTTCTGAAAGATGAAACCATTCGGCGTGCATATGATGTTGACTTAAATCCCCCTCACGAACCGGCTGAAAGGTTCCCAGACCAACGTGCAAGGTTAAACAGACGTTCCCTATCCCCATTTTGGCCAATTTTTCCAAAAGCTCCGGGGTAAAATGCAGGCCCGCCGTGGGAGCAGCGACGGCACCTCGGTGGCGCGCAAAAACGGTTTGATAACGGGTGCGATCCCGTTGCTTGTCTGTGGCATGA
The DNA here is from genome assembly GCA_039908535.1 of Magnetococcus sp. DMHC-6. Lineage (GTDB taxonomy): Bacteria > Pseudomonadota > Magnetococcia > Magnetococcales > JADFZT01 > JAMOAW01. The sequence continues at coordinate 5,901 of JAMOAW010000041.1, read as the reverse complement.
ATATAGGGGGGAAGTGGCATTTCGCCCACACGTTCAATCATTGACCAAAAGGAGTCTTGCGAATACTCAAAAGAGAGGTGCCACCCCACCCCTTGACGATTGCCAACCCGCGCTTGTAAATCATCGCCAAAATAGAGCCTCTGACCACTACGCAAGGGACGATTGCTCCCAGACAGCACCTCCCAGACCCCCTCCTGCGCGAGCACAGGGCGCAATAATAAAATTTCGATGCGACCGCCACTCTCCTTGCGCCCAAACAGTCGAGCAGGAATCACTTGCGTATCGTTGAGAACCAAAAGATCCCCAGGAACAAGCACTCTGGGCAGATCAGAAAACAACCGATCCTCAAGCCCTGCCTCTCGACTCACCAACAACCGCGCCCCATCTCTTGGTTCCACCGGATGTTGGGCAATGCGCTCTGCGGGGAGGTGATAGTCAAAATCGGCCAGTGACCATTTTTTTTCATTCTCCATGTGCAACTTCAACCCCTTGTTTGTTATGATCCGCCAAAATCCGTTTTAAAACAAAACCATCGCTTTGAAATTCCACAGTGCCATCCCGATCGGTTCGATACACCTGCGCCCCAACTTGTTGCCAACGCGCCACCACCTCTGCCGCTGGAAAACCAAAATGGTTCTCCTTTTGCAAACTAAAAATCAAATGTTGCGGATGCAAGCGCACCACAAAACCTGGGGTACTGGAGCTGCGACTGCCATGGTGTGGGGCGACGACCAAGTTAGAAGGCAACAACCAGTTGTTCGCCAATAAAAAAGCCTCGGCCTCTTTTTCAATATCGGCGGGAAACAAAAAACGCTGCTCACCAAAAGTCGCCTCTAAGACCAGGGCATGGTTGTTGGTTTTTTTGTCGTTATCCTGGGCAAACGGTGGCATAATCCGCCACAAAAGCTGGTCGTCCCGCACCTGATCTGCTGTGGTAAAACGCCGAATGGCAACCCCCTTTTTTTGCGCAAACGCCAACAACCCCCGATAGGCCGAATCTTGCTGCTCCTCTTGAGGAAAATTGCCCAACCACAAACTCTCAACCGCAAAATTATGCAACAACCGCTGCACACCCGCCATATGATCTTTTTGCGGATGACTCACCACCACCCGTTTGAGAGATTGCACCCCATAAAACCATAAATATGGAGAAATCACCCCCTCACCGACATTAAAACGCGGCGTATCCGCCCCTCCCGCATCAATCACCGTCCAAGCCCCCCCAGGAGAACGGACCACCAATGCTTGCGCCTGCCCCACATCTAAAACCGCCACATGCATCCAACCCGTAGGGGGTGCGGATTTCGGCCAAAAGAGTGCCCCCCCTACGCCAACCAGACACAACACCCGATACAGGGGACGACGCAACATCCAATAGCCCATTCCGGCCAAAATCGCCACCCCTAAACCGGTAGCCGTCGGCCCTGGCAGACGAAACCACGCCCCTGGCAAGGCCGCCATCCATCCCGCCCCATCCAATAGAAGCTCCAGACTCCAGGCCATGCCACGCAATGGCCAAACGGCCAATTCGTGTGAAAATGGCCAAATCAGCAAAACCAGCATCCCCAAAGGAACAGAAATCAAACTGGTAAGAGGAATGGCCCATACATTGGTGATCACCCCATACAGGGTTAAACGATGAAAATGGAAGGCCTCCAAAGGGGCCAGAGATATAGCCAAAAGCAAACTGGTCCACAACAATTCCATTGGTTTACCACGCCACCCCAACCCCTGCAGCCGAACCATCACCTTAGCAACCACCGATTCACCCGTTGCACCAGTCACAGGCCGATATAAAAATAACAAAACCGCCGTCGCAACAAAGGAGAGCTGAAACCCGGCATCAAACAGTTGCAAACCATCGTCTAATAGCAAGACAATCGCCGCCAATCCCAAGGTTCGCCACGATTGACTGGCGCGGCGCAACGCCACTGCCAACAAAAACAACACCGCCATCACCACCGCCCGTTGCGTCGAGACCGACCACCCCACCAGCAAGGAGTACCCCACCACTGGCCCTATTGCCCCCGCCGCCGCCCAGGGCTTGAGATCCCAACGCCTAGAAATTGGGATAAACAACACCATCGTAAATCGTAATAAATAAAAACACCACCCGGCCACAAAGGCCAAATGAAATCCAGAGATGGCGATGAGATGAAAAATACCAGCGGTGATCAACCGATCGTTCTGCGCCATGGTCAACCGCCCCCGCTTGCCCACCAACATGGCCTCGGACATGGCCAATTGGGCATCAGAGACATTTTTTCCAATCCAATCCGCCAACTTCTGGCGCAACCGATTCCAATACCAATGCGAGGTGCTCCCTACCACGACCACCGGTTCTACAACATACCCAGTCAACTCAATCCCCGCCCGATGCAGATAACTGGTATAGGCAAACCCTCCGGGAACCACATGCCCCCTTGGAGACGATAAACGCGCTTTCAACCGCACCAGATCCCCAGGCAAGGCCGTCACCCGATGGCGATAATAACTCACTTGCACCAATCCCGAAGCCTGCCACCCCCCCTGAAGCGCATGCACCCCCTCTAAAATCAGCTGCACCGAATCCACCCGATCCTGACGATCGGCCACCACCGCCTCGACCCACACCCCAGGTTTGGAAAATGTCACCGGCATTCCCCCCTTCTGCCCATCCACAGAGGCCCCCGCAGAAAAATATCCCCCCAGCAAACCCAACAGAGCCGAAAGCACCACCACCCGCCAGCTCTTGATCAGCCAACCCCAGATTCCAACGGCCAACAGAGCAGCCAACCCCATCCCGATCCACCCAAACGGCCACCAAGGCCGCTGAAAAAAAATGCCAAGAATTAAAAAAAACAAAAATATACCCACAAAATATCCTTTACAGTTAATGGTATACTATAATATAAAAAAATAATTATAAAACAATACGATACATAACAATAAAAATAACATAAAACAAATGTATAATATATTGTTTATTTATCAAAAAATAGTCGATAATAATTCATCAAATAAACAATAAAAAATCAGATAAATAATTTTATCATACCGAAGATAGCTCCTTTCTATTTTCTAAATTGCCACCTATTTCTAAAAGAACAACCCAGTATCAATTTATAAAATATCGACTTTTACACCATTATGTGATATTATTTTATAAATTGCCTATTTATAAAATCTTGCATTAAATCGTTGACACTCTTTTTTTTATTGAAAAAGCATGTTTTTTGTTTAACATATTGTTTTTTTTAAAAGTTTTATATTATTTTAAAAAAAAATATCCTGAATTATAAAAAAATATTTGACTTTCTTCCAAAAATAGAAAAGATACATACCTGCTAGATCCTGCTGCTAAAGGATATGGATAAGGAGATCATAGCAACAGTTGTAACGTTCCAAACAAGAAGTGGAGGTTACCATGGGACATGAACCCACCCCCCTTTTCAGAAACCTCATCCTCATTATCGGAGGTGGGATTTTGATTATGGGCATTATATTCGCAGGCATTCTCGACAATGGCGAAATCATTCGTGCCGATGCCCGAATGGGTCCGATTATCGCGGCCACCCGTATTTTGGTACCATTGTTCTTCACCATCGGAGTCATGTATTATTTGGCCAGTATCAAAAAATGCAAAGCCTGTGGCAAAATTTTTTTCTGGCGACGCCGCAAAAAGACCCCGATCAGCACATCGACCTAACACCGAAGCTAAAAATAATTTTATAAAAAAGGTGCAATATTTTTTGCACCTTTTTTATGTATCGGAAAAATAAAAAATCAAGACCTTGGGGGGCTCAGAACCGTCCCCCAATTCCCCCCACCTTTTTTTAATTTTTTTGCCCGTAGGGCACTATGTTCAACATTTTCAAAGCCGCCTCAACGGGCATAAAAACGTTTTTTCCTCAAGGAGAATAATCAAAATGGGACGTGTTTTTAATTTTAGTGCTGGACCGACTGTTTTACCCCTGGAGGTTCTCGAACAAGCCCGTGACGAGATGGTCGATTACCGAGGCAGCGGCATGTCGGTCATGGAGATGAGCCACCGCTCCAAAGAATATTTGGAAATCATCACCAATGCCGAACGCCTATTGCGCGAGTTAATGGCTATTCCGAACAATTACAAAGTATTGTTCCAGCAAGGCGGAGCCAGCCTGCAATTTTCAATGCTCCCCATGAATCTCACCACCGACCCATCCCAAAGCATTGATATTATTTTAACCGGTAGCTGGTCTCAAAAAGCCATGCAAGAGGCCAAAAAGCAGGTCGCCCATGTCCATGTGGCAGCCAGCAGTGAAGAGGTTAATTTTTCCCGCATTCCCCGCCAAGAAGAGCTTCATCTCTCCCCAGGGGCCAGCTATGTCCATATGACCAGCAACAACACCATCTTTGGTACTGAATTTTTCTATACTCCAGAAACGGGATCGGTTCCCCTGGTGACCGATGCCTCTTCCAATATTTTATCCCGCTTTTTAGATGTCTCCCGTTTTGGGGTAATTTATGCTGGGGCGCAAAAGAATCTCGGTCCCAGTGGCGTCACACTGGTCATCGTGCGGGAGGATCTCCTGGGCAAACGCAAAAATCTCCCAGAAATGTTGGACCTCAAGGCCCAAGCAGAGAAAGAATCCATGCTCAACACCCCCCCAACCTATGCCATTTATATTTTGGGGCTGGTTTTGGAGTGGGTAAAAAGGCAAGGCGGCATTCCCACCATTGAGGCGCGCAATATTCGCAAAGCGGCCAAACTCTACGCCGCTATTGATGCCAGCGATTTTTATAACTGCCCTACGGAAATCGCCAGCCGTTCGCGCATGAACGTTCCTTTTACGCTTCGGGAGAGCTCCTTGGACAAAACCTTTCTCACCGAAGCCAAACAGGCAGGTTTAGTCACCTTGGCCGGTCATCGTTCGGTTGGAGGCATGCGCGCCTCTATCTACAACGCCATGCCAGAGGAAGGAATTGATGCCCTGGTGGCTTTTATGCAGGATTTTGAAGGTCGCCACGCCAGCTAACCCATGTCTAGCCCCATAGAGATGGACAGGCTTTACGCGCTTTTGCATGCCACCTACGGTCCCCAGGGGTGGTGGCCAGCCAAAAGCGACTTTGGCATGATGGTCGGGGCGATTTTGGTGCAAAACACCGCCTGGACAGGGGCTGCTCGGGCGGTTGAACAACTGGATCAGGCCGGGGAACTCTCCCCGGTCGCCATTCGGAGGCTGGGGGTGGATGAACTGGGGATGCGCATTCGCGCCTCAGGATATTTTCGTCTTAAAGCGAAACGATTGACGGCTTTTTGCGCGTTTTTACAAACTTTTGACGACGATCTGACGCAACTCTTTGCCTTACCTACTGAGCCATTACGAGAGCGGTTGTTGGGAGTATATGGTATTGGAGAAGAGACGGCGGATTCCATTTTGTGTTATGCGGGCAAACGGGCGGTTTTTGTCGTGGATGCCTATACCAAACGACTTTTTGCCCGGTTGGGGTGGATGGCCTTAGAGAAGATCTCTTATGGACAACTGCAAAGATTGGTTCATGAAAGTTTTCCAGCCAATGCAAAAACGTATGGAGAGTTTCATGCCTTGATTGTTCGACATGCAAAAGAGCATTGTCGTAAAAGGCCAGTGTGTGAGGGATGTGCGATTTCGTTTTGTAGGGCGAGAACGTGATGCAAGAGCTTGGGGCCCAAAACCGCCCCCCAAGGGTTCGTTCTTAAAAAAAAGAGGGGGTTTGGGGGATTCATCCCCCAAGGTTTTGCCTTTGATTTTGATTTTGATTTTTTGCCCGCAGGGCATTATGTTCATGTATCGGAAAAATAAAAATCAAGACCTTGGGGGGCGGAGAACCGCCCCCCAATCCCCCCACCCTTTTTTTTTAATTCTTAAAAAAAAAGAGGGGGTCTGGGGGATTCATCCC
>JAMOAW010000107.1:0-9454 GCA_039908535.1 Magnetococcus sp. DMHC-6 | reverse complement strand
TCCAGAATCGTTTTGAGGCGGTGATCGCCAATCTGACCAATGTTTCAGAAAACACCGCATCGGCCAAATCCCAGATTATGGATGCCGATATCGCCGCAGAAACGGCCAATCTGACGAAAAATGCCATTTTGCAACAGGCTTCGGTCGCCATCTTGGCGCAAGCCAATCAGCAACCGCAAATCGCTATGCAACTGTTGGGATAGGGTTTGCTTAACTAAATCTAAATAGAGTGGATCGCTTTGCCAAACAGAGGATCCACTCTATGTATTGACTGGTGGGGAGATTGGAATAAACCAGTTATTTATAGAGGAGTTTCATTCCATGCCCAATTTTGATAAATTGGATTCAAGCAGGGATCCCAAGGGTGTTAAAGTTGCGAAAAGTGCTGTTTCTATGGAACGACCCCTCGTTTCCAATCAGAATGACACCTTGATGCTAAAGAATATGCCAGAGGAAAATGTCCATGTCTCTGGGGTGGAGATCGGATATCTGAGAGCCAATTTGGACTCTCTCACTCAAGAAGTCGCCAATGCCCTCGCTAATTTTTCTTCTTTGAAGTTTACCCTGGACTTGAATATGAATCGGGTTGTCGTTCGTGTCTTGGATAGACAACGCAATGAATCGCTTATTCGTATCCCAAGTGAAAAAAAGTTGGATTTTGTGAAGCAACTGAATGATTTAGATGGTAAATTCAGGAACGTTTTGGCTTGACGGTCTCTTTGGACCGATTATTTACATGAAAAATCAAAAAAAACCTCTGGGGGATGAATCCTCCAGCCTCTCTTTTTACTTTTAAGAAAAAAGGGTGGGGGAGTTGGGGGGGGGGCGGTTCTGGGCCCCCCAAGGTCTTTTTTGATTATGTTGAATAAAGACCCTGCCCATGTTTTCAACATGGGCAGTTTTTTTTTAAGACCTTGGAGAGTCTGTCTCCAAACCTCCGCCGGGGAGCGTGACGCTCCCCGGTCCCTCCAATAATACTTTATTGAACGCAAATTGGTATGACGTGACAACAAGTTATGTTGAATAAAGACCCTGCCCATGTTTTCAACATGGGCAGTTTTTTTTTAAGACCTTGGAGAGTCTGTCTCCAAACCTCCGCCGGGGAGCGTGACGCTCCCCGGCCCTTCCAATAATACTTTATTGAACGCAAATTGGTATGACGTGACAACAAGCTTATACTTATTTGGGTGGAAGGGGTGTTTTTTGATCTTTTGGGGGTACCATCGTTTTGGTGAAAGGGGGTGTTTCCACCGATTTTTCTAAAGAAGAGGTTTTTTTAACTAAAAGAGCGGGTTTTTTCTCAAGTTGAGTTGGTTCGGAGGTTTTTTCTAATTCGGGTTGAATAAAATGATCAGGATTATAGGTCACAATTGGATGTTCTTCGTAAGGACCTTCGGATAAATAGAGATAGGTAGGTTTGGCATAGTCTGGATAGTAGATATAGTCAGAACCAGCGGCTGGTTGGTAGGCATGTACGACGATGTTTTTATCAGTTGAGAATGGTTCGCCGCACTCTCCCACGGCAGCGCACAACAGGCCTCCCATGAGGGTGCAGGTAACCAGCAGATGGTTTGAGCAGTTGAAAGTCGGAAACGATATTTTCATGGCATGGCTCGCGAAAGTATCCCTACATTATCGGGTGAAGGTACCATCAAAGGTTAATTTGGGTTGGTCGTAAATTGGTCGACCCGTGTTGGGTAAGGCATCGTAAGGGGCGGCCTGAACGTAGACTTTTTGATTGTTGGCGGTCAATTTTTTTTGGGTTTGAGTAGGTGCCGATGTTTTTTTATCTTCTAAGGTTGTCTCTTTGATTTTATGCGTTGCGATCGTTTTGGTCGTCGAGGGTTCCTCTTGTGAAGGAGCAAGAGTTGCTGTTGCCACTGGGAGGGTTTCCTCCTGAAGTTCTTCGTTCAGCATGACTCGTTCTTTATTTCGACCTGAGGAGAGTGGCATGGGTGACATGGCTTGGTATGGATAAACAGATGTATAAATCATCGCGGGTCCTACCGCCTGTTTATCCGCGATAGTGGGTGTTCCACCATAGATGATGGTGGCTTCAGAATAACCATTATGAGTTGAGAGGGTTGGTATGGGCATGGGTTTGGTGTTGGAGGGCATGGGCTGGGAAGAGTGCATCAACAGACCTGCAAGAGCTGTTCCTCCTAGGACTATTCCTATGCCACCATCGGCTGCGACAGGAGGTGCTGACACAAGTGACGTGGTAAGAGTGATCGTACAAGCTAGTAACGAGAGAGATTTTTTTTTGCCGAGTTGGCATGGGCTATACATTACATTTTCCTCGCGGTCAATTGATAAGTCGTCATTTTAAGCTTAGGAGCGTAGGGTTGGAGTTTTAAAATTCAATTCAATTTTTTTTGTTTAAGGTGATTTTTGTTCGGTTTTAACCACTCGTTTGATCACCGGGATTGGTTCTTTCATGTTTGGCATTGGGGTGAAGTAGTCCCAACTTCCTGTTTGAGAAGGATTTTTTTCCCACCAATATTCTACTGGGTTGGCATATTTGATGGAATAGCTTCCATTCGTAGGAAGGATGCCTGATGTCTGAAAGTCATAGAGCGTTTCACAATAACCAGTTTGAACCATGAACATCACGCCAAGAGCAGTTAATCCACCGCAATACCAAGATTTTTTGTTATAAAAGTTGGAAGACATATTCACTCCTGTTTGATTGAATCGATATACTGGAAAAAATTAAAAAAATGTGATCATTTTTTGTATTTAGATGTTATTTTGGAGGTGGTGGTGCAGAGGTCGCCTGGGGTGCAGATGGTGACTCTACAGTCGCCTTTGGTGCGGATTTCGTTTCCGGTACGGTTGTCGTCGTCATGGGCATGGTGGATGGAACCGCCTTTTTTTGGATTTTATGACCAGAGGAACTTTTTCGTTTTGAGGTGTTATTTTTTTTGATATTTTGTTTTCCAACGATAAGCGATGTTTCTTGTATAGCCGCCTCATTTTGCGCCTGTAGATCGCTTTCAGTGGGTTCAGGCACTGGCGCGGTTGGTTCGTAAAGTACGACAATGGATGGTGACAGATGATAGGTGGTGTCATAAGGGGAGGTACAGCCCGTTGCGAGAACGGTTAAGGCCAAGATGGGTAAAAGTTTTTTCGTGATTAAAAAATTTGTTTGATATGTCAAGGCCAAACCTTTCATGACCACCTCTCCTTTGCGTGGATTTGTCGATATCCAGAACATGGTGCCCTTTGGGCAAAAAAGTCAAAGACAAAACCCTGAAGAGTTGGGGGGCGGTTCTTGGCTCCCCAAGGTTTTGATCGTTATTTTTTCGATACATTAAAAATATCCGTATAGCTGGTATATCGGACAGGATTTTTCGAAAGATAAGCCAAAAATATAAATTTGGAAGATTTCGCGTTAAGGAAGAGGTTTTCTTTAAAATTTCAAAAGGGGTATTTTTTTTAAAAATACCATTAGTATCATACGATTGTCAATATTTTTATATAACCAACTGCATTTTATAAAGGATTGCGTTACATTGGTTCCATCAGGTGACATGAAAGGATAGAAAGTTGTATCGATTTTTTAAAGAATGGGAGGTTAAATTGTTACATTTGGGCATCAAGGGCAAAACATATGCGGTTCTTTTGTTGCTGGGTCTCTTTGCCATGGCCATTGCCCAGCTTACGGTTTGGTTTTTATTCCCAGCTGATCAGAATGCCAATGATGTCGTCGCAGAATTAACTCAACAAAAAATATTGTCACAACGTTTGGGCAAGACGGCGTTAAGTTATCTTTTAGCCAGTAGTGGCTTTCGTACTTTGGAAGAGCAGGTTATACTTTTGGACGAATATATCAACGATATGCGAGCGGTTTATTTAGAGAAAATTCATGTTAAATTAAATACAAATAAGCAAATTCTTTCATTGGACTCTTTTACTGGGTTGGTGAATCGGCAGTTTTCAAAAGGGAAGCGTTTGGATCTTCGATTTTTATCGAATCAACCTATGCAAGAAAAAAATCAACTACAAGACGGTACGGATTGGGAGGCTTTAACTTTTTTTCGGGAAGGAATGGGAAAGATTTACAATGTACCCTTTGGAACAAAGGGTAAAAATCCACGTGTTTATACTGCGTTACGGGTAACAGACTCCTCTTGTATTGCATGTCACAATCAAGCTGTTAAAAAACCTTTGGCAGTTGGCGATCTTTTAGGGGTAGGACGATACATTCTGCAGGAACCTTTGGTGCTGAATCAGGCCATTTTAGAGTCGGCTTCCAAAAATTATGAGGCGACCCAGGGATTGTTTAATGCCAAACTGACCGCTCTTCAGCTGACCTTTTCTCTCTCTCAAAATTCTAAAATTACCGAGGGATTGGTCTCTATGCGCAACCAATTTGAATTGTTGCAAACCTCTGTGCAGACGGCTTTTACGGCACAGTGGGGATCGGAACTCTTTCGTACTGCTTGGCAAAATTTATTGATGCACTCAGACCAATTAGACAAAATTTGTGATGAATTGATTGAGATTCAAAATCAGACTAGCTCTTCTCATCAAATATTACGAATTTTTAAGATGGTCGGGATGGCGTTTGGATTGGTACTGACGGCGGTTTTACTCGCGGCGGCGTATCTCAAACGTTTGTTGTTAAGTCCCTTATCTACCATGGCCAAGGTGTTAGATCGGGTGAGTAGGGGGCATCGTGGGGTGCGTATACATTGGGAAGGCAACGAAGATGAGATGGGTCAATTGGCTAACAGTATTAATCGATTGACGGAAAGCCATGATCGTATGGTGCGTAATCTCATGTTGCAGTCGGCAACCCTTCATGCGATCGTAGAGGAGTTTAAAACCTTGGAATCTTTGTTGTCTAGGGATGTTGGGCAAGGAGAAGAATTTTCAAGAATGATCATGAAAGAAAATAATCAATTGGATGGAGACCTTTCACGCTTGATGGCGTTTGTTGATCATGCCAAGAGCGAGGTGAGTTTGGTTCGGCAAGGGATCCTGATGTTATTAGAACGTCTGCGTGCTCAAAATGATGCACAAGCGATTGATCATTCATCAGAGATTTTTTCTGTGCTGTCAAGGATGCCTAACCTGGTTGAAGATGCGGATGCTTTATTAACTTTAAGTACCCGAGCCCAGGGATTGATCTCTTCTGTGCGTGAGGTGACTGCTGAAATTTTCATATCTCTTCTTAATAAACAAAAATTGTTATTGCAAACTGTCAAGGTAGGGGAAAATCTGTATGGATCGATTGATCATGCGGCATTATTAACCAGTATTTTAGAAGAAATCCATCATGGTTTACGGGATATAGAGGATGAAGACACCCTGATGCAACCTCCTTTTGATATTGGTGAAATCAAGCTGGCACACTTGAAATGGTTTAGTCGTTTAGCGGGTATGGTCCGTGGACGCATGGTGTTCTCTTTAGAGGAGGTTGGTAGTGTGCATGAGTGTGACCTTGGGAAATGGTATGATACCGAAGGTAGGGAGCATTTTGGCAAATTACCTTTGTTCCATTCTCTTGGTGATGCGCATCAAGAGGTTCACGATGCGGCCCGAGAGATGGTAAGTTTCATGAAAGATCGATCTAATCGTGAGGAGGCGATTCGTCAGATGGCGTTGATGAATCAATTACGTAAAAAGTTATTTGCGCTGCTTAATCAATTATTTATTGTCGCGGATCAAAATCGGGAGCGGCGGCGCGGGGTGCGCGTTTAAAAGAGGGGTTAGGTTTGGATTTATTGTGCATTTTTTTTTGCATCCAGATCAATAGTCCCAAACCAGGGAGTGCGGCCAGGGTGGTGAGCAGGAAGAAGAGTGTCCAAGGGAGGTGTTCGGAGGAGGAGAGTAGGGCATATTGAGTTGCGGTGTAGGCCAAGTTGCACAATGATGACAGATAGGCCACAAAGGCGGCACTCCCCATGCCACCGCTCAAATTTTCTAAGGCGATGGTCAGAGCCAAGAGGGTTACATGGTGTCCAACCATGGCTTGGAGTACAAACATCAAGTTAGAAAGCATTTGTAATATACCGCAAATAAGCAAAGTTTTATAAATACCGATGCGGCTGATCATGATGCCGCCGATAAAGCTGCCAACGATGCTGGATACCATGCCAAACGCTTTGCTTATGTTAGCAATTTCTATTTTAGTAAAGCCAATTTCTATAAAGAAGGGATTGTTCATCACCCCTGCCAAGGCATCGCCGAATTTATAGAGCAGGATGAACGACAAGATCAGCAACCAGCCGGGTCTTCGGATAAAATCGGTGAAAGGATCAACGACCGCTTTTTTTAGCGAAGAGATCCATCGTTTTGAGGGATGGATTTGTTGTAATGGGTTTAAATCATTTTGGTAGATTTGGGAGATTGGTTCAGGGTTGAGGAGGGTGGTGATCATTCCGATAGGCACCAAACAGGCCATCATCCAATAGGTGGTCGTCCATCCCCAATAAGAGGCCAGATACAGGGCTCCTGCACCTGAGACCAACATGCCCAAACGATATCCCAAGACGATCATTGCGGCTCCTGCCCCATATTGGTGTTTTTCGAGGATTTCCACGCGATAGGCATCGATAGAGATGTCTTGGGTGGCCGAGCAAAAGGCGGTGAGAATGGCGAATAGGGCGGTTAAGGAGGGATTGAATGCCGGGTTTGCATCTCCCAGGGCCAAAATAGAGACTAAGAGTCCGATTTGTGATGTCAAAATCCAACTGCGTCGGCGACCGAGTTTTTGGGTGAGGTAAGGGATTGGCATTTGGTCTACCAGGGGAGACCAGAGAAATTTGAAGGTATAAGGGGCACCTGTGAGTGCGAACAAGCCGATAGAAGTTTTGCTGATTCCGGCTTCGGAAAGCCATAGGGAGAGGGTTCCAAAGGTCAGAGCCAAAGGCAGTCCGCTGGAGAACCCCAGGAGACCGATTGCCAAGATACGGGGTTTGGTGTAGAGTTGCAAAAAATGTTTGAGATGAAGATTCATTTTAAGAGGCATATGGAAGGGGCTTTTCCTTTTGGGTGATTGAGTTATAAACACTTGACCTCTTGTTCTTAAATTGGCATTCTAAGCACTTTATTTTCTCTCTTTCAAGGAGACGCAAAAAATGGCCCAAGTGACGCTGAAGGGAAAACCGATTCATACTTGTGGAGAATTGCCTGAGGTTGGTACAAAGGCGATGAATTTTACGTTAACCAAAATAGATCTTTCGGACACGACATTAGCCGATTATTCTGGGAAGAGGATTGTTTTGAACATATTTCCCAGTATTGACACAGAGGTATGTGCGGCCTCAGTTCGTTATTTTAATCGTGATGTTGCCAAGCGTGCAGATACCGTTGTTTTGTGTGTTTCACTGGATCTTCCTTTTGCGCACAAGCGTTTTTGTGGTGCGGATGGTTTGACAGATGTGATCTCTGTGAGTGAAATGCGTTCTCGCGCCTTTGGAGAATTTTATGGTGTCCGTATTGTTGATGGTCCTTTAGCGGGTCTTTTTGCTCGTGCGGTTATTATCATAGATCCCCAAGGGATGATTTCTTACACGCAACTGGTCCCAGAGATTGTCCAAGAACCTGATTATGAGTCTGTTCTTCAGTTTCTCGGCTAGATAAAAAATCAGTTTCAGTCTATATATAAAAAATTAAACTTGCAAAGTTTATGATCACTTGGTAAAATATTGGGTTAAATGTCATAAAATGCTGGCGTAGCTCAATTGGTAGAGCAACGGATTTGTAATCCGTAGGTTCGGGGTTCGATTCCCCGCGCTAGCTCCAGTAAAAACAAGCATTTACGGCCACTCACAAGGTGGCTGTTTTTGTTTGGGGTGCAAAAATGGTGCAATTGCTCACAACACACCAGGATAAAAAGGCATGGTGCAATGGTGGTGCAGGGGGTAATGATGAATTGATTTTCCATTTGGTGCAGTGGTGGTGCAGTGATTGGAAAAGATGGTGAATGCCCTGCCAGGAAGAGACCCATAAAAAAACCTCGATCTTTTGGAGGCTTTTTTTACTCTGATAATGCTGGTTCATCGGTGGCCTTGCTCCAGGTTCGCGGTGCATGTTTGCCCGTTCGCTATTTGAACGTATTGATTAGAAGTCAAGTGGTGCCTCTTTGCTCATGGTTGCCCCTAGGATCGCTTGTAACTTTGCGCGCTAAATTTATCTCGTCGGCCATTGAATCAGTGAATGGTTCATTTTTACTAGATTTTTCCATCAAATTCTGAAACTCACATGACAAAATCTCCCAATTGCCCTCTTTAACCATTCCCCGACCACATCCATGGATAAACGTCATTGACGTGCAAGCCCTTCGATTAAATCCGCCTTTACCATCTTCCGTATTTCATTGCTCAAGCCCTAAAAAAACACGGAGGGGCCTAAAATTACGTTTTAGGGGTAGATTGATTCGTGGTGGCGATAGTGTTTTTTTCAAAAAGGTTCAACTCGATGTTCAAGTGTTTTGTCCATTGGTAATCGTTCAGACCCCGTCATTCCCGCGCAAGCGGGAATCCAGAATTCGCGGTGCCCACCTGGATCCCCGCATTCGCGGGGATGACGATTACCAGGGGGGAGTGAACAGTTACGTTTTGATTTTATTTTTCACTTTGACTTTTTTGACCTGAATGGGTTTCATGTTCTATGGCGATGTTCTGTAACTTGGCTCTATTGAGAAGGAATTATCATGAAGAAGCAAATAATTTTTTTACTGGCATCATTCGTTATTTCTGGATGTGTAACTTATGAACAATGGATGCTACAGAAGGAATAAATGAGGTTACAGAAGGAACAAATGAGGCTAGAGGGAGCAAAAAACTCCTGTTCTAATTATGGCTTTGAAATGGGAACGGATTCATTTAATAAATGCGTTATGGAGACAGTACAGAACGAACGAAATTTAGATGTTTTTTACAAAATGAATGAGTCAAAATACCAACATGAAGAGAGACAGCAACAACATAAATACCAACATGAAAATTTTATAGAGAGCATGAGACAGTTTGATAGAAATAATCAGCTATTAAGTAATCCTGTGCAAACTAACAATCAGCCATTAAGAAATCCTGTGCAAACTAACTGCCATACCTATGGGAACCACACGAATTGTACTTCGTGGTAAAAAATACGATTTAAACGCCAAGCCGGTTTAATCTGGCGGTAAAATTGTTCCTGTTCAGTTGTCTTTTAATGCCTGATTCGATACTTTATAGAAAGTGCGGAAACGCCAAAAACGCAGAATGTCACACTCCTTAGGGGGTAATCTTTTTCTTTTGACCCGCTCCAACCTTTCCTATTGTTTCCTTTTTCCTCAAATGTTATCAGTGTTTAACTTTTTTAAGATAGAGGTAATTGCAAAAAACCGGTAAAAATGGGAATTTATTGCCCTTTTGGATCGCAAAGGGTCGTAATTTAACGTCCTTTCTGGTATTATGTGTTTATTGAGAACGATCATAACCACAAGAAAGGACGGAAG
>JAMOAW010000106.1:0-6029 GCA_039908535.1 Magnetococcus sp. DMHC-6 | reverse complement strand
ACCAACCAAGCAGGCATCACCGGATCTTGGGACGCAGCGACTGGAACATTGACTTTAAGCGGAACCGCCAGCAAAGCCGATTATGAGACCGCCCTGCGTTCGATTACCTATCAAAACAATAACGCCGACAATCCCAGTGTTGCCACTCGGACCGTCACTTTCAGTGTGACAGACAGCAATTCCAACGGCGAAGGGAGTGGAGCCAGCACCACCAGTGCCACCCGCTCTATGACGATTAACATCAGTAATCCCAATATAAACAAAAATATAGATCCAAATAAGGATGCTCAATTTAAATTAATCACACCCAATATCCACGCGACAGCAATAATAGAAGACGCACAAACCCAAAACGACCAAGTCGATATGCTGGAGACGACAATCGACATACCAAAATCAGCTGAAGTCCTGAATTCTCTATCCTTTTCTTCTGCACCTACGCCTGATCTATCTAAAATCATTCAAAATACAGTGAATCCACCCCAAACATTGGATTTTTCCCCCATTCGTGATTCCAACAATACACAGGATGAGATTTTCCTTTCCGATGCCGTACAAAATGAAACGGTACAAAACAGTGAAAATCTTCTTGAAGCAACCCTTAAAAATAGAGGTATTTCAACGATTGAGTTTGAAAAATCTCAAATAAGCACGCAAATTAACAAATTGGAATTATCTGATTCAATAACAGGGGATCAGATAGAAGAAAATAATGAAAAAAATATAAAAAATAGAAAAATAGATCTTAAAATTGGCACGACTCTTCGAGAATCAGATGCCCAAGTTTTTAATTCACAGGTGACGGATAAGGATGAAAAAAGCATTCGAGGCATCGCAGGTTATGGTGCCACAGAGGCGAAGGGGGACAGAGGCATGGATGGTTTAACAACACAGCTCAACGCTTTTGGCCCTAAAAAATTTTATAACGAATTAATGGATTTGGTCAAAACGATCAAAGAGACCATTAAATAATCATTTTTTTAACCGCTTGATAAATTTTAGACCCATATAAATAGGTACATTTATTGCATAAAATTTATAGTTGCAAAATAATTAACTTCTTATAAAATCATTCTTCATCAGAGCGATCATGCATCTACACATCAAGAAAGCGAATCGCCGCAAATTATCAAAATGCTGGCGCACATCTATCGGCATTTTGATCGTGGGAATACCCTTGTTTGGCAATGCCAATTCTGAGGGGAGCCATATCGAACAACCAGAAATTCGTGCCTATCTGGTTTCACGAACCCATACCACGCTTTCATCCCATTTGGATGCTGAAATCCAACGTCTAAACGTTCAAGAAGGGGATTCTGTGACGATGGGGAAGACTCTTGTCGTATTCGACTGCAAAATTTTAGCCGCCCAACGCCATAAAGCCCAGACCATGTTGCTCGCCGCCAAAAATAAAAACAAAGTGGTCCAACGGTTGGCCGAACTCCATTCTGTCGGAACATTGGAAGCCGAAGCCAGTCAAGCCGAACAAGCACAGGCCGAAGCAGATTTAGCCTTTCAGGAGACACGAATGCGTGGGTGCGAAATCCAGGCCCCTTTTACCGGACGAATCGCCTCTTTGACGGTACGGGAACGCCAATATGTCATGACAGGACAATCTCTCATGAAAATCATTGACCATCGTCATCTAGAAATGGAAATGATCGTCCCTTCTCGATGGTTGGCTTGGTTACAACCAAAGACCCCCTTCTCTATCCACATTGATGAAACTGGCAAAAATTATCCCGCTCAAGTGCTTCGTCTAGGGGCCGAAGCCGATCCAGTCAGCCAATCCATAAAAATTATTGGCGGAATCACCATCGAACATGCAGAATTGGTACCTGGCATGAGTGGTGTCGCCTCTTTTAAACAACCGGATGCAGATATAAAACACCTTTCTTTTGTGACGACCGATAAAAAATCACCAAAGACGCCTATTTTGGCCCCTAGGCAGCAGACCCATGCCGATGCAAGGTGAAAAACTCATTCTTGGTCTGAGTGCACTGTTACAACTGGGCAAACGGGCCTTTGCCGCAGAAAATGAAAACTCTTTTGGCTTTTTGGTCGTCAACGAAACCCATCTTATGACAACTTACCGTCAAGCGGTCTTGTGGCAGGGATCTAAAGCAGAAGAAGGAAAAGTCATTGCCGTCTCTGGATCCCCAGAACCAAGCAATCGCGCCCCTTATATCGCTTGGCTGACCCGCGTTTTCGACCAAATTTCCACCAAGCAGGAACATCTCGTTCCCTTGTGCCTGACCGCCGCAGATATTGCCGGAGAGGATGGCACCGCGTGGGAACAATGGCTTCCTGCCCATGCCATCTGGGCACCCTTAGTGACTGGATTGGGAGAACATTTAGGAGCTCTGTTTCTCGTCAAATCAGTCCCTTGGACCGAGCCAGAAATAAAACTCATCGGTAAATTGGCCGATACCTATGCCAATGCCTGGAAGTTAATCAAAAGCCGCTCCCTAAACCAATGCTTGTGGTTTAAAATAAAAGCCTCTTTCTCCTTGCGCAAAACGAGGGTCCAAATCGGTCTTTTACTGGTTTTTGTACTGGCAGGCTTGTTACCCGTTCAACAAACGGTTTTGGCTCCCGCAACTGTCGTGGCCAAAGATCCAGCTCCAGTGCGTTCGCCACTGGATGGTGTTGTGGAATATTTTTATGTGCAACCCAATCAAATCATAAAAAAAGGGGATCTTTTATTTCGGTTGGATCAGGCCTCTTTGACCAATAAATTGGATGTAGAGAATAAAATTTTTGCCGCCATTCAAGAAGAGTACCGCCAAATTCTCAAAATGGCGGTGACAGACACAGCCAGTCGTGTGCAAAAAGGCATCCTGGAAAAACGCATGGAACAACAAGCAGCTGAAATTAATGGTGTACAACTTTTATTAAATCGCATTTTTGTCCCCGCCCCTCGCGATGGCTTAGCCATTTTTGATAACCCAAACCAATGGTTGGGTAAACCCGTTTTGATAGGCGAAAAAATTTTGGATGTCGCCGATCCCAATGCAGTCGAATTAGAGATCCGTTTACCAGTAAGCGATACCATCGTCATAGAACTTGGTGCGAAAGTGACGCTCTATCCAAACATTGACCCTCTCTCTTCTCAAGTCGGCACGTTAACCCGCATTGGCTATAATGCTCTGGAAATCGAGGGTGTCCTTTCATATCGTCTCAAAGCAGACTTTGTACAAAAAAAAGATCCACCTCGAATTGGATTGCGTGGCACAGCGAAAATTCAAGGTCAACAAACGACTTTATTCTATTATCTTTTTCGACGCCCTCTCGCTCTTTTAAGACAACGGGTGGGCCTGTGACCGATACCGCGCCGCAAGAGAGTGGCAAACCGCCGCCATTACGAGAGGAATTGCACCTCTTCCCTGGCCCAAATGCCATAGATGGAGCCCCAACTTGGACTCTTTTGGATCCAGCCAACAACCAATTTTTTCGTATTGGCTGGCGTGAATTTGAAATCCTTTGTCGCTGGCGACGTGGAGGTCCAAGTCGCATAGCTGAATTAGTCAGCACCGAAACAACCTTGGAAACGACCACAGAGGATGTCCAAAATCTCACTCGCTTCCTTCTGGAATCCAATCTCCTCCGCCCCCAGGGAGAAAGAGGTTTAGCACGTCTGAACAGACACGTCCAAGCCACAAAACAGAGTTGGTTTCAACAAATTTTGCATGCCTACCTTTTCTTTCGCATTCCGCTGTTCGATCCAGACCGACTACTCAGGAAAACGTTGCCAAAAATTCAGTGGATTTTTTCGAAAAAATTTTTTATCGCAACGGGTATTGCCGCTCTTATCGGACTTCATTTTATCACCCGACAGTGGGAAGTCGCCATGGCCACCTTCAGCGAAACCGACACCCTGATGGGGCTTATCTTTATCACCATAGCTCTATTCTTGACCAAAGCCGTCCATGAACTGGGTCATGCCTTTACCGCTATTCGTTACGGATGCCACGTTCCCACCATCGGCGTGGCCTTTTTGGTCCTCTTGCCGGTTTTATATACCGATACCAGCGATGTTTGGAAACTCGTATCGCGTCAACATCGTTTGGCGGTTGGAGCGGCGGGAATTCTTTCCGAACTCATCTTAACCGCCTGGGCCTCCCTCATTTGGGGATTATTACCATTGGGGGGAGCAAAAGATGCCCTCTTTTATGTCGCCACTGTCAGTTGGATCTCTACTTTAATTTTAAATACCAGCCCTTTCTTGCGTTTCGATGGCTATTATTTGCTTTCCGATTGGCTAGGAATTGAAAACCTTCATGATCGCGCTGGACAACTGGGACGTTGGAAATTAAGAGAAGTGCTGTTTAAACTTGGAGCGCCTTTTCCCGATGCGGCTTTATTCGACCGGGCGCGATTTTTAATTTTTTTTGCTTGGCTGACTTGGTCCTATCGTTTTTTTTTATTCTTTGGTATTGCGATCGCCGTTTATCACCTTTTTTTCAAAGCGTTAGGCATTTTTCTGATGAGTATAGAGATCGGTTGGTTTCTGTTTCGTCCCATCATAGGAGAGATAAAAGCCTGGATGCGTCCTGAGATAAATATAAAATTCAACTCGCGGGTTTTTTTATCTAGTTTTGTATTGGTCGCCATACTCTGGCTGATGACCATTCCTTGGATCGGCTCGATTCACGCCCCCGCCATGCTGCGCCGGGCGCAACAAGTGACGCTTTATACTCCGATGCCCGCGCAAATCACCACTCTATCGGTGCGCAAAGGAGATTTCGTCAAACAGGGACAAATCCTATTACAATTGGATGCTCCCGAACTGGACAACCAGATAAATCTCGCCCGCATTCAAATCGAACTCTCCCGTTGGAAATTGGCTTTTCGTGGCAACGCCCCAAAACTGTTAGAACTCTCTTCTGTGGTCAGCAAAGAATTGGAGGTCCAGCAGAGCCAATATAACGAACTCAACCGACAAAAAAAACGTCTGACGGTTACCGCGCCTTTTGATGGCACCATCACACGATTAGGGGACGATATCAAAAACAACGTTTGGATCGGGGCATCCGAACCCCTCCTAGAGATGAGCCATGCCAGCCAATGGCAGTTAATCGCCTTTGTTCGGGAGACAGATCTGGGATTATTTGATATTGGCAACAGTGGAATTTTTTTACCAGAAGGGTTGGATTGGGAGGATATTGCCTGCCAAATCATCGCTGTCTCTCCCGTTGGCACCACCTTGCTTGATGAACCCGCTCTAGTTCCTTTTCAAGGGGGCGTTCCTGCACGCCGGGATGACAAAGGGCAATGGCAATCAACCACGGCCGTATATCGAATTGTCTTAAAACCAACCACGCATTTTTCTCCCCCACCCCACATTTTACGTGGCACTGTGATCATAGAAAGCAATGACCCCTTAAGTCTCTTTTCTCTCATTCAACGCACCGCTATAGAAATTTTTGTGCGTGAAACCAGCTTTTAAAAACGCATAGAACATGATGCCCTTTGGGCAAAAAGTCAAATTAAAAAAAAAGGGGTCTGGGGGATTGCCCCCAGGGTTTTGATTTTGCTTTTGATTTTGATTTTGCTTTTGATTTTGATTTTGCTTTTGCTTTTGATTTTGCTTTTGATTTTGATTTTGCTTTTGCTTTTGCTTTTGCTTTTGATTTTGATTTTGATTTTGCTTTTGCTTTTGATTTTGCTTTTGATTTTGACCTCGGTTTTGCTTCCTTCAAAAAGCAGGGGGATTGGGGGATGCAATCCCCCAAGGTCTTGACTTTGCTTTTTGTTCAGACACTCGTTAATCGTCCAAACTTAAATATGGTGGTACCTTCTCCCTTTGGGCAAAAAAAAAAAAATCAAAGGCCAAACCCTGGGGGATGAATCCCCCAGACCCCCTCTTTTTTTTAAATTGGGGGGCAGTTCTCCGCTCCACAAGCTCCCATACCAATTTGCAATCAAATGGGTAACATGGGACCTTGTCTCGTACAATGTGTGCATGTCGTAAACATCACGCCTATGGGAAAAATTAAAAACAAGACCTTGGGGGGTTGCACCCCCCA
>JAMOAW010000040.1:0-25238 GCA_039908535.1 Magnetococcus sp. DMHC-6 | reverse complement strand
GCCTTATCATCAGGGCTTTGATCTGAATGCCATCTGCTAGTAAAGGATTTTTCAAGAGTTTGGTAATGGTTATGATATTGCCATAATGCAACGGCCAAGGCCGCTGTGGCTTTAGAATGATCGTAAAGAGATACATCCGCCGGAATTGTCATAAATTTTGTTTTTATTTTTGTAGCGGTGGCCGAGGGAATGGCGTGGGTAAAGGTTAGGTAAAGGCTATCAAAATTATCCAACCACAAGGGTAATGAGGTCTGATGTAAAGGAGGAATTTCCTTTAAACATTTCACAAATTCATCCCAAAGATTTTTATACTCATCAATGGCCATTTTATTATTATAAATTTTTGTCAATTCAGGAAAAATCGTTTCCGGTGCCATGGCTTTTAATGGGAGACGATGTTGTGGGAGGTCATCTAATGTTTGATTGATTCGAATCGTTTCTAAAATCGGCCATTGTCTAGCCTGCAAATAATTTACATTTTTTCTGTTGCCACCTATGCTTAGCTCCTTGGCTTGATTATACTCTTCGAATTCTGTCCGATCAAAACCAGAGGATAATCGGTCACCAGTGGCAATGATCCTTTCTAGGGAGGTCGTTGGTTTGTGGTGCATGGCCGCTATGTTGAGAAGGTTGTCCCGTGTCGGAGTAGAAGGTAAAACCTCTTGGTGAATATTGGGGAGATGATCAAAGATTGATTGGATGGCCCATGCCGAAAATGCCGCATGAATGTGAGAGTATCGTTTACCATAGGTTGGACAGTAATTTCTTTTATATTCAAGAATGTTCGGTATATTTAACCCGGCCCGTTGGGCAAATTTGCCTAAATCGTGCAGCAGTGCAGCCAAAGCAACGCAGCAAGAGGGTTCTAAAAGGTGTTGGTCATTCATGAGGGTTGTACCTTATCTATGTCAATGAGTCGGTTACATAAACCATAAACGTATCGCCCCAAATCCCATACTGCGCCGTTGCCCGCCTCCGCACAGATCCAAGACAACCAACCAGGGTAAAATAGCGTTTATATCGCCTGTGAGTTCTAAATGTCCGATCAATCCTTGTAGAGGAAAAGGTCGACCATTGGAGCGGGAGGTTCGGTGACCTAGATCTACCAAGGAGAGGTGATTTTGGGTCATTTTGACACTCTTTACGCATGTTATCTCGGCATTTTGCCGGGCTTGACGACAAAGATGGTGTCGGGTGGTATGGTCAAAGGCACTCTTCTCCTGGCGATCCTCCAAATCCCATGCGGTCAGCTCGTAGGCGCAATTACCGAGCAGGGTAGCCACATTAAACGCGCCAGCCTTTGGATGGGTTCGAATATGAGAGCCATCTTCGTCAGTGGTGCGGGAGGGTATTAAAAGAGGAGTGGCAAGAGTCAGCAATGCGTGGTGGCGCGTCGGGTTAGTCAAGTGTTGAATGCGATTTTGCAGCGTCAAAACCGACTCTTCTTGTGCACTGCTGAGCAGTCGAAATCGAATGGATCTGCCCTCTATTTTGAATCCATTGCTCCCCATGGCGTGGAGGGCGTCCAAGATCACGGCGCGACCTGCCAGCGTATGCCGTCCCCATAAAATCACCTGTAGAGAAAATTGCGTAACTGGTTGGTCTCCCTCTAACTCTGGGGCACGCAGACCAATTGGACGTCCCAATGGGCGGCGATGAATTTTGGAGTATGGTTTGTACAACCAGGAAAAGTGACAAGCCTCCTCTTCAGGACAGACAAAATTTTGATGATCCAGATCAAGGCAACGAGGAGCCCCGTTACGCTGTCGGGCGCAGCCCACCTGACACAGAGCCTCCCCAAACGCCCCCGCCAATGTCGTCCCCAGCGTCGCCCCTTCTCGTCCTTGGCAAAAATATAAGGGGCGTTCGGCTTGACAGCGAAATTTTAAAATTTGTGTGGGGAGATCAAAAGGAGCAATCAAAGGCCAAACCCTGGGGGATGAATCCCCCAGACCCCCTCTTTTTTTTAAGAATTAAAAAAAAAGGGTGGGGGGAATTGGGGGGCGGTTCTCCGCCCCCCAAGGTCTTGATTTTTGTTTTTCATATACAAAAATAATTTATATTTAAAATTTTAGATTTAATTGGTGGATTCATTAATGTCAAGGGATATTTTTTCGTTATTTGATTTTAATTTGTTGGTTTTTTGTCGTCTTTGAATTTTTTTTCAATAGAGGCAAAACACATCTACCATAAAATGGGCATTTAAAACAAAAGGGGGTAAATCCTTGTGGTCTGCATTGTTTTGGCATGATTCCTTCATAATGTTTGTTTGCGTATAACTCTAGAAAAAATATAAATTAATATCTTGGGGGGCGGAGAACCGTCCCCCAATCCTCCACCCTTTTTTGAAATTATTAAAAAAAAGAGGGGGGCTGGGGGATTCATCCCCCAGGGTTTGGCCTTTGATTTTTTGTTACCCGCAGGGCATCATATTCACGAAAGAGTATTGCAATTTTTCAATAGGTAAATATTGTGTTATCATTAAGGGTTGACCTACCATGAAAAGCTTAATTGCGGGAATGAATTATCCAAATCTTCCTGTGCTAGTGGAATCGCTCTCTTCTTTTGGTTCTTGTGATCGTGTTTTGAACAATCATGAGGCCCTAGAAGCTTTTGATGGGCAAATCTCTATTGGGGAGTCGTATGATTTAATGATACTGGAACATGTTCCCTATACAGAGAGTCGCCAACAACTCTTGCAGCAAATTAGAAATCAAGAAAAAAGAATATCGGTTGAATTAGAAGGAGAAACAGTCATATTTTTGGCGATTCACTTGGAGCAAAATCCGATTCCGTCCGAAATTTTTGTACATGGAAGTTGTACCGATTTTTTAATTTTGCCAACGACAGATCAACAACTTCTTGCCAAGATTCGTTATTTTTTTTATTATCGATCACTAGGAATAAAGAGAGAAGAAAAAAGACGTTGTTTACGCGCCCCTCTATTGGCCTTAGCCACCCTTTATTTTCAGGATGGTTATAAAATTGAGGGCCAAATCCAGCAGATGAGTTGCAATAGCTTTAATTTTCACCCAACAGGAGTCTACAAAGTACCGGCGGTGGACGCCTTTAGCCTGCTAAAATTCCATTTTACGCCATTCTCTTCCCAAGAAGAGAATACCCATGCCTTTCCTGTTCGTGTGGTGCGTACCTTTGCGAAGAGCCTTATTTTAAAATCAGATTCAGAATCGGCCAAAAATTTATCTGAGGCGGAAATCTTTCTTTCGCGAAGCATCGTGAGTATGCTGCGTAGTAACAATGAGTTGGAGTCGGGTTGGGAAATACTTCGTTTTATAGACCCATTACCGGATGATGTCATTCCTGAATTTCGGAAGAAGGTCAAACAGGCGATCTATTCCAGTCCCATCGTCATCTGTCGCAAGGAGGGGCATGCAAACGGAAAATATTTGTATAAAGTTTTGCCGTTTCGACACGTATTGGAAATGCAAAAAAAAGGGGCACCATCCTAAATCTATTTTTACCAATTTAAGGCAACCATTGATATTTAACGGACGATGTATACCGAATTTTTGGGTTTGACCCATTTACCTTTTCGTAATACGCCTGATACACGCAATTTTTTTATGGGTGCCAAACGCGGCACTATACTGGATTGCCTCATTTTTGCTGTTCTCAATGGTGAAGGTATCCTTAAAGTTGTAGGAGAAATCGGTACCGGAAAAACCATGATTTGCCGCATGTTGGTCACTAAGTTGCCGCCCCACGTGGAAAGTGTTTTTATTGCCAATCCCAACCTTAGTGCCGATAATATTTTGCAAGCCATTGCCATGGAGCTGCGATTGGTTCTGCCATCCAATCCCGACCGCCTTCAGGTGATGCACGCCATTCAAAACCATTTGCTGCGCAAACATGCCGCCAATCAACGGGTGATCCTTTTGGTGGAAGAGGCGCAAAATATGCCCTTGGAGACTTTAGAAGAGATTCGTATACTTAGCAATCTGGAAACTAACGAGAGCAAGCTTTTGCAAATTATTCTTTTTGGTCAACCGGAATTAGACCAAAAATTGGCCAATCCATCCATTCGTCAACTCAAAGATCGTATCTCCTATAATTTTAATCTGGAACCTCTCAATCGGGAACAAATCCAAGAATATTTGGATTTTTGTATGAGTGCAGCTGGTTACGAAGGTCAGCCGCTTTTTCATCCCAACTCTATTCGTGCCATAGAAAAATATTCCAAAGGGTTGATCAGGCGCATTAATTTATTGGCCAACAAGTCGTTGATGGCCTCTTTTGTTCAACAAAAACATCGGGTAGATGCCTCTCATGTTCGTCTTGCGGCCAAAGATAGCGAATTTGATCAGTTGGGACAGAAGAGCAAAATGGATCTGCAACGCCTTTTGTTGTATATTGGGATTTTCTTGTCGGGTGCGGGTATGGCTTGGGTCGGGTATTGGAGTATAGGCCATTTTTTTCTAGGGAACGCTGGAACACAAGCGGTCTTGACCGAGAAAAAATCTACTCAAGCCCTTGCCTCCTCAATCCAGCCAACCGCAAGCCAAAATTCGACCATATTTGAAAAGAGTTTTTCCCCCTCCAGCACTGGTTCTTTGATTTCAGATGCAAATAATAACGTTGATTTGCCCGTCAAGCTCAGTTTAATGGCCGAGAATACGGCAATCAGCTCTTCCAAGAGATCAAATGTCGTAGAGGTGGGGCATACAGAGATTAAGGTGACCACTTTTCCGGAAAAAAGTCAAGCTTTGGTGCCATGGCATGTGGTACCGCTCTCCAAATCGATTGAAATCGTCTATTCTGAACCCTTTAATCAACAAAAAGTTCTCACGGCTTCTGTACATCTGCCTTAAACCATAAAGTGATCGTTAAAAAATTTAATGTATCGGAAAAATAAAAATCAAGACCTTGGGGGGCGGAGAACCGCCCCCCAATTCCCCCAGACCCCCTCTTTTTTTAATTTTAAAAAAAAAGAGGGGGTCTGGGGGATTCATCCCCCAGGGTTTGGCCTTTGATTTTGGCAGTTTGGGTTGGGTCCATTTGGTGAAAACGCCAATAAAAAAGGTAACCCTTCAGGAGAACGGGTTACCTTTCGATGATGATAACTTAGCGAGTGAAATGGGAATCAGAAATTTTGAACTTAGAAAATGTAGACAGCCCCACAATCTGTAGCTTGCCGGATGACATCCCATTGGTAGACATTTGCATCACTCGTTGCGGTTGTGCCAGTGATCGTTTCATTATCACCATCTTTATCGGCATAACAGGTTGTTCCCTTAAAAGTATCCCCCATTCGGAAGGCACCCGTTCCTGGTCTGCCATCGTCAACTTTGTTATCGACTTCGGAAATAATTTCTACCGGAATATTGCGACCTGTGGTCAATTGATTGCTTTTGGACCTAGATGAAGAGTTGCCAGAATTCGTTGTATCCGTAATATCCACCTGTTCATGATCGTAGGCCAAAATCAATCCACCGTTGTAGGCATTGGTTAGGCAAGTTGTCCCTTTGCAACTAAAAGTATCTTCATCAATGCCATCCTCATTTCCATCAAAGTCTCCTGTAATAAAACCTGATGCCGAGAGATGTTTCCAAGCCAAGGCTATCTCTTTTGCTCTGATCCCCGCTTGATCAGAGCTGTCATCTGGGTTACCCCCGATACGAGAGTTACCATCCCCATCGTCGCCAATCGAATCAGCTACCGTCACACTTTTATTTGTCGTTGTATTCGTTGTAACCGTCCAAGTAGTCGCAATGGTATTGGCAAAAACCTCAGAGGCTTTAGAAAAATCTCCAGGTAAGGCTCTATAACGATCGGAAAAGCCCATGATAGCCACTTTGACGGCATCTCCTTGGTCGGCCAAGTTGGCGGAGCGGGCGTTACGAATCATTTCTTGGCCTTTTAAGACCCCCCCCATCATTAAACCGATAATCACCACCACGATAGCGGTTTCAATTAAAGAGAAACCACTTTTTTTCTTGTTTTTTCCTTGTTTTTTTTTGATTGTTATCATATTTTATTCTCCCATGTAATTAATCTTACGAAGATGATATGCGGAAATTTTTTATTACAAAATGCCATAAAATAAAAAATGTCTTTTCTAAATGTTTGACTTTATATATGGTTCATTTTTCTATACAAACCAGGAAGGACTCTTCCAAAGTTTTACCGTGATATTGAGCCAAGCATTGCGCTGGGGAACCGACAAAACAGAGTTGACCCATATGAAGAATGGCCATTCGGTCACACAACTCTTCGACATCGGCTAAAAGATGCGTGCTGGAAAAGAGGGTGTATCCCTCTGCTCGAAGACGGTTGAGTTTGCGTTTGAGCAATACCCGCGCTTTAGGATCCAGACCGCTCATGGGTTCATCCAGAATTAATAATTTTTTTTTGCTTAAAAAGAGGGCGGCGAGTCCTAATTTTTGGGTCATTCCTTTTGAAAAAGAGCGCACGGATTTCTCGAGAGCTGAAGCGTCTAAGTTGAGTTCAAAAAAGAGTTCTTTGACTTCCTCTATCTGCAATATCTGATCATACAATTGGCCCATATAGTTCAAAAAATCCCATCCTGAAAAAAAATAGGGGGGTAAAAAGCGTTCTGGCAGATAGGCCAATTGTTGTCTAGAGGTTGGGTTCAATGCAGATTTTCCAAAAATATGAATATCTCCTCCCTCTAAAGGGATAAAATCCAGTAAGGCTTTAATCAGTGTGGTTTTACCAACACCGTTGGCACCTACTAGGGCAAAAGATTCACCCGCAGAGATCTCTAGGTCAATACCCGCCAAGACAGTTTGTTTGCCATATTTTTTTGTCACCTGTCTAAAGTCAAGGGCGTTAATTTTTTTAAAAGGGTATGTTACCATCAACATTGTCCAAACCAAAAGACATTTTAAGGAGATGATGCCCTTTGGGCGAAAAAAAATCAAAGGCCAAATCCTGGGGGATGAATCCCCCAGACCCCCTCTTTTTTTTAAGAATTAAAAAAAGGGTGGGGGGAATTGGGGGGCGGTTCTCCGCCCCCCAAGGTCTTGATTTTTATTTTCCGATACATAAATTTAAAGAATTCTTCGTCTTGTTTGGAAGTCTATTTTATTGTAACAGGAAAATTTTAATTTATTCGAAAACTTTGTTTTATTCTATCAAAATGAAAATGTTTTAGCAACTCCGTCTGGAAAAAAATTAATCACAAAACCTTGGGGATGAATCCTTCAGACTTTTTTTTATATCAAAAAAAAGGGTCGTGGGGGGCGGTTTTGGGCTTTCCAAGGTCTTGATTTTGTTTTTTTTTTGATCCATTAAAAATATAAACCGGTTACTGAATCGTAACCGTTCAGATAAAAGAAATCAAAAACAAGACCTTGGGGGATTGCATCCCCCCCCTCTGCTATTTGAAGAAAGCAAAACCGAATTCAAAAGCAAAGTCAAAAAAAAACCTGGGGGCAATCCCCCAGACCCCTTTTTTTTATTAATATTATGAACGGTTACATTGAATCTATAGAATCATCCACGATGCGTCTTTGTAACACTATCCGACCGATTTCCCGCCCCAAAGAGGTCAACATTTTCCAGCGTCCACATAACCACATTTCTTTTATTAATTTCAACCCATCTTGCCAAGAGAGAGAATAAAAGAGCGTTCGCCACAACCGTTGTAAAAGACGATCTCGCAATTGATCAAGCACTAAATTATCCAGACCATTTTGTTGACAGAAGGCTCTAAATAGTTTGAGTACATGTACGCAAGTCAATAGAGTCTCTTCTGGGATTGGCCATACAGATCTGATGAACATACGTATAGCCAAAATTTCTTGCATGGACAAAGAGAGATTGGGCAATAATTGTGTACATTGTTGTTGGGCGATTTGCAGACTAATATGTTGTTGTTGTTGACCATGAATGATACTGACACGATCCGTATGACAGCGATAATAGACCAAAGGCTTTGGAAGATTTGCCCCTTTGGTCCGTTGCAACAAGCGCCGCCAAAGATCAAAATCTTGACCAAAACGCCAGGTGATGTCATAAGGGCATTCCAATACCAATTCACGACGAAATATTACTGAAGTGTGAAAAAATGGGTTGTCACTCAACAAACGCCAACAAATGGCCGTGTGATTTGTTGGATTGATGTAAGATTTTTGTTCTTTGTTTCCTTGGTTATCTATCACAATTATGCCAGTTCCCAATATGCCCACCTCTGGATGGTTGGCCAAAAAGGCCAATTGCTTTTCAAGTCGTTGCGGCATAGAGATATCATCGGCGTCCTGACGGGCGATCCACTCCCCCCGCGCTAAGAGCAATCCTTTGTTTAACGAGCGCGTTAAACCCATATTGGAGTCATTGCGCACCAACACAATCCGAGCATCTCGACGCGCCCACTTTGCCAGCATGTGTGGCGTTGCATCTGTGGAGGCATCATCTATCAAGATAAATTCAAAATTGGTAAAACTTTGTGCTAAAATACTGGCAATGGCGGCATCCAAATACACAGCCCCATTAAAAACACTGGTCAAAACCGTCACTGGGAAGGCGTTCATCATTTAACACCTCTTTAAAAAACGACCTCTAGCAACCACCGCTATTAAAGTCTGATCCACAACACCCTGGGGGATGAATCCCCCAGACCCCCTCTTTTTTTTAAGAATTAAAAAAAAAAGGGTGGGGGGAATTGGGGGGCGGTTCTCCGCCCCCTCAAGGTCTTGATTTTTATTTTTCCGATACATCAAAATTTTTTCGTTGGTTGGTATCGTTAAGTGATGATAGAGTCTTCAAAAAAGTTCCAATTGGCAGAAGTGTCTCAATCAGAAAAAATATTGGCAACTTGAAGAATTTATATAATAAACGTAGACTATTCCTTATCGTATCCATTCAATAAACATTCTTACAATGGCTAATAGATCAAAAAGCCATAATTTATTTATAACAAGGTTAAAAGCCATGAAGAGTGGTCGTCTGAACCAACGTCGCCGCCGATGGGAACGGCAAGAGTACGAATCTAACATGAATTTGCGTTTGGACGATGGACGTCTGTTGCCTGGTCGCACGTTGGATGTCAGCCTAGGCGGTGTATTTTTGCTAACCAAAGAACCGCCAGTCAATGTTTTTCTCGATATGAGGGGTGAATTATTGCTCTCTACTAACCAAGAGACACTGCTCTTCCCTTGTGTCGTTGTCTGGGTAAAAGAGAACGGTATCGGCTTGGAATTCCTTTCTAAACACTCTGATTTTGGTTTTTTCATCTCTCATAACATGATGTTGGACCTTCTGACCCGCACCAGCAACGCCTTTGCTGCGGCTTCAGACATGGCCGCCACCCTGACGACCTGTGTCGCGCAAATAAAAATTCATATGCAGTCTGAAGCTGCTTCGCTATTTTTGTTGGAAAACCAAGAGCGCGAGTTGGTTTGTCGGGCATGTGCTGGACCCGTGGATATCACCGGAAGTAGATTGGCGGTCGGAACGGGCATCGTAGGGCGCGCGGTGGCTTTGGGAGAAACTCAACTTGTGCATCATGCCCGTCAAGATTCCAATTTTGCCGAGCAGGTGGATCTGGCTACCGGATTTGTCACAGAATCTATTCTTTGCGCGCCGCTTATTATTCGCAATGTGACCATTGGTGCCCTGGAGGTGATCAATAAACGGGGAACAGGGTTATTTGGCAGTCAGGATCAAGCCACGCTCAACATTTTGTCTACCATCTCCGCCTTGGCTATTCACAATGCGCGTGAGGTAGAAAAACGCGAAATAGCCGAATCGGCCAGTCTCGCCAAAAGTCGGTTTGTGGCCAATATGAGTCATGAAATTCGTACCCCCATGAATGCCATTATTGGTCTGACACACCTCTGTTTGAAAACAACATTAACCAATCAACAACGCGATTATTTGCAAAAGGTGACGACCAGTGCCAACGCCTTGTTGCAAATTATCAATGATATCCTGGATTTTTCAAAAATTGAGTCTGGAAATATGCATCTGGAACAGACCGAATTTACTCTTGATGATGTTTTGAGTAGTTTGGTCGCCATTCTCAGTCTTAAAACTCAAGAGCAGGGCTTGGAGTTGATTCTGGATACCGATATTCATATCCCGCACCGCCTGATTGGCGACCCGCACCGTCTTCGGCAGATTTTGACCAATATTATTGGCAATGCCCTCAAGTTTACCGAAACAGGAGAGGTCGTTGTGACATCAAAATGTCTGTCGACCACAGATTTGGAGGTGGTGCTGCGTTTTGGAGTGCGTGATACCGGTATTGGCATGACTGCTCAGCAGATGGCGATTTTGTTTCAGGAGTTTTCCCAAGCAGATACTTCTATCACTAGAAAATATGGTGGTTCTGGACTGGGTTTGGTGATTAGCAAACGATTGGTAGAGATGATGGGGGGGGAAATTTGGGTCGAGAGCAGCCCAGGACAAGGGAGCCAGTTTTGGTTTACCGCCCATTTTGGGAAGTTGGCTGGCCCCTCACTTCTTCCCACGATTCCTATCTCGGAACTGCGGGGCATGCGTGCCTTGCTGGTGGATGACAACAGTAGCGCGCGGGAAATCCTCTCCGTCTACCTTGAAGCCCTCTCTTTTCATCCCGTTGGCGTGGCGCACGGATCTGAAGCCTTGGAGCAGCTGGTCGCCGCTGACTTGGCTGGCATTCCGTTTGGAATCGTTTTTCTGGATTGGAAAATGCCCGGCATGAACGGTTTAGAGGTTGCAAAAAAGATCAAACAAAATATACACTTAAAACATCAACCAGTGGTTATCATGGTTACCGCTTACAGTAAAGATGATATTATGGACGTGGAGGGACATCATACACTTTTGGACAATTTTATCATGAAACCGGTCCAGATGGCCTCTTTGTTCGCAACCATCATGGTTACTTTTGGGCACACCTCAACGACACAGTTGCCCTCGTCTAGCAACAAAGTAGAGGATCATCTCACAAATGAATTGATGGCAAAGCGTGTTTTGTTGGTAGAGGATAATGAAATCAACCAACAAGTAGCGCGAGAATTATTGGAGCAGGTTGGTATATGGGTTGTCATTGCCAACAATGGACAAGAGGCTCTCGATTTAATCAACAAAACGCATTTTGATGCCATTTTTATGGATCTGCAAATGCCAGTGATGGATGGCTTGACAGCTGCAAAGCGCATTCGTCAAATAAAGATCTATAATGACATACCCATCATCGCTATGACCGCCAATGCCATGGTAGAGGATCGGGACAAATGTCTTGAGGTCGGGATGAATGACCATATTGCCAAGCCCGTGGTGCCAGAGGAGATGTATGTTACTTTGGCCAAATGGATTCAATTAAAACCCGAAGCGCGGCCAAATTCCTCTCCTATGCTCCCCTTGGAGCAAAAATTGGATGTTACACCGCCATTCCCTGCCATTCCAGGAATTGATGTCGTGCGTGGGGTGCGCAACGTGGGAGGAAATACCAAACTCTATCGCAATGTTTTGCTCAAGTTTGTTCGCAATCAAAAAAGTGCCTGCCAGGAAATAAAACGTTGTTTGGTCGATCATGATAGGAGTGGAATAGAATATATTGCCCATACCTTAAAGGGAGTTTCGGCAACTATCTGCGCATTGGAATTGGCCGATTTAGCGGGAAAGATTGAAAAATTTTCTAAAGGACCGGATGGGTTGACGGATTTAGTAAATGTATTGGACGACACAACCCATGAATTGGCAAAGGTCATATCGGCTATTGAAACCACGTTGGTTCCTCCATCCAGTATGACCTCCATAGAACCCCTTCCAGAGGTCGAAATCGCCCCAGAAGTTTTGGCACCTCTGTTTGCAAAGGCAATGGAAAAACTTCTTGCCTTTGATTGCGCCGTAGAAGAGGTGATTGCAGAGCTCACCCCCCTGGTCCCTATGGGGGTAAGAAAACAAAGGTTGGAAGCTGTTCAAGAGAGCATAGGCGCATATGATTTTGAAAAAAGTTTAGTGCTTTTGCAAAATTGGGCCGAAGAGGAAGGCATCTCTTTTACTTAAAAAAAAAGGGGTCTGGGGGATTGCCCCCAGGGTTTTGATTTTGCTTTTGACCTCGGTTTTGCTTCCTTCAAAAAGCAGGGGGATTGGGGATGCAATCCCCCAAGGTCTTGAGTTTGCTTCTTGTTTAGGCACTCAATCGTCCACACCTAAATGGGGTGGTACCCCATGAGGAGATTTATCTCTTTATAAATAGGGATGGTTTTTGACAAATTGAATAAAATTTTCCGCGTCAAGGGGTTTGCTATAATAATATCCCTGTATTTCGTCACACCCCTTGTCGCGTAAAAAATTTAACTGATCTATGGTTTCCACCCCTTCGGCAACCACCGATAATCCCAGGCCTCTGGCCATGGTTATCGTCGCCGTAACAATGGCGGCATCACGGGAGTCGGTGTTGAGATGGCTGATGAAAGAACGATCTATTTTAAGTGTATGAATGGGAAATCGTTTTAAATAGCTCAAAGAAGAGTAACCCGTTCCAAAATCATCCATAGAAATGCCAATACCCATCTCTTCAATTTTGGTTAAAACATCAATCACCTCATCCACATTTTCCATGACCATGCCTTCGGTGATTTCCAATTCCAATTGATGGGGAGAGAGACCAGATTTTTGGAGAATGGCTTCAAGGGTTGAGATGAAATTTTTTTGTTGAAATTGTCTTGGCGAGATATTGACCGCCACCCGAAAAGATCCAACCCCCGTTTGATGCCAGTTTTGAATTTGATTGCAAGCCTGAGTTAAAATCCATTCGCCAAGGGGCAAAATCAATCCAGTGGATTCGGCCAAAGGGATAAATTCCAACGGAGAGATCAATCCGATGCCCGGACGCTCCCAACGCACCAAAGCCTCCATGCCTTTGATGGTATGGCTGGCAAGAGTTACTTTTGGTTGATAATAAAGAATAAATTCTTGATTGCTCAGGGCCTCTTTGATGGCACTTTCAAGGTTTAATCGCCTTTCGGCCTGTTCGCCCATGGTGTGGGTGAAAAACTGGCATTGACCCCGTCCGGCCTTTTTGGCCCGCGAGACGGCAATTTCGGCATTTTTTAGCAGGACAAGGGCATCTTCTCCATCCTCTGGAAAATAGGCCACCCCAATACTGGTGGTGAGTTCAATGGTTTGATTTTGGATTTTAAAGGGGGCTGTCAAAGCCTCCTCAAGTTTGCGTACCACTTGCACCGAATCATCCATGGTTTTAAACTCACGAACGATCATTCCAAAAGAGTCCCCAGACAACCGACTGGTGGTATCCCCTTCCCGCATGAGGGCTTTGAGTCGATGGGCCGTTTCTTGGAGCAAAAGATCCCCTATGGCAAAGCCTAGTCGATGGTTGATGTTGGAAAATTTATCCAAATTAAATACCAAAACCAAAACACCAAGCTTGCTGCGCCGTGCCTGTCGAATGGTTTGCTGCAAGCGATCCTGCAGGAGTTCCCGTTTTGGCAGTCCTGTCAAGGTATCGTGAAAAGTTTGGTAGTGCAGGGCCTCCTTGGTTTGTTGAATATCGGTTAAATCATGAAATAGACCGATATAATTTTGGGATTTGCGATTTTTTTTAAAAATGGCGGTTACGGTCAAGAGCAAGGGGAAAGGCTCGCCATTTTTTTTGCGATTCCAAATTTCTCCGCGCCATTGACCCGTTTGCCGAATGGTCCGCCACATTTGCTTGATAAAATTACCTGGTTGGTGATCCGTCTGCAGTAAATCAATGGCCGATTTGCCCAGAATATCTGGTTGGGTATATCCAGTGATGTGGGTAAAAGCGGGATTGATCGACAGAACGTTCCCGCGACCATTGGTGACCACCATCCCTTCAATGGCACTTTCCAACACTTTGGTGGTTAGATAAATTTGATCTTGGGCATCTCGGATGGCATCGGAAAAGATTTGTGCGGCTATTTTTAAATGTTGTTCGGTGGTTCTAAGCTCGGTAATATCGTGTAAAGTACCCATCATCTGGAGCGGTTGACCGGCTTCATTCCACACCACCTCGGCCTGTTCATGCACAAAACGAACAGAGTCGTCTGGTTGAACAATGCGAATTTCTAAATTATAAGGGGTATGATGATGTAAGGTGGCATCGAAGGCTTGCCGTCTACGCTCCAGATCTTCCAGGTGCGTTGCTCCGAATAGGGTGGCAAGAGTGGGGGGAGAGGAGGGGCGGTGTAGACCTAAAATTTGATAAATCTCCTCTGACCAGCACCATCGGTCGCTTTGCACATTCCACTCCCAATGGCCGAGATGGGCGATTTTTTGGGCACGTAAAAGCCGCCTTTGATGATGATCCAAAGCCTTTTTGGCCTCTTCCAAGGCTTGTAAATCACGAAAAGCCCGCAGTCCAATGGTGACGGTGGTGATGAGATCTTTATCGGATAAGTCGGATTTTTCTTTGTAACCATCAATCTCATATTTGGCGATAATCGCCATCTCCGGGGCCTGTCCTGGTTGACCTGTACGCAAAACAATGCGCACAATTTGGTTGTCCAGCTCCTCTCGAACTCGTCGCACCACCTCCAGGCCACTTTGATCGGATTCCATCACAACATCCAATAAAATAAGAGCGACATCTGGATGTTGATTCATCAAAAGAATGGCTTCTTCTCCAGAGTAGCCATTCAGCAAAGTTAAGGGGGATCCTTCAAACGTAAATCCACGTAAAACAACGCGGGTGAGGTTGTGGATATCTTCATCATCATCCACCACCAAGACTTTCCAAGATTTTGCGGATAAATTTTCATTTGATAGCAATAAATTATCTTCCGATAGATGTTCAGCTTCTTCGGCAAAAATGAGTTGATCTTCTTGGAATTTGTTTATAGTTTCCATCTTCGATTTCCATATCATTCATTGATATTATTTTCCAGGTATTTTTAAATCATTCTTGATGCAACTGGTGCCCATTAATTAAATGAAAAAAATCTCAAAAATATTTTTATATATTTGCATAACTTATTAATAAATTCAACAAATAAACAAATATAGAATATATATTATATGCACAAAAAAAATTATAATGTGCGGTCAGAGACGATTTTTGGCTTCTCTGGAAACCGAATAGTAAAGGTTACGCCTTGCCCGGAGGCACTTTGGCAGGAGATGCCCCCCTCTAGGGTTTGCGTGACAAGATTATAAACAACATTCAATCCCAAACCGCTCCCCCCCTGGCCCCGTTTGGTGGTGAAAAAGGGGTCAAAAATGCGATCCTGAATGGTGGGATCAATGCCGCAGCCGTCATCCTGATAAAGCAGCACAATATGGTCATTCTCCCGATGCACTTTCATATGGATGGTGCCATTGGGTTTTTCTTGGAAGGCATGGTTTAAAGAGTTGATCACAAGATTGGTGATAATTTGCGAAAAAGCCCCCGGATAACTGTGCAGAATCAACGCTTCAGGACATTGAATATGAACCAGATGGTTGGTCTTTTTGAGCTGAGGTTTTAAACTCCATAAAATTTGCTCGATATACTCTTTCATGGCAAAAGAGCGTAACTCCTGGCTGGTCTGATCAACGGCCACCTGTTTAAAACTGCGAATTAAATCAGCCGCGCGCCGTAGATTAGAAAGAATCATTTCCGATGTCTCTCTAGCCACAGAAAAATATTCTTCAAGGGCAGAACGTTTGAGGGATTGATTTTGCAATTGCTCTTGGCACTCGCGGGTTTTGCGGTCGAGAAAAGAGGCCGCCGTCACCCCAATACCCACAGGTGTATTGATTTCATGAGCCACACCCGCCACCAAGTTGCCAAGCGCGGCCATTTTTTCGGATTCAACCAACTGTGATTGGGTCCGTTTGACCATGGTGAGAGAGGTTCGCAGAGCCTCGTTAATCTGTGCCATCTTTTCCGCTCGATCTTTCTCCCGATCTCGGGCCTCCAATACCTCGGTCGTCAGATATTGAAACTCCTTGCGCAAAATATAAAATTGATCCCCCCGTTCTTCTGGACGGCCTTGGAGGCCCAAACGATCCCTTGAAAAGGCCACCATGGAGCGGGTAAAAACCTGCATATGATGGGTGATCCAAGCAATAATGGCGACAAATAATATAATTAAAAAAATTTGCCCGCTGGCCCTCTGAATCCACACCTCAGAAAGAAGCAAGCGTTCCAATTGGCCAAACTCTTTTTTGGAGGCTAAACTGGCAAAATGGATAAAGGTCTCTGTATAAAAACCAGAGTCAAAAAACTCTTTGTCGATGATAAAATAATTTTGTTTTAAATCTTCCAAACTGCTCTCCTTGGAGATCAAATCTGGCCGACTGGTAGCAGAGATATGAGCAGATTCGTTTTGAAAAAAAATAACAATCCCTTGGATGTCCATTTGATGTTGAAACTGGATCAAAAAATCATCATCCAGGGGGATGACCAATACCAAAAATCCAAAGATATGTTCCTCTATGGGGGGCTTGGCACTGACAATCAAGATGGGCTGATCCTTAAATTGAACGATGTTGAGATTCTCTTCCATGCTGATAACTTCTGGAATTTTGACTTCCAATAAAAAACTGGGCAGCTCTTTAGAACCGGTTTGATACACTTCTCTCAGGTTAAACTGCTCATCTATCCATAAAAAATAGGCTGGCGTGGCCATAGTGGCGCGAAAAAGGAGAAAATTGGCAAGCCAAGGTGGGGGGTGTTGGGAATAATGGTGGATCGTTTGACCGGCTTGGGCGGGCGGCAATTGAGAGAGATAATCAATAAAATTTTTTTGAAAAACAATTTGTTGCGCTGCTTGGTTGGCCATTTTAAAATATTGATCCAGGTGATGACGATTTTTTTGACTCTGTTCTTCGATATCTTGTTTGACATGCAGATGGACAATATGTTCAATGCGTTGGCTTAAAAAAAAATTTAAACCACTCCAGGCGATCAGGCCCAAAAATGTGGTCAGGAGAAACGTCTTGACGGTGAGAGAAGTCCGTTTTTGCCATCTCTCTTTAAATCTATAAAATAAATGACCTTCTAAAACTGTCACTTAGGCTCTCCGATCACCTCATCTCCTTGAAAAATCCATCCGTTTTGACGCAACTGGCTGACAGGGATAATATTAAAATTTGGATCGATTTGGTCTAAATGGGATTTTAAATAGGCCACCAGTTGCGCCGCTTGTTGATTACGCACGCCAGGAAGATCCCAACTGGTAATGTTATAGATGCGATAAAAAGGAAAACGCTTTTGGGCCACAGCCGTTGTATCGCTGGGAGAGACGCCATCTATGCGAATGGGTTTGACCTGCCCCTGTAAATGGCGTTTCATCATTTGCCAGAGTGTCTCATAACCAATTGCCCCTTGATATCCCGTCACCGAGGCAAACATGTCAGGAATGCTGCCGACATCGGAGATGCTGGGAGAAAATTGGTCATTTTTTAAAATTAAACTCCAATGTCCAGGCCGTGTTGGACAATGCAAGCGGGTGACCTGTTTGATAGGGAGTGGTGGTCGTGGCGCAGCAGAAGAGCTACTCTCCACCTGGGACCAATCGGTAAGGCGTCCACTATAAATATCCCGCACCTGTTTTAAGCTCAGATTGTCGATGGGGTTTTCTGGATGCACATAAATGGCCAAAGCGGCGATACCCAAGGTGTGATAGCTTAGACCTGGTAAACGATCTTGCGCCGAAGGTGGGCAACAAAAACCACCCACATCCACCTGTTTGCGATTGATCATCCCGCTGGCAATCCCGCATGTTCCCTCTCGAATGGCCACATTCAGTTGATTTTGTTTGGCATAGGTTTCGATCAATGGTTGTAGGGCCGGATAGAGATGTTGATCCAAAATCAGGGCCACGTCGGTATTTTTTGCCCAGGTATCATACGCAATAGGTTGCTCGACCCATGGTTGAGGTTTTGAGACGACATCCTGCGGATTAGAAAAAGCCGCCCCCCCCATCAATCCCGTATTCTCCATCGTTTGCGCCAAAAGGGGAGAATTAAAATGGAACAAACAAGTGATCCACAAAAATATAGCAAAAATATGAAGAGGCATGACGCGTTCTTTCAAAATTTTAAAGGAGCGATTGATTGACTAAACAACATCCAATCCAATGTTAAAATATTACCCCATTTTTTTCTATTTGTCTTCCTTTAGAATTGTCACACACCCGGTAAATAAATTCTTGAAAAAAATAGGGACAGTATGCTTTTTTAAATTCATTAGTAATTTTTTAAAAATATATACTGTCTCATTTCCCCCCTTTCGATTGATAGACGGAAGACGTTGTGTTACGATACACGTGCCTGTTTTATCCTTTCTTTTGAGGAGTACGACTATGCCTCAGACTTATACTGCCGTTACTCAACAAATAGACGGCTGGTGGGTGGGGTGGATTGAGGAGATCCCAGGTGTCAACTGTCAGGAACTTACCCGCGAAATGTTACTGGAAACTTTGATCGTCACTTTGCGAGAATCTATTGCCTTCAACCGCCAAGATGCCTTGGTCATGGTGGGTAGCGACTACCGCTGATGAAGCGCATCGCCCTGTGAAGGGTAGCGAGTTGGTGCGCTATCTGCGAAAACTCAAGGGTGTGAGCTTTTGCGGGAGGGAGATCACCACTCATGGTGGTGGAACCCGCTAGAGAATCGACGTTCTGTCAGTCCCAGGCATCAGGAGATTCCCGATTTACTGGCTCGCAAAATCTGTCGGGACTTGGGTATAAGTGATTTAAAAAAATAAAAATATTATCAATCACACCTTGGAAAAAATGGGATAGTAAAAAATGGGGACAGTATATATATTATAAAATATATATACTGTCCCCATTTTTTACAAAATATATATCAATCGCCTCAATTGGCGGAGAGGGTCGACCCGAAACTGTTCTTCAATTGTTGCGTGCTGGCTGTTTCAATCGCCTCAATTGGCGGAGAGGGTCGACCCAAAAACATGAGCTATGGATTAACCGATGGCAAGTTTCAATCGCCTCAATTGGCGGAGAGGGTCGACCCACCGTTGCTATGGCCGATAGTCAACAACCACTCCGTTTCAATCGCCTCAATTGGCGGAGAGGGTCGACCCCTGAGTGCCTCGCATCCTGGCCATTCGCCAATGTGTTTCAATCGCCTCAATTGGCGGAGAGGGTCGACCCCAAGGAGGCTACGAAAATAAACAAACTTCCTGGTTTCAATCGCCTCAATTGGCGGAGAGGGTCGACCCCAAGGAGGCTACGAAAATAAACAAACTTCCTGGTTTCAATCGCCTCAATTGGCGGAGAGGGTCGACCCCATCGACGGCAAAAACTATGTCGAGGAATTGGGGTTTCAATCGCCTCAATTGGCGGAGAGGGTCGACCCGTCAGCATTAAATATGCGGCTACTGCCACAGAGTTTCAATCGCCTCAATTGGCGGAGAGGGTCGACCCATATAAAGGCCGGATTCGTGAGCCTCGAACAGGCGTTTCAATCGCCTCAATTGGCGGAGAGGGTCGACCCAGAATCATTCAGCATAATCCAGCGTTAAGCGGTTTCAATCGCCTCAATTGGCGGAGAGGGTCGACCCTGACCTGTGGATAACTTTTAGCTGAAATTTCATAGGAATACAAGCATTTTTTTTATTCAAGAAAATCGTCAAAAAAGTTAGCATTTTCATAAAAATAGTCAAATTTTCGACACAAACCATTAAACGATATATTTCAATATATTGCGTCATTTATTATTGCAATTAATGCGAAAAAGTTATCCACAGGAGGTGTGCTGTTCCAGGGTATGATGACTGTTTTTAGTGCTGCAACAAATGCAAGGGAGCCCACCCCCCCCTCACGCTCTCACAAATCCAGACGTGAATGTCTCCATTCATCTGGCTCCTATCGTCCAATCTCTCCGGCATGAAAAAGACCCCAATAAGCAAATAAACTTGGTTGCTTAAATCTAACCCCAGACAGCCAACCGCTTGCTTTTCTTTGATCTCCTCTCAGACGCTTAAATTTCCTCATCGCCCACAAAAAAATAAATCTGTCCATTTTTTTCCTTTTTTTCTTTTGTCCTATGCGAAGACATCCTCTATTGAATTGGCAAATACAAAGTTGTCACTCCATGTTTCGATGAGTTCCACATCTGCAATCCCTACTTTTGTAGACACCCATTCTGGTAAATTGCCAAATTTACGGCGAATCTGTTTGAGCAAAATGGTTGCGGCTTCTTCCTGGCGACCATCCTTAATTCTTTGAACTAAGTGATGCTCAAACTTTGGCAAGGCAAAAAGCTCTTCATCTGGTGTTGTATCCACCAATAAGTCAAGCCAATCTTTTCCAAGTTGAACAACATACTCAGGCGTGATCCCTTCCATCTCTGGACTATTCAATGAACCTTTCATGAGCAACCTCCATAAACCTACAATGATTCGACCAAATGAAACGGAGAGCCTGAACAACTCTGTCTGTTTGATTGTCTTGAACGCTTTTTTTCGTTCTTCTTGATGACTAGCAAAGCATTTCAAAGGGGCGTTGTGGGCTTCGTCTGCCAATTCGTTCAGAAGAATCAACCGAATAACGCCACCCCACAGGGGTTTTGTATCATAGACTCCACTTAGCCCAACGGGTTGAAATGCATATCGTTCAAGATATTCCCGTTTGGGAGTAATAGAGCTCATGATGACACTGAGCAATTGATTCCGTTCCAGTTTTGCAGTCTCTAGGTATAGAGCATCGTACATCGAAATCCATGTAAGCGTCTTTTTATTTAAATTTTCAGTGACCTTTAATTCTACCAAAATATGGTCTACTTCCAGATCTCGCAAACCATCTGCCAGGAATAAACGTTGCTTTTCCGTCCAAACGTCTCCATCGCGTTTTATCAGGATCAAATCCACCTTGGGCGGAGCGGAAACGACTGAAACTTCCAAACGCACTTCGATGCCAACCGGTTCCAACAGATTTTTCAGTGTTTCACCGACCAAACAGTGTCAACAGGTCTTTGTCCCAGCATTTCCCAACTCAGTTTCTGCCTTTTATTTTGATGGTTGAAGGTAGTGTCACACGTTGGAAGGCCAAACAAAATCCTATTTTACTGGCCAGCGGATTTGATTTCATTCCTCTAAATCAGGATAACAGCTTGCGCAGCGTTACGCTAGAAAAGAA
This sequence comes from Magnetococcus sp. DMHC-6, assembly GCA_039908535.1. Lineage (GTDB taxonomy): Bacteria > Pseudomonadota > Magnetococcia > Magnetococcales > JADFZT01 > JAMOAW01. The sequence goes on along the minus strand of JAMOAW010000040.1, from coordinate 4,190 downwards.
TAAATCTAAAAGGCCTTCACCTGTCATCAAATTAGAATTGCTTTAAAAATAAATCTGTCCCCTTTTTTTGTTCTAGGGTATGATGACTGTTTTTAGTGCTGCAACAAATTCGTCACTTAAAGAACACAGAGAACTTCCTATATATCGTGAATGGGTTGTTTCTCTGTGTTCTTGTGACCAACAAAATCACTCCTATCCTTTACCCATCAACTTTTCCGCCGCCAAATGGATTCTTTTCATGGCGCGCTCTAGGTCGGTCATGGAGGTGGCGAAAGAGATGCGGAAATAGGGGTCTTGTCCGAAGGCAATGCCAGGGACGATGGCGACATCATAGTGGTCTAAAAGCATGTCGGCCAAATCCAATGAGTTGGCAATGACCTTGCCATCAGGGGCGGTTTTTCCCAATAAGCCTTCTATGTTTGGATAGGCGTAAAAGGCCCCTTTTGGGGGAAAACAGTGCATGCCGGGCATAGCGTTAAAACTCTTAACCACAAATTCCCGCCGTTCGTGAAAGGCCCTGAGCATAGGCTCCATACATTTTTGCGAACCCGTTAACGCCGCAACGGCCCCACGCTGCACAAATGAGGTGGGATTCGAGGTGCTTTGCGACTGAATCATCACCATGGCCTTGATAATATACTCAGGACCAGCGGCATACCCCAAACGCCAACCCGTCATGGAGTACGATTTGGAAAAACCATTCAGAACCACACAACGATCTTTGAGTGCAGGGACCACTTGCGGTAGATTGTAAAAACGCATCCGGTCAAAAATGATCTTTTCATATATGTCGTCGGTGACAATCAACACCTGTGGATGTTTTAAAAGCACCTCCCCAAGCTCCCCAAGCTCCTCTTTTTGGTAGGTGGCCCCGGTGGGATTGGAGGGAGAGTTGAGAACCAACAGCCGCGTCTTGGGGGTGATGGCCTTTTCCAGTTGTTCGGGGGTCAGCTTAAACCCCTTCTCTTCAGAGGTTTGAACAATAACCGGGGTGCCTTCGGCCAAATAAATCATGTCCGGGTAGGAGACCCAATAGGGGGCGGGAATAATCACCTCATCTCCGGCTTCAATGATGGCCTGGGCCATATTATAAAAGGCCTGCTTGCCTCCCACCGTCACCACCACTTGATTCGGGGTATAGGTGAGTTCATTGTCAGCGGCAAATTTGGCCACAATGGCCTTTTTAAGTTCGGGAATACCATCCACAGCGGTATATTTGGTAAATCCCTCCTTGAGGGCCTGAATTGCAGCCTTTTTGATATGTTTGGGGGTGTCAAAATCGGGTTCCCCACTACCAAGTCCAATCACATCCCGGCCTTGAGCCTGTAATGTCTTGGCTTTGGCGGTGATCATTAAGGTGGGAGAAGGTTTGACGTTTTGGATTCTTTTCGCAAGACGGTTCATAGTAGGATTCCATAAATGGTGTGGGAGGCATGAAAAACGGCGGGAGATTACCACGCTCTCTGCCGTGGAACAAGACCGCCCCCCAATTCCCCCCACCCTTTTTTTTTAATTCTTAAAAAAAAGAGGGGGTCTGGGGGATTCATCCCCCAGGGTTTGGCCTTTGATTTTTTTTTGCCCGAAGGGCATCATGTTCTCTATAAGTTATCCTCAGGAGTTTTTTAAATGGCCATTGCACTCTACTGCTCGTTGAGTCACAAAAAAAAAATATTTGTCCCTTTAACCCCAGGTAAAGTGGGCATTTATGTCTGTGGGGTGACGGTATACGACCATAGCCATATCGGCCACGCCCGGGTCATGGTCGTTTTTGATGTGATCGTTCGGCATCTGCGCGCCAGTGGCTATCAGGTCACTTATGTGCGCAATTTTACCGATATCGACGATAAAATCATTCGTCGTGCCGCCGAATTGGGAGAAAATATTTTTCAATTAACCGGCCGCTTCATCGAATCGTTCCATACCGACATGGCGGCCCTAGGGGTGGCCCGGGCCGATGTGGAACCACGGGCCACCGACCATTTGGAAGAGATGATCCTTTTTATTCAAAAATTGCAAGAAAATGGCTTGGCCTACGAATCACAGGGCGATGTTTTTTATGCGGTGGATCGTTTTGCCCAATATGGACAACTGTCCGGCAAAAGCATAGAGGATTTAATCTCCGGTTCCCGGGTCGAGATTGACCAACGTAAGGCCAATCCCCTTGATTTTGTCCTCTGGAAAGGGGCTAAACCCCAAGAGCCCCATTGGCCTTCCCCCTGGGGAGCTGGACGCCCAGGATGGCATATCGAATGTTCCGCCATGAGCTGTAAATATTTAGGCGAAACCTTTGACATCCACGGAGGCGGCCAAGATTTAATCTTTCCCCACCACGAAAACGAAATCGCCCAGACCCAAGGGGTCACCGGCAAATCTTGGGTCTCCTATTGGTTGCATAACGGCTTTGTCAATGTGGTCTCGGATGGCGGAGAAGTGGAAAAAATGTCCAAAAGTTTGGGCAACTTTTTTACTATCCATGAGTTGTTAACCAAATTTCCCGGTCCCGTCTTGCGCCTGTTTATTTTAGGCAGCCACTATCGCAGCCCCTTGGAATTTAGCTTTCAACACCTGCAAACGGCGCGCGCGAAATTGGATCGGCTCTATGGGGCCTTACAAAGGGCAAAGAGCCTGTTGGGTATGTTGCCACCCGCTGAAGTGGGGGCGTGGGAGGCCTTCCAACACGGAGCTTTGCACACCGAGGCCAAACGGTTTCAAGCCGCCATGGACGACGATTTCAATACCCCACAGGCGTTGGCGGTGTTGTTCGAGGTGGCCCGCCTTCTCAATCGTTCGGTGGACGAGGGCTCTCACTCCACCAAAGAGGAGATTCAAGAGCTGGCCCGCTTTCTGCGTCAATTTGGGGCCGTGTTGGGCATCGCTACCGATGAGCCAGAACATTGGTTTGCTCAAACCACCCCCCATGCCGCCGAAAATGATGCCACTTTTACCGATGCCGAGATTCAAACCCGAATCGACCAACGCCAAGCCGCCCGCTTAGCGCGCGATTTCGCCCAGGCGGATCACATTCGTCAAGAGTTATTGGCGCATGATATTGAGCTGTTAGATAGCCGTACAGAAACCACATGGAGACGTTTACGATGAATATGGAAGCAAAAGAACAAGAAGAGGGCCTTATCTTTGGACTTACCCCAGCCTTGGCCCTATTGGAAGATAAAGAACAACCCATTGAGGGGGTCTCCATCCGCATGGGGGGAGGGGGGCGTTTGGAAGAGGTGATCCGTTTGGCCAAAGAACGGCGCATTCCGTTTCGGTTTGTCGATCGGCGCACCTTGGATCGCCTGAGTGGCAATGGCGTACATCAAGGGGTGGTGGTGCGGGCCGGGTTGCGTCGTCAACCTGGATGGGAAGAGATTCTCACCCGCTTGGAACTCTCGCCAACCCCTCCCGTGTTGGTATTGCTCGATGGCGTCGAAGATCCCCGTAATTTGGGGGCGGTGTTGCGCTCGGCAGAAGGATTTGGGGTGCTGGCCGTGGTGATGCAAAAAGATCGCACCGCCCCTCTCACCGCCTCTGCTATGAAAAGTTCGGCAGGCTCTGGTCAGCGCGTGGATCTGGTGCGGGTTACCAATTTGGTGCGCGCCATGGGGCAGTTAAAAGAGGGGGGCATGCGCCTGTATGGACTGGCGGGTGAAGCAGAAACTCCTTTGCAAAAAGGGGATTTTTCACAGCCTACCGGTTTGGTCCTGGGGGGGGAAGGGAAGGGGTTGCGCCGCTTGGTGCGCGAAACCTGCGACGAGCTTTTTTCTATCCCTATGGTGGGCCAAGGGGCTTCTTTAAATGTTGCCGTAGCAACAGGGATCGCCCTGTACGAGGTGCGACGGGGAAGACCTTTTTTCAATTCTTAAAAAAAAGAGGGGGTCTGGGGGATTCATCCCCCAGGGTTTGGCCTTTGATTTTTTTTGCCCGAAGGGCATCACTCATAGGTATCACCACATTTAAGTGTGGACGATTAACGAGTGCCTGAACAAAAAGCAAAGTCAAGACCTTGGGGGATTGCATCCCCCAATCCCCCTGCTTTTTGAAGAAAGCAAAACCGAGGTCAAAAGCAAAAGTAAAAGCAAAAGCAAAAGCAAAAGCAAAAGCAAAAGCAAAAGCAAAAGCAAAAGCAAAAGCAAAAGCAAAAGCAAAAGCAAAAGCAAAAGCAAAAGCAAAAGCAAAAGCAAAAGCAAAAG
>JAMOAW010000105.1:0-6160 GCA_039908535.1 Magnetococcus sp. DMHC-6 | reverse complement strand
TTCGTTTCATGGGGGGCTCCTTATTGATAGATAAAAGTTTTCACAATCCGTTTCTATCATGGAAAACCCTTCAAAATCTACTCTTTTTACGAAATCAGATTGGAATTATTGCACTATCATTTCGTTATAAAAGATCTACACCCTTTTGATTTTGACTTTGATTTTGTTTTTGACTTTGCTTTTGATTTTGACTTTTTTGCCCCGAAGGGGCATCATGTTCTCCATGTTTTTTTTGGATAACCGAGTGGAGTAGACCAACGGTTGGACAACGTTGATTGGGGGAACTATGACGAACCGTCATCACCACAAAAAATCCATTTTCGGCTTTACCCTAGTTGAAATAGCCATGGTCGTCATGCTTATCGGCATCATTGCTTCTCTTGGAATCTCTTCTCTTACATTAAAGATTAAGCAGACATCATATAAGGTGACAGAAATGCGGATGGAGGCTATCAAGGAGACAATGATTGCCTATCTGCGGCGGAATAAGCGTCTGCCTTGTCCAAATTTGAATAATATCGCGGTTCCTGTTATACGTTCAGTGACTTTTGATGGCTTGGAGGATAGCGTAAGCGGTGTATGTACTCTCCCTACGGATTCTACTCTTACCTCTTCTGATTTTGGTGTTTTGCCATATTCCACTCTTGGACTCGCGCGTGAACAAGTGATGGATGGATGGGGAAATTTTTTTTCGTATAAAATTAGCACGGCACCTATCAATTGGACCGGAGAGGATCGTACCATCTTTGAATCAGATACAGGAGCTTTAATATTAAATTCGAACTCAGGATACATCGTAATCGTGGTTTCGCATGGTCCTAATGGCGATGGTGCTTATACGACGAAAGGAACTCGGAATAAATTACCAAGTTACGTTGATGCTCCTGATGAATATGAGAACATTGAAGATTCATCATTTGGTACTGACGGAAATTTTATTGATAGTAATCTTTCGACTATCTCTCCTGAATTTGATGATATTGTTATTGGCTTAAACATGGATGATTTGGTTGCGCCGTTGATTAAGGATGGAACAGTAAATACAGATGGTGAACTTGTTAACAATAATAAACAACAATTAAAATCTATATATAATACATTGACAGGCTACATGCTACTTAATTTTCCTTCTACAGGAAATTGTAATTTCCCAAATAATATAAGTGATTTAGGAACATCAGTTCCTCAGAATGATCCGTGGGGGACACCGTATAATTACACTAAGTTCACAAATATTGACAATACTACAGATGCATCAGAGACGATATTTAATATTACATCAACCAATGGATATAATGTTAGTATGACCAAAGGGGAAGGTGTGGCACTATTTTTAGGAACTCCATTTGCAATTCCAGAGTGTATGCAATAATTAAATGTATCGGAAAAAAACAAAGATCAAGACCTTGGAGGGCAGAGCCCCCCCCTTCAATTCCCCCTTTTTTTATTTTGAGATCATCAATAAAAAGAGGGCGTTGGGGAATCCATCCCCCAGGGTTTTGTCTTTTATTTTTTGCCCGAAGGGCACCATGTTCCTCTTTTTGGACATATCACGCTATGAATTATAACCAACAAGGTGTCACATTAATTGAAATAGCCATTGTCCTAGTTATTATGGGATTAATTGTGGGTACTGGTCTTTTGTCAGGGCAAAGTCTGGTTCAGGGAGGACATGCAAAAGAAGTTATCGAAACAGCATCAGATTTGATTGGTGCCGTACAAAAATTTAAGGAGCGTTACCATTATTTTCCTGGTGATCTGCCTGACGCAGGTGACGATATTTCTAATATTCCAGTGGAGTGCGACTATAGTCGTCTAGAGGATCCCAATGCCGGTAATGGGGTAATTGAGGCCGCCACAATTTCTTCAAAAAAATCTGAACTCTTCTGTGCCGCCATCCATCTTTATCAGGCCGGTTTTCTAAAGTCCAATCCAAACAACGAAATTGGCGGCTATATCCGTACCCGATTTGGGCAGATTCATCTCATAAGCCGTTCTGACGTTGCAGATCAAACTAAAATTCCTACAACCGTAAGAAATGTTTTAGAATTCGAAGGTTTGCCTTTCGAAATCGCTGTTGAATTGGATATTGCTCTGGACGATGGAAATATCAGCACGGGTAAAATGTTGGCCGATGACACAACGAGAACATCTCTTGCTGATGGTGATGTCGTTCAAATCGTCAATTATTTCATTGTTCCGCTCTAACCATAAAAATCTATTCACATCATGGCCATTCTTTCCAGTATGGATTAAAAAAAAGCAACATTCTTCTTTTCATTTGTCACGTAGATGCATTATTATGTTTGCGGATTTTTTTATAGAACAGGAGGCCGTCACTTGTTTCGTGGGGCTAGTTTGCAGGTGGGGTGCCCTCTTGATAATTAACAACAATAAAAGTCAGTGTTTCAACTACGGAGGAGTAAATATGGCATCCCTGACCAAGGTGGATCTTGTGAATGCGGTTTCTGAACAGAGCGGTCGGCCAAAAGCGCAATCGTGTGAGGTCGTTGAACTTATATTAGAGATTCTTATTCAAAGGTTGGAAGCAGGCGAAACCGTAAAACTGTCGGGGTTTGGGGTGTTTTCCGTGCGGAGCAAACGCGCCCGCCAAGGGAGAAATCCGCGAACTGGAGAAGCAAAAGAGATTTCGGCTCGAAAAGTGGTGACTTTTAGTCCGAGCCCTTTGCTTATCTAGAAAATAGCGGAAGTCTGTTTGTGGGCTTTTTGATCTGATTTGCTTTGCTTGGGCTCCAAGCCCAAAACAACGTTGTATTATGCTCATCATATCAGATCAGAGCCATATTCAACCATCATATTGTTGGAATGGGTGTCCACCATTTTGTATGGATAGATCGGCAGGATTTTTTTAATGCCCCAATCCCTTCCCCTGTCAGGGGAAAAATCTTTTTTACTCATGCTCGCGGGCGTTCAATTTTGTCATATTCTTGATTTTATGATCATGATGCCCCTGGGGCCGATTTTGATAAGCGCGTTCGGAATTGGTGCCCATGAATTCGGTTTATTAATCGCCTCCTACAGCTTTAGCGCGGCAATTTCAGGCCTGTTGGCCGCTACCTTTATCGACCGCTTTGAGCGCAAAAAACTGCTTTTGATCGTCTTGTTTTTATTTAGCGTCACCACCCTGGCTTGTGGCTTGGCTTCTGGATATCCCACGTTGCTTGTGGCTCGTGGACTCTCTGGAGCCTTTGGAGGAGTGATGGGTGCCTTGGTGCAGACCATGATCGGCGATGTTATTCCATTTGTACGGCGCGCCAAGGCCAGCGGCGTCGTCTCGACCGCCTTTGGTCTCTCTACTGTTGCGGGCGTGCCCATCTCCTTGTGGCTTGCCAACCATTTACAATGGCGCGCCCCGTTTATTTTTATCGCGCTGCTGACCTGGATTATTATTCTATTCGGCTTGCAGGTCTTGCCCCAACTGCGGCACCATGTGCGTCATAGACCACCGACACATACTTTTGAAGCGATTTTTCTGGTGGTCGGTGATGGGAACCATCTGCGCACTTTGCTTTATTCGGCGTTGATTATTTTTTCTGGTTTTACAGTTATTCCTTACATCACCCTGTATGCGGTGAACAATGTTGCCATCGCTTTGGAGGATATTCCGTTTGTTTATCTCTTTGGCGGTGCGGCGACCCTATTCACGGCGCGGTTGGTCGGATATTGGGCTGATTTGAAAGGTAAAGTCGAGGTTTATCGTTTGGTCGCATTCGCAGCGATTGTGCCGCTTCTGGTCGTGACCCATATCGGTGTTGTCCACTTATCACTCTGGATCCTCTGCACAACGGTTTTTTTTGTGTTAATCTCTGGTCGGATGATTCCCGCAATGACCATCATCACCTCGGCGGCGCGACCAAGTTTGCGTGGGACGTTTATGTCTTTGAACGGAACCATTCAGTCCCTCTCTATGGGGCTGGCGACCTCGCTTGCGGGGTTTATGATTACCCAGAATAAAGGGGGGCAAATCGTTGGATATCAGATGGTTGGCTATGTTGCCATGATCGCGAATTTGCTGGCTATTTGGATGGTGGGGCAGATCGTCATGCACGACCGACAGGAAATCGGGACGGGGTAGGGGATTGTCCTATGCGGTTTTTTTTATAGATTATAATGGTTAACTGAGGGATTTAAGCGTGCAAAGTTGGAACGAAAAGCGAAGTCAAGACCTTGGGGGATTGCATCCCCCACCCCCCCTGCTGTTTGAATAAAGCAAAACCGAGTTCAAACGCTAAAATCAAAAGCAAGGTCAAAACCCTGGGGGCAATCCCCCAGACCCCTTTTTTCTTTTATGAGAGGAGATTTAACAATGCCCAATTATCGGTCCCGTACCTCCACACATGGCCGCAATATGGCGGGGGCGCGCTCTTTATGGCGTGCAACCGGTATGAAAGAGGAGGATTTCGGTAAACCGATTATTGCCGTTGCCAACTCTTTTACCCAATTTGTTCCCGGTCACGTTCATTTAAAAGATTTGGGGCAGATGGTAGCTAGGGAAATTGAGGCCTCGGGGGGAGTGGCCAAAGAGTTTAATACCATCGCCATCGACGACGGCATTGCCATGGGCCATGGCGGAATGCTCTATTCGCTCCCTTCCAGAGAATTAATCGCCGATAGCGTCGAATATATGGTCAACGCTCATACCGCTGATGCCATGATCTGTATCTCAAACTGCGATAAAATCACCCCTGGAATGCTTATGGCGGCATTGCGTCTGAATATTCCTACTATTTTTGTCTCTGGTGGACCCATGGAGGCGGGACGTTTTCGATCGGTAGAGGGAAAAGAACGCAATATCGACTTGATCGATGCCATGATCGCCGCTGGCGATGATCAGGTGGGAGAGGTAGATTTAGCCCTCATGGAGTCGGCCGCTTGTCCCACCTGCGGATCCTGCTCTGGATTGTTTACCGCCAACTCCATGAACTGTCTGATGGAGGCCTTGGGGTTGGCCTTGCCGGGTAATGGTACCCTATTAGCCACTCATTCGGCTCGTAAAGATCTATTTTTGCAGGCCGCACGTATTATTGTTTCTCTCACTAAACGTTATTATGAACAAGAGGATGACTCGGTTTTGCCCCGTTCTATCGTCACCTTTAAGGCGTTCGAAAATGCCATGAGTCTGGATATCGCCATGGGCGGTTCCACCAATACCGTGTTGCATCTTTTGGCCGCAGCTCAAGAGGCTGAGGTAGATTTTGGCATGAACGATATCGATCGTTTGTCGCGCAAGGTTCCTTGTCTGTGTAAGGTGGCTCCTTCGACCGATCGGTACCACATGGAAGATGTCCATCGGGCTGGGGGCATTCCGGCCATTTTGGGGGCGTTAAATCGGGGGGGATTAATTCATGGTTCATGTCGAACGGTCTATGCCCAAACCCTGAACGATGCCCTTAAAAAAGAGGATATCTCTTCGGAAGAGGTGGACAAGGAGGCGTGGCGGAGGCATTTGGCCGCTCCAGGTTGCAAACCCAACTTACTGCCTTTTTCTCAATCCACCTTGTGGCGAGAACATGATTTGGATCGGCAAAAAGGGTGTATCCGCAACGTCAAACACGCCTATTCCAAAGATGGAGGGTTGGCGGTCTTGTTTGGTAATTTGGCTCCAGATGGGTGTATTGTCAAAACCGCTGGGGTAGATGAATCCATTTGGACCTTCACCGGACCAGCCCGGATTTTTTCGAGCCAAGAGACGGCCTGCGCGGCCATTTTAGACAATCGCATTCAAGCTGGAGATGTGGTCGTGATTCGTTATGAAGGGCCACGCGGGGGACCTGGAATGCAAGAGATGCTCTATCCAACCAGCTTTTTAAAATCAAAAAATTTGGGCAAAGCCTGTGCATTGATCACGGATGGGCGTTTTTCTGGTGGAACTTCAGGACTCTCCATCGGTCATGTTTCCCCAGAGGCCGCCGAAGGGGGGAATATTGCTTTATTGGAAGAGGGGGATCTCATCGCTATCGATATTCCCAATCGTACCATTGCGATTAAGGTGGACGACGCTGTTTTGAACATACGTCGTGAAAAAATGCGAGCCTTGGGAGCCGATGCCTTTCGTCCTTTGGATCGTCACCGTCCCGTCTCCAAAGCCCTACAAGCTTATGCGGCTTTAACGACTTCTGCAGCTCAAGGCGCGGTTAGG
>JAMOAW010000104.1:0-6166 GCA_039908535.1 Magnetococcus sp. DMHC-6 | reverse complement strand
TTGACCTCGGTTTTGCTTCCTTCAAAAAGCAGGGGGATTGGGGGATGCAATCCCCCAAGGTCTTGACTTTGCTTTTTGTTCAGGCACTCGTTCATCGTCCACACTTAAATGTGGTGGTATCCATCATACTCTACATGAATATCTTATTTTCTAAAGAAACTCCCCGCATCCAATCTCGAGCGGGCATCGAACGTTTCCCCGCCATTTGAATCTGCGTCAACACCAAAGAGCCCCCCCCACAAGCCACTTCAGGACCATCGTCATGCAAAGCCAAAACACTCCCTGGCAAAACCTGTGCAGAGGTGTGCTCCAGCAGACGGGACTGCCAAATTTTACACGTTTTATTGTCAACAGTCGTATAAGCCCCAGGATAGGGATTAAAGGCCAAAATCTGCCGCCAAATCACCCGAGCCTCTTGGTTCCAATCGATTTTCCCCTCTTCGTTGGCAATTTTATGGGCGTAGGTCACCCCCACTTCAGGCTGGGGCGTGGCGACAATACTATCCGTTTTAAGCTTGGCAATGGTTTCTAGGAGCAGTTGCGCTCCTAGTGGAGCCAAACAATCATGCAAGGCCCCACCCGTCATGCCTGTGGGAATGATAATTTTTTTTTGCGTTAACATGGCACCGGTATCCAGCCCCGCATCCATTTTCATAATAGTCACACCAGATTCTTTATCCCCGGCCAGCAACGCCCGTTGTAAAGGGGCGGCCCCACGCCAGCGCGGCAACAAAGAGGCATGAAGATTAAGACAGCCATGCACGGGTAAATCCAGGACTTCCTGAGAGAGAATCTGCCCATAGGCCACCACCACGACCAAATCTGGAGCCAAGGCGCGCAACTGAGCCACCGCTTCGGGATGGCGCAGCCGCGTCGGCTGAAAAATAGGTATATTTAAAGAGACGACTTGGCTTTTCACAGGAGAGAAGGTCATTTTAAGGCCCCGCCCCACAGGTTTGTCCGGTTGGGTAAACACCCCAACCACCTGATCTGGACCCGCCAAAAGAGCTTGCAGAGTGGGAACGGCAAAATCGGGGGTTCCCATAAAAACCAAACGCCAGGGCAAGGGAAACGTCATGTTTTTTCGCTTTTGTGTTTAGTCAACTTTTTAAGAATAATCGAACGTTTTAAACGTGAAATGCGGTCAATAAAAAGAGTCCCCTCCAGGTGATCCATTTCATGTTGCAGGCAGACCCCTTTGAGTTCACTCCCTTCTATTTCAATGAGTTGCCCATCCTGATCCAAACCACGCACCACAACACGCGCAAAACGGCTCACTTCTGCGGTTTGCTCAGGAACCGACAGACACCCCTCCTCCCAGTCAATGGTTCCTTCGGCGACGATCAACTCTGGATTGACAATAAACAGAGGATTTCTTGGTTGATCGTCACGATTATATTCTACATCCATGACGATTAATTTTTTTAAAATACCCACTTGAGGAGCGGCCAAACCAACGCCAGAGGCGTGATACATGGTATCGCGCATATCCTTCAAAATTTGACGAATTTCATCATCCACCTGTTCGACAGGCAAAGCCTTTTTTTTCAGCCTGTTATCTGGTGCGGTTAGAATAGGTAAAATAGCCATGTAGTTACTCAATATGGATGTTTTTTGTGCCTTTGAAATAGTAAATTAATCTGTAAAAATATCAGAGGAAAGATTGTGGGTCAACATCAACTTCAATACGTAATCCGGGGACGGCCTGATTTTCGGCCAATTCCAGCACAGGTAACAAAACCCGATGCAGACGCCCACCCGGTTTTTCCTTGATTAAAAGTTGCCAGCGGTAGCGATTGCGAATTTTTTCTATGGGAGCGGGGGCAGGACCAAAAAACTCGGCATCGGCAGAGGTAGGCAGACGATTTTTAAGTCGAGAGCAAGAGTCGATCACCCCTTTTTGGTTGGGACCGGAAAAACGTAACAGAGCCAATCGCCCTTCGGGAGGGTAGCCAATTTGAGCACGGGAGTGCATCTCTATTTTGGCAAAGGCCGCCACATCGTGGGTCAAAGCCGCCTGCAAGGCGTAATGACTGGGATCTAAAGTTTGGATTAAAACCTCCCCTGGCACCTCTTCCCGACCGGCCCGCCCCCCCACTTGGGTCAACATTTGAAAGGTGCGTTCGGCGGCGCGGAAATCAGGCATAAAGAGAGTGGTTTCCGCCAAAATCACCCCAACCAAAGCCAAACCTGGAAAATGGTGTCCTTTGGCCGCCATTTGCGTGCCAACCAAAATGTCCACCATCCCTTGTTCAAAGGCCTCCAACACCCCTTGTGGATCCCCCCCTTGAGCTTGCACACTATCTCGGTCCAAACGCACCACACGGGCCTTTGGAAAAAGTCCCCGCACCTCCTCTTCGACCTGTTCAGTACCAGGCCCAAAGGGGGCCATGGTCATCTGTCCACAAACTGTACAGACATCCTCAACGGCTTGCAAATAACCGCAATAGTGACAAATCAACTTGTTGTGGGATTTGTGCAGGGTGAGGGTGACCGAACAATGACGACAATAAATAGTCTGTCCACACGCATGACACAATAACGAAGGGGCAAAACCACGACGATTGAGAAACAACAGCACCTGTCGTTCTTGATCTAAGGTGTTTTGAATAGATTGGACCAATCGAGTGCCGATCAACGCGGTGCTGGGACGATTTTCCCGAGCTTTGGGATGGAGTAGATTGACCAGCTCCACCTTGGGCAGCTGGGAACCCGTGGCCCGCTTGGTTAAAAATAAGGGATGATATTTACCGTTGCGCACATTGGCCAACGACTCCATCGAAGGGGTGGCACTGCCTAAAATAAGAGTGGCTTGACAGGCTTTCGCCCGCACCACCGCCATATCCCTGGCATGATAAGGAATCCCCCCTTCTTCTTGTTTATAAGAGCTGTCATGTTCTTCATCGACCACAATCAATCCCAGGCGTTTAAAAGGGGCAAATAGAGCACTCCGGGCACCGATAGCCACTTGCGCCTCGCCACAACGCACCTGATGCCAAAAAAGATACCGTTGTCGTGATGAAAGACCCGAATGAAAAACCGCAAGTTTCTTTTGAAAACGTTTGCGGAAACGGTGCATCAATTGCGGCGTAAGAGAAATTTCCGGTACCAACAATAAGGCTTGGCGATCCAGAGCAAGACAGGCCTCTACCAAACGAAAATAGAGCTCCGTTTTGCCCGAACCAGTCACGCCCTGCAATAAAAAAGGGGAAAATTGGGCCGAGTACAACCCCACCAGCAAGGCTTGGGCGCAGACCTCCTGCTCTGGTGTGGGAGTGGGTGGCGGGAGGGGATCTGTTTCTAAAAAAACGTCTGTCTCTTCTTTCTCCTTGGGTTTGCCAAGCCGATGCCGGGGACGCCAATCCTCTTCTAAAGTGATCAACTCTTGTTGGAGCAATTTTCGTAAACGCAACTCTAAATGCGCGGTACCAAAGGTACGTGCCAAATTTTCTCGACTCATCCCGCCCCGTTTATGACTCTGAATGGCCAGAGCCAACGGGCGCAAGGAGGGGGAAAGTTGTTCTATGGCGGCAGGGTCTTGATCGGATCGCCAGGAGATGCGTAAATGACGATCAAAGAGCAGATGCCCAGGCAGAGCCGCCGCAACCACACTGCCCAACGGACGAATATAATAACGGGAGATCCAATCCAGCAGATCGCGCAAGTTTTGATCCAAAAGAGGGCCATCCCCCAAAATATCCAAAATAGGACGAATCACCCCCTCTTGCCACTGGGGAAGGGGATCTAGCCGCCAAATAATACCAACACGGTGGCTGGTGCCAAACGGCACCAGCGCCAAAGAACCAAGTTGGGCACTCTCTTCCAATGCCACTGGGAGCAGATAGGTAAAGAGAGTCCGTTTTGGAATAGGAAGGGCGACTTGAGCATACATTATTTTATGGCTGAAGGCCGTAAAGGGTCAAAATGCGCACCACCTGAGCCACATGACAATGGCAATGAGAGGAATCCAAAGGAGGTTGACCTTGATTATGAAACCGACACAAATCGGTATGATCTCCCCGACTATGAGGAACTTGGTGTAGTACGTGCCGCATGGCTTTGATAATTTCTTGTAAATATTCGATGCGATCGTGCATTGATTCTGGCGAGGTTACCAATTCCATGGAACATGATACCCTTCGAGCAAAAAAATCAAAGGCCAAACTCTGGGAGATAAATCCCCCAGAGTCCCTTTTCCGAGACATAAATTTTAAGTCTCTCTTGGGTAAAGAGTCTCCGAACTCAACATCTCCTCAATGGTTTCCCGTCGTCGCACCACCGCAAAACGATCGCCACGCACCATGACTTCTGGGGCACGGGGACGGGTATTATAATTACTGCTCATCACAAAACCATAGGCCCCAACCGACCGTACCGCCAGCAACTCCCCTTCTTCCATCTCCATAAGCACACGATCTTTGGCCAAAAAGTCGGCCGATTCACAAATCGGACCCACCACATCGACCAAACACTCTTCCCGATCGAAACGTCGCATCACCGGCAATAGAGTGTGATATGCCCCATAAAAGGAGGGTCGCAAGAGATCATTCATGCCGGCATCGGTAATTAAAAACCGTTTTTCCTCTCCCTGTTTGACATAGTTGACACGGGTAACCAACACCCCTGCATTGCCAACGATCACTCGGCCCGGCTCCAAGATCAAAGTCACATTCCGCCCCGCAATCTCTTTTAACAAGGCCCCAGCATAACGTTCTGGCAGAGGGGGGGCCTTTTCTTTGTCGTAGGGAATGCCTAATCCGCCACCCAAATCCAGATATCGCAGACGAATGCCCCGTTTATGCAACTTATCGAGCAATTTTAACACCACGCGCAAGGCATCGACAAAAGGCTCCAAGGTGTCCAACTGGGAACCGATATGGCAATCCAATCCCACCAGTTCCACGTTGGGCAAACGCTTGGCATCTTCGAATAATTTTAAGGCCTGATGATAAGGAATACCAAATTTATTGCGTTTAAGGCCCGTAGAGATGTAGGGATGGGTTTTGGGATCCACATCGGGATTAATCCGCAAAGCCACGGGGGCCTTTTTGCCCATTTCTCCTGCCAGTTGATTGATCCGCCGCAACTCGGCGGGACTTTCAACGTTAAACATCAAAATGTCATAGGCCAAAGCGTCCAAAATTTCCCGACTGCTTTTACCCACCCCAGAAAAGACCACGCGTGATCCCGGACAGCCAACTTTTATCGCCCGGGCCAACTCCCCCCCAGAAACGATATCCAACCCCGCCCCCTGACGCACCAAGGCGTCCAAAACCGCCAAATTGCTATTAGCCTTGACCGAATAACAGATGAGATGGCGAGCCGGGGCAAAGGCCTGTTGAAAAACCGCCAAGTGACGCAACAACGTGGCTTCAGAGTAGCAAAAAAAGGGTGTTCCCACCTCCTTGGCAATCTGTGCCAACGCCACCCCCTCACAGTGCAAATGATCCTCAATATAATGAAAATGATCCATGGTAGCCTAGGGACTCAAAATCAATGGTGGTGTGGATTCCGTTGTTTTTTTTGCGTTATCACCGCCAGGAAGATATAAATCCCCCCTGTATCCACAACCCGTAAGGGATGGTAAAAAAAGCCAAATTAAAAAAAAGAGACGAACCGATATCAGGCGCATTATGTTTCCAATATAAAACGTAGTCGTTACTTTTAGACAAATTTCAACGGAGTTTATCGCCTTTTTAAAAAAAATACTAGTATAATGGCTCTGATTTAGCGATTGATTTAGCATAAAAAGTATTGTTGAAAACGGTGTATTAAATCCGTGTCCAAACAGGTGGATCCGAACTTTGCGGAGTTAGTTAAAATGACTCGATAATAGCATCCATTACGCCGAGCTGCCCGACAGTGTGATAACGCCAGAAATCAAAGAGGATGCCGTTAAAACCAAAGGTTATTTCATCTATCCCAGCCAGCTGTTTGCCAATATTGCCAAAAACGCCCACACCAACGAAAGCTTGAATACGGATCTGGCCGCCATATTTGCCTCCATTGAAAGCTCAGCCAATGGCTACCCGTCAGAGCGTGACATCTGAAGTGGACCCCGTTGTCAAGACAATTTTTAAACATCCATAAGCTCTGATACTTGGTTATTTTTTATCTTCTGTTTATGATTTGTATTTTATTTTCTCCTCATTGGACGGTAGACCCA
>JAMOAW010000103.1:0-6203 GCA_039908535.1 Magnetococcus sp. DMHC-6 | reverse complement strand
TGGGGGGTGCAACCCCCCAAGGTCTTGTTTTTAATTTTTCCCATAGGCGTGATGTTTACGACATGCACACATTGTACGAGACAAGGTCCCATGTTACCCATTTGATTGCAAATTGGTATTAATCTTTTGCCCGCAGGGCATTATGTTCTGTTTTGAATGCTCCCCCGTTTTGTCCCAAATTTGGCCTCGTTTGCCAGTTGCCGCCGTCTTACTGAATAAGAAGGAGCAACGATAGGGTAGTCTGGTAATAGATGATATTTTTGCCGATACGTTTCCACCTCCATGTGATGGGTTCGTTTCAAGTGTCCTCGCAAGGCTCGGCAAGGTTTACCACATGTCAGGCAAATAATGTAATTTTCGGTGATGGATTCCGAAACGGGTAGGAAAGAGATAACTTCAGTAATTTCATTCTTCTGGGCAAAGGCCTCTGTCATGTTTTCCTTTGCAACGGGAAGGGAGATGTTTGTTATCTGAGGTGCTATCTTTTTAACTATATGATTTTTCGCTTGATTTTTTTTCCGCGGATGGTGCAAATTTTTCAAGGTATGGTGTACCGTTTCTAGGAGGGTTCCTACTTTATCGGCTGGCAGTTCATTCCTGGCGACATAAGATTTGACAATTTCTACTGTAAACTTAACAAGCGACATAATACCTCCAAAGAGAGTTGGTAATAGATAAAAATCAATAAATTCAATTTGTTGTAATTTTGTTTTATTTTTTATTATATGACCATTATTAAATATATAAAAATTTTTATTTATTAGATCAAAAAAAAATATAAATCTACATAAAAAACAAGTCTGTTTAATTTTTTTGTTGTGTGACCATAATTAATGAGGTTGTTTTTTTTGGTTGTATTTTTTTAATAATTCAATAATTAATTGATATATTTTGATTTTTTTAAAATTTTGTCATTATTTTTTTACCTTGGTCTCTGTTTTCTTGGGGAGCGATTTAATATGTGGCATCTATTTTGCTTAATGAACGTTGTACTGATTTTGGAACTGTCATCCTCAGTTCCAAATGGCCACAACTTAACGTTGCAAACCAAAGGAGGCTTGTAACTCCAATGCTTTCTATCTCTGGCGAAACCATCGGAAATGTTATGCCTGTGTTCTCCTCTATTCAAGCAGAAGCGACCTTTGACAGGTTGCCAAATTTTGCAAAAGAATCCACCACACTCCCCTCTTGGAACAATGATCACGATGGATTCTTTTCAACGTCTCGGAGTGATGAACTGGTCGCCAATATCCGTGCAGCTCTCTTGACCAATAAGGCACCAACGTTATTGATCGGTGAGGCTGGTACGGGTAAAACCCGTATTCTGAACCATTTGATGCGTCTTTTGCACCATGAGGAGATCCCTAGCACAATTTTGCGTATTCCAGAGCAAAAAACACCTAATATTCTGGAATTATTTATGAAATGTTTTGGCCTTTTCAAAACCGATGCCACCTCTGGATCACGTGTAGAGGCTTTGGAACTCTTTTTTCAAGCACGGGCGAAAACAGAGAATCGGCATATTATTCTCATTGATGAAGCGCAATATTTAAGCCAGGAAGAGATTGATATTATTATAAAATTGACTCATTCCGATGGCAACTCAGAATTATCTTCCGGGTTGCTTTTTGCAGGGAGACCCTCTCTGGGATCCTTCACCCTCTCTCCTGCTTTTTTATCACTCTCTGGATATGCAGCTGGACGAACTTTTTATACATTGACTTGGTCTGTGGATGAAATTGGTCAATTTATTCGATATTTATTGAATAAAACAGGTGATGATGCCCCTTTGGATGTTTCCGATAGGGTGATCCATCTTTTGGGCGATCTCTCTGGTGGCAATCCGCAAAAAGTGGAAAATATTCTCTGCCTGGGGGTTGATCAGGTTGTTTCTAGGGAGTTTATTAAACCGAAGATAAAGAAAGAGATCGCCGGATTTATGACCTATTGGGGGGATAGTGCCCGTCAAATGGGGCCCTCGTGGGGCACTTTTATCTTGGCGGCGTTTATTGGTGCGGGCATTTGGCAAACCATCCAGCCCGTGGGGACAGAAGCTGCTCTTTCTGCAAATTTGCCTTTATCCAATCCAGCTTTTGAACAGCAGGTGGAAAATTCTGCCTCTTCTGATGAATTGCGCAGTTTATCCATTACCGATCGATTGGCCACAACCGATCCAGTGCCAAGCCAACCCTCGTCGAGCAATAAACAAAAGCAACCGGAATTTCTTTCCAGTACCTCTGTGCAGGCCAAAGAGGCTGAATTAAGTCGTCTTTTAGAGCGGCAGAAGAAGAGGCCTGTTTTGGTGGAGGAGCAAAAGTCAACATCGAAAACTTCGGTTCCATTTGTTAAACCATCCCAAAAAGTGGATCCTTTAAAAATGCAACTGGATACGGCCCGTTCAGAGGCAGAATCGGCTCGTGCTAAAGTCGATGCGGCCATGTCCAAAATTTTGCAGCTAAAATTAAAATTTAAAAATATAGAGCAAAATGGCGCGAACGCCAGCCCCGACGCTACCGAACAGGAGGCTTTTTTGCGTGCTGAAATGAACTTGGCGTTTTTGCAAAGCAAGCAGGCCCAGCAAGAGTCTCAAAAGAAAGAACAACTCCTCCATGAGTTGGAACTGCGTTGGAATCGTACCCAATTGGTGGTCGCTAAAGCCGAGTTGGATCTCGCTCAAGAGGAGGCTAATAAGCGCGTTAAGCCGCTGGAACTGAAAAAAAATGCTTTGGTGGCTTTTGCTAAAGACGCGCAAAAAGAGGCTCAACAGAGCGAAGAAGCCTTCAAAAAACAGTTTGAGCAAAATGTAAAAAAGCTCGAAGAGGCCAAAAATAAGGTCAAACAGGCGGCCCAAGAGCTTAAAGAGGCGCAAAGCAGCCAGAATGCCACTTGGCAGGACAATCATAGTGGTCTGGCTGAGATGGACCAAGCCAAAGAGCAAGTGACTCCCTTGGAAGAAAAATTGCAGACCGCTCAAGAGGTGGTCAAACAGATGGCTCTCACGATTCAAGCTGAGAACGATCAGGTTCAACACAAGTTTAAAGAGCTTAAACAGCGTGCTGAAAAGGCTCAACAAGAGGTGGAAGCGTTTAATAATCAAATGCAGACCCAGACAAATCTCGCGCAATCCAGAGTTAACCGCGCCAAAAAGGCTTTGCAAACCCTTGAAGCGCAAATTAAAGAGGATACTTTTCATGTGACAGATGCTCTTAAATCGGATGATGCGAGTTCTTATGTTAACCATAAAAAAATACCTGTTGAGACCGCCTCGTTACCGACCAAAAGTGTAGATACGGTCAAAACCAACGCCGTTGCGGCGACCCGTCCTGATACCGATGAAGATATGGGCGTGATGGTGGGGGTATCTGCTTTATAGTGACGTGTTTCCGTGTGCAAAAAACAATATTGGCTTTTTGTCTTTGGAGATGATCTCCTCTGGGCAAAAAGTCCCAGACAAAACCCTGGGGGATGAATCCATCAGACCCAAAAGAAGGGGGAGGGGATTGGAGGACGGTTTTTCTTCCCATAAGGTCTTGATTATTATTTTCTGATACATTCAAGGAGATGAAACCTTTGAAAAATCAATTTACAATTTGGAAACGACCCCTGACCCTGGCGGTCGTTTTTTCTACCTGTGTGCTGCTCACCACGCCGACTCGCGCCGAGGTACTTTTTACAATTCCGGCGGTAGCCACCGTTGCTGCAATCGCCGCTTTTACGGGTTATGAATATCAAAGCCAGGGGTATGCTCCACCAGATTTCATCACCCGCTGGACCTCTCATGCGTCCCCCAGTTCGTGTCAACCGGTCTCCTATCAAGCCCAACCGGTCTGCCAGTCAGACAATAGCATTGCAACACTGCTGCCGGTTTTTTCCCATCCACAGCAGGCAGAAACGACAATTTATTCGTCTGCTCCATAGAAAAATAAGAGTGCAAAAATCGTTTGTGAAATATTTTTACGTCAGGATTTGGCAATAATTTACTTGTCTATTCTAAATAAAAAAGGAATTTATTAAATGAAAATCACAATGAAGTCGGGTGTTTTTTTGAGTCTATTTTTTTATTTTTTTCTTCTTATTCCTTTTCGTGCGGCGTGGGCAGCACAACCTACTGCTGTCGCTTTCGTAGGTGAAGGATTATCAAGTACAATTGTGAAAGAGGGGGATAAAGTGATTCTAGATGGGACCGAATCTTCCTCAGAGGCAAATATTACTTATGTATGGAATCAAGTGCTGGATGAAACAACGCCTATCATTACTTTATACGGAGTAAATTCAAGTCAAGCGAGTTTTATAGCACCAAGCGTCAATGGTGACAATATCGTTCTTAAATTTGCGTTAACCGTATATTCTGGTGAATTATCATCTCAAGATATCGTAACTGTCACTGTTCAGGATGCCAATGTTGCTCCAGTTGCCGTTGCAGACTCTGGAAGCGGAAAAGCATTTTTTGAGGGAACAGTCGTTACTTTGAATGGCAATAAATCCTCTGATTCTGAAGGGAGTGTGTTGACGTATCTTTGGAGGCAAATCAGTGGGATCCATCTGGTAACCTTGAGTGATATCACAGCCGTAACTCCCTCATTTACCGCTCCTGATGTCGGAAGCAGCGGAGATATTCTTGAATTTGAACTCACTGTTACAGACGATCAAGGGGCCCAAAGTTTACCAACCAGGGTCTCTGTCTCGATCAATCCAGTGATAACGGTTCCAATCAGTGCAGAAGCAGTCGCAGATAATAGTCTCGTGGATGAAGGAAAAAAAGTCATCTTGACGGCGGATAACTTCCTCCCAGAGGATGGTTCACTGACTTTTCTTTGGACAAAAGGAGTAACGATAAAAGGGAGCGATACCCCCATCACACTGTATGGAGACAATTCAAGTACAGCGAGTTTTATTGCACCCGATATCAACGGAGACGACACTATTTTTACGTTTATCTTAACCGTCGCAAATAGTAGTGGAGAAACGTTTCGAGATATCGTTGCTGTCACTGTTCAGGACAACAATCAGGCTCCAGTTGCCGTTGCCGAAACAGATAAGAGTATCGTTGACGAAGGCATGTCTGTAAGCTTAAATGGTATCGGTTCCACGGATGCGGATGGAAATGCGCTTACGTATCAATGGACGCAAATCGGTGGTATACATACCGTCACTCTGAGTGATCCCACGGTAGAAAATCCGTATTTTACCGCTCCAGACGTCGATAGCAATGGGGATACGCTTATATTTGAACTTGTGGTTACAGATGATCAACACATGTCCAGTATAGCTGACACAGTTCAAGTAAAGGTCAATGATACCTCTGAACCAAAAACCGATACCGTGGTTGGATGTACGCTGAACCCCAATAGTGATGTGGATCCGATGTTGCCGATTTTGTTGGTTCTTAGCATTTGGCACTTGTGGAGAGGTCGGCGTGCAAGGGGGGGGGCGATTAAATCATAGGGTTATCTCTCTATGTCTCCCCTTTGGGACACTCTCTGGCGACCCGCCACCGTTTGGTGGCGGGATCTGGCATTTTGGTTGATGTTTGGCGGGGGTGTGCCGTTTTGCCTGTTTTTAGAATATATGAGAGGTTCAGGTCTTCTCCCCTTCTCCCTCTCATATGGAGGGGGAAGGGGAGGGTGGTTATTCGTGCCGGTGGTCGTTTATCCCATCTTGGAAGAGATGGTTTTTCGTGGTTTGATCCAGGGGGCGATGCGCCATTCGGCATTGGGACAACGCCAATTTTTGGGCCTCACCCTGGCTAATTTTATGACTACTTTGCTTTTTTCCTTCGCCCACATGGCTACCCGAACCCCCTTGGTTGGTTTGCTGGTGCTGATCCCCTCTTTAATTTTTGGCTTTTTTCGCGATCGCTTTGACCATATCGGACCGGGGATGATTTTGCATATTTTTTATAATATGCTCTGTCTGGGTTGGATCAAAAATATGGGTTGAAATTTATCTGGGAGTGCCACATTTAACCGTGGTTGGGTAGGCAATTTCAAAAAATAAATATCCCCATCCATCGGAAACCTCTCTACTCTTTCAATATCAATGGCTATTCATGAAACGAAGAGATCATCCACAGAATTGGCGAATACGAAGTTGTCACTCCATACTTCAATAAGTTCTAAATTTGCTGATGTCACCTTGGTTGTCACCCAATCCGGTGTTTGGCCAAACTTACGACGCATCTGTTTTAGAAGCATCGAAGCAGC
>JAMOAW010000102.1:0-7845 GCA_039908535.1 Magnetococcus sp. DMHC-6 | reverse complement strand
CTTGACCGGAGCTCGTTGGGGGCTAAAGAGGGCGGAAGCCGTGCTGAAATTGAGGTCGTTAAGATCAAGCGGTGACTTTCATGAGTACTGGCAGTACCACTTATCGGCGGAGCTCAAACACAATCACCTTTCGCGTTATGCACTTCCTCCAGTGCTTATGGCAGCCTGAAATGGTGTCGTTCTAAAAGATCCACACCCATTTTATTTTAAGTCTCCAGATGAAGGTCAAAACACTCTGACTGATTTCAATGCATCCGAAGGGGATCAACTCCTCTTTTTTAGCCCGAATTTTGGTTCTCTTGCGACTGGAATATTGGATCCAATGGCCTTTATCGCCAACGAAACAGGTGTGGCTACGAATGCTGATCAACGGTTTATTTTCAATACAGCTAACCGTCTATTGAGCTACGATGCGGATGGTAACGGGGCTTTGGCGGCAGTTAATATTGCGACTCTTAACACCTCTAACCTAACGGCTGGGCAGATTTTTATGGCGAATTAAGTATTTGGTAAAAAATAAACTCTAAAACAAACCCATATGGGACAGTTCATTGTCCCATATGGGTTTTTCCTTTGTTCTTTTATCTAAAGGCCTCAAGTTTGATCCAAATTTTAGAAAGTCTTGTATGACGGTTGCCTCGCATACTTCAGTACGTTGCTTGGTGAGCCTGGCGGCCCATCATGGGTTGGCCACCTCGGTGGAACGGTTAATTCACGAATATGCCTTGGGTACCACTGAACCAGATTCCCGCACGTTGGTGCGCATGGCCACGGAGTTGGGCTTAAAGGCCAAATATGTGACACTGACCTGGGATGAATTGACTCGTTTACAGGGGGTCTATCCGGTGTTGGTACGTCTGACCAACGGCAATAGCGTTGTGGTGGCCGGAACCAGGCAGGATCAAGGGGCTGTGGCGATTTTTGATCCATTGGCCAATACCCAGGGTCTGTTGGTGTTGGAGCGTGACGCATTTTTGAGCAAATGGCAGGGGGAAGCCCTCCTGATTAAACGTCATTATGCCCTCAGCGACGTACAGCAACCTTTTGGAATTCGCTGGTTTATTCCTGAAATATTGCGCCAGGGCAAGGTCTTTCGCAACATTGCCGTGGCCGCAGTGGTCATGATGGTATTGGCTTTGGCCGTGCCGATTTTTTTCCAATTGGTGATCGATAAAGTCTTGGTCCATCACAGCGATGCCACCTTGCAAATTTTGACAGGCGGAATTGTGACAGTGTTGTTGTTTAATGCCGTTTTCTCTTGGCTGCGACAACTGTTATCCCTCTACGCCACAAATAAAATTGACATTCGTTTGGCAACTCGTACTTTTGCGCATCTATTGAGTCTGCCCATTGATTATTTTGATCTCTCCACCTCTGGCGTGACCGTGCGGCATATGCAACAGGTGGATAAAATTCGCCAGTTTTTAACCAGTCGTCTGCTTTTTACCCTCCTGGATGCCGTGGGCTTGTTTGTCTTCATCCCCCTGCTGTTTTTTTATAGTGTAAAATTAACCTTCTTGACTTTATTGATTACCGCTCTTATCGCCGTGGTCATCTTTGTGGTGATCGGACCGTTTCGACGCGGTTTGCTCGATTTATACAATGCCGAGGCCCAACGCCAGGGCTTTTTGGTGGAAACCATTCAGGGCATGCGTACCGTCAAGGCGTCGGCCATTGAACCGGTAAAACGTCGCCATTGGGAACAAAAATCTGCTCAAGCGGTGCGGATGCATTTTCGCGTAGGAAAAATTTCCATTACCGCCCAGGCAATGGTCCAATTTTTGGAACAAATGCTCACCGTCAGCGTGATCTATTTTGGGGCAACAGATGTCTTTTCAAAAGAATTAACCGTCGGAGCGTTGGTGGCCTTTCAAATGCTCGCCGGTCGCGTGGTCACTCCCTTGGTGCAAATCGTCGCCTTGGTCCAGGAGTACCAAGAAACAGCGTTGTCCGTAAGCATGCTGGCAACCGTGATGAACCATCCTCCAGAAAGACCCGCAGGTCGTGCCGGTTTGACCCCTATTTTGCGCGGTAGAATTGAATTACAACAGGTGAGCTTTCGTTATGGCAGCAGTGCCTCCCCAGTCGTGGACCGCGTCAATATGAACCTTCCGGCAGGAACTCTGTTGGGTTTGGTTGGTCGAAGTGGCTCAGGAAAATCGACCTTGACCAAGCTCATCCAAGGAATGTATTCGATTCAGGAGGGGATTATTCGTTTGGATGGGGTGGATTTACGTGAAATCGATCTCGCCCACTTGCGCCGACAAATTGGGGTGGTGTTGCAGGAAAATTTTTTATTCCGCGGGACCGTGCGCGAAAATATTGGGGTGACCAAACCAGACGCCTCACTGGACGAAATTGCCCAGGCGGCCCATTTGGCTGGAGCAGTGGAGTTTATCGAACGGTTGCCTCACGGCTATGAAACCCTCCTAGAGGAGAACGGTGCCAATCTCTCTGGTGGACAAAAACAACGCTTGGCTTTGGCAAGAGCTTTGTTATCTAAGCCACCCATCTTAATCTTGGACGAGGCGACCAGTTCTTTGGATCCAGAGAGTGAATCCATGGTGATGGATAACTTGGCTCGCATTGCCGCAGGTCGGACGGTGATTTTGGTGTCACACCGTTTGGCGACGCTCACGTTATGTCAGGGCATTGCGGTCATGGATAATGGCCGGATCATTGCTTTGGATACTCATGCCAACCTTTTGGAAAAATGTAATTTATATAGGCACTTATGGGACAAACAGAACTATCACCGGTAACACCTCCGGCTGATGAGAATAAGCAACTCGTGGTAGCCAAGCCTCCTGTGCTACCAGAATTGGCACGCCCTTTCCTCGCGGATGCCGCTGAGATCGAAGCAGAACCAATCCCATGGGCTGCGGGTGGGGTATTATATTTATTGACTTTTTTGATTGTTATCACGATTCTTTGGGCGACCTTTTCCGATGTGGATCGCATTGTCGTGGCGCGGGGCAAACTGGTTACCACCACCGGATTGGTGATCTTACAACCTCTGGAGACCTCGGTCATTCGTAGTATTGATGTCCGCGAGGGGGTAGTGGTTAAGAGTGGGGAGGTGCTGGGCACGTTGGATGCCACCTTTACCTCCGCCGATGTCAGCCAGTTGGAAGGGCGGGTGAAAAGTTTAAACGCCCAAATTACCCGATTGGATGCCGAGTTGTTGGGAAAAGAGCCCCTCTTTGGCAAGGATGCCGATGAAGCCTTGCAGGGAACGTTGTTTCGCAGTCGTCAAGGCAATTATAGCGCACGTGTGACTCAATATGCCGAAACCTCTAATCGGCTCAAAGCAACGGCACATGCCGCTCAGGAGGAGATCGATTCTTTAAAAGAACGTATTAAAAATTTACAAGAAATTAAAAATATTTATGACGAATCGCTTAAAAACACGGGTGGGGCGCGCCTGAAGGTATTGGATGCCAAAGAGTCTTTATTAAACCTGCAACAACAATTGCAACAAGCCATCAATCGGCTCCAAGAGGTGGGACGAAATAGTGCCGAAGTCGCCGCTGAAAAGGAGGCCTATGTTCGGGAATGGATGCAGAAAGTGGCCGAAGAGTTGGTCACGGCGCGCCGGGACCGCGATACGGCCGAAGATCAATTGGATAAGGCCCGCCGTAAACGCGAATTGGTCAGACTGACCGCTCCCGTTGATTCCGTGGTATTGGAGGTGGCCAAACGTTCGGTGGGTTCTATTATTCGCGAAGCTGAGCCTCTTTTTACCCTGGTTCCTTTAAACACTCCTCTGGAGGCCGAAGTCGAGGTGGAAACCGCAGACATTGGTTTGTTACGTTTCGGCGATTCCGCCAAAATTAAACTGGACGCCTTTCCTTTTCAAAAACATGGCACCATGGAGGCGACTTTAAGAACCTTCAGTCAGGACGCCTTCCCGCGTACCCAGCAGATGGCTATGGTTAAAGGCGAGGCTTTTTATTTGGGACGTCTTAAACTGGGTCCCATGACCTTGGTCAAAGTTCCCAAGAACACCCTTCTTTTACCCGGCATGGCACTGACCGCGGAAATCAAGGTTGGGCATCGTTCGGTGATCTCTTATTTTTTGTATCCCCTGATTCGCATGTTGGATGAAGGGATGCGGGAGCCTTGATGATAAAGCTGGATCTATCTGTCCCTCCTTAAAACCTGTTCCTACTGGAATTTACCATCAGCCTCGATTTTGGTTTAATTTTTAGTCTTTTCGAAGACAGGCAAATATAATTTGCTGGACACCGAGGCAGATTTTCGAGAGAATCAACTGTGAGGTTAAGATTCAAGGCCCAAGTTTAGATGTTAGTGTCGACTGTGAACCGAGAGAAATCATGGCAAAACCAAACGAAAAGAATCGATCACAGTACGACACCACATTTAAAGATTTGTTTGAACAACCGCCGCAACGGCTCTTGCAGATTTTGATCGGACGACAAGCCGTTGAGTCGTTACCCGTGGAGTTTGCCTCTACCCAGAAGCGGTTGCCTGATTTGGTTTTTTTGCTGGATGACAACTCGATTTTTCATTTGGATCTCCAGAGCAGGCCTGAAGGTATGAACTGGCGTATGTTGATGTATTATGCATTGATTCGGCAGCGTTATCCAGGCAAGCCTTTGATTCAAATGGTGCTTTATGTCGGGTTGGATGCATGGCAACCACAAGCGGCTATTGAAGAGAGGAATCTTTCTTTTCATTACAAGGTGGTTGATATCCGTGATATCGATTGTCAGGAGTTGATGGCAAGTCCAACTTTGGAAGAAAATATTTTGGCCATACTCTGTCGGATGGACAACCAGAAAGAAACGATTCGAGAAATTTTATACCGTATCACCGAGCTACCGACCAAGGCCAGAGCCGATGCTCTGACAAAATTGGTTATCTTATCCAGGCTTCGTAAACTGGAAACCGTCGTTAAAACGGAGGCTGAAGAAATGTCACTGACCTTTAATGTGATGGAAAATGATGTGTTGCGGCCTATATTCATGAAGGCGCAGATGGATGGTGAACAGATTGGCCGCCTGGAAGGCAAAGCCGAAACTCTTCTCCGCCAATTGACCCGCCGTTTCGGCACTTTGCCTTCCAGTATCCAAGAGAAGGTCAGTACAGCCGACTTGGAAACTCTGGAACTCTGGAGCGACTTGTTTGTAGATGCCTGTTCTCTAGAAGACGTGTTTGCTTCTAACATCAATATGAATTAATTTTCAACATGTTGTAAATTTTTCCGGCTCCCTTTCGCCTACCAAGCAGGAGTCGGAAATTCTCCGTTGTACACGCAATAAAGAGCGGAGAATTAGTTTGACAGCGTATCACTTGGTCCACCAATAAAATTTGTCATGAAATTCTCCCAAAAAAAGCCGCCTACCAAGGTGGCTTTTTTTTATCCAAAAAAGTCCAATCTTTTCAATAGTTAGCTCAGGTAGTTTGCAAATGCACTTGGTCTGAAACAGACCCCGCGAACAGTGAAAACCGCGTTCCTATTCTCTGTTTGGCCCGTATTCTCTAATACCTGTGGACCACACGCACCGAGGTCCACAGGTCTGTGGACCTCGGTTATCTCGTTGAATGGAAAAGAATTTTACCGTTTTTCGGCTTCATACCAATTCCGATGATGTGCTTGCTTCCAGAGAGAGAAAAAACGGTATCGAACCGTGGTCCTGTTCGGCATGTTGAAAGGTTTTTTCCTTACCAGAAGGCAACTTGCACGCCTTGCCAGCTAGAATGGCCCCCCTTGTCCACCAGTCGCGGTACGTTTGCGTTTAGTGGTTTAAGTGGTATCATTGGCCGTGGTCCTGGAATTTGGCTTGGGGGATGGAATTGGCTGGGTGGCTTTTTTGTTTGGACTGAGCGGCTTGGTGGATGGAGCTGAGTGGCTGGCGCAGCGGAAAAAATCAAGAAGCTTGCGGGATGTCTTGAAAAAAATCGGAGATGAATTCATTATGGAATTGACTGTGAGGATAACCGATTTCCCTCTGAGTGAGGACGCTGGATATGATCAAACCAGGCAAGAGAGACATAAAGCATTTCATGCTGATCACTGGTCAAGAGTTGACCAGTTTGCAAGCATTGACTTTCCACATGGCTGAAAGCTACGGGTTGGATAGTCGCATCGATAGGTATCAAGGCAAGGGCATTGATGATATAAAAACCACGGGCCAGGCCGGATATGGTAGTTATGGAACATCTGACATGGATAGCCTCAATCGCCTTTTGCAACGCCTCAAGGATGAGGAAACAGCGCATTACGGACCCGATCCTTGAATACAGCTCCCCCCTCTTTATGAACAATGCCGATTCCCGCGCCGCCCAGCCACCACAGGTTTATGTCGGCTGGTTCGGCGACTAGAGTTTTGATCTTAGCAATGCGAAAAACATCAGGTTACTTTCTTCTGATTTATTCTTGTCTCGTTTATGGGATGATTGCTGCTTTACCTTTCTTTGAAATTTCAGTTGGAGAGGCGGCGGCATTTATAACAGGGTTAATCATCTCAGGCGAGGCAGCATTCCTACTTGGCATTGCTCTTCTGGGAAAAGAAGCATTGGCAAAAATTAAGGCTGTATTCAGGAAAAAATAATCGTTACCATCGCCAGCGGACAGATACTCCATGCTTTCCTAACCTGATTATGTCCATATCCAAAACCTGCGTGCCATACGGATTACGCACTTTCGCCCCACCAGTCACGCCACGTTTGCGTTTGGTGGTACGGGTGGTATCATTGGCCGTGGTCCTGGAATTCGACAAGGGGATGGAATTGGCCGGGTGGTCTTTTTGTTTGGTCTGAAAGTCTTGGCGGATGGAGCCGAATGGCTGACGCAGTGGAAAAAAATCAGGAAGTTTGCAGGATGTCTTGAAAAAAATTGGGGACGAATTCATTATGAAATCGATTGTGAGGATATCCAGTGGTAAAAAAATTGCCATTACCAGGGAAGCCTTGAGGTTAGGCATCAAGCAATTGGAAGAGGGGAAAAATGGTCAAGGCAGAAATTATCCAAGAATTGGCACTCCAAAAAGGCCTATCCGCCCACGGACAGGCGCGGCTGTTGATTTGCCGGCAAGGCAGAGAGTCCATTTTAAGGCTGGGAAAGAGTTGCGGGAGCGGTAATCAAAAACTAAATCGCCAAACAACGTCATGAAAAAATCACAATTTTTTTGTTTTGCTTTAAGCTGAATTTTCAATTATCTTTCTTCTGCAAAAAAAATCCCCCTACATATTTTTCGGAGACAAAAAAATGAAGACTACGCGCATTTTAGCTATATGTGGATTGTTTGCTTTATTAGCTGTTGGAAATGCTCAGGCAGCAACAACGGGTGAATTTAATGGGCATACTTATACCTATGTTGGTCAAAAAATGACATGGGATGATGCAAAAATGTATTGTGAATCAATTGGTGCTCATCTTGTGACAAGCACATCACAGGAAGAAAATGATTTTATATATAATTTAGGTGTTGAAAATTTATCTGCTGGATTTTTTATTGGTGCTTCTGATGCAGAGTCTCTAGGTACATGGAAATGGATAACTGGAGAACCTTGGAGTTACACAAATTGGTCTCACCGAAGCGGCGCACTTGAACCAAGTGGTAATGAATTTTATGCAGTAATAGGATATGATTATTTTAGGTTGGGAGGTGATTGGGTAGATGTCTGTGATAAACTAAATTGTTCTGCCGCCTTTATATGTGAATCTGAACCAGTCCCCCTCACTGTCCCCCACTCATTCACCCCATCCACAACCATTAAATCCTCAGAAGTAAATGAAAATTTCGACACAATTTATCAAAAATATAACGAGCTATTGCAAAGATTAATAGTTCTTGAAAATAAATAATTTCGCTAATT
>JAMOAW010000005.1:0-58475 GCA_039908535.1 Magnetococcus sp. DMHC-6 | reverse complement strand
AGGTCTTGATTTTTATTTTTCCGATACATGAACATGATGCCCTGCGGGCAAAAAAAAAATCAAAGGCCAAACCCTGGGGGATGAATCCCCCAGACCCCCTCTTTTTTTTAAGAACTCAAAATCAAGACCTCGGGGGGGGCGGTTCTGAGCCCCCCAAGGTTTTGATCTCTATTTTTGCGATACATTTAAAATCGAACAGGTATGCGTTTGGCTCCCCAATGGCCCGGACTTGCCTCAAAAACGCCAGAACAGGGGGTCGCACAGTGAACACAACACCCATTTTCAGTCAAATGCCAATTTATTATCGTCCAACCATCCCGGACAATTAATGGGGTTTGGCAGTGATGACAGTATGTCGTACTTCCTGTTCTATCTTGCACATTGCCAGTATAGACATAGCGAAGACCATTGGTCAGGGCAATCTGACGGGCGCGCGTGAGGGTCGAAAGGGGAGTGCGCGGCCGCCCTTGAAGACGCCAATCGGGGTGAAACGCGGTAAAATGTAGCGGAACCGTTACCCCAAGTCGCTCCACCACCCATTGCGTTAAGGCGTGCAATTCGGCGTCTGAATCATTCTCACCCGGAATTAACAAAGTGGTGATTTCCATCCAAACCTCGGTCTCGTGATAGATATATTCCAAGGTTTCCAAAACCGGTTGCAGCCTTCCCCCAACCAACTTACGATAAAAATGCTCACTGAAGGATTTTAAATCCACATTGGTGGCATCCATCGCCTTAAAAAACTCAATCCGTGGTTCTGGGTTGATATAACCGGCCGTCACCGCAATATTTTTGATTCCCTGCTGCCGACAGGCTTGCGCGACGGCCACCGCATATTCTAAAAAAATAACGGGATCGTTGTAGGTAAAAGAGACGCTCCGACAGCCCAGTTTAATCGCCGCCGTCGCCAATACCTCTGGGGTGGCAATAGCGGTCAGAGCATCCATCTGTTTGGATTTACTCATATGCCAATTTTGACAAAATTTGCAGGTCAAATTACACCCCGCAGTCCCAAAAGAGAGCGTCGGAGTTCCTGGTAAAAAATGATTGATGGGTTTTTTTTCGATCGGATCAATGCAAAAACCGCTCGACCGCCCAAAAGTGGTCAAAACCATATGCTCCTTTTGGCGGGCGCGGACAAAACATAACCCCCGTTGCCCATCTTGCAATCGACACCCTCGGGGACAAAGTGTACACGCCATTCGTCCATCCGCACACAGTTGCCAATAGCTTACATGCATTGTCATCTCTCCTTTTTTATTGAGCTATCGGGTTTAGGCGATCATCATCGTTACAACCTACATTGAATTTAGCTCCTTTCTATGTCTTAATAGCGCAATTGGCACCTGGTTTGAAAAAGAATTGAACCAGAATGGATCATAAAAATTAAATCTTGAAACATTGAGGAGTCCTTCATGCAAACTGCTACCGATTTTTTTAAATCTGCCTTATTCCAAGAAGTTCATGCCGGGGCTTTCTATAACAAGGCCTCTGAGATTACCCATAACGACGAATCCAGAATGCTTTTCCTGGAAATGGCCCAAATGGAAGACGATCATGCCCGCTCCTTGATCGAACGAGCCAAAAATGCCCCTTGTGTCTTGGATTTTGACCCCTATCAATATTTGACAGAGTTGGAATCCAATATGGAGGCAACCATCTCTGAAAATGAGATGAATGTCATTCAAAATGGCGATTTGCGCACCGTTTTGGCTTTAGCCATTGAACTGGAAAATCAAGCCCGCGACACCTATGAGCAATTGGCTCTCAAAGCCACCAGCCCAGAGGTGGCAAGCTATTGCCAGGAGATGGTCAAAATTGAACAAAAACATAAAAATGCCTTGACTAATCTATTGCTCTCGTTGGATATGACCCCTGACGAGCGACCTGGTCTGTAATTGCTCCCCTAAAAACGCCTTCAAAAAAAGGGGGGGGAGTGAAAAAAATCAAAGACAAAACCCTGGGGGATGAATCCCCCAGACCCCCTCTTTTTTTTAAGACCTTGGGGGGGGCGGGCCCCAAAGTCTTGATTTTAATTTTTCCGATAGATTAATAAAAACCTATGTTTGCCAAAAAATATTTGCGTCCCTTTCTCTCCTGGCTTTTTAAGATTCCATTGCGGAATTTTTATTCCCTATCCGAAACCCAACAAGGTATTTTAATCGTTGCCAATAAAAACACCTCTCTAGATTGGTTTTTACTCTATTTAGCTCTACCAGACAACACCTTATTTGCCTATGATTCCTCTTTTCCTCCTCCCCCGTGGTGGCGGTGGTGGCACCCCACGCCGCAAGCCATAAACATTCAAAAGGGCGATATGGACGAATTGGCCCCCCTTCTTCAACATCTGCGCCAAGCTGGGGTGGTGGCTCTTTTTCCGGAAGTGTCGCCACTTCTTGCCGGTGGAACCATCGGCAAAATGTCGGATTGGTCGGCCCTGTTGCTCACGCAAGCTGGGGTGCCGATTTTACCGGTTCATCTGCATCGGCGTGGTTCCTGTAAATTTTGGCCGCGCATCCGTATACATTTTTTTCCTACGCGCCCTTTTCTTTTGGATGCCAACGCCTCCCAAACAAATCAGCGTCAACAAGCAACATATTTTTTGGGGGATTGTTTGGCTTGGGCCCGTCTCTTGGCCGTCCCAAAACCGCAAACCCTGTGGGAAGGGTTGCGTTGGGCCCAAAAAAGGGTGGCTCATAACCGTTTTGCCATCCCTATCCAAGACAGTTTAGGTCAACACGCGACCCATGCGCAACTTGTGTTTCGGGCACGGGTGCTGGCGCATCTATTAGACAAAAAAGTCGATATCGGCGAACGGGTCGGTATCGTGTTACCAACCAGTGTCGGGGCAGTGATCACCTTTTTTGCGTTACAGGCCTTAGGGTGTGTTCCAGCTTTGCTTAATTTTAGCGTTGGCAGCAAACCCATGGTAGCGGCCGCGCAACTGGCGGGCCTGAAAATTATCTTAACCTCGCGATTGTTTGTGCGCAAAGCCCATCTGGAAGCCGCTATCGCCGCTTTGGAAGCAATAGTGACCATCATCTACCTAGAAGATATCAAAAAAGAATTGACGACAGGAAAAGCCATCGCCGTCTATTTGAGCGGTCTGCTTCCCAACCGTTGGATACAAAAACGCCAAGCAGCGGTGCGTCCCGATGATCCTGCGGTTATTTTATTTACCTCTGGTTCGGAAGGAACACCCAAAGGAGTGCTCCTCTCCCATGCCAATTTAATCACCAATGGTGTTCAGGTGGCCGCACGGATTGAGTTGCGTCGCGATGATCTTTTCTTCAATGTCTTGCCTATGTTTCACTCCTTTGGGTTAACAGTAGGGGCGTTAATGCCGCTGTTGCATGGAATGCGCCTTTTGTTGCATCCTTCGCCACTCGACTATCGAGAAATTCCTCAACTCGCCTTGCAACATCGCGCTACGATTTTAGCCGGCACCAACACCTTTTTGGCTGGTTATGGTCGCACCGCCCATCCGTTTGATTTCCATACCCTGCGTCTGGTCTTCGCGGGTGCCGAACCTCTCCGACCCACCACCCGACAGTTATGGTTGGAGAAATTTGGTCTGCGTATTTTAGAAGGCTATGGCTGCACGGAAACCAGTCCCGCACTGGCCGTCAACACCCCTTTGGAAAACCGTCCCGGCAGTATGGGGCGGCTGCTGCCAGGTATCAAACATCTTCTGACGCCCGTAACTGGTATCCATAACGCAGGAGCGTTGGAGGTCACGGGACCAAATATCATGCTGGGGTATCTCTCTCCAAAAACTATCGGTGCTGTCATGACTCCCCAGGGCGAACGAGGCTTGGGGTGGTATCCAACCGGGGACATCGTCAGAATCGACACCGATGGATTTTTGTTCATGGTCGGGCGTAGCAAACGTTTTGCTAAAATCGCTGGTGAAATGGTCTCCTTGGCCGCCGTCGAGGCTCTTGTCGAGGAACTTTGGAGCGATGATCGGCACGCCGTGTTGACCGTACCAGACCCACGTAAAAACGAACGATTGATCCTCTTAACTGAAAAACAAAATCCAGACCGCACTCAATTAACCACCATGGCCCAACAAAAAGGGCTTGGAGAAATTTATTTGCCTAAAACCATTTTAACCGTGGAAAAAATTCCTCTGCTGGGCAATGGCAAAATCGATTATAACGCCGCCTTGGAACTGGCACATGCCATCGAGATTTAAATGGATCGGAAAACTTAAAAACAAAACCTTGGGGAGTTCAGAACCGTCCCATAAGCTCCTCCCATTGTTGTGGATGTTGGCTTTCTTATATACCTCTTGTGCTTCCGACGTTTCCTCTCCTCCACCCTCCCGAACCCCTGAGTTTTTAAAAAATCGTTTTACCCTGCAAGCCATGCCAGCATTGGGAAAATCCCGTTTGGAATCTATTCTCCAAGTAAAAGCCCGCATCGAAAAAGTGAGTGACATACAAACCGAATTGGTGCTGCTTCCCGATACTCAACTCAACGCCTATGCCTGGAAAGAGGAAAATCGCCTCATGGTTGGGGTCAATCTTGGTTTACTCCAGTTGATTGGTGAGGATTGGGATCAATTGGCCTTTGTCTTGGGACATGAAATCGCCCACCACAAAAAAAATCATCAAAGTCAATCCGCTCAGCAGGCGGAGCAAATCGATACTTGGGGCAGTGTGATCGGAATTGGCATGGATTTGGTAGGTCTGCCTCTGGGCGGATCTTTGGTGGAGTTTGGTGGCTTTGCCATTAAAAGAAAATATTCCAGAGACAGTGAACGCGAAGCCGATCAAATTGGGCTTCTTTATATGTATCAAGCTGGATTTGATCCCCAGGCGGCGGTTCGTTTTAATAAAAATTTACTCGCCCACTCCAAAAAACAACTGATCGATTTTTTAAGCACCCATCCCGTGGGTGAAGAAAGAATAAACGAATTGGAACAGTGGACCAAAAAAATGCCTCTACCATGATTTTGGTACCACCACACTTAACCGTGGTCGTCTGTTATTATTTAAAAAAAAGGGGTCTGGGGGATTGCTCCCAGGGTCTTGTTTTTGATTTTTTTTTATCTGAACGGTTACAAAAAAATCATGGTACCACCACATTTAAGTGTGGACGATGAACGAGTGCCTGAACAAAAAGCCAAGTCAAGACCTTGGGGGATTGCATCCCCCAATCCCCCTGCTTTTTGAAGGAAGCAAAACCGAGGTCAAAAACAAAGTCAAAAACAAAACCCTGGGGGCAATCCCCCAGACCCCTTTTTTTTATTTATCGGTTACGCCCAAGCAATAAATCATTGAGTTTCAATTAACGTAAAATTTTACTTCGGTAAATGGTTACATTTTTTTTTAACACTTACTTAAATGTCCTACGAAGTATATCTGGTCGATTATATTTAACGCCAAATTGTGCCGCCGGGATAAATTTGGCCTCCTTGGCATTGCCCTGATTAAAATGCCAACCAAGCATCTCTTCCGCCCCAGGGGAAGCCGAAAAAAGTCTATTTTGATTCCATAGAACCCAATTCCTTTGATCATTATGGGGAAAAAAGGCCAAAACCTCACGACCCATGCCCGAAAGATACCAACGTATCGTACCATTGCTCAACGCCGCGACGATAAAGCGGCCATTCTCTGTGATGTTGATCCCAAAAACCGATCCTGGAATGGGTATGCGCCAATGTTCCTCGCCTTGAAGGGTCAGTAAACGTAGAAAAAAATTCGTTCCCAAAACAAAAAATCGTCCTTGAGGATCGATCGCCAGAGAGTATGGTACCTCGTTTTTGTTTAATTTGATCGTCTTACCATTCAATTGCATGGGTTCAGTTTTGGAATTCCACCCAGTGATCACAAAATTGGGCCGTTCGGTGATGGGTGCCAACAGTTTCTCTGAGCCAGGAGAACCTTTGAGTAATGTCATGGAATTAACGTCAAAAAAAGCGGGCTGTTGGCCCTTTGCTGCATAAGAAAATTGCACCACCGACCCGTCTGAAGAAATCTTTAAAAAAGGGGCAATATCTTTAAACGAAACGGTGGGACTTGTTTTGTGAAAAAGACGATATCCTTGGCTATCCAGTTTACCAACCGCCGGATCGGTCGCTACATAGGCGATCCCCCCATCCAGCAACGGCAGCAGCTGCATGACCGTATTGGTCGAGATTGGCAAGTCGATATATTCACTCTTTTGTTGCTCGTTTAATTTCCCTTCGTTGCTCCACCAACGCATCAGGTGCCAATTATTATTGCGAAGATCGCCACTGGCATAAATCGATTTTCCATCTTTGGACCAAGCCACCACCCGTAAAGATCCGCGTGCATCGGTCAAATCTGGTTGATAAAGAATAGAAAGATTCTGTCCATCCACCACTGTTACCAGAGGTGGCCCCCGAAATCCAACGATGATTTTGTCCCCATTTGGAGAAAAAGCTACAGAATAGGGGCGTTTTGTCTCTACAAGTTTTTGTTTGGTGATCAGTTGAAATTTGGGATCGTAAAGACGTACATACCCATCATCACAGGCAGTCACCACTCGACCATAAGAATCAAAATCAACCCAAAAACTGTCTGCTGCATACTCTTTGTCTTGTCCAACCAACTGGCCATTCTGAACATTATAAATCCGCAGACCTTGCTTTTTAGATAAAACAATCGCTAAAAAACGTCCATCCATCGAAAATGCTAAATGATTAATCACACTCGGTAGATTGGGAATGCGTCCGATCATGGCCCCTGATGATTTATTAAAAAAATAGACAGAGATATAATTATCCCAGTCCAAACCGGTAAGCCCCCCAACGGCTATGGTCTCTCCATTTGGCGAGACCGCCACCGCAAACAATTTACCATCCCGTCCTTGATTGATCGGAATACGCAAAACTTGTAATAATTCTCCGTTGGCCCCCGACCATAAACGTATAGTTTTGTCCAAAGAGACCGTCGCCAAAAAGTTCCCAGAACTATTACTGGCAATCCCACGGATCATATTGGTATGCATGCCCCCTTCCAGGCGCATAATCGGTGCTACAGGCGGGATTACCTCTGCGGTCACTGGCGCAACCAAAGCAAACCATATAAATATTGAATAGGATGCCCTACGGGCAAAGAAATCAAAACTCTGGGGGATGAATCCCCCAGAGTTTTTAAAAAAAAGGGTGGGGGGCTTGGGGGGCGGTTCGCCGCCCCCCAAGGTCTTGATTTTTATTTTTCCAATTTTCTTCCACTCAAAACGCCACCAATCTCCAATAGGGTGAGTCCCTACAAACCAACTATATGAACGATTCATACTTTCCATTGCCTTACCCCATTTTATCTATGAAATATTATTCCATAATATGTAGTATAGAATAAAAATATCTCATTGGCTGATTTTTTTATGGTAAAAAATAATGCAACCCAATTCAAAGGTGAAAAAATGTCAATAAAACAGTTCGATTGGGATCTTGACGAGATGGATACCGAAAGTTTGAAAAAAATTTCACAAGTTGCGGTAAAAACTCAAAACGCTCTGTTGGCCGGGATGGCTTCCATTCGCCAAATGGATAAAAATTTATCTCCCGAAGAAAAAGCCAATACCGATAACATCGTCCGCGAGCTGGGTCTTTTAACTTTAGTGTGGAATGAACTTCTTGACCGCGTTAATCTATTGTTGATCCATGAGGAGAGCCCAGGGGATGGCCCTGGATACAAAACCTCCTCCAAACCAAATTAAATTTTTAATATATCCATCCATATATCAACAAACACCATTTATTGAAACAATCCCCAACTTTTCATTAAAAAATAAATTTCACGGCTAATCCAGGCATCGGTAGCGGCATAGGCCAATTGATGCGGTTTTAAATGGCGTCGCTGCCAATTAGAACATTGCGCCCTCTTGGAAATGCGATAACCAAAAAAACGCGCCGCCATGGTGCGTAAACCTTGACTTTCAATACCTGACTTGCGGGCTTTCTCGCCAAGATCGACAAATTCGTTGGCTTGAAATGAAAAAACCTCCTGCAGTTGTTTTAAATCCCATGCCAGTCCCACCCCTACTTTGCGCACCTTGGAATCCCCAAAAAGGCGCACCAACGGTTGAATATCCTCTAATGCGGTCAATTGAATAATCAAAACCAAATTTTCACCCGCCAATTGTATCAAAGAGGGGGAATTGTTCTGGCCTTTGCGAAATACCGGTTTTGTCTCTGTATCAAACCCCAACACGGTTTCATGTTGCAGCTCTTCCATGGCCAGGAGAAAGTCTTGGCTGGATTGAATCAATCGAACAGACCCCTCCCATTTGGTAATCGGAAGTTGATTGATTTCAGACTTGGGCATTTTAGGTAAAAATTCACGAGGTATGGCTGGGGTTGTCATAAAAAATTGCTTTCTTTCCTATGCGATAAAAAAATGAAACCATTTTCAATCAAACGTTTTATAGAACATAATGCCCTGCGGGCAAAAAAAACAAAATAAAAATCAAAACCCTGGGGGATGAATCCTCCAGACCCCCTCTTTTTTTTTAAGACTTAAAAAAAAAGGGTGGGGGGAATTGGGGGGCGGTTCTCCGCCCCCCAAGGTCTTGATTT
This sequence comes from Magnetococcus sp. DMHC-6, assembly GCA_039908535.1. Lineage (GTDB taxonomy): Bacteria > Pseudomonadota > Magnetococcia > Magnetococcales > JADFZT01 > JAMOAW01. The sequence continues at coordinate 49,921 of JAMOAW010000005.1, read as the reverse complement.
TTATTTTTCCGATACATGAACATAATGCCCTGCGGGCAGAAAAATCAAAATCAAAATCAAAACCCTGGGGGATGAATCCCCCAGACCCCCTCTTTTTTTTAAAGACTTAAAAAAAAAAAGGGTGGGGTGGGGCAGTTCTCTACCCCACCCCCCAAGGTTTTGTTTTAACCAATCGGTCAACTGCTGACAAACAATTTTAATTTATGAACGACGAAACCCACGCCACCCAAACAGCAACAGGTGCCGACCTCGACGTAAAGGGGTATGCGCAAGTTCGATCTCATCCGTTCGTTTTGGGGGAATATACTCTGAATCTGGTGGGGCTAAAATGACCTGTTTGCCTGCATCCCTCTTGCCCCGCGCCAACGCTTCAAATGCCGATTTGGATAACTGATCGGCCTTTTTGTGCTCTGGAAAAATGGCAATCCCACAACTAAATGTGGCCTGAAACGCGCTCTGACCGGCGATAAAATGCATCCCGGTAAAAACATTTAAAACTTTAGTCATTACTTTGACCGCCGCAAGACCCTCGGCTTCGTAAAGGATAATCCCAAAACGATCGTCCCCAAATCGACCAATAATATCGTTTTGACGCAAATGCTCGCGTAATACATCCGCCACTCCTTTGAGAACATCCTGTCCAGCTTCATCGCCAAAACGTTGACAAATTACTTTGAAATCATCTATATCCAAAATGACAAAAGCCAAGGATTGCATCAGTTGCTTGGCCCGCTTAACCTCTCCATCCAGAAAGGTCGTTAAGTCAATAAAGCTTGCAAACCCGGTCGCTTGGCAAGAACTGTCCGAAGAGTAATAAGCCCGCATCCAGTCATGGTCCTGCTCATAAATGCGACAGGCCATTTTTTTGATCATTCGAAAAGTCATGGATGGATCTTGATGAAGCTTGCTCATGAAGGTTTTTTCATCCACCTTCAAAACGCGACAAGTCGTCACAGCCCGTACCGTCGCATAATGGGCTTTACCTGCAAAGAGAGATACCTCCCCAAACATATCCCCTTCTTTTAATATCTTTAAAGAGTGTTCTCCCTGCTGTGTCTCCAATATCATTTCCGCACTTCCCTTTTGCACAATATACATGCAATTGGAATTTTCCCCCTGACGAAGAATGATCGCCCCTTTGGCAAATGATTTACCTATTTCTCGCTGATTGGCCATCAATACTCAACTATGAAATAATAGAAATGTAGAGAAGTAGGAGTTTTGTAGAACAAGAAAAAAAAGATATTAAAACTCTGGGGGAACTCCCCCCAGACTTTTTTAATAGATAAAATTTAAACCTTTTCTGGATTACAGGGCGTTTTCGTCCCGTTCTCCAGTTCGAATACGAATGACATGATCCACAGGTGTCACGAAAATTTTTCCATCTCCAATGCGTCCCGTGCGCGCGGCAGCCTCAATGGTTTCAATCGCTCGGTCCACCAATTCATTCGGTAACACCACCTCTACTTTGAGTTTGGGCAAAAAATCAACCACATATTCTGCGCCACGATAGAGCTCTGTATGACCCTTTTGCCGACCAAAACCACGAACCTCAGAAACCGTAATCCCCTGAATGCCGAGTTCAGAGAGGGCCTCTTTGACATCATCCAGTTTAAACGGTTTAATGATCGCCTCGATTTTTTTCATAATGGTTCATTCTCCACTAAAATTGAACGAATTCACAATGTATCATCAACTCATCTCCCATGGAAAGAGTTTAAGTTGAACAATCCTGATTTATCAGTCCTGGTTTTTACTATCTTTAAAAAGTTTATAGATCATTGCTTCCACCATCGCATCATAAGAGGCGGCGATGATATGTTTGGAGACTCCAACCGTTGCCCAAGAGGAGGTCACATCTTGCCATTCGATTAACACCCGCACACTGGCTCCCGAGCCAGCTCCGCCCAAAATACGCACTTTATAATCCACCAATTTAATGGCCTCAATGGCTGGATAATACCATCCCAGTGCCTTTTTCAAAGCCGTAGATAAGGCATCCACAGGTCCATCCCCTTCGGCGACCGTATGAATGGGTTGGCTATCGCCAACTACCACCTTGACCGTCGCCTCGGCCCCAATGCGATCTTTGATATCCTCTTTTTCGTGGTGCTCATTGATGACCCGATAGCTCAATAATTTAAAATATTCCGGTATCTGCCCAAAAGCCCCCCTGGCACGCAACTCAAAGGAGGCTTCGGCCCCATCAAATTGATACCCTTGATACTCCAATTCCTTGATCTCCTCCAGCAATTGAACCAAGCGCGGGTCTTTGGAATCTTCTATTGCGATATCAAATTGTTTGAGTTTATACAACATGTTACTGCGTCCAGATTGATCAGAAACCAACACCCGTTGCTGATTTCCAACCGCCTCTGGTCGAATATGTTCATATGTTTGCGCATCTTTCATTACCGCAGAGACATGTACGCCCCCTTTGTGAGCAAAGGCCGATAGCCCTGCATAGGGCTGATTTCTACTAGGAGGTCGATTGGCGATTTCGTTGATAAAACGACTGGTAGAAGTTAACTTTGTTAAATCTTGAGAATTTAAGCTGGTTTTGCATCCCATTTTAAGAATAAGATTGGGAATAATCACCGTCAAATCGGCATTACCACATCGCTCTCCCAAGCCGTTCATGGTGCCTTGCACGTGTTGTGCCCCTGATTCAACGCCCGCTAACGTGTTGGCAATGGCCAATCCACAATCGTTATGACAATGAATACCCAATTTGACGTTTAATACCGCTGCCTGACGGGTAATCGCGCTGATCTCGCGGACCAACGATCCCCCATTGGTATCACACAAAATTAAACAATCAGCCCCGGCTTGCCCCGCCACCAACAGGGTCTTCATGGCATAATCGGGATTGGCTTTGTAGCCATCAAAAAAATGTTCGGCATCGAAAAAGACGTGATCCACATGTTTTTTTAAATACATAATGGATTGACCGATGAGATCTAAATTTTCCAACAAGGAAATACCAAGAACACGCTTGACATGCAAATCCCAAGTTTTGCCAAACAGGGTGATGATAGAGACTTTCGCGCGCAGCAAGCCAGCTAAAACAACATCTTTTTCCACCGAATTTCCAGGACGACAGGTGGAGCCAAAGGCCACTAAACGGCTTTTTTTCAAACGTAAACGTTGGACATCCTGAAAAAAGGCTTCGTCCTTAGGATTGGCCCCAGGCCACCCCCCCTCAATAAAATCGACTCCAAACTCATCCAACCGTTCGGCAATACGCAGCTTATCGGAAACCGAAAAAAGTACCTCTTCACTCTGCGCCCCATCACGTAAGGTCGTATCATACAACAAAATTTTTTCTGTGCCATGGGTATTGGGCACGTTTAATTTCCTTGTCGGGCGGGCATGGTAAAGGGAAACAAAAAGTGGATCTCCCAGCAACGAGGCACGATCGTTGGTAAAATTGGTTGTCCGTAGAAAAAAAATGGTTGAGTTGCTTTAAGTATAAACACGGTCCCCTGGGTCTTTATCCAGTTCAAAAGCCTCATGCAGTACCCGGACAGCCAATTCGGTATATTTTTCATCGATAACGACCGAAATTTTTATTTCAGAGGTGGAGATCATTTGAATGTTAATGCTATGCTCAGCCAACGTTTGGAACATTTTTAACGCAACTCCCGTATGGGAACGCATGCCAACGCCAATGGCCGACACCTTGGCAATGTCTGGGTTGCCAACAATATTTTTCGCTCCAATCTCTTTGATGTGATTGGTTAACAGTTGCATCGTTTGTCGATAATCGGCTTTTGGAACGGTGAACGTAACATCGGTTTCACCACTGGAAGAGATGTTTTGGATGATCATATCGACATTGATATGGGCATTTGCCAACTCACCAAAAATGGCGGCGGCGACCCCAGGTCGGTCGGGTACATTCAAAACCGTAATTTTGGCTTCGTCCTTGTTAAAGGCGATAGCAGAGACAATCACTTTTTCCATTTCTTCGTCTTCCCCAGTTAGCAGAGTCCCGTATCCCTCCTCCATTGAAGAGAGCACACGCAGGGGGACTTGATATTTTTTGGCCAGTTCAACCGATCGAATTTGTAAGACTTTTGCCCCTAAAGAGGCCATTTCCAACATTTCGTCATAGGAGATGCGATCCAGTTTCCTGGCTTTTGGTTCAATGCGTGGATCCGTGGTATAGACCCCATCCACATCGGTATAGATATCACAACGATCGGCTTTGAGAGCGGCAGCCAATGCAACTGCCGAGGTATCGGATCCACCCCGACCCAAGGTAGTGACAAATCCCTCTTCATTGATTCCCTGAAAGCCCGCGACAACCACAATCCGGCCTGCTTCAAGATCCTGGATAATTTTGGACTGTTCAACTTTAAGAATACGGGCTTTGGAATAGCTGGCATCGGTCAAAAAAGGGACTTGCCAACCCAAATACGACCGGGCCTGAAAGCCGGCAGCCTCAATGGCCAACGCCAAAAGTCCAATAGAGACCTGTTCGCCAGCGGAGACAACCACATCGTATTCACGCAGGTTGGGGATGGGGGCCAGGGCATCTACCAAAGCCACCAAACGATTGGTCTCTCCCGCCATAGCCGATACGGTGACGACCACTTGATTTCCTGCTTGAAATTCTGCGATCGCACACTGGGCCACATGACGAATGCGTTCTACCGTACCCACTGAAGTACCACCAAATTTTTGAATAATACGTTTCACTGGTTCTCTTTTTTTTATAATGTTAGCGAAGCCCGATACCCATTTAAATCGTTATAGTTTAAAACTTTGTGGTGGCTCCAGGCTCGGAAGAAAATTGGCCGAAGTCTCAAACAAAATATCTGGACGATCGGCACCCGAAATGCCTTTAATACGCACGGCGCGCATGAGAGGGGAGATTTTATCGCCTACAATAGCGACCAGTCGTCCCGAGGATCCCAATTGACCAACGGCGTTGTTGGGAACCGCATGGATCGCGCCACAGAAGAGAATGCCGTCAAATGGGGCCTCTTCTGGCCAACCATCGGCTAAATTGCCAGTGCGCCAAATGATTTTTTGATCGGCAAGAAGTTTTTGCCCTTTGTTGCTTAAGGTTGTGTTGTTCTCCAGTGCGAAGACCGACATGCCCATATAGGCCAGAAGAGCGGCTTCATAACCAGTTCCGGCACCGACCACCAGCACTCGATTTCCAGCGACCAACTCCAAAGATTGAATGAGCGACCCCGCTTGGAGTGGCTTGAGCATACGCCGTCCCGTGGCCTCTTGTGGTTCAGTTAAAAGCAGGGAGAGATCGGAATAGGCAAAATTTTGAATGTTTGTTGCCACAAACGACTCCCTGGAGATTTCCATCATTCCGCCAAGCAAATCTGGATTAAAAATTTGATTCGGAATAATTTGTGATTTGACCATATTGGTACGGGCCAGGGCAAAGTCCATGGGTATCCATCCCTTTCTGCTATTTTTTAATAGGGGTTGATTTTTTTAAACCTCACCATTTTTACTCCATTTACAAACCGATTGCAACACACACTGTGCAATTCTTTAAGCAAATTTTAATCCTTTGTCCTAGCCTGGATAAAATAAAACATTTTGTTCCTTGTATATCGTTTGTAACCCTTGAAAAATAAACAAGACACATTCATCCTCTACAATGTGTTGCCAATTTAGGAATGAATTATTGACTAGGTATGCCACGGACAAACGTCCTGGCTACCCATAACCATGGAATCGGAGTCTGATCATGGTAACCAGCAAACGGGGATATGTTCGAATTGGTGTGGTGGGAACAGGTCGTATGGGCCAACACCATCTGCGTGTCTACGACCTTCTGAAAGGGGTAGAGCTGGTGGGCCTATATGATCCCAATGAACCCCTGGCCACGGAGACCGCGCAAAGGTATGGATGTCAGCAGTTTGATTCATTGGAAGCTCTCGCGCGCCAAGTCGATGCCGTATCGGTTGCCGTGCCTTCGGGACTTCATGCCCAAATAGGTTGTCAACTCCTAGACCTTGGAATCCATTGCCTCATCGAAAAACCGATGGCCACCACGGCTCAAGATTGTTTGGAATTAATTCACGCTGCCCAACGGGGTAAGGCGATCTTATTGATCGGTCATGTGGAGCGGTTTAATCCCGCCGTGCGTCAATTAAGCAGTATTCTACCACGAAATCATGAAATTTATGCCATTGATGCCCGTCGTATGAGCGCGGCAAGCTCCAGAATTACCGATGTCGATGTGGTGTCTGACCTCATGATCCATGACCTTGACATCGCCTTAGCCTTGGTTAACAAGCCCATCCGTGATTTGACCGCCAAAGGTTTAAGCATTAATGGCTCGGTGGGAGAGGATTATGTCTCAGCTCTATTGCAGTTTGAGGGAGGGACTTTGGTCAGCCTGACCGCCAGTCGCATTACGCAAAATAAAATTCGTGAATTGCAACTCTCCACCAATTTGGGCTTTATCACCCTCAATTATGCCACACAAGACCTCTTTATCTATCGGCAAGGGTATGGAGGTGCCCATGTCTTGCAATCCGAGGTGGATGTTGGCTATCGTTTGGATTTGGCCATTGATCGTATTTTTGTCCGTAGCGAAGAGCCATTAATGGCCGAACTACGCCATTTTGTCCATTGTGTTCAAGAGGGGATGACCCCTTTGGTGACGGGTCAACAAGCCTATGAGGCCATGCAGCTGGTTTGGGAAATTCGCGAGCTTTGTACCAAAACGTTTCGCCACGAGTAAAACATGATGCCCGGTGGGCAAAAAATTAAAAAAAGGGTGGGGGGGATTGGGGGGGCGGTTCTCCGCCCCCCCAAGGTCTTGATTTTAGTTTTTCCGATACATTAAAATCAAAACCCTGGGGGATGAATCCCCCAGACCCCCTCTTTTTTTTAAAAAAAAAAGAGGGGGCGTTTTTTGGCCCCCCCAAGCTCTTCAAGAGGCAGGCTTTTCCAATATAATAGTTAATTGATGCTCCCCATCAGCCCGTTGAACCGTCATCGATACCCGATCGCCCCAATGTTTCCCACGCACAAGGCGCACCAATGTGTGCCGGGCCTGAATCTCTTGGCCATCGAATGATTTAATCCGATCCTGCACCGCCAACTCTGAATGGCTGGCGGGGGTATCAGGAAGAATTTTTTCAATCAAAATACCTCCCTCTTTATTCTGCAACACAACGCCTAACTGAACCGGATCCTCACTCTCTGGAGTGGCAGGGGTACCAATCACAAAATCGGCCACATCCGCTTGGACTTGGGGTTCGGTGCGAGACCATGGCAACACGGTGACAACCCGCGTCACGCCACGCGAGGCCAATTGATGGGGAATGCCATGGCCTTGCCAAATATGCCCACCCCCCACCACTCCGACCACATGCCCATCAGGATGATCTTGCAGCCATGCCCTCAACCGATCGGCCATCACCCCATCCCATATTTGCTGGGCCTGGACAAAGTTATCAAACAAAGCCGATTGCGCAAACATCGGGTGCGCGTCAAACACCTTTTGCAAACGGAGCCGATACCCATGGGAGGCAAAGGCCAACGGGGGTAAACTCTCCCGCACCTTGGCCTCTAAACTCTCCAACCCTTGCATCCGCACTTGACGCACCACCTCGCGGGGAATGTTCAAGGCCAACAAGGGAATTTTTTGGTCACGGACAAAACGCAAAATCGGCAGATAGAGTTCTGCATCAAAACCCCAGGTATAATACCACTCAACCGCATCTAAAAAGGCCTCTTCTTGCAACCCACCCGCCACCCATTGATCCAACACCGGTTGCAAAGGATGTGGAAACATCTCCATTCCCACCGCTAAATCTGGATGTTGTTCAAACAAGTGGCGGATCGTCTCCAATTGAACCTCATGATGGGCCGGATTGTCATGCTCCTCTCCCACCAACACCACCTGCGCCAAGCCCACCTGCGCCATGAACGCCTCATGGGAAATCTCAACACGGTTGCGTAGGTCCAATATCTGCTGCAACGAAATATCCATCGGCCCCCAAAATATCCATTGAAAAAATATAATGCCTGCAACGGCAACCAGTTGTATCATAGCGTTAAAAGAAAGTAAGCGATCGGTTTAAACACGGATTGTTTTTTCTCCAATATAAGTCAAAGTCAAAAAACTGGGGATGAATCCCCCAGAGTTCCCGAAAAAAAAGGGTGGGGGGAATGGATACCAATTTGCAATCAAATGGGTGAACATGATGCCCTGCGGGCAAAAAATTAAAATCAAAACCCTGGGGGATGAATCTCCCAGCCCCCCTCTTTTTTTTAAGACTTAAAAAAAAAGGTGGGGGGAATTGGGGGGCGGTTCTCCGCCCCCCAAGGTCTTGATTTTTATTTTTCCGATACATAAATATGGGACCTTGTCTCGTACAATATGTGCATGTCGTAAACATCACGCCTATGGGAAAAATTAAACGCAAGACCTTGGGGGGTTGCACCCCCCAACCCCCCTGCTTGGGGGCTAAAAAGTCAAAAGCAAAGTCAAAAGCAAAGTCAAAAGCAACACCTTGGAGGCTCTGCCTCCAAACCTCCGCCGGGGAGCGTGACGCTCCCCGGACCCCTCCAATAATACGGCGGTTCTGGTCCCCCCCCCCAAGGTCTTGATTTTTATTTTTCCGATACATTCAAGAGTATATGGGGATGATAAAATTTTTGCCTGATAAAATCAATCACCGCCTCCTGAGCCAAAGGATCGACAAATACCCGAATTTGGCGACGATGGCTGCGTCCTAAAAAATCAATGCGCTCCAAAACATGCTCCGCCGGTCGCACCCGACCACTGGCCTCCACTACATAAATGGGATCGGTTTGGCCGGCGGTATATTGCAAATGGGCATAGGAAGCCCGCTCTAAACGGTCCACCCACACCAATAACCCCAACGGCACCTCAAGGAAAGAACCGTCTGGTGCCTGAATAGAAAGCAAATGCCCACGTGTCGCACGAAAAAAATCGATCACCGCTTGCGCAGCCTCGGAATCGAGAATTAAATCCGATGGTTCCCCATCCCCCTTCTCACGCCAGAGCAGCCTTCTATAGACCGGTCTGCGCTCCCGAAACAGACGACATTTCCAAATCAACAGCGTTTGAATGGCCGATTGGGGGGAGAGGGCCGCTAAATGGCCAATGGTGTATTCCAATACAGAATCATCCAGGGCCAAAAAATGATCTAGAGCAGGGAGATGATTGGAAATCAACAGGGATTCCAAAAATATTTTAAGCTCCAAAGGCACCCCAAAAGGAAAGGTTTTTTCTAAACGGTGACACTCAAATAATGTGTAAAAAATATGGATCAACAACACTTCAAACGCCCGCACCGTTTTATGATCATACACCTGCCGATACATATGATCCCGCGCCCAAATATAACTTTCCAATGCGGTGGGACCTTTGCTCATATCAAAGCATAACTTTTGCTCCCCATGAATGGTGCGCACCTTTAAACTGTGCAATAACCACTCTAAATCATATCTCCCATACGCCACGCCCGTAAAATAGGCATCTCGCAAAAGATAATCCATGCGGTCAGCATCCAATTGACTGGCGATTAATTGGCGACCAAAAAGGTGGGGCACGGTGAGAGGGGGAATATGCCAAATTTGGCGAATGCCTTCCAAAAAAATAGCCGAATCCACCTGCAACCGCTGGCAATAGTTGACAATCGCCCGATGGATATGCGTCTTTCCGGTTACAATGTTCCAACTCCAAATTTCATGTCTGGGCATTTGGGGATGGATGTGTTCAAAAACATGGGAAAAGGGACCGTGACCTACATCATGCAAAAGCGCGGCCACCTTGATTTGTAACATGGCCATGGGGGTTAAATCCAACGCCCCCTCCTGAGAGAGAGCCGATAAAATCCGCCCCGTCAAATGCATGACCCCTAAAGAATGGGAAAAGCGGGAGTGTTCTGCCGTTGGATAGATTAAACAGGCCGGGCCAAGTTGACGAATGCGCCGCAACCGTTGCATTTGGGGGGTATCGATTAAATCCAACAACAACGAATCCCCCTCCACCTCAAGGTTGAGGGGGATCATGTTGTGGATGGCATCGCGAAAAATTTTATGGCTCATGCAAAGACTCAAGGGCCTTTAAATTGTGCCAAGCCTTTTGATATTTTTGCAACCGCAAACAATCTCTTTCGGTCAACGTCGCGGGTAATCGGCGCAAATTCATGTTGTCTTCCAGATCGTTTATTTTAACTTTGCACGCCAAAGAATTGGATTTGATGCGCTCCAGATAGAGATCATAAGAGTCGTTTGGATGACGGGTTAAACAGGCGACAGCGGTGAGAATGGTCGGTGAAAATCCCGCCTGCTGGAGATCTTCTAGGGTGATGTTTGTATCTTCAACCACATCATGCAGTACCGCCACAATCTGTTCCTCACGGGTGGTTGCCTGTAACATCAACCGCAGCGGGTGTAAAATATAAGGTTGTCCCGCTTTATCCATCTGCCCCGCATGGCCAAGAGTGGCCGTTTGAATGGCTTGCTCAAGAGTAGACATGTTTTCCTTTATGTGCTGCAGGATGCGGTACCACTACATTTAAGAGTGAACGATTAACGAGAGTGCCTGAACAAAAAGCAAAGTCAAGACCTTGGGGGATTGCATCCCCCCAATCCCCCTGCTTTTTGAAGGAAGCAAAACCGAGGTCAAAAGCAAAGGCAAAACCCTGGGGGCAATCCCCCAGACCCCTTTTTTTTTTAAATCAAAAAACAGACGACCAGGGTTAAGCGTGGTGGTATCCATTTTTTTAAGCAATCGCCAGCATCCTCTCTAACGCCACTCGGGCCAACCGCGCCTCCGCCTCTGGAACGCAAATTGGGTTCACCACATGCCCATGGACCAAATTTTCTAAAGTCCAGCATAAATGCTGGGTGTCGATACGAAACATGGTGGAACACATGCAGATGGTTGGGCAGAGAAAATGGATCTCTTTGTCGGGCATTTCATGTTTTAATCGATTGACTAGGTTTAATTCGGTGCCAATGGCCCAAATACTGCCCGCAGGGGCGTTGCGTACATAAGTTTGAATTTGTTCGGTTGATCCTAAATGATCCGCCATTTGACACACCTCAAAGGAGCATTCAGGATGGACCACTACCGAGATGGTGGGATATTTTTGCCGAAAAAGATCCACATGAGCGGGTTGAAACATTTGATGTACCGAGCAATAACCATCCCAAAGAATGATTTTGGCCTGCCGAATGGCCTCCTGCGTCAATCCACCCAGAGGGGATTTTTCCGGTTGAAAAACCGCCATTTGCGCCAATGGAATCCCCAAAGAGTAGGCAGAAATACGACCCAAATGTTGATCGGGGAAAAAAAGCACCTTTTCGCGCTGTTGCAAGGCCCATTTCAATACCTGCACCGCATTAGAGGAGGTACACACCGTTCCTCCGTGTTGACCGCAAAACGCCTTTAAATCGGCTGTGGAATTGACATAGGTAATGGGTGTAAAAGTATTCTCAACATCCAAGAGCGTTCCGAGTTCTTGCCAAGCCGCGCTGACTGCGGTCAAATCGGCCATATCGGCCATGGAACATCCAGCGGCTAAATCGGGTAAAATGGCGGTTTGATGGGGACCAGAGAGGATATCGGCCACCTCGGCCATAAAGTGTACACCACAAAAAACAATAAAACGGGCCTCTGGACGTTGACTGGCCAGACGGGATAGTTTTAAAGAGTCGCCAGTGAGATCGGCAAATTGATAGACTTCTTCCCTCTGGTAGTGGTGTCCTAAAATAACGCAACGCTCCCCTAATTGCGCCTTGGCGGTGCGAATACGGTGGGCAAGTTGTGTTTCATTCAACTGATAGAGCGGTTCCAGAGGGACCGGGATAGAATCGGTCATGGGCTTTAGCCTTTTTTAAAGGGTCATCTAAATATGAAATCGGCCATAAAATGACACAGTTTAACCTTCCTTTGCACGAACTTAAAGAGTCTTTACGTCATCAATCGATAAAAGAGGGCTTTGAGATCGTCCGATTTGCTGCGCCCAAGCCTCCTGCTGCAGGCGTTTATTTTTCGGATTGGCTGACTTCAGAGGGATATGGACAGATGGCTTGGATGGCCAAAGATCCAGAAATTCGCTTGAATCCTAAACGTTTTTGGCCTACCGTTGGGGTGATTTTGGTGTTGGGGTGCAACGATCGCCCGCCTACACAAGAGGTGACATGGCTTGCAGGAAAAATAAAAATTTCCTCTTATGCCCGTCATGCCGATTATCACACGGTTCTGCGGCAAAAGATGCAAAATATTTGCCTTTGGCTGGAGGGAGAGTTGGGTTATAAGCCCAATACGCGCCTTTGCGTCGATTCCGCCCCCGTGTTAGAAAAACCTCTTGCCGCCGCTTGTGGGGTGGGTTGGCAAGGCAAAAACACCCTGCTGGTGTCGCGTCGTTTTGGTTGTTGGTTGTTTTTATCGGAAATTTTTTTGGAGTTGCCCTTAGAACCAGACCCCCCTGACAGCGACCATTGCGGTACCTGTCAACGTTGTCAAAAGGCCTGCCCCACCCAAGCCTTAGAGGTGGCCTACCGTTTGGATGTTCAAGGGTGTTTGGCCTATTATTCCATTGAACACAAAGGCCCAATACCAAGAGAAATACGTCCGTTATTTGGTAATCGGGTTTATGGGTGTGACGACTGTTTAACCGTCTGCCCCTGGAACCGCTTCGCCCCTCCCACCCAACACGCCGAATTTGTCCCGCTGGCGTCTATTTTTACCCTTGCAACCCCCTGGGATTGCGCCACACTTACCCCTTCCACCTTCGCCAAATTGTTTCAAAAATCGCCGATCAAACGAATTGGCCTGGAACGTTTTTTACGCAATTTGTGTGTGGTGATGGGCAATAGTAGGGATTTAAACGCCCTGGATTCCTTAATGTTTCTTCTAAGACACCCTTCGCTACTGGTCCAAGGACATGCCGCCTGGGGCCTTGGCCAATTAGGGTATCAAGAGGCTATTGTATCCCTAAAAAAACAACGGAATGAGACAACGGATCTTTGGCTTTTAGAGGAGATTCAGGGGGCTTTACGGAGGCTTGAATAATCTTTCGATCAGATGGGGGCGATCTGGCTTTTGACGTTTTTCCAAAAATGGGCATAATTTCCCATTTTTATTTAAATGGAAAAAATATTCAACCCACTCTTTAATTCGACACTCTGTATGAACACTTGTCCATCCATATTTTTAATGATTCTACCATGCGGTATATTCTTTTTTTGTAGGGAACCGATATCTGCCGTTATGCTGTTTTGAGCTGCATTGAGTTTTGCACAGATATTCCAAATCCTCTTTACCCAGGATGCAATCTCAAAATCAGAACCAACAAAAGCATTGTCACGCGCCAATATCCGAAGAACCTCTTTATATAAATCAAACTGCCCTGGAAACTCAATTTCGTTGGCTCGGGTCTGATGGAAAAGGAGTGCGCCACAACCAGATGTCTGCTGCATTTCCGTGAACAGGTCATGAATCGTGTCGACATCCTTCTGGGTAATGGTATCTCCCCATACCGCGCTGTCCATGAGTATGGTTGGAATTTCGAGGATTGATAGGGGATTGTTTTCTTTATCCAACGGAAAAAAAGGCAATCCAACTCCCCAACGAAATCCATAACCGATCTGGAAGCCAATACTCGTATCAACAACAATTCCACAGTGCGATAGCGATTCAAAATCTTCAGGATAATTCATCCTTAAATAATGTTGTCGATTACCCTGGATTGGAATTCCAGCAATCTTTTCCAAGATGTTTTTTTCCTGAATAAACTGTTTTTTTCCTTTTAAAGATGTCACATAACTTCCATGCAGCCCAACCGACCACCCCCTGGAAATGATTTTTTTTATAATAGAGGATATTTTTTTTGATGCTAAAAGATGTCGTGGTCCATAGCGATGCAGCAGGGGACCGCCCAAAAAATAGAAAACGGACAAAAAACCGTGTTTTTCCTCAGCCTTCATGATCTCTTCAAAATCTTGCGATAAAGATCTCTCAGAAGCCACAATCTGCCCAATCCGTTTAAAAGAGTGTGCCGCTCTTTTACGAAAAATAGAGGCCAATTTTTTTGCTAGATTAATAAAAATAAAATGTAAATTTTTACGACCTATACGATCTACATCATGGGTGAGTACAACAGCATAATTTTTATTTTTTGGCCACGGGGCAATATGTAATATTGGGATCTTTTTTTCAAGACAGGATCGAATAATAAAATCGGAAATGACATTCAAATATCTATTTGTAACCGCATATTTTTCTAGACCTATTTTTACAAGCAAGTTGTCTTGTGGTAAAGGTTGTCCATGTTGATTTTTACGGGATCCCGATTCAACCTGACCGCATATCATGTCGATGGTCGATTGTATCAAATCAAAATTTGCCATCCATTTATCATGATATTCCACATATTTTGGAATGGGAAAATGGATCGTTTTTCCATCAACCGTATCATGTTTAACCCATTTTACCCCTTGTGACAGGGTTTCAATGCCCATATTTTTTGGAAATGCCGCAATTTCTAAATGCGAAGCATCCGACAATTTGTAAAATATTTTCCAGACTTTTTCCTCTTGGGAAATATATATAGAAGGAAGTCCCAATAGGGACCCCATCCAACTTAGAGTATTCCTCACTTTAGATTGCTGTGGCATTGGCATGTTCTCAAAATTTATTTTTTTGATGTTCAGGGATAACCCCTATCGGGTAAGGGGATTGGGGGGGCCCGGTTGTTTTAGAGGAGATTCGCCCCCCAAGGTCTATTAAATTTTATTCATCACAGCCAACACGATTCGGACAAGCATCGGAAACTTTCGGACAACGTGATAGGGAACCTGTTGAGCTCCAAAAGCGCGAAAAAACCTTTCGACAGGTTTTATGACAGAACCTTCGAAATCAAAGATATCAGACCGTTGCGCCGCAAATTCTATCATGTTCCAAATCAATAAAGAGGTAGCCCCACTATTGCGCAGTTCTGAGTCACCACCACCAACCAAGTAATAGGCTTTTTTCTTATCCCAGACAAGAAAAGCAGCGGCATGGGGATTCCCTTGTGGATCAAATGCCGCAAAACATTCACCAGCCTGTCTGGTTTTGCAGGATTTATAAAGATTTATAAAAAAATCATCCGTATAGGCGGCTTTTCGATCTTGTCGTGAACGTGTCTTTGCAAACATGCTCAGGGCTATTTCGGGTGTACACGATTGAACGACAATCCCTTGCTTTTGAGCTTTTCTGATGTCCCCGCGAATATTGCTCCGCATGCCATCCCATATTTTTTGTGTATCTGGCAAATTATATAAATTATAAGTTATTCTCGTTGTCTGTTTAAATCCCGCCCAATAAAATGGTAACCAATTTTGGAGCTTTGGTGAAAAGTGTTGAACAAAAATAACATATTTTGGAAAATAAGCGGCAAAATAATTTAAAATTTCCATCTCTTTTGAAAGTGCATGGACACCTTTGGCGGTTACGGGTTCCATAATCACCCCCCAACCAACGGTTAATTTTGGCATTTTATAAATTTTTACACCAAAATATGTTTCATAATATAGGGGCATCCCAGCCATAAGTCTGCCGTTATCAAAATAGCCGAGAATCTCGAATTGATCGCAGACAGCCTCCAACCACCAGGATTTACAACAGATACTCCCTTGAGGAGATCTTGTAACAAGATCATCCCAGAGGGAAAATTCATTTTTCTCCAAATATCTCAATTCCACGATAAACTCCAGACTATACAGAACGTTAACAGAGATGCCACCCCAATGTTTTCTTGATTATTAAAAAAAAGAGGGGGTCTGGGGGATTCATCCCCCAGGGTTTGGCCTTTTATTTTTCTTGTGTTCGCTATTCATGATTTGGAACCATTCATCATCCGACAGATCGTGGTTATTTCTGTAGCTTGGAGATTTTGGTGTATTGGAATATCAATAGAATACTGGGCAACGGCTTGCGAATATGGCTTTTCTGTTTCGTTAACATCTCCGACTAAAAGTTTCGGCCAGTTATAGTTATTCACTCTTAATCCCATACGGCATAACTGTTTTGCGGCTTTTAGTCCGTATTGTGGGGAATGAGTCATTATTTTTTGCTTCAGCCATGCTGGGGTCACGGCGGGGTCCACGTGCCAAGTGTGATTGCCTTGCGCAAACGTTTTAATTTGGTTGGCATGTTGGTTGCGGATGGCCATCACGTGATCATAATGTTCCAACTGCCAAATGCCCAAGGCGGACCTTAGGGGGCCAAATCCAGTGGCGGGCATGGTAAATTTGTTTGACGATCTGAATCGTCTCCATAGACGGTGCAGAAGGTGCGTTCGATGGATCATCCGACGTCGAAAGGCCAAATACCCTGTAAATAGCCGCATCTGTTCCTGCTCCCACGCCATACTCGGTGTTTCGATTTCAGGTGGCGCAAACTGGGTCGCCAATTTTGGGTCGTTCATCAGTAAAACACCTCCCCAACCGAGGGAGAGCGGTTTGTCATAGTTGAAACTAAAAATGGCCGCATCTGCGATGGATCCAGCCATTTGACCGTCAAGTCGACCTCCAAACGTATGCGCACAATCCTCAATGATGAAGATACCATGCCGTTGGCATGTTTCGAGTATCGGCCGAAAATCGGTAGGAACTCCAAACAGGTGGGGAATAATGAGGGCGCGATGGTTGGAATTTAGCCGTGTGGCAACTTTTTGCCAATCAATTTGGCCCGTGTTGGAAGCAATATCAAAGGTTTCAAGTAAAAAACCCGCAGCTCGTACTGCACTACCCACCGCAGCACAATTAAAACTGCTTGCCAAGACAACTTTTCTAGCTCCAGTTGGGGCACCTTGTAACACCCATTTTAGTGCCACCCGTGCGCTAGGTGTCGGCCATAATTTACCCTTAACACCCAGAAAATCACCAATACAACCAAGAAATTTTTGGTGATGAACATCTTTGGCCGTGGAGGATACCTGAGCCAATATCGAATTATCCCAGAACTCCTCCACAGTATCCTTATTGCGAAAAATCGACATCGCTTAGCAACTTTCCTAAAGCTTTTTCTCGGATTTTTTTTATAGGTAACCGTTCAGATAAAAAAAATCAAAAACAAGACCTTGGGGGATTGCATCCCCTAACCCCCCTGCTATTTGAAGAAAGCAAAACCGAATTCAAAAGCAAAGTCAAAAACAAAACCCTGGGGGCAATCCCCCAGACCCCTTTTTTTATTAATATATGAACGGTTACGCCAAAGCAATAAATCATTGCGTTTCAATGAACGTAAAATTTTACTTCGGTGAACGGTTAATTTTATAGTATATTATTTTTCAATAACTTTTGAGGAGTGAAACGATTCGTTGTGCCGCATCTCCATGACCATAGGGATCTATTTTCTCTCCCTGAGTACCAATAGCCGCAAGTAAACTGCTGTGCACCTCCTGTGCACTCAGCGGTGGGGCAAGCCGATTCCAACCCGCAGTGACCAACTCCACCCACTCTGTTTCATCACGCAAAGTCACGCACGGCACTTTGTAAAAGAAGGCCTCTTTTTGTACGCCACCGCTATCCGTAGCGATAACAGCGGCATGTTGTTCCAACATCACCATATCCAAGTAACCCACGGGGTCAATTAAATGTACACCATCGCCTAACAGGTCATAAAGCCCATGTTGAGTGAGAAGTTTGCGTGTTCGTGGATGCACAGGATAGACAACAGGCAGTCTCTGCCCAACCTGACCCAGTGCCATCATAAGGATACGCAGACGCTGTAAATTGTCGGTACTTTCTGCTCGATGTATGGTGGCCAACACAAAATGACCTGCACGCACATTCAGTCGTGACAGAATGGTCGAAGTGTGTTGCGCGCGCTCACCAAATAATATGGCTGCATCATACATGACATCACCGACATTATGACAATTTTTGGCCGCTATCCCCTCCTGGGCCAAATGTTGCATGGCGGTAACCGTCGGGGCCAAGAGCATCGAACTGATATGGTCAACGATGACCCGGTTGATCTCTTCTGGCATCTGACGATTGAAAGAGCGCAGACCCGCCTCTACATGGGCCACTGGAATATGTAACTTAGCGGCGGCCAGTGCCCCAGCTAAGGTGGAGTTGGTATCGCCATACACCAGCACCCAGTCGGGCTTCTCTTTGATTAAAATCTCTTCAATGCCCGCCAGTTGCGCTCCCGTCATGGCCCCATGCAGACCACCACCAATACCTAGGTTGTAGGTGGGTTCGGGAATACCCAGTTCATTAAAAAAGATGTTGGACATATTTTCATCAAAATGCTGACCGGTATGTAATAACACTTCACGAATACCGTCCTGTTGAGCAATAGCATGACTGACAACGCTCGCTTTGATGAATTGTGGTCGGGCTCCGATAATTGTCAATATGTTCATAACAGGGATGCCTCAAAGGTTCTTAACCAAACTTCCAAATTTAAGGGATGCAAAATATCTTTGTAAGAAATGGTGCCTTTGCCAACCTTCTGTTGGCAAAAAAGTTGATATTTTTGTTGTAACGCCTCTCTATCAACAAGTTTTTTTTGATACATCAGGCAATCTTCCGCAAAAAGTGCTTCGATACGAGGACGAAAAGAGCTCTTTAACCATTGCTCTTGAGGGATGGTAAATCCCTGTTTATCCTTTCTCCAGACGATCTCCTTGGGGAGAAGAGGGGCCATGGCTTGGCGGAATATATATTTGGTCCATCCATTATGTAATTTTAATTGATCTGGCAAGGCGATAAATTTTTCCAAAAATCGATAATCCAAAAAAGGCAGACGGACCTCTTTGGCAAAAGCCATGGAGTCTCGATCCTCCTCATGCGTCAATATGGGGACCGAAAATTTAAGAAGATCCCAAATTTGCCGCTCTCGTACCGAAACAGACGCACCAACAGAAATAAAAATGGGTTGATAGGTCTCCTTTAAGGATACTCCGCCAATATCTAGATCCTTGGGTTGAAAAAAATGGGGGAGATAGCGTTTGGCTTCCTGGATTTTGAATTGCTGCAGAACCGTCCCCTGTCGGAAAAATTTCCAAAAAGTGGCCAGTGCAGTTGGGATCTGCCCCTGCTTCATCAGAGACAGTAAATAAAATCCGAGATATTTTTTATAACCACAGAGGGGTTCATCCGCTCCTTGACCGCTTAGAATCACCGTGATGCCAAGATGATCAGCCGTTTCCATCAGGAGATAATGCGCAACGGCACTGAAACTTCCAATCGGTTCGTCCTGGTGCCAAATGACTTTACCTAGAAGATCAAACAGTTGATTTGGTTGTGAATCGACAACCACCTTGTGAGCTTGGCACCCCAAATATTGAGTCATTCGATCAATAAAGGGGGATTCATCAAATCGTTGATCATTTGATACAGCCGAAAGCAGATTTAATGGCACCGTAGGCCCTAAAAGGTGATGCACAGCACTGGCAATGGCCGAAGAGTCCACCCCTCCAGAAAGCAAAATCCCTACAGGAACATCACTGCGTAGGCGAATGCGAACCGAATCCAGGAAAAGTTCCCTCACTTCTGCGGCCAACTCTTCGGAATCCGTTGCAGGAGTCTCATATGTCGGATTTAACTTCCAGTATGGTTGGATATTTAATGTCAGTTTATCTGGGGGTGCGAGATCACAGATGGCAAAATGACCTGCGGGCAATTTATAAATATTTTTAAAAAATGTTTGGGACGAAGTATCCAAGAGGGATTGATACAAAAATTCTCCAACTAATTGTTCATTGACGGAAAATTTTTGTTCTGTCATGACGAGAATGGCTTTGATTTCCGAAGAAAAAAATAACCGGTCTTCCTCTAAAAAATAGTAAAACGGCTTTTTGCCCATGCGATCCCGAGAAAAGACCAACCGTTGGTTTTTGATATCAAACCAGCAGAATGCCCACATGCCATTAAATTTATTTATAGCATCAATTCCCCACTCATTCAGAGCAATCAACACCACTTCTGTATCGGTTTTGCTTTGGAAGGACCACCCTAAAGATTCCAATTCGGCACGAATTTCAATAAAATTATAAACCTCGCCGTTATAGACGATCCATCCCAGATCTCCAGGTCCAGACATGGGTTGTGTCCCGGCCGTAGAAAGATCATGAATGGACAAGCGTTGATGTCCCAGGCCAAGGTGCCAAGGACCCACTTTGGTTTTCCAAACACCATTCGCATCGGGTCCACGGTGGTTTTGAACCTTTTGAGCTTGAGAAAGGCAGCGATCAACGTCACCTTGTTGAAAAATGACACCGACAATTCCGCACATCGCTAAACAAGCTCCTTGTATAAAGCTGTTATTTTTTGAAACTCCCATTCCCAATTAAATTTTTCTAAAATCGCCCGACGACCATTGATGCCCATTTCTTTAACCAAGTCAGGATTGTCCTTTAAACGTAAAATCGCTTCGGCAATTTGTTTGGGATCTTCTGGATTTACACAGATACCACACCGGTTTTCTTCGATAATTCGTTTCCATAAAGGAAAATCAGAAGCGATAACAGGGAGTTCAGATGACATATATTCAAACAATTTATGTGGTTGCGCATTGTTGTGGTTGGGATCTGGTAGGTACAAAACCAATCCAGCGATGGAGCGGTGCATCACATTGGCAACCGCTTCCCGGCTGATTTGGCCCAACTCCCGTACTCTTTTCCATCCAGGAAGTTGGGTCAGTTGATCGCGAAGTTTTCCATGATCGAAAGGTCCAGCCAAAAGAATGTCGACACCAGATTGGTCGATGGCCTCCAGCATGGAAAAAATACCTCGCAATTCGCTCACCATCCCTACATAACAGACCACAGGTTCCCTATTCTCGGTGTGGTGCTGAGAAGAGAGCTTTAACTCATTTTGGAGAGGATAGTTATTCACGTTGATTGTTCGGCAACCAATCTTTTGAAATCGTTCGCTAATAAAGGGAGTTGCTCCAACAACTGCAGAAAAACGACGTGCCGAAAAGTTTTCTAATAGCTTGAACGTAAATGAAATCAACGAACGCAATCCGCTGGGAATCCATTTTTTCCCCAGGATATCAGCGGGAACATCTTCATGAGCGTCATAGATCACCCGATACCCTTGTAGACGCAATAACAAGCCGTAGGGAATTAATTCTGGATCATGAAAATGGTAGATATCCGCATCCAACGCCAAGGCTTTTCGGTAGACTTTCCAACAATTTTTAGTCATCCGTTGTAAACGACCACCCACCGGGATGGAAAGACCATGAACATGGATACCATCCAACATTCCAGAAAATGGATCCACAACGACCAAATGGCATTCAAAACCATGTTGGGCAAGAGAGCGGCAATATTTTAAAAAAATCCTGGAATCGGCTCTTGGATGGACGGACGTGACATGGCAAATTTTCATTCAATAACCTTTTTTAGAACATGGTGCCCTGCGGGCAAAAAAGTCAAAATCAAAACCCTGGGGGATGAATCCCCCAGACCCCCTCTTTTTTTTAAGAACTGACAATCAAGACCTTGGGGGGCGGTTCTCCGCCCCCCAAGGTCTTGATGTTTATTTTTTCGATACCTACTCAGGGTGACTATTTACAGGCTAATGGATTCTACATAGACGTTAAAAAATCCCTCTTTGTTAGCATAGCTATTCCGATAAGTACCAGGAAAAAAGATCAGCATTTCTTACAATATTCAAAACTCTCCATTGCAACTCTTTGGGAATACTCTCCAAGTTAATTTTATCTCTTAATAATTGTTTTGCAAAAGGAGTCTTCATCAAAGAGGAACCATGAACAGCGGTCAATGCGGCTGTCCAGTCAGCCTGTGGGGCATCAAAGCCAAGTTTATTTTTACGCCAGGCAATATTTTTTGATACATGTTTTTCAAGGTAGCATCGGGAGATATATTTTGTCCAACCATCGCGGATTTTGTGTTTCGCCGGTAGTCGACAGGCAAACTCTACAAAACGGTAATCCAAGAAAGGCAGTCGCGTTTCCATGGCAAGGGCACTGGCTGTCCGGTCATCATATCGCAATAGGGTCGGCAGACAGGTTTGCGTAATCTCACGTAGCTGAAGAAGAGAGATGTTTCCTGTGGCTATGGCAGAGGAAGGGGCAAGTTGGTTTAGCAAAGAGTCTTGGAAGACCGGCCGTGCTTGCCTTAAAAGATGTTGGCGACGTAATCTCCAAGAGGTAAAATAGAGCGTACTTTGTAACATCTTCGGGAAAGAAATTTTACTGTGGCAACTTCCTTGCCATAAGGCATCTAAAAATTTAACGGGGTTGGGGAGTTGGGATAGGGCGTGACTGATATAGTATGTTTCATATCCCAGGAAAAGTTCATCCCCCCCTTGTCCAGACAATACCACCACAATTCCCTGGTTACGTATCTGTTGCAATAGAGCCCAATGCACATAAATGGAGAGGGATCGGAAGGGCAATTCATGGTGCCAATGCAGGCGTTCTTCATCTTGCAGAAGGGTGTCCAGTCTAGGCTCTACAGGAATATGACGCAAATGACAGCATTGAGCGACCTCTTTGGCAAAATTTGTTTCATCAATTTCAGGCTTGTTCGGAAAATGCGAGGTAAAGGTTGTTATCCCTTGACCCCAAACACGGCTCGCTGCCGCTGCGATCACAGAGGAGTCCACCCCACCAGAGAGGGTGATCCCCACGGGCACATCTGCGTGCAGACGTAAACGAACGGCATCTTCTATCAATTCACTGTAGCGTTCTAAAGCCGTTGCATCACTCAAAACAAGATCGGTCTCTGTTGGTGGTGTCCAATAGCACCACTGTTGTGTAGAACCACGATGCAGGTCTAAGCGCAAACAATGACCACCTCGCAGCTCTTTGATATCAGAATAGAGGGTATCCGAACTATAATCGATTTTAAATTCCACCATACAGGAAATCAGCCGTTCAGGGTCGATTTTAGGATGCAGACCAGGGCAAGCGAGGAGTGATTTTATCTCACTGGAAAATACAAACAGACGATCGGTTTGATACAGGTAAAATGGTTTGACTCCTAACCGGTCCCGACTCATAAACAGGATGTGGGCACGGGCATCATACAAGACAAAGGCCCACATGCCGTTGAACCGATGGACACAGGCATACCCCCACTCCTGATAAGCTTTTAATATGACTTCGGTATCGCTGTTGGTATGAAAAATATACCCCGCCTCTCTCAGTGTTGCACGTAGTTCCCGATAATTATATATTTCGCCATTGAATACCAACCAATTATGATTATGGATATCCTGCATGGGTTGATGCCCGGCAGTCGTCAGATCAATGATGGCCAAACGTCTATGCCCTAACCCCAAAGACAATGGCTGGTCTCCAATCAACGCCTCCTTTGATAGAAAATCTCCTTTCATATTCCACCCGACTATCCCACCGGAATCGGGCCCTCGATGCGTCTGCATGTCTGTTGCACGTTGCAACAGGGCAGCGGTGTATCCCTGGTAAGGGGTTTGCGGATTTTGCCAGAAGCCGAAGATACCACACATTTATAAAGGAGGTCCTTGAGTGAGTTGTTTAGCCATAGAGCGATATCCAGCAGACAAATGGTATTTCTCCATACACTCCCAGGAGTAGCGTTGTCGGATAGCTCTACGCCCCTCTCTTCCCATTGATTCGATGCGCTCAGGGTCATCAAGCAATAAATTTAGCGTTTCAATGACAGAGGAGACGTTTTGGTCTGGAATCAGCAAACCACATTGCTCCTCTAAGATGATTCGTCGCATCTCCGGCATATCTACCGAAAGAACTGGCAAACCCGCATTCATATAATTAAACAGCTTATTGGGGGGGCCAGCTAACCGATTGTTTAAGCATTCGCTAAATAAAATTAATCCCACATGTCCACCTATAAGAGCCTCTCCAACTTTTTGGTAGGGTAGCCAACCAGTGATTTTAATGCTTTTTTCGAGCCCACGTCGTTTGATCTCTCCATGAAGCCACTCCCGCTCCACACCGAAAACATCGCCGATAATGCGTAATACAACACGATCTCTCAGGGTATCTATCACCTCCACCAGATTGCGTAATCCACGGTCAAACGATAAAGAGCCTTCATGGCATAAAATGAGTTTTCCAGAAGATGGCTCGTAATGTGCTCCTGCATCGCTTTCTTGGGGAAACATGGAGATGCGGGGGCAGTTATAGAGAACATCAACACGAGTTTTGGGCGCAAGCAGTAGGGCATATCCTCGGACGATGCTGTTGGCCGTAAAAACATGATCTACGTTTCTGGCAAAAAACCAGTCACGAACCATCATGACAAATAAGACAAAAAAAACAGCAAGACGTGAAGAGAATAAATCGGCATTCTCACTCGGTGGAAATTCGTGCATGTCATGAATCACCATCGTGCGGCGCCCCATTTTTTTTAATAGTTTTTTTGTTCTTAGGGCAATCGCCAAGGAGAGGTCTGGCTCATGGGCATGGTAGACATCGGCCTGCTCCATAGCCATCCGTCGAGAGACTTCTAGATATATTTTTAATTTACCCAATATACCCTTTTGTCTGCGAAAGCCACGCACGGGTATCCCGATGAATTCCGTCCTTCCCTCTGATGCCACGCCTTGAGCAATAACGCTGCCATCATGGCGCGTAAACTGAAACTGATCGTTACAAGGAAAATATAGGATGACCTTATGCCCCTGAGCAATTAATCCAATGGCCTCCTTATGCACAATGCGCGCATCATCTAAGATGTGTCGTGTGCTGATAATACAAATTTTCATAGGTTGCTGGGCTTTCTAGGTATAAGGATTAAACCGAAAAAGAACATGATGCCCTGCGGGCAAAAAATCAAAAGCAAAACCCTGGGGGATGAATCCCCCAGACCCCCTCTTTTTTTTAAGAATTAAAAAAAAAGGGTGGGGGGATTGGGGGGCGGTTCTTCGCCCCCCAAGGTCTTGATTTTTGTTTTTCCGATACATAAATATTTTTAAACGAGATTGGCTATCATTGGAAATGAAAGCTGCGTTTTTTTAGGCATGATGGATCTACCGTTCGATGAAGAGAAAAAGGCAAATCACGAAAATGAAAAAATAACCAAAAATAACCAATTGTCAGAGCTTACAGGTGATAAAAAAATGTCTTGACAATGGGGTCCACTTCACTGCCGCTGATCTTGATTGATTATTTTGTTCTTACGGATAGCTTTCCCACGCACTCTTGATTTGCAAGATCTCAGGCAAAATCCTTTCAAAATGCTCCACCAGACGTGGCTCGAAATGACTCCCAGAGTTTCTGCGAATTTCGGTCATGGAATCTTCGATGCTCCAGGGTTCCTTGTATGGCCGTTTCATGGTTAATGCATCAAAGACATCAGCGATGGCCACGATCCGGGCGGATTCGGGGATGGCATCACCACTCAGACCCATCGGATAGCCGCTGCCATCCCATTTTTCGTGATGAAATCGCGCAATTTCCGCTGCCATGGCAAACAGAGCAGTATGACCTTTGTTTAAAATTCCAAAACCAATCACAGTGTGTTGTTTCATGATCTCCCACTCATCCGCCGTCAATTTGCGAGGGGCTTTTAAAATGGCATCCGGGGTGCCAATTTTGCCAGTGTCGTGCATGGGAGCGGCCAATTCAATGCGTTCGACCATCTGTTCAGGCCAGCCAACCGCTTTGGCCAGTGCGCTGGCATAGGCCGCCATGCGCCAGATATGCACTCCGGTGTCGGTATCGTTATAATGCCCAGCCTCGCCCAACATAAAGATGGCATCCCTCTGGCTCTCTTCCAGCTCTTTGGCCCGCACCAGAGAAAGATGCGTTTGCACCCGGCGCAAAACGATAGGGCCGGAAACCGGCTTTTGGATGTAATCCACCGCCCCTGCGTCAAATCCTCTGGCTTCGTCTTCCACCTCGCTCATGGCGGTGACAAAAATGACCGGAATGTGCTGAGTGGCAAGGTTGGTCCGCAGCTTCTCGCACACTTGGTAGCCGTTGATCCCCGGCATCATGATATCCAGCAACACCAGATCTGGCTGATGTTTGACTGCGGCCTCCAGAGCCTTCTCCCCATTGGGTGCAAAAATCAACTGGTAATGATCTTTCAAGATCTGCCGCAGTACCTGAAGATTATTGGGTTCGTCATCAACAGCTAAAATTTTTTTTAACATTTTCACAACTCCAGGTTAATTCCAATCTTGTCAGCCAAAGCAATCATTTGAGATTTGGCTGCATCGAAATCAAAGGCATCCACACATCTCTTAACGGGAGCCAAATCAGCCTTGGTGATATATCTAGAAATTTGTTCTAAAACCGGTTCAACATCGTCTGGATTGAGTCTCTCCAGAGCATCCGTCAATTCACGTAGCAATTCCCGCATTACGGCACCATCAAATGGCAACAAGGACAAGGATTGCCCTTCAGTCGCCAAATGGAGCTTGGCAATCACAGCAATCGCTTCTTGCAAGGCGTGGTGCAACGCTCCCAATTTGGAAGCCACAGTGGATCTTTGCCCTAATTTCAAGTCCGCATCAATTTCCGTTGCCAAATGGGCCACCCGATCCATGGCCAAATTGCCCGCCACACCTTTCAAAGCATGGGCCAGTTCGCGGGCCGGTTCGTTATCATCAAGATGCTCGGCCAGCAGGCGTTGCATCTCGCTCGCGTCATTTGCACGCGATTGAGCAAACGAATTCAATGCTTTGGCGTAAGCAGATGGAACCTTCCATATCTTGAGTGCTCTGGCATGATTTGCAATGCCATCAAGCAAAGAGAAATCCATTCTGGAGTGAACTTCCACGCTCATGGCATGATTCGTGTTGGGCCGTCCATATTGAGGTGGAACAAGCTGCTCCATGGTGGCAAACAGACGATTGAACTCAATAGGTTTGGCCTCGACACCATCCATGCCCGCTTCAAAACATTTAACATTATCCTCGTGCATGACACTGGCGGTCAGTGCCAGGATGGGAATGTGCCGGTCTGTCCCTTTTTCCAACGACCGAATCTCTTGAGTGGCTTCCAGGCCATCCAGTTCCGGCATCATGACATCCATTAAAAGCAGGTCATAACCACCCTGACGATAGGCGTTAACCGCTTCCCGACCATTCTTGGCCCAGTCGACTTCATGTCCCTGCTGTTTCAAGCGCAGCAGAGCCAACGTGGCATTGGCTTCGATATCCTCGGCCAGCAACACACGAAACAATCGGGGAGAGATGTAATGTTCCTCAATGATCTCCCCTTCTTCATACAGACACTCTCCCGTCAAAGAGGCGATTGGCAAACGAGCAGTAAAATGAAATACAGAACCTTTGCCCGCTTCACTCTCCACCCAGATGGTTCCACCCATTATTTCCACGATCTGTTTGGAGATGGTCGTACCCAACCCGGTTCCACCAAAACGACGGGTCGTACTCACATCCGCCTGGGAAAAAGCCTCGAACACCTTGGCCGTCTGCTCTGGTGTCATGCCAATACCAGTATCAGACACGGCGAAATGCAGCAGGTCCGCTTGCTCTCCTGGTCGCACAGAAACAGTAATCCGCCCCTTCTCGGTAAACTTGATGGCATTGCCTACCAGATTCAGAATCACCTGCCGCAACCGTGTGGGATCGCCCATCAGACGGAGCGGTAACTTGGTATCGTATTCAATACGAATCTCCAGACTCTTCTCCGCTGCCCGATACTCCACCGTTCTCAAAGCATCAGCCAAGGCGTTAGGCAGATGAAAGCAGACCCTCTCCAATGCGAATTTGCCACTTTCAAGTTTGGTGACATCTAAGATGTCATTGATGATCCCAAGCAACGCCTTGGCGGCACTGAGGATCGTCTTGACATACTGCAGAGTTTCCGGTGCCAGTGCCCGATCTTGCAATACCACCTCCGCAAAACCGATGACGGCGTTCATGGGGGTGCGGATTTCGTGGCTCATGTTGGCGATAAAGGCCGCCTTGGCCCGCGCCCCAGCTTCCGCATCCTCTTTGGCCTGTTTGAGTTCCGCCTCGAACTTTTTTTGCGGCGTGATATCTGAAATAAATCCTACAAAAAAATGATTATTGTCAGATAGTTGTGTATGACCAACAGCCAGATATCCGGGGAAAGTGCTGCCATCTTTTCGCTTGGCCGTAATTTCGCGACCAATCCCGATGATCGAAGCTTTTCTGGTCTTGATGAATCTTTCAAGAAAGCCATCGTGCTGCTCGGCCAAAGGCGACTCCATCAGGATGGAGACATTCTTGCCGACCACTTCTTCTCTGGACCAACCAAACAATATTTCCGCAGCAGGGTTGAAAATATGTATGATGCCTTGGCTATCGATCGTAATAATACCATTGACCGCCGTTTGCACAATGGCTTTGACTTCGGCGGTGGCAATTCCCACCAGTTCTTCCAGGTGATCCCGATGCTGACGCAGTTCCGCCTCGGCCTTCTTGCGTTCGGTGATGTCGGCGATGATGCCGACAAACATCCGCTCTCCGGCGACCTCCATCGCGCCGACGGAAAGGTGAATGGGAAAAGTCGAGCCGTCTTGCCTGCGTCCTTCCACCTCGCGACCCTTGCCGATGACGCGTGGGTCTCCTCCCTTGAGGTAACGGGCAAGATAGCCATCATGTCCCGAACAATAAGGTTCGGGCATAAGCATCTTGACATTCTGCCCCACCACATCCTGGCTGGGATACTCAAAAAGCTTTTCCGCCGCCGGGTTGAAAGATTGAACCACGCCAAAGGCGTTAATGGTGATGATGGGATTGACTGCCGTATCAAGAATTGCCCGAGTGGTCTCCAGGCTGGCAGCCAGCTTATTTTCCGCCGCCTTCAACTTGCTGATATCAGCAATAATTCCGACAAACATCTGCTTGCCAGAAACCTCCATCGTGCCTACCGAGAGATGCATAGGAAAGGTGGAACCATCCTTGCGTTGACCAATCACCTCGCGACCTTTGCCAATAACCCGTGGATTTCCTCCTTTGAGATAACGGTCCAGATAGCCATCATGTCCCGATCGGTATGGCTCTGGCATGAGCATCTTGACATTCTGCCCCACCACCGCCTGCTGATCATGGCCAAACAATTTCTCGGCAGCCGGATTAAAAGAGCGCACGATGCCATTGGGATCAATGGTAATGATAGGATTGACCGCTGTATCGAGAATCGCCCGGGTCGTTTCCAGACTGGCCGCCAATCCGATTTCCGCTATTTTCCGTTCGGTGATATCGGCAATAATACCGACAAACATCCGCTCACCTGCAACCTTCATGGCACCAACTGAGAGGTGCATAGGAAAAGTCGATCCGTCCTGCCTGCGTCCTTCCACCTCCCGACCCTTGCCGATGACACGTGGGTCTCCTTCTTTGAGATAGCGAGCGAGATAACCATCATGTTCTGATCGGTAAGGTTCTGGCATCAACATCTTGATGTTCTTTCCCACCACATCCTGACGGATATAGCCAAACAGATTCTCAGCCGCAGGGTTGAAAGAACGTACAATACCTTGGGCATTGATGGTTATGATGGGATTGACCGCTGTATCGAGAATTGCCCGTGTCATTTCCATGCTGCTGGCCAAATCGGCTTCAACTGTTTTTTGCTCTGAAAGATCCATAATGGAGCCGATGAACAAACGCTTTTCACCTAACTTGACATCATTGACCGCCAACCAGATGGGAAATGTTGCGCCATCCTTGCGTCGACCGATGACTTCCCGACCTTTGCCAATCACATGCTGGCTGCCCTCACGGCGAAAACGGGCCAGATAGCCATCATGCTCCGAGTGGTACGGCTCAGGCATGAGCATTGAGACATTTTGCCCAACAACCTCCTCATGCCTGAAACCAAACAGACGTTCGGCAACAGCATCAAAGGATTGAACGATTCCAAACTCATCAATCGTGATGATTCCGACGGATCGAACGATGCCTGTCTCGTGTGCTTGCAAAGGGTCACCTCCAGAATCAGAACATGATGCCCTGCGGGCAAAAAATTAAAATCAAAACCCTGGGGGATGAATCCCCCAGACCCCCTCTTTTTTTTAAGAATTAAAAAAAAAGGGTGGGGGGGATTGGGGGGCGGTTCTTCGCCCCCCAAGGTCTTGATTTTTGTTTTTCCGGTACATGGACTTTTTATGCCCGACTTTCCAGACTGATCAACACCTACCATGACCGTCAGGACGAGGCAGGCAAAGAAACCTGCCGTATTCGGCGGCTCCCCTCGTTTCCCATCCTGGTCGAAGCCGTTCAAGCCAAATTCCAAAATCGGGCCCCTGACATCTCTTGGATCTGAGCAGGCGTGGGAGTCACCCCCCTATGATCGTTTACGATTTTTTTGCCCGTAGGGCATTATGTTCTTTTCTTTTTTGACAACCGGAACGATAAAATAAAGTCTCGAATTGCCCTGCTTAAGAATGCCAGCGGTCTGTTCAGCCTCTTTGCCAAACCCCATAAAAAGATCCACCCGGCCTGGCCCCCGAATGGCACCACCCGTGTCTTGGTTCACCACCAAACGGGTTTCTCGCTGCCAAGAACCCACGGTTTTGCCATCTTTGGCAAATATGGGTAGGCTGGTGGTCAAAATCCCTGGGGCCCCTTTTGGAAAAAGATGATGATCCGTGGCAATGGAACGACCAGGGGTAAGAGTGACACCAATATTGCCAAAAGGACCGCCCTGCAACTCCTTAAAAAATACATACGAAGGATTGTACTCCAAAATACGGTTGACCTCCGAAGGATGGGTCGTCAACCACTCCCGCAGAACAGGCATGGTCATTTTCTCTCTGGAGACCTCTTGTTCTTCAATCAATAATTTGCCAATCGAACGATAAGGACGACCATTCTCCCCCGCATACCCCACCCGTATCCGCTCCCCATTGGGCAATTCTATGCGTCCAGAACCCTGAACATGCAGAAAAAAAGCTTGAATAGGGTCATCTACCCAGACCAACTCCAAACCACGCCCAGAGAGTTTTCCCTCCCGATCAATCTGGCGACGGTCAAAATAGGGACGGATCTGTTTGCCATCCAAACGAGCCAAAATTTGCTTTTTTGCATAGTCCGTGGACCATTGGGAAAGATCAATGGTAAAAATATCTTCTGGTCGCTGATACAATGGATAATAAAAACGCTCCGAGGGGTGGCGATCCCCATACAGCAAAGGTTCATAATAACCCGTCACCAACACCTCTCCAGCACCATCGGCCCCCACCGAACGATACAAACGATATTTTTGGGTCAAATGGCGATAAAAAACCGCTCCGTCCCCCTGTTTGGCCACCGAAGCCAAATCATCACACGCAAAAGCCAAATCCTCCGCCGTTACCACGCTCTCTCCAAAGGAAAAGGTCGCCAAAGGATCACGGCGGCGATAATAATCGGCACTCTGTTGTAAAGCTCCAACCCAATCGGTCAAATTTTGTGGTTTGGAGAGAAAAAACTCTAATCGAGACCAAGAAATTGGAACCAAATCCCCTGCCCTAGGCGGAAACAAAACTGGCACCACACCATACTTCAGCACCAAGGCCAAAAAAAACATCCCTAGAAAAAAAAGACCAGGGCGAAAAAAGGGAGATTTTTTCACGACGTACTCCTGGCAACCTCTCCGGGTTGTTGAATGGCTGCCAACTTCCAATTGGGATTCCTAGAGCCAACCGGACGAGTAAAAGTCCAATATTCCACTACTTGAATAAGGGTATCGGGATCTCCTTCTACCAATTTACCCGCTACATCCGTCACATAATCCACCATCTGAACATCAAAACAAACCGTCAACCACTCTTCCCCCGACTCCTGCCACGCCTCACTGATGTAAGCTTGATTAAATTGAATCTTTTCAATGATATCTCGCTGACCTGCGCCCTTGCGTTCCAGGGCCTGCCGCTGAATAATCTCCCACATACCTTCGGTAAGCAACGGCTTTAAACGTTCAACACTCCAATCGCTCCACGCCCCTTGAATTTGTCGATAGCTGTTTTTAGCCCCCACTAAAAAATGGGCCGAATTAAAATCAGAATCCATGGCCGCCATGTGAGCCAACCCCTGACTCACCTCATCCACCCCTCCCCCACTGCTGAAAGATTCCTCTAAGGGTGCAAAATTTTCTTTATCCATATAACCTTGGCGTTGGGCCGGGTTGGTCGCCAAGCGGCTTGCGGCTTGTTGATTTTTAAACCAACGCAGGGCAAACCAAAGCAAACCACCGATTACCAAGATATCCAGAAGACCAATGCCTCCCCCTATCCCTGCACCACTACCTCCAAACAACATCGAACCGATCAACCCACCCAATAGGAGACCGCCAACTCCTCCCAGCAAACCACTGCTCATGCCAGGACGATTCTGCATCCCCCCTAACGAAGAGCCACTGCTGGGGGATGGGGTGCTGGATTCTCTGGATGCTGTCGTGGCACTTGATGGTGGGGCCGATTGCCGAGGCGTGGAAAAACTCCGTGTCCCCCGAGAACCAATCGAACTACCGCCACCAATACGCTTGGCAAAGAGATCCTCAGGCCAAATAGATAATACGGCAACACCAATCATGATGGCCAAAACAAACAAAAGATCAAACCGCTGTTTTTTCATGTTTATCCTCTTTATTTTAATAAAAATTATGCCCTACGGGCAAAAAAATCAAACCCCCGGGGAATGAATCCCCCAGAGTCCCTAAAAAAAAGGGGGGGGGGGGAATTGGGGGGCGGTTCTCCGCCCCCCAAGGTCTTGATCTTTATTTTTCCGATACATTAAAATCAAACCCCTGGGGGATGAATCCCCCAGACCCCCTCTTTTTTTTTACCACTCCAAAGCACCTCTGACAGGTGCCGCACTTGCACATGTGACCCTCTCATTCGCAATCCTGACTCAATATGCATCAAACAACCAGGGTTGGTACCCACCACCGTGTCAGCCCCACTCTCCAAAATAGCCGTCAGTTTATCCTCAAGAACCCTTTGACTCCTTTCGGGGTGATATAACAAATAAACACCCCCTGCCCCACAACACGATCCCCGTCTGGGCAACTCTTGGTAAGAGTTAGGCAAAACGGTCATCACCACATTTATCGCCTCTACTATGCCCAATCCATGGTAGGTTTGGCAATGGTCATGAAACGTCAATCGACCTAAACCAGAATCTTGAAAAACCACAGGCTGATCCTGCACCATCTTAGCAAAAAACTCAGTAAGTTCGTAAATCATAGCGGAAAATTTTTTGGCAATAGGGGCATAATGGGGATCGTTGCCCAAAACCCGTGCATAA
The DNA here is from genome assembly GCA_039908535.1 of Magnetococcus sp. DMHC-6. Lineage (GTDB taxonomy): Bacteria > Pseudomonadota > Magnetococcia > Magnetococcales > JADFZT01 > JAMOAW01. Next base: position 16,747 of record JAMOAW010000005.1, on the reverse strand, counting down.
CTTTTCGCCGTTACCGCACACACACCGCTGTCGCACACCACCGCCGTCAAACTGCCAGCGCGCTGAAAGGCATCCAATGTTTGACGAGCCTGACGCAAAAAAGCCTGCCGATGACCACTCTCTCTAGCTGGGGCACCACAGCAGCCAAAACGATCCAAAACAACCACTTCAAATGGCCACACCTCTTGAAACAATTGACGGGTTGCCACGCCAATCTGGGGATAAAACAGCCGCGCCATACACCCCCCCAACAATCCAATCCTGGGGCGTCCCGCTGGCAGGCAAACAGTGCGCCCCACTGGTAGTGGTCGGGCCTGGGGAATCAACCCTTCCAGATGCTGCAATTTTGGCCACCAACGCAACCCGTTATGTTGCCGAAGCCACCTCTGCCCCCCCGAACGGCGATAAAAATCCAATATAAATCTTCCCCACGCACTCCGTCGATGACTATTGGTAAAAAAATGCAAAACCCGCCCAACAAAAGAGGGAGAGTGCGGGCGTTCCTCGCGTACAGCCAAAATTAACTTGACCGGGCGCACATCCGCTGGACAGGCCTGATGACAAGCACGACAAAGAAGACAATGAGATAACGCCTCGGCGGCTTGGTCTGAGGTCAACGCGCCTTGATGCAAGGCCAAAACAATCGACACCCGCCCCCTGGGGGAGTGCAATTCATCGTTTTCCACCCGATAGGTAGGACAAACCGGAAGACAATACCCACAATGGGTACATAAACTGGACCGATCCACTTGCGCCGCGCTCATGGGGATGAAAAACCCGATTTTTGCAAAAATGGTCGTAAAAACTGACCCGTCCAGGAAGATTCCACCTGACAAATCTCTTCTGGAGTGCCAACAGCCACCAACCTTCCCCCTTTATCGCCCCCTTCAGGACCAAGATCAACAATCCAATCGGCGGTCTTAATCACATCCAGGTTGTGTTCGATCACCAACACCGAATTGCCCTGGGCCACCAAACGTTGCAACACCAGCAACAGCTGACGAATATCGTCAAAGTGCAAACCCGTTGTTGGTTCATCCAAAATATAAAGGGTTTTTCCCGTGGCCCGTTTGGCCAGCTCCCGGGCAATTTTAACCCGTTGCGCCTCGCCCCCCGAAAGAGTGGTCGCCGCCTGACCCAAACGCATATAACCAAGCCCCACCTCCATCAGGGCGGTAAGGCGACTGCGAATCGTTGGAATGGCGTGAAAAAGTTCAAAGGCTTCATGAATGGTCCGTTCCAAAACCTGGGCAATGCTCATCCCTTTATACAAAATCTCCAAGGTCTCCCGATTATAACGCGACCCTTGACAGACATCACATGTCACATAAACATCTGGCAAAAAGTGCATCTCAATTTTGATCAATCCATCCCCTGCGCAGGCCTCGCACCGTCCCCCTTTGACATTAAAACTAAACCGCCCCGCCTGATACCCACGGGCCATGGCATCGGGAACCGCCGCAAAAAGTTCGCGAATCGGGGTAAAAAGACCGGTATAGGTCGCCGGGTTGGAACGCGGGGTACGACCAATGGGAGATTGATCCATATGGATCACTTTATCTAAATGCTCCAAACCCTGAATAGCCAAAAATTGTCCCGCAGGAAGCCGGGTGCCATGCAGACGATGCGCCAACGCGGGATACAACGTATCCAAAATCAAACTTGACTTTCCCGACCCCGACACCCCGGTCACACAGACAAACAGCCCCAATGGCACAGCCGCCGTCACCCCTTTTAAATTGTGGGTCGTCACCCCCTGCAATAAAATCTGACGTTGGCCATCCCCAACCCGACGTTTTTCAGGTACAGGAATAGAGAGGAGACCAGAAAGATAACGACCCGTCAACGACTCTTGGCAAGCAACAATTTGCGCCTCAGTGCCAGCCGCCACCACCTCTCCCCCCCGCTCCCCGGCCCCTGGTCCCATATCCACGATAAAATCGGCACTGCGAATCGCCTCTTCGTCGTGTTCCACCACCACCACGGTGTTGCCCATCTCCCGCAAACGGAGCAACGTCTCCAACAGACGGCGATTGTCCCGTTGATGCAGTCCAATGCTGGGTTCATCAAGAATATACAAAACCCCCGTCAACCCAGAACCAATCTGATTGGCCAGACGAATGCGTTGACTCTCGCCCCCAGAAAGAGAGGCAGCTGCGCGGTCTAAGGTTAAATAATCCAAACCTACGGCAATGAGAAAACCCAACCGGTCATGGACCTCTTTGAGAATGCGACGGGCGATTTCGGTCTCTTTGGGAGATAAAATCATGGTATTCAAAAAACTCACCAACTTGTCCAAACCCAAATGGGTGAGTTGGGCGATGTCGTGGTTGTTTAAACGAATATGTAACGCCTCTGGACGCAAACGGCGGCCTTGACAGGCTGGACAGGAAGAACCACTGCGAAATGGACGCAATTCATCCCGAATGTCATCCGAGTCGGTCTCCAGGTAGCGTCGTTCCAACTGTTTTAACACCCCCTCCCAAACACGTTGATCCAAGGAGCGGCGCCGAAAACCGCGATTTTTAAACCGCACCTTCTCCCCCTCCAAACCATAGAGCAAAATATGGCGTTGCTCTTCGGGAATCTCCTTCCAGGGTAAATTTATATCAATCCCAAAATGTTCAACCACCGTAAACAGGGTCTCTTGGGCCTGATAGGCGATGGCTTTCGACCAAGGGAAAATGGCCCCAGCGCGAATAGAGAGGTCAACATCAGGCACCACCAAGGCTGGATCAAAATACTCCTCTCTGCCCAACCCCTCACAGCGCGGGCAAGCCCCATAGGGATTGTTAAAAGAAAAAAGTCGCGGCTCAATCTGGGGGTAAGAGATATTGCAATTGACGCAGGCGTGCCGCTGAGAAAGCGGCATCAACCGAGCCCCCTCCCCCAAAATATGCACGGTCGCCACCCCATCGGTCAACTTTAAGGCCGTCTCCAATGAATCGGTCAAACGGCTTTGCATCCCCTCTTTGACGATCAAACGATCCACCAGCACGGCCATATCATGTTTCATATTTTTATCCAGAATAGGCAATTCGGTCAGCTCATAGATCTCTCCATCGATCACCACCCGGCTAAACCCCTGTTTGGCCAAATCGGCAAACTCTTTGCGAAACTCCCCCTTGCGACCGCGAATGATGGGCGCGGTCAAGAGCATACGGGTCTGAACCGGCAGTTCCATAATGGCATCCACCATTTGGCTAATGGTTTGACTCTCAATGGGCACGCCGCAACCATGACAAAAAGGTTTGCCCACCCGTGCAAACAGCAAACGCAGATAATCGTGAATTTCGGTGATGGTGCCCACCGTGGAGCGAGGATTTTTGCTGGTGCTTTTTTGCTCAATGGAAATCGACGGCGACAACCCCTCAATAGAATCCACATCTGGCTTGTTCTGCATATTTAAAAACTGCCGAGCATAAGCCGAAAGAGACTCCACATACCGCCGTTGCCCCTCCGCCGAAAGGGTATCAAACGCCAACGACGATTTTCCAGACCCAGAAACCCCAGTAATCACCGTCAAGGCGTTCTTGGGGATCTCCAGATTAATATTCTTGAGATTGTGTTCTCTGGCACCACGAATGATAATTTTATGAGAGGGCATCATGTCCTGTCTGATGTGATAAATGGGGGATACGAATCTTAGAGAGATTTTACCATTTTTTTTTTGATTTGAAAATTGCAGTCTCATCTCCCAACGCTTGACTTTACGCAAACAGGAAAGGCAAAACCCTGAGGAATCGCTTTATACTTTTCCAAAACAGATAAATTATAGTATACTTAAGTATATTCGAAAAACAAAATTCAAGAGATTGGGGCCCCAAGCTCTTGATTGTCAATTCTTAAAAAAAAGAGGGGGTCTGGGGGATTCATCCCCCAGGGTTTTGATTTTTATTTTGATTTTTTTGCCCGCAGGGCATCATGTTCTCGTTCCTATTGTTAACAAAGAGTAAGTTGTCATATTAAGGAGCAAGAGGATGGCAGATAGGTTAAAGCTGCGTGAGCTGAGTTTAGCAGGCTTTAAGTCGATTTCTGGAAGGGTAGAGTTAGAACAAAAAATTGAGTTTGGCGATATTACCGTATTGTTAGGAGCCAATGGGTCTGGCAAGAGCAATTTATTCTCTTTTTTTAACATGCTTAATTTTATATCGTCTAAGGGATTGCAAATTTTTGTTGCTAAAAATGGCTGGGCGAATACTCTTTTTTATTATGGGTCTCAGAGTACGGAACAAATTGATTTTAGTATTACTTTTGAGCAAGGAGAAGGCACAGAACAGCGTTCTTCAAAATATATCGCAAAATTGTTTACTGACACGCAATCTGGTCTTTTCTTCGCTTATGAGAAAGTAATTTATCAAAAATATGGTCTTCCACAACCCTATGAACATTTTGTTGATAGGGGCAATAAGGAATCTGGATTACCGGACGATGAAGATGAAACTGCCAAAATTATCTTTGGGGCAATCTCTGATATTCGAGCCTATCAGTTTCATAATACATCCGATAGGGCCAAAATTAAGGATCTTGGATATATAGAGGATAACCGTTATTTGCGTAGCGATGCCGGAAATTTGGCTGCCTTTTTGAGGGTCATAAAGTTTTCTTCGGAATTTAAAAAATACTATGAACGCATTATTCGCCACATCCAGCAAGTGATGCCGCAATTTAAAGATTTTGAATTGGAACCGACTGTTGAAAATGACAAATATATCCGGTTGAATTGGTTCGATACTGTCAATGATTATCTATTTGGTCCTCACCAGATTTCGGATGGTTCGTTGCGATTTATGGCTTTAGCCACTCTATTACTGCAACCACCCAAATACATGCCGAGAGTTATCGTGCTGGATGAGCCCGAATTGGGTCTGCATCCGGCGGCGATTGGGCAACTATCCGGTATGATTCGCACCGCTTCTAAGCATTGCCAAGTGATTATTGCCACCCAATCTACCCGGTTGGTGGATGAATTTGAACCAAGCCATTTGGTCATTGTTGAAAGAGACACGACGAACAATTGTTCTATTTTTAAACGACTAAAAGAATCACAATTGCAGGAATGGTTGGCTCGTTATAGCCTTTCTGAACTTTGGGAAAAGAATGTTTTTGGCGGGCGGCCATGACAGTGATTCGCCTGCATGTTACGGCTGAAGGGCCAACAGAAGAATTATTTGTAAATAAAATTTTGGTTGATCATTTGGGAGATTTTAATGTGTCTACTGATGTCCGCGCTGTTTTAACCAGCAAAGATAATAAAGCGTCCATAGAATATCGGGGTGGACTTGGGGATTATCAAAAGGCAAAAAAGGATATTCTTACCTGGATGAAAGAGGACGATCGTTCAGAGTGTCGTTTTACAACTATGTTTGATCTTTATGCTTTGCCAGATAATTTTCCAGGTTTTGCTCAGGCGCAACAGATTTTAGACCCTTATGAAAAAGTTAAAATTCTTGAAGAGGCTTTTGCAACAGATATGGAGGATCATCGGTTTATTCCTTATATTCAACTCCATGAGTTCGAAGCACTTATTTTCGCCGATCCGCAAAAACTTGACTGGGAATATTTGGAACATGATCTCCCCATAAAGAATTTACAACAGCTCATGATAAAATCACCAAATCCTGAATTGATCAACGATCATCCGCAAACAGCTCCTTCTAAACGTATTTTAAAAGAGATTCCAGAATATGATAAAGTGACAGCAGGGGTTTCTGTTGTGGGTCGCATTGGTTTGCCAACCCTTCGGGAAAAGTGTCGGCATTTTGCACAATGGTTGCAAAGGTTGGAATCTTGTGCATGATAAATGTTTTAATATATTAAAAAATATAATTCAAGACCTTGGGGGGCGGAGAACCGCCCCCCAATCCCCCCCACCCTTTTTTTTTAATTCTTAAAAAAAAGGTGGGTCTGGGGGATTCCTCCCCCAGGGTTTGGCCTTTGACTTTTTTCCGCAGGGCATCATGTTCTCCAATTAACCGCCCCTCATACGCACAAGATAAGGTAAAAAAATGTCCTTTTACATGATGGAAATCCCCTTAGAAAACCAACCTGTCCTGGTGATTGGAGGTGGAGAGGTGGCCAAACGTAAAATTGAGGGAGTGTTACAAGCCAAAGCCAACATCACCGTGTTGGCCCCCAAACTGGATCCCGTGGTGACAGAATGGGTAAAAGCGGGTAAAATCGCATATCGAGCAGGCCCTTTTTCATCAGACTGTCTCACCGACTCTCCACGCCCGTTATTGGTCTTTGCTGCCACCAATCATGCCGAGTTAAACAAACACATTGGATACGAGTGTCGTATGTTGGGTCTGCTGTGTAATTCGGCGGACGATCCAGCCAGCAGCGGTTTTTTGGTCCCAGCGGTCGTGCGCCGCGGTCCCCTGACCGTGGCCATTGGAACCCAAGGAAGCAGCCCGGCTCTAGCGCGGGTGATTAAAATGCGCCTGGAGCGCTGGCTCGAACCCGGCTGGGGAGAGCTTGCCCAACTGTTTGGAGAGTTGCGCAGCCTCATTTATACAAAACTCCCCGATCCAATCCAACGCCGTCGCTTCTGGCAGCAGGCCAGTGCCGCCGCCGAAACAGAAGAACGATTTAACAAGACAGAAAACCGTGCCTGGCTGTTGGCCCGTTTAAATCTACTCATAAACAACAACGAATAACCCCCCACGCATGCACCCACACCCCCTCCCCATAGAATCCACCGCCGCCTTTGTTTTTCGCGGACAAACAAAAGAGTATTTTAAAATTTGGATCGTCAATCTCCTGTTAACCTTGCTCACCTTTGGAATCTATTCCGCTTGGGCCAAGGTACGACGCAAAAAATTTTTTTATGAACAGACCCAATTTTTAAACGTTCCCTTTGTCTATCATGGGACCCCTCTCCCCATTTTAATGGGGAGATTGATCTTGCTCAGCGTCGTGATTTTGCACCAACATCTGCAACGGGTAGACCCGCAGTTTGGGGCATGGGGAGTGCTTCTACTTGTACTCGTCCTCCCCTGGCTGATCGTGCGTGGACTCTGTTTTAATCATGGCAACTCCTCCTTTTGCTCCATTCACTTTGGATTCCAAAAAAACTATGCCACTGCTTATCTGCTGTTTATCGTCTATAGTCTGCTCAGTGGGGCAACCTTTGGTCTTGCAACCCCCTTGTTCGCCCAGCGTATGCAAAAGTTTCTCATCCAAGGCAGCCGCTTCGGCCCCCATACCTTTCTTTTTCAAGCAGACCTCGCCCTTTTCTACCGCCTTTTTTTACAACTCTTCGGAATGTTCTGCCTGATGGCTTTAGCCGCTTATGGGTTGTTTTTCTCCGGCGGCATCTTTACAAAAATCCTCATTTTCCTCCTATTGTTGGGATTTTTCGCCTATACCTCTACCGCTTTTTTTAATTTAATCTGGAACCATATTCAACTAAATGGTCATCGCTTTTTGGCCCATATGAATGCTAACATTTTGTTTATACTTTTATGTCAAAATATGGTAGCCATTCTCCTGTCAGGTGGGCTTTTGATCCCATGGGCCCAAATACGCTGGATCCGCTATCGCCTTTCCTGCCTCAAAATGGCCTTGATCGACGATCCAAACCAATCGATCACCACAACCCAAAAAAAACTCCTGACAATAGTTCATGAAAAGGATACCTTTTTGGATCTTAATGTGGGAATATAGAAGCGAAAAAGAGCAATACACCAAAAAAATGAGTTAGAGGTCACTTTATGGCATTGTTGACGGTCAGTGGTTTGCGAGTAAAATTTGGCGGTCCATGGATTTTAGAAGGGGTCAATCTGGTCGTACAGCGCGGCGAACGCGTCTCATTGGTGGGACGCAACGGGGCCGGAAAAAGCACCCTCATGAAAGTCATCGCCGGATCTATTCTCCCTGATGAGGGAACCATCTCTTTAGAAAACAACGCCTGTGTTGCCTATTTAGAACAAACAATCCCAGAACATATCGATAAACGGGTCTTCCATGTAGTGGCTCAAGGACTTGGACCCGTGGGAGATCTCCTGGCGCGCCACCGGGAATTATCGGCCCATCCTCCCGATACAGACAAAGACGGCGAATGGCTGACCCAATTAACCCACATTCAACAAGAACTGGATGCCTGTGGCGGTTGGAAATTTGTCGAACAAGTCGAAACCCTGCTGACTCGCATGGGACTACAGGAGGACCGCACGTTTCATACCCTTTCCGGCGGTTTCAAACGCCGGGTTCTTCTGGCCCGCGCGTTGGTAAACAAACCCGATCTTTTGCTCTTAGACGAACCGACCAACCATCTGGATATCCATGGCATCGAATGGCTAGAGACCTTTTTGCTCTCTTGGGGCGGCACATTGCTCTTTATCAGCCACGACCGCACCTGTATCAACCGACTGGCCACCCGCATCATCGATCTCGACCGTGGGGTTTTATCCAGTTGGCCAGGCAATTTGGACGACTATATCCGTTTAAAAGAGGCGGCTTTGGAAATTCAGGAGCGGGCCTTCGATAAATTTGATCGCAAACTGGCCCAAGAGGAGGGGTGGATTCGTCAAGGCATTAAAGCAAGACGAACCCGAAACGAAGGACGCGTGCGGGCTTTAGAAGCCTTGCGCCGCGAACGCGCCCAACGCCGTAACACCGTCGGACAGGTACTCATGCATCTCAACGAGGGCGAACGTTCGGGAAAATTGGTCGTGGAGGTGGAAAATATCCAGTTTGGCTATCAAAACCAGCTCTATATTCGCAATTTCTCTACTCAGATCATGCGCGGCGATAAAATTGGCATTATTGGACCCAACGGTTCGGGTAAAACCACCTTGTTAAACCTGCTCCTGGGCCGTCTACCCCCTGACCAAGGCCAACTCCGCCTTGGAACCCGCCTCAGTGTCGCCTATTTTGACCAAATGCGCGGCGAACTAGAACTCGAAAAAACCGTCATAGACAACGTCGCCAATGGACGTCAACAACTCACCGTGGATGGCAAAAGCCGACATGTCATCAGTTATCTCAAAGATTTTCTCTTTACACCCGAAGCCGCCATCTCCCCAGTTAAAGTGCTTTCTGGCGGCGAGCGCAACCGTCTCTTGCTGGCCAAATTGTTTTTAGAACCAGCCAATATGTTGGTTCTCGACGAACCAACCAACGATCTGGATATGGAAACCCTGGAACTTTTAGAGTTTCTCCTGGTCTCCTACTCTGGAACTGTATTGGTAGTCAGCCACGACCGGGCCTTTTTAAACAACGTAGTCACTCAAGTGTTGGTCTTTGAAGGGGATGGACGCATTGCCGAATATGTGGGCGGCTATGACGACTGGGTGCGTCAAAGGCCCGTTCTACAACCCATCGCAACTAAAACCGACACGCGCAAAAAAACCGAAAAATCGCGCCCTTTACCCCCTGAAAAAAATAAACGGCTGGGATATAAAGAACGACTCACCTTGGAGGCCCTGCCTGGAAAAATTGAGGCATTGGAAATAGATTTAGCTGAACTCCAAAAAAAACTTTCCGACCCCTCGCTCTACCAAAAAAACACCACCGACTTCAACACGATTTCCATACGGTTAGATGAGACTGAAAAGGCTTTACAGGCCGCCTATGAACAATGGCAACAGTTGGAATTATTGGCTAATTAACGCATTCATCTTTTTTTCACCCGCTGTATACACATCAAGAGGTTTGTTTTATGAAAATATCCATCATAGGTAGTGGTTTCGCCGCCTTGGCTGCCATTCAACAATTGCGTCTATTGGACCCTGGCCGCTCCTTGCAGATCGAACTCATCGCCCCCAAACCCATCTTTACGTACTATCCCAGCCTCATTTGGATGCCCTCTGGTCTGCGCAAACGTCCAGATTTAGAAATTCCTTTACAACATTTTTTGGACCGTCTCGGCATTGATTTTTTCCATGGAGAGGTCACAGCTCTGGAAGAGGGTGGCCGTACCGTGGTGACCAAACAAGGGCACCGCACAAACGATGCGTTATTGATCGCCTCTGGCGGACGTTATTTAGGTGCACTGCCAGGAATTAACCATACCATAAACCCCTGCTCGAGTATTACCGCCACCGAGCGGTTTCGAGATGCCTTGGCAACCATGACGACAGGACGTATCGCCTTTGGCTTCGCGGGTAACCCTCAAGAGCCAACCGCCGTGCGCGGTGGGCCTATGTTTGAATTTTTATTTGGTCTACACACCCAATTACAACGGGAAAAACGCCGCAATCGCTTCCAATTGTCTTTCTTTTGCCCGATGGCCGAACCCGGCCAACGACTGGGCCCCAAAGCCGTCACCGGATTGCTTGCCGCCATGGCCAAACGCGACATTAAAACCCATCTCGGCAAAAAAATATTGGGATTCGAGGCCAAACGAATTCGCACCGAAGGGGGGGATATCCCCACCGACCTCACCCTGTTTCTTCCAGGGATGACTGGACACCCTTGGTATCAAAAAAGTGGTCTGCCACTCTCTCCAGGGGGATTTCTACAAGCCGATGCCCAGTGCCGAGTTCTCAAGAGCAACCGGGTCTATGTGGCTGGCGATGCCGGCAGTTTCCCTGGACCCGACTGGCGGGCCAAACAGGGCCATATGGCCGAACTGCAAGCCAAGACCGCCGCCACGAATCTTTTTCATGAACTCCATGGCCGCACCGTTTCCAATACCTTTCGCACCGAACTCATCTGCATTGTCGATACCCTCAACACCGGTATTTTAATCTCTCGCTTTCCCGCTTTTAATTTAATTCTCCCTCCTTTAGGCAGTATGCACTGGATCAAAAGGCTATTGGAATTTAAAAGTCTCTATCCTTATCGATAGAAGATCATCTCCTGCAGGCATAGAAAATATCAAAGGCCAAACCCTGGGGGATGAATCCCCTGCCCCCAGGGTTTTGTTTTTGACTTTGCTTTTGAATTCGGTTTTGCTTTCTTCAAATAGCAGGGGGGTTGGGGGATGCAATCCCCCAAGGTCTTGTTTTTGATTTTTTTATCTGAACGATTACTTTTTTTTTAAGATCACTCTAAAAAGAGTCGAACACGGAATCCAATCAGTGGAGAGATTTATTTGAATTTTGACTCTCTTTATGATATGCTATTAAAAGGTAGAGTCATGAATTAAAAATGGAGTCCAACCATGTCAGATCAACACCCAGATCCACCTAGTGAACAGATAACAGAAAGCCTAGAGGATCCTAACATCAAACTGGCCCGTAGACGGCGGTTGATTAAAGGGTTGGTGGCAGGTATGCCAGCGGTCATCACGCTGGCTAATGGGCGTTTGGTGGCGGCAGCGAGTAACTATGCCCAAAATAATCTTTTAACTTGCCTTCAAAATAGACCAAATATTGAACAAACTGCAACATCACGAACACGCTGTGAAGCGAGCAATCCAACAAATACCAATAAATTTATGTACGCATCCGAAGCAACTCATTTTTCGGCTGATCTTGACGGAGGTGGTACCAACTCTTACTGCATTCTTTATTATAAGTCAGGCGGAGTTGCTCCAATTAACGCGGTTGAAGCATTGGCAGATGATGGGGATGGGACAAATTTTTTTGGTGCCGCAACTACAGCTGACGGCCCCCCTAAAGCTGGTTTTTACGCCATGACCCATACCTGCTGGTCCAGCTTCCTTGGCTAAGGAAATACTACTATTTTATTTTCTTTAATTATTTTCCTCAATCCGACATGACACGCTCTCCTCTCTCACCCAATCTCCCTTTAAATGTCAGAGAGTATTATTGGTTTGCTCCCCACTTTTACACCTATTCATGGAAACAATATCAAGACGCTCTAATCTTATTGCATCCTCTATCAGCCAAAACCCACATTCTAAACGAACTGGCATTTGAACTCCTTCAGGAACTAGGTAAAAAATCGGCCACACGACAAGAATTGATTGTAACACTGGGACTTGAAGAAGAAGACCAAGCAGAACAAATTATTCACCATATTTTATCCCAATTAGACCAATCTGGCCTGATTGTCCCCATCCCCCCATGAAAATGGCCGATTGGCAATTAAAAGATGTACGCCTTCTACTGACCAAAGGAGAATTACGTTGGCAAATCGGCCCGTTTTTACTACAACTCCATTCCTCGATTCCCAATCTGGCCGCCCAAATACAATTACTCTACGGCGAACATCCCCTCTTGGAACCACCCTGGAGCGAAGTGGCTGACTTTCATGTCCGTCTGACAGATGGAAAATGGTTACGCCGTTGGCTGCAACCCCAAGTCATTTTTCAGACCGACGGACCCTCCCCCTTTGCCCCATTTCCCCAAGACCATGCCCTACCTTTGTTTGAATGGGGTGTCAATTTTTGCATTGCTGCACGGGCCAACCAATATTTAATTTTACATACCGCCTCTTTGGCCAAAGGGGATCAAGCTCTCATTTTACCAGGCATTCCCGGCTCCGGCAAAAGCACTCTAGCAGCGGCTCTAACCCTACGAGGGTGGCGTTTGCTTTCGGATGAATTCGCCTTAGTCCGCCCCCATGATGGCCAATTACTCCCTTTGTGCCGCCCCATCGCCTTAAAAAATGCCTCTATTGAAGTGATTCGCGCCTTCGATCCAGCGGCTATCTTAGGCCCCAATTTTCCCAAAACCCGCAAGGGAACGGTCGCCCATATGAAACCACCAGTCGCCAGCGTCCATCATATGAACCAAACCGCCCGACCAGCCTGGGTCGTCTGCCCCCGTTTTCAAGCCGACACCCCCCTCACCCTGCGCCCCCTACCCCAAGCGCAAGGATTTTTAAAAATCGCAGCCAATGCCTTTAACTATGAAATACTGGGAAACATTGGATTTAAAACTGTAGAACGCATCGTCGCCGAGGCCACACTCTACGAGCTGACCTTTGGCCATTTAGAAGAGGCCGTGACAGCCATTGAAACACTCACAACCCAAAACCAACCCAGGCTCTCTTAACCCCATGATCTCCCCCACCCAAGCCCGTCATTTATTCTTGGATCTGCTGCGCGCACCGATTATTTTCCCCGACCTAAGCGTGACACAACAAGATCTCCTGTTGCGCATGTTGCGCCGCTCTGGATTGCTGGGATGTTTTCACCAGTGGATGAAAAAGGCGGGTATTTTGGAACAGCTGCACCACCGCGTACAAAATATTCTAACCGGAACCGCCATTTTGGCCCAAGATCATGAACGCATGATGCGCTGGGAGGTGAACCGACTGCAACGCGCCCTTTTTGGCACCTCAATTCAACTCACCCTGCTCAAAGGAGCCGCCTATGCCTTGGCTGACCTGCCCATGGCCAAGGGACGACTGGTGGCCGATGTGGATATTTTAATCCCCTACGCACGACTGGAAGAGGTGGAAAAACGACTGACAGAACATGGCTACACCACCGTCGATTTAGACCCCTACGATCTGCGCTACTACCGCGAATGGATGCACGAACTCCCCCCCATGCGCCATTTGGAGAGACTCACCGAGGTGGATGTCCATCACACCATTCTGCCCCGCACCAGTCGTTTTACCCCCAATCCCGACCTTCTTTTTGCGCAGACCGTCCCCATTGCCAATACCCCTCCTCATCTCGCCGTTCTCTCTCCACAAGATATAATCCTCCACGCCGTCGCACAATTATTCGTCGACAGCCACATGGAAAACGGCATCCGCGACTTGGTCGATCTGGATGGTCTATGGCGTTTTTATGATACACATGATTTTTTTTGGGAGAGACTCCTCCCCAGAGCCAAAGAACTCAATCTCTTGCGCCCGCTTTTTTATGCCTTACGCTATTGCCAACGTCTATTAGGCACCCCCATTCCCAGCCATATCCACAAGGAAATCCAGAAACAAGCCGCACCTTCGCGTCTCATCTGCGCCCTAATGGATCGCCTCGTCCCCCTGGCTTTACTCCCCATCCATCCCGACCGCTCCAATCCAACCGCCCACATCGCCGCCTGGGTGCTCTTTATCCGCTCCCATTGGCTGCGTATGCCACCCGCTCTTTTAATCCGCCATCTGATGCGCAAAAGCAAAAAAAGAATACGCACTCATATGCGGGATCGGTGGACGATTTAACGAAAACATCATGCCCTACGGGCAAAAAAATCAAATGCCAAACCCTGGGGGATGAATCCCCCAGACCCCCTCTTTTTTTTTAAAATTAAAAGAAAAGGGTGGAGGGAATTGGGGGGCGGTTCTCCGCCCCCCAAGGTCTTGATTTTTACAACTACTGACGCACCAGACCAATGCTGCCTGAATTGATCACCACATCCTTGACCAATCCCGGCCAATAATAATCCACCAATTGACTCATAGGAACGCTCAAACTATCACCAGTTATAGCGGATCCGCGTGCCAAGACCAAATTGGTGTCATACTGCGACTTAGCCTGTGACAAATCCCCAAAAGCCTCTTTAAGAAAATGCAAAGGCGGAGTTGCACCACCACCCACAAAAAATTCTAGCGTCTGGTTAGTCGAAAAAGCATCTTTGATACCATTATAATAATCAACCATATCCTTTAGATTAAACGTCAGGTTTGGAATCAAATCAGCGTCCTTGACAGTAACCGAAACATAAGAACTACTCTGATCAAAAGAGATTGTGCCTGCATTTAAAACGGGAACAATACTAAACTGCACTCCCGCCTTATAATTGGCATTGGCATATTGCGTCAAATCGCCAAACAGATCAATCACAGTTCCAACAACCCCGGTATTACCCAATACAGCAGCAGGCAAACGATTAAAGATTTCATCGATAAAGCTGATCTCCATCGTTGATGTAATCCGATTAGGTGTAATATTCAACTCAAACCGACTCACCACATCGGTAACATCCTGAATCGCATCCCCACCTCCCATATTGCTAATTTGCTGATCGACTTTGCCAATAATCAGACAAGACAACTCAGAAGCATTTAGGACAACCTGACTATTTGGCGTGGCAGACTGCAAATTTCTCCACGTATTGGCATAAGTCGTTTTGGCACAATCCCGCAGAGCCGCTACCCCTGAATCCAACAAATCTGGATCAAAACCATACACGGTAATGGTAAACGGCTGGGTAATGCTCACCAAATTACTGTCTGTACTCTGCACGCTGATGGTGTAAATACCATGCACCATCACGGGCGTATCGACAACATGAAGCTCATCATTCACAATCGTAAACCGCCCACCCGCATTATCTAAAAGGGTGTAGGTGTACGTCGCACCAGCTTCTCCGCTCGTCGTAAAACTCCCGACCTTCGTGGTTGTTCGATTCAACGCAGCCGTATTATTATCCAAAACAATCCCGGTGATTTCATTGACGTTAGTCACCGTAATGGCCACCGCTTGGGAAACAAATAATCCATGCACATCGGTGGCAATCACCTGAATGTCATAAACGTTGTTACCTCCCGCATCGGTGGGCAGCTCAAAATCAGGAGAGGTGATAAAAGTCACATTGCCAGAAACATCTATATCAAACAAAGTCGCATCCACTCCTGACAAAGACCAAGTAATAAAATCCCCTGCATCCTCATCATTGCCTATGGCCGCATAGACAATCCCCGTTCCATTCTCCGCAAAATTAGCCACCCCCCCAGAAGAGATGGTTGGCACTTCGTTGATATCGGTCACCGTTATCGCCACGGATACCGTGTCTGTCAAACTATTCTGATCGGTAGCAACAATGTCGATATCATATACATGATCACCATTCTGATCCGTCGGTACCTCAAAGTTGGGAGGGGTCAAAAAGGTCACGTTGCCTGACGCATCTATAGCAAACAAAGCCGCATCATTCCCAGCCAAACTCAGCGTCACGCTATCACCCGCATCCACATCTGAGGCCGTCGCTACATAGGGTGTTCCCGTCGCATTTTCAACAAAAGTGGCACTTCCACCTGACGTAATCGTAGGAGCCTCGTTCAGATCATTGATCGTAATGGTCAATGCTTTATCAAACGTGTTCGGGCCACTGTCGGTTACACGAACGGTAACGCCATAAGAATTTTTAGTCTCAAAATCCAATACGCCAGCGGTCAATACCAAGTCGCTCCCCACAATCGAAAAACTGGCCGCATCCACGCCCCCAACAATGGTATAGGTCGCCGTATCGCCAACATCCTCATCCAAACTAGAGAGCGTCCCAATAATCGTCCCGCCAGAGGTATCCGTATTTTCATCGATGGTAGAGGTCGATAAAAGAATATCGGTAGGGAGTTCGTTAAGATCGTTCACCGTGATGGGAAAGGACTCCTCATAAAATAGCCCACCACTGTCGGTCACCCGAATTAAAACGTCATAAGCACTTTGTGACTCAAAATTCAACATTCCCGCCGTTATCACCAAGTTCGATCCAGAGATGGAAAAACGCGCCGCATCCACCCCCCCAACAATGGTATAAGTCGCGCTATCCCCCGCATCTACATCGGTCGTTGTCAACGTTCCGACCGTCACACCACCAGAAGTATCGGTATTTTCATCCAGACTCGAAACCGACAAAGCCATATCGGTAGGTGTCTCATTGCGATCGTTCACCGTGATCGTAAAGATTTCCTCATAAAACAACCCCCCACTATCGGTCACCCGAAGCATCACATCATAAGAATTTTTACTCTCAAAATCCAACAGACCAGCCGTCATCACCAAATTTGACCCTAAAATGGAGAAACTCCCCGCATCACCCCCCCCAACAATCGTATAGGTGGCCGTATCCCCCGCATCCACATCGGTCGTTGTCAGCGTTCCAACCGTGAAACCACCAGAAGTATCGGTATTTTCATCTATGCTCGAAACCGACAA
>JAMOAW010000039.1:0-22032 GCA_039908535.1 Magnetococcus sp. DMHC-6 | reverse complement strand
GTTCATATATTAATAAAAAAAAGGGGTCTGGGGGATTGCCCCCAGGGTTTTGCTTTTGACTTTGCTTTTGACTTTGCTTTTGACTTTGCTTTTGACTTTGCTTTTGACTTTGCTTTTGAATTCGGTTTTGCTTCCTTCAAACAGCAGGGGGATTGGGGGATGCAATCCCCCAAGGTCTTGTTTTTGATTTTTTTTTATCTGAACGGTTACAGATATTTCAACGTTCGTTCTATCACCCTAGCAAACGCCGTACCCTCGGTAGAAAATCTTGAGGAACAATAGGTTTAACAGTAAAATCGGTGGCCCCTAAACGAAAAGCCTTTACCCGTTGCTCCACCTCCGCCGTGCCAGCGACCATCATAATTGGAATATGGCAGGTTTTTGGATCACTGGTGAGATGTTGCAATAACAAAAAACCATCCATTTTGGGCATAGATATATCGGTAATGATTAAATCTGGCATTTTCGACTGGCTCTGAATCCAACTTAACGCCCCTTCCCCATTAGAGGCCAATGCCACCTCGACATCCAATGATCCTAAAAACATAGAGAGCAAATCTTGATCCCTCTTTTCATCGTCAACAGCCAATACAAAGGGACGAATATGGGGTAGTGTCATGGAAAAAACGGTTCCCTCCCCCTCCTTCGTCTGCACATCCAGCTTACCCTCATGGGCCTCCATAATTCTGCAACAAAAAGGCAGACCAAACAAACCATTTTCTCTTTCGCGCAATACTTTTTCTTCAACATTGTGCGACGTAGCTCGATATTCAAAAATGGTTTGTAGCACCTGAGGAGACAATCCCGGTCCTTGATCCCAAATAGCAACAGTGGTCAATAAGTTATTTGGGGTATAGATGATCACCTCTTTTTCTTGTGGACTAAATTTAATAGCATTGAATATTAATTTCCGCAAAATTTCCTTAAACAAAAATGGGTCGGCATATAGACGTGTACTTTCTTTAATTCTATTGACAATAATCACTTTACGACTGCGAGCCAGACCAGATAATTCTCGACGAATCTCCTGAATCAGATAGTAGGCATCAAAAAATTCTTTATTTAAAACAATACGATCCTCACTTGGTTTGCTTATATTTAATAATTCATCCACCAACGGATCCAAATTTTTAACATGGATAAAACTATCCTTCACATGGTTTAAATGCCAACCAGTAATACCACCATTAGAATCATTTACAACTTCTTGTAATAACCCCACAACACTCTCCAAAGTGGTTCTCATTTGATACGCAATCTGAAATACTTGTTTTGATTTGAGAATATAATCAACGTCTATAATTGACCGTGAATTTTCCAAGATGGGATTGGATGTTGTGGATATGTTATCTTCATCGTTCGGTGCAGGAACACATTTTTTTTCAGAAACGACCTCTATTTGGTGTTGTGGTTTACTTTTATTCTGAGAAAAACCAAACAAGTTCTTCTCCTTATATCTCATGCTGTGGCTGAAGACGTTCCACCCAAAAAAGGGTGGCTCCAGCAACAGCGGCAGGCATGGAGAAAAAATTAATCACTGGAATCATCGTCAAAACCAAAACAGAGAGACCAAAACTGAAAACCACGAGGCGATCTTTTTTTAACAGACCGCGCATCGTCTCTCTATTCAAGTTATGATTGTTCATAGGATAATCCAAATATTCAGTCGCCAGTGACCAAGCGGCAAAAAGCAACCAAAGAAACGGTGCCAAAATATTAACCACAGGAATAATAAACACGATGGATAACAAAAGCATCCATCCGAGCAAGGAAAAAATTTTTCCCATTTCATCCCAAATTCCAGGAAGAATACCGCGTAAAATTTTACCCCACTCCCCCCCAGGTGGCAAGCGTTGACCAGTGAGCAACCACTCCACTTTTTCCGCCAACATGGCATTAAAAGAGGAACCGATCATATTCATTAGTAGAGCAAAACCAAAAAAAATCGCCAGGACGACTCCCACTATAAATAACGGAATCAATAGATAAGAGAGCCAAGTCAACCAACTTGGAAGCCAATCCTCTATGAGTTGTTGGAATTCTAAAATCCATCCATACCCCCACCAGATTCCAGCTCCAAACAACAAACTATTAATTAATATTGGTAAAACAACAAAACGCCGCAAACCAGAATGAAACACCAAGCCCATACCACGCACCACATAAACAACACCCAATAAAGGCGAGACTATTCCTTTTGCCATTTTTCTACCATCTCCAAAGCCTGTTTAATCTGCGCATGACTCATCTGTTCTGAGGCAATTTCTCGATTCTCCAAGGCATCCATGACACCATTTTGAATCGCCAACGTAAACCACATATACGCCTTGAGCAAATCCAATGAGACACCATCACCGGTTGCATATAAAATGGCCAAATTATTCTGAGCATTTCCATCGCCCTGCGCGGCCGATTTCGCAAACCATTCCGCTGCATGAGCACTATCCTGAGAGACACCCAGGCCTTCGGCATAAATAACCCCCAAATCATGCTGCGAGGCGGCATAACCTTGCTCCGCCGCCAGGAGATGCCATTTAATCGCCTGCGCGTAATCAAGTGGAACATCCCGCCCTTCCAGATAGAGAGCACCTAAATCATGTTGGGAGACTGGATCGCCCCATTCGGCTAAATTATTTAATAGTGCCAGATAATCCTGTTGGTCTGAGCTAATCGCATGCAGAGATTTCAGCTCCGAATATTCGTTCATTAAAGACATCTCTTCCATTTTACATATTTAACCACACTTTGATCACCTTTTACCGTAACTGGCAAGATTATCAATCAAAAAAACTCCATTTTTTTATATTATTCCTATAGTCATAATTTCTAATCCAAACAGGATGCCCTGCGGGCAAAAAATCAAAGACAAAACCCTGGGGGATGAATCCCCCAGACCCCCTCTTTTTTTTAATAATTAAAAAAAAAGGGAATTGGGGGACGGTTCTCCGCCCCCCCCCCCAAAAAAAAGTCTTAATTTTTATTTTTCTGATACATAAATCAGTTCTATCAATGATGAGTCAAGAGGTCTGATGCTATCCGCTTTTTTAATTCTTCAATTCTCAATGCCAAGCTCTCTCGGCTAAATCCAACGTTATTATTGCGCGTGAATCTTTGCGCTTCAAGATAATATTTCAGCGCTTGAGAAAATGCCCCCAAATGATCTAAAGTGACGGCTAAATTAAAATAGATATCTGGATTTTCTGAAGCCAATTGCAAGGCGTTGAAAAAAGCATCCCGGGCTTTTCCCCAGCGTTCTTGAGATGAATAGACATTACCCAATAAAAAATAGGCTTGCGCACTCCCGGCCTCTTGGTTAACTATAGTTTTTAATCGACTCTCCTGACGCGCAAAATCCGTGGTCTCCTCCAAACTAACGAGACCAACCAAAGCGCGAGGATCTTTAGGATTTATTCGAAGGATGTGACGATAAAATTCCCGAGCATTCTCAAAATGATCACCCTTAATTTGAATAGCGGCCATCCCTTGCAGGGCATCCATATTGTTGGGTTCTTTGTTCAACACCTCTTGATATAGTTGCTCGGCAGCTTCCAATCTATTGTTTTGAAAAAGATCGTAGGCCTTGTTCAAAACATGGAGAATCCAATCATGACGTTCTGTTCGCGTAATCTGAATCTTTGCTCTCTCTTCTGACTTATCCGGCATTATATTGGACGAATTATCTACAGATGGCTTGGATATAGAAGAAGATACGTGTTTATTTTCTTCTATTGGCGTCGGACTGACTTCAGAAAATCTAGCGATCTCCTCATCAAACAACTCTTTTTCCGCCGCAACTAAAAGCATCTGATCAATTGAAGCATCTATCGGCTGTGATGTTTTAGATGCATTTGTACGATTTAGATCAAACGCATCTGAAGGCTCCCCCACCGTCGCCGTTACAATCGTTCTCCTTTGGGCCCGATCAAAAATCAATGCCATATTATTGGCTTTACTCTGATCTATTAAAGAATCGACGTTTAGTAAAGCCGTACCACCCTGCACTCTGGGATCCACAGGGGCATGTACCTCAAAAATCAATGCCATATTATTGGCTTTGCTCTGATCTATTAAAGAATCGACGTTTAGTAAAGCCGTACCACCCTGCACGCTGGTATCCACAGGGGCATGTACCTCAAGAACCTCCTTGTTTTGGGGCATAATCCTTCTCGTTTTTAAAGTATTTATCCATTCTTGAAAAAAAGGCTGAACATTATATCCAATCCCACCAATAAAAAAAGAACAGACCAAAAAAAATATTTTTTTTGGTAATAAAGAACGTGGACGAAAAACCGTCGACTCTAATGGTAAATTATTAAATTCATTTTTATATATAATCGGCAAATGATCTTCTGAAAATTGTCTTAAATGATTCACAACAGCAGAGTTTGATAATCTCTCTTCTGGACAATTTTTTTCTATATTTTCAAGTGAAACCAATATAGGACTCATGGTCGTTCCACCTCATCTTGAAAATCTCTCTTGCCAAAATTGGATATGTGAAACCTTTCCTGCAATTGCATCTCATCAGGGGCAATGTATCCCGTTTCCGAAGGAACAAAGGTAGGCTTCAAAAAGATCACCAATTCCGATTTGCTAAACTGTTTGTTTTCATAACGAAACAAATTGCCAAGCAAAGGTAATGTGGCCAAACCAGGCAGCATATTTTGCGCTTGATTGGCGGAATTCGTCATCAAACCACCGATCATAACCACTTGACCACTCCGAACAGAAAGCATGGTCTCCATTTCTCGAACCTGAATTTTCGGAATGCGACTGACCACATTCTCTTGAGCCAACTGCGGATTGGGGTCATTAATATACTCTACAATTCGCGTCAAAGTCGGCCTTACAACTAATTTTACCACACCATCAGAACTAATTTGTGGTATAACACTCATCACTAATCCAACTGGAACCGTATGAATTTCAGAAGTAAAATAGGTTGTTGTAACGCTGTTACTATCTTTTTCTCGCTTCTCAATAGTAAAATAAACCTCATTATCTACCACCTTGAGTACCGAAATTTGATTATTCATAGCCATCAATTTCGGCGTAGAAAGGACTTGGACCTCTCCAAACTGCTGTAAAGCGCGGATCGTTGCTGTTACATTGTGAATGGTAGCCACAATATTACCGGCTCCCACATCTGGGTTTAATAATTCCATTGCAAATACAGGTGACTCAGGGGTTGTCGTCGTCTGAACCGTTTGGGAATTACTACTCAAATTTGAAACAACGGTCGTTGTTTGTGTTCCCCCTCCCCTATTGGCAAGAACATCTCTTACGGCACTCCAATCAATACCGGTTTGATAGCCCTTATCTAAACGAACCTCTAAAACCGTTACCTCAATGCGCACCTGTCGCCGCGCTCCATCCATAACCAAATCTAAAAATGATTGAATCTCTGCATGTTGCCGATTGGTGGCCCGGATACTGACCAAACCAGTTTGTGGATTAATGACCACCTGCCTAGGAAGAGAATCATTGGCATTTTGGGCTTTTTTACCAAATGGAGTTTGAACATTTATCTGTTTTGACATTTCAGGAATGGCTCCATTGACATCTTTCTCATCCAACTTGGCATAATCTTCCCATGAAATGCTCTTGCTGGATTCTTTACCTTCCTGAGTTAAATCCAAAATTCCCCGAATATTTGCTTCCAAAAGATGCCAAAATTCATTATTAGAAGCATTTGTGACATGAATCGTCGATTTGCTTTCATCGGCACTATTTTGCTGTTTATTATCTTGTAATTCACCCTCTTTTTTAGAGATTATCTGACTCGTTAAAAGCAATTGACTGTTTGAATCACGTTCTAAATTAATATAATCAACACGATAAGTTTTTAAATAAGGGCGATCAGGTGTGATCACCAAGGTTTGATTTTTTATCTCAAACCTGAGATCCACCTGTTGGGAAATTCGGTCCAAAATGCGAAGTAAGGTTTGATCTATCACATTTAAAGTGACATAACCCTGCACATCTGGATGAATATCCACATTTAATTTGGCATCTTTTGCCAACGTATACATCAAATCACGAACCGGCATATCCGCTACTGAAATGGAGTAAGCATCCATATACGCCTCCTTCTGAACATCCGTTCGCGGAGGCGTCAGGAAAGCTGTATGAGATACCGGTGCAGGAATGGTACCCATCTCCTGTTTTGGAAGCACAATATGACCTTCTGGCTCAAAAGGAAGAGGCGGTGTGCAAGAAATTAAAATCAGAGTATATCCGAATAGACATCTTCGGCTAATCCACTGGATTTTTTTACTCTCAACAGTAAAAAAATCCAGTATACAATTCTGAATTTTAATTTTATTAACCATGATCAGGCTTCTTTTTTTTCTCTTCTCTTTGCGCGACCGACTGCGCAACTGTATCAAAAATTTTATGACGAACCACGCCAATTGGAAGCACAAAGGGCCCCGACTCTTTCAATGAAGGTGCCAAACTTTGTATATATTCATACGCTTGATCTCTACTGGAAAACTCCCGATAATAGATCAGTAATCTATCCTCTTCTACAGGAAAAACAAAAATCTGTTTTGGATCCAGATTGACATCATTTTTGGCTAAAAACGCCCTAAAATCTCCAATGCCTGACCGACGTACCCGCATTAATTGGATGCTATATTTTTGTATATCTGTATGATTTAACCACTGCTTAGATACCTTAATTCGATCGTTTAATAATCCATTTTCCTCTGTCACAGATGACGCACGGGCCACCTCTTTTACAACTGAAGCAGAAACCAAATTGGATTTTGAAGCATCATTCACTTTTGCTTTTGTCAAAAATGTCGAAACAGATTTAGGGGCTACCTGTGGTTCGACAAGATGGACTACAGGAGTGGGCGTTGCAGTGGGAATTTTTTGTTCAGCAATCGTCAACATCTGCGGAGCAGAAGTGGTGGTTATCTCCACTCGTTTAAATTGAAAATGTTCCGATGGTTTTACCGAGTTCAGATCAACCTCTGATTCAAAAGGAGCTAACAAAGATTCTGGGTCGGTCTGTACAATATTCTCCGCCAAAAGAATTGGGTCAACCTGATGAATATACAAAGGTTCCGTTGGGCGAACCATTGCTTTTATGGTCAGAGAGGAAACCTCCTTTGATGGTTTTACTTCTAAAGCTGCTTTAGATAACAGGGTTAGATTGAGTTCATTGATCTCACTTAATTCTGAACTCTTTTCCATATTTTTTGCAATGACAGGCAAAACATCACTTGCTTTTGGTTCATCTGCGACAAGAGACTCTGAAAGAAGTACCGGATTGCTCTTTTGATCCTCAGGCTGCGTTGCCAAAGAAGTAGGTAGCGACGCCCCTTGTACCATAGATTCCAAATTGCCCAATGTCGGACGTACTGGCAGATCGTGAATCAAACCGCTCACATCGGTTTTCTGTTCAGAACTATTTGAGTTTGAATGCACAAGATCCCATGGCAATTTTATCAAATCATTGCCCAACAAAATAGCCAATCCCGAAGCCGCCACCATCGCCGAGGCCGGACGCCAGAACCCGGCCAATCCACCCCCTTTATTGGGCCGTGTGGTTGATCTAACCCGCTGTTTAGAAATGGTGCGCAAAGAGGAGAGTGGCTGCTTGGTTAATATTGGCGCGGCAGGTGCTCTTTTCAATAAATCGCGCAGGGCAGAACGAATGTGCCAACCTTGAACCTGAAAATATTTTGACAAAAAGGCCTTTTTTACTCCCTCGTTCGCCAGTAAATTTATCGTACTTAACCGTCCTTTAGAACCAGTATAGATATCCCGAAGTGCTTCATCAGAAAAAAGGAAAGTCTGGTCGTTAAAACCACATTGTTCTAACCGAAAGGCCAAATACGCTCTTGTCTCTTCCAAAGTTAAAGGAGCAAGATGAAGAATTTCCGCTGAGATTTCCGACATACCAGGCCAAGTCGCCATTTGGGGTACTCTTTTTTCAAATGACGAAAGACCAGCCAACACCAATCGGGTGCCAAATGGACTCTGCCCCATTCCTTGCAACAACGAAAAAATCTGCATAAAAATGGTATCTTGCAGTTCGTGAATATCATCTATCCAAATACATATAGGCAATACATTCTCATATGCACCGCTCAATCTTTTTTGTATCGCACTGATTTTTTCTTCAAGTGTCGCAGATGGGTCTAATTTAAGGGTGTTGGCGAACAGCTCATAAATCGATTCAGGGCTCATATGAGCCCGATCCAAACGAACAACCGTCAGATGGGCATTTAAATCTTGGGCCAAACGCCGACATAAGGAGGTCTTCCCAGATCCTTTTTCACCCAACAAAAAACGAATGCCAGATCTCTGACATAAATCTTGATGCAAAAATTTTAAAATATTTCCATGTTGTCCACCCTGAAAATAGATTTCAGAATCGGCATCATTTACAAATGGAAATCGATTTAAACCAAACTGTTTTAAATACATGGCGTTCCTCAAAGACCCTTTTTATGAGCGGACCGATCAACTCTTTTACAAAATCACCTTTTCAAAAACCAAAGGTTTGCTAAAATCAACATCTTGATGAATAGATTGCATTTTTTTTAGTGTCAGTGAATAATCAAACTGAATATCAATTCCGGAAAAATTCATACCGTTATTAACCTGTCTCTCTGCAATCTGACCTGAATTTTTAATCTGCGCATATGGGGAATGGCTCCCCATAAGAACCAATGCCAGGGTGGCAGCGGTAGAAAAAACCGGTATTTTCCACCACTTGTGCGCAATTTTTTTCCTAATATGATAAAAAAAGTGAATCCATTCATAAGAATATCTCCCTTTCTCTTGCTTTTGTATTTCAAATCCACACTCTAAAGCTGCGGCCCAGATATGTTTTGGGAGAATCCTTTGGATATTTTCAGATTCAGCTATCTCCATCGATTTATGAGCCAACATATTGATTCTTCGTACCAATCCTTTTGATGAAAAGGTAATTTCGGCAATAGCAGAATCGGAAAAAATTTCTGGCCCCAGGTAACCTGTTTGCTTCAACCGATGATCCAAATAAAGAGCGATATCTCTATGGGTAAAATTTGGCAAATAGAGACTCAGGCCAATACGCTCACGCAGTGGTTGGGCCGCAGGAAGTGCCAATTTCACATCCAATTCAGGTGATCCAAACAAAATCACCTGAAGCAATTTTTGTTGTCCTGTTTCCAGGTTGGTTAACAACCGAATCTCTTCCAAAACCTCAATGGGGATCCCTTGCGCCTCATCTACCAAAAGGAGCAGCTGTTTTTTTTGGGCCAAACAATGGATCAAATAATCTTGCAAGGCGGCCAGAAGATCGTCCCGATCAGCGGTTTTAGGAAGATTCAGCTCAAGTTCTCTGCCCATGGTGCGCAAAACACTCTCAGCAGAGAGCGGAGGGTGGATCATATAGACAGATTCTACCGATTTTGGCAGCTGATTATGCAACATACGACACAAATGGGTTTTACCGCTACCTACATCACCAATCACTTTGAGAAGACCTTCGCCACTGGTAATCGCCATAATCAACGTCTGCATGATCTCGGTGCGTTTGGCTCCAGAAAAAAAGAGCTGCAAATCTGGCGTATTGTCAAAGGGAAGTCGGTTTAAACCAAAATATTTTTGATACATTTCTTGCTCCTGCTTTTGCAATCCAGAAGAGAGACTGGCCAATTTCAATGATTGCCAATTTCGTGCCATTCTGCTTGTTATATGTTTAACAAATTGTTTATATAGAATAAATTTGATCGGAAGGGCTTAACGGGAAAAATAACACAGGTAAAAAATAGATGGGGCTTTTTTTAACAAAGTCAAAATAATGACGGATTGTGACTTATAACAACGAAAGCAGGCCTATGCCGGGACAGGCAATAAATTCTGCCGAATATTTTCATAGTGTTTGAACATGATGCCCTTCGGGCAAAAGCAGTTGACGGAGAAAACTGTCTGGCAGCAAGTTTGCCAGTTTTTTATCTCAATATTGACGGATCTTATATGCTCAGAAATACCCCCGTTAATTCTCAACGCAGAGGCTTCGGTGACAGGGTAACTGCTGGATTTAGGTTGAAGATGTAAAACGTTGCGATTCAGAGAGAAATGGCTAAAATGGCTCCAACTACAGGAGGAACCCATGCAGCGCATCACTGCACGTGACGCCAAGAACGGCTTTGGACATCTTATTGATTAGGCCTGTAGCGCGGGACGTTTTAAATCAGGGTTTTGAAGCAGCAGGTGCCTATTAAACGGATATTCTCAATGACCGAGCAGGAAATAGAACAAAAGCTGATTGAGAAACTGGGCGATCTTAAATACACCTATCGCTCGGATATTCATGATCGCACCTCACTTGAAAGTAATTTCCGTCAGAAATTCGAGACTCTCAACCGTGTCCGTCTGACCGATGCCGAGTTCGCCCGACTGCGCGACGAAATCATCAACGCCGATATCTTCCAGGCCGCCAAGGCACTGCGCGAGTACGGCTATATCGAACGCGAAGATGGCACCCCGCTGCACTACATGTTGGTCAACCTCAAAGATTGGTGCAAAAACGAGTTCGAGGTCATCCATCAGCTGCGCATCAACACCGACAACAGCCACCAGCGCTATGACGTCATCCTGCTCATCAACGGCCTGCCGCTGGTGCAGATTGAGCTGAAGAGCGTCGGTATCAACCCGCGTCGAGCCATGGAGCAAATTATCGACTACCGCAACGCCCCCGGAAACGGCTACGCCAACACCCTGCTCTGCTTCATGCAGCTCTTCATCGTCAGCAACCGCAATAATACTTGGTACTTCACCAATAACCACAACCAACACTTTGCCTTCAACGCCGATGAGCGTTTCCTGCCCATCTACCAGTGGGCCGAGGAGGACAACAGCAAAATAACCCACCTGGACCACTTCGCCGAAAAGTTCCTAGCCAAGTGTGCGCTGGGCCAGATGATCAGCCGTTACATGGTACTCGTCGCCAGCGAGAAAAAGCTGCTGATCATGCGCCCGTACCAAATCTATGCGGTCAAGGCCATTGTCGACTGCATCCACCAGAATCGAGGCAACGGCTTCATCTGGCATACCACGGGCAGCGGTAAGACCCTCACCTCCTTCAAGGCCTCCACCCTGCTCAAGGACAACCCGGACATTGAAAAATGTCTGTTCGTGGTGGATCGCAAAGACCTCGACCGCCAGACCCGCATCGAATTTAATAAGTTTCAAGAAGGCTGCGTGGAAGAGAACACCAACACCGAAACCCTCGTGCGCCGCCTGCTCTCGGAGGACTACGCCGACAAGGTGATCGTCACCACCATCCAAAAACTCGGCCTGGCCCTGGATGAAAGCCGCAAAAAGGCCCAACAGCACAAGGAGAGGGACAAACCCACCTATAAGGAGCGGCTCGCCCCGTTACGCGACCGGCGCGTCGTCATCATCTTCGACGAATGCCACCGCTCCCAGTTTGGCGAGAACCACAAGGCCATCAAAGAGTTCTTCCCCAAGGCGCAACTCTTCGGCTTTACCGGCACGCCCATCTTCGAGGAGAACGCCAGCCACACCCAGGTCGACGGCACACATGGCTCCTACCGGACCACCAAAGAGATCTTTGAAAAGCGGCTCCACGCCTACACCATCACCCACGCCATTGATGACAACAACGTGCTGCGTTTTCACATCGACTATTTCAAACCAGAGGGCAAATCCGAAGGCGACACCCCCCCACGGCCCGTGGCCCAGCGCGCCGTGGTCGATGCCATCCTGACCAAGCATGATGCCGCCACCAATCATCGCCGCTTTAATGCCCTTCTGGCCACCGCCTCCATCAACGATGCCATTGACTTCTACGAGCTGTTCAAGCAGGCCCAGGTCGACCGCCGGGGCCAAGATCCCAACTTCATCCCGCTCAACATCGCCTGCGTCTTCTCTCCCCCGGCGGAGGGCAACAAGGATGTCAACCAGCTTCAGGAAGACCTGCCCCAAGAACGGGCGGACAACCAGCAGGAGCCGGAGCGGAAAAAGGCCGCGTTGCAACGGATCATCGCCGACTACAACGCCCAATACGGCACCAACCACAAGCTCGGGGAGTTCGACAGCTACTATCAGGACGTGCAACAGCGCATCAAGGATCAGAAGCATCCCAACAGCGACTTCCCACGTAAAAACAAGATCGACCTCACCATCGTCGTCGATATGCTGCTTACCGGTTTCGACTCCC
This sequence comes from Magnetococcus sp. DMHC-6, assembly GCA_039908535.1. Lineage (GTDB taxonomy): Bacteria > Pseudomonadota > Magnetococcia > Magnetococcales > JADFZT01 > JAMOAW01. Next base: position 9,842 of record JAMOAW010000039.1, on the reverse strand, counting down.
AGTACCTCAACACCCTATACGTGGACAAGGATCTCAAGCACCATGGTCTGATTCAGGCCTTTTCGCGCACCAACCGCGTGCTCAACGACACCAAACCCTACGGCAACATTCTCGACTTTCGCGCCCAGGAAAAGCGCGTGGACAAGGCCATTGCCCTCTTCTCCGGCGAGGATGCCAATCGCTCCCGCGAAATCTGGCTGGTGGACCCGGCCCCCAAGGTCATCGCCAAGCTCGACACCGCTGTTCGGCAACTGGAAGAGTTCATGCAGGCCCAAGGAGAGCCTTGCACCCCCGATGCGGTCAACAATCTCAAGGGCGACGCCGCCCGCGCCGAGTTCATCAACCGCTTCAAGGAGGTGCAGCGTCTCAAGACCCAGCTTGACCAGTACACCGACCTGAGCAACGAACAAAAAGAACAGATAGAACAACGCCTGCCAAAAGAGCAACTGCGCGGCTTTAAGGGTATGTACCTGGAGACCGCCCAACGTCTCAAGGCACAGCAGGGCAAGAGAGGTGACGAGGCCAGCGACGACCGGGAGGTCATTGAGCAACTGAGCTTTGAATTTGTCCTCTTCTCCTCGGCCATGATCGATTATGACTATATCATGGGCCTGGTCGCCCGTTTCACTCAGGAAAAGCCCGGCAGGCAGACCATGAGCCGCGAACAGCTCATCAACCTCCTCGCCGCCAACAGCAACCTGATGGAGGAGCGCGGGGATATCATCGCCTACATCAACACCCTGGAGGCCGGTAAAGGCCTGAGCGAAGAGGCCATCCGCGACGGCTATCAGAACTTCAAGGCGCAAAAGGCCGAAAGTGAACTCAGCGATCTCGCCGAACGGCACCGACTGGAACGCGACACCCTGCAAGCCTTCGTCGCTGACATCCTAGACCGCATGATCTTCGACGGTGAACGGTTGAGCGACCTTTTCGAGCCGCTGGAGCTGGGCTGGAAGGCACGCAGTAAGGCCGAGGTGGCATTGATGGAAGAGTTGGTGCCCTTTCTGAAAAAGCAGGCCGGTGGGCGGGAGATATCGGGGTTGGCGGCATATGAGTAAAAATATAGAAGTTAAACATAAAGCATTGGTACCTCGGTTGCGGTTTCCTGAGTTTCGGGATGATGTGACCTGGAAAATGAGTCATCTGAATCATGTGCTTGTGAAAATTTCAAATGGTCTAACTCTTGACCAGAACAATGATTCTACCGGCTTCATGGTTACACGCATTGAGACGATTTCCAACAACGCAATTGACACAAGCAAGACCGGATTCGTTAATACAGATCAGGACATATCTCAATATAGGCTAAATATTGGTGACATACTGTTTAGCAATATTAACAGTCTAAGCCATATCGGAAAATGTGTTATTGTTGAACGAGATTACCGCCTTTACCATGGCATGAATTTATTACGCTTAGAAGTAGAGCTGAGTGCTAATAATTCTAAGTTTATTTATTATCTTCTTAATTCGGAACCTGTTAGATCATCTATCAAAGCCAGGGCCAACAAGGCTGTCAACCAAGCAAGTATCAATCAAACAGAGCTGGGTCGTACATCGATTATTGTGCCCAAGCGAAGTGAACAACAAAAAATAGCCGATTGCCTCTCCTCCCTCGACACCCTGATTGCCGCCCAGGCGGACAAAATCGAGGCCCTCAAGACCCACAAAAAAGGGCTGATGCAGCAACTCTTCCCCCGCGAGGGCGAAACCGTCCCCAGGTTGCGGTTTTCTGAGTTTCTGGATGCGGGGGAGTGGGAGGATAAATGCTTGGGGCAAATTGGTGAAATCGTCACTGGAAAGACTCCAAGCACAAACGACGAATCGCTTTGGAATGGCAGTATTCAGTTTGTCACACCAACAGATATTACAGAGGAAAAATATCAGCTAAACACTCGAAGAAGTGTTGTTGGTAGTGCAACAGGAAAACTTCTTCCAAAGTACTCAACGATGTTTACATGCATCGCTTCGATTGGGAAAATTGCTCTATCTATAAAGCCGTGCATTACAAATCAGCAAATTAACTCTGTAATACCAAAGATAGGCTACGAAAATCAGTTTATTTATTACTCATTACTGAATATTATTCCGTTGATTAAAGCTACTCAAGCAAACTCAACTCTGCCAATAATCAATAAAACAGAATTTTCAAAATTTACTATTTCTGTTCCAATAGATTTCTCCGAACAACAAACAATCGCCGACTGCCTCTCCTCCCTCGATGCCCTGATTTCCGCCCACACCAAAAAACTCAACGCCCTCAAGACCCACAAGAAAGGGCTGATGCAGCAGCTTTTCCCGGTACTGGATGAGGTGCAGGAGTGAGGCTTTATCTTGACAACTGCATGTTCAACCGCCCCTTTGATGACCAGTCCAACATCAAGATATTACTTGAAACTGAAGCTAAATTAAAAATACAGGAAAGAATTCGCCTTGGAACATATGAACTGGTTTGGTCTTATATCCTTGATTACGAGAACAGCAAAAACCCTTTCCGAGAAAGGCTGAAACAGATTGAAAAATGGAGACGCTATGCCAGTATCAACATGGATGCGGAAGAAGGGGTTGTTGATCTGGCAAAATCGTTCCATCAACTTGGGTTAAAGCAGTTTGATGCTCTGCATCTGGCTTGCGCCGTTAAGTCTGATGCCGACTATTTTTTAACCACGGATGGTGGCATCTTAAAAAAAGCCGGAGTTGTTGACAACATTCGTATGAAAGACCCCATTGACTTCATTAGAGAGATATTTCCATGATAACCGATACAGAAATCAGAGTAAAAGGCATTCAGATTCTTGCCCAATATTTAGGAGATATTGAAATGGAAAGATTTATAGCCCTTATCCAAAGAGAGCCTTTTGACTATACCCAATGGAGACAGAATATAGATGCTGACGAAAGCCTCGAAGAGATCAGTAGAAATGCTACGGCTCTTAGAAAATCGATATTAGACCAACCAAATGGCTGATGCAGCAACTCTTCCCCAACCCGGAGGCGGTGGAGGCATGAGCGACCTGATCCTCTACACCACGGAAGACGGCCAGAGCCGGATACAACTGCGGGCCGACGGTCAAACCGTTTGGCTGACGCAGCGCGAGATGGCGGAACTTTTCAACGTCAGTACGGACAACGTTGGGCTGCATCTCAAACATATCTATGCGGATGGGGAACTGGATTGGCAAACAACTACCGAGGAATCCTCGGCAGTTCAAACCGAAGGGGCCCGTGAAGTACGCCGTACTGTCACGCTCTATAATCTCAACGCCATTTTGGCAGTTGGCTACCGGGTGCGTTCACCGCGTGGGGTGCAGTTTCGCCGCTGGGCCTCCACCGTACTCGGCGAATACCTGCGCAAGGGCTTCGTGATGGACGACGAGCGGCTGAAGAACCCCGATGGTCGCCCCGATTATTTCGACGAGATGCTGGCGCGCATCCGCGATATCCGTGCTTCGGAAAAACGCTTTTATCAGAAGGTGCGCGATCTGTTCGCGCTCTCCAGCGACTACGACAAGAGTGACCACGCCACCCAGCAGTTTTTCGCCACCGTGCAAAATTTACTGCTCTATGCCGTCACCGGGCAGACCGCCGCCGAACTGGTCAGCGCACGAGCCAATCCCGCCGATCCCCACTTTGGCCTGCTTAATTGGAAGGGGGCGATGGTGCGCAAACAGGATATCCTCATCGCCAAGAACTACCTGACTGAAGAGGAGATCGACACCCTCAATCGGTTGGTGGTCATCTTCCTGGAAACAGCCGAGTTGCGCGCCAAGCGTCAGACCCAGACCTCCATGGAGTTCTGGCGGGATAATGTGGGGCAGATCATCACCACCAACGGCTTTCCCCTGTTGACGAACGCCGGTTCCATCAGCCATGCCCACATGGAACAGCAGGTCGGCAGGCAGTTTCAAGATTACGACCAGCACCGCAAAACCCAGGAGGCGCAAGCGGCGGATGCCCAGGACGAGGCCGAACTGAAGGCGTTGGAGAGCAGGATCAAAAATCGCAAAGGGAGAGCGTCATGACTGCCCCCAAAACCTTTACCAGCCTGGACGAACTGGCCCGGCATCTGCATGATGGGATGGCAAAATGTATCTCCTACTCTTTGCCTTCAACGGCACAGGCAAAACGCGCCTCTCCATGCTCTTCAAGGAATTGGGCAAAAAAACTGTCGAAGATGATGAGGGCAATGAAGAGACAACCCGCGACACCCTCTATGTATTCAGCAATTCAGCGACGATGCAGACGGCATACTCCGTGAGCGCATGATCCAACTGTTCAGCCATGGGAATTTGAGCCTCAGGAGATGCTGCCGGAGAACAAGGAATACTTCCGCAAGATCCTGCGGGATTTTATGAACAATTACCGGTTCAACCCGGAACTCTTCCCGGGTAACCGTTCAGATAAAAAAATCAAAAACAAGACCTTGGGGGATTGCATCCCCCAATCCCCCTGCTATTTGAAGAAAGCAAAACCGAATTCAAAAGCAAAATCAAAAACAAAACCCTGGGGGCAATCCCCCAGACCCCTTTTTTTTATTAATATATGAACAACCCTTCCCGGAACCGCGACAAGAGAGTGTGAGCGCATGACCAAAGACCAACTCAACCAACTAGGCAAGACCCTCTGGGCCATCGCCGACGACCTGCGCGGCGCGATGAACGCCGACGACTTCCGCGACTACATGCTGTCGTTCCTGTTCCTGCGCTACCTTTCGGACAACTACGAGGCCGCAGTCCAGAAAGAGCTGGGGCCGGACTATCCCAGGCTGAAAGAGGACGACCGCCGTGCGCCGCTGTCGGTATGGTACGCAGACAATGCCGAAGATATTCCCGCCCTCGAAAAGCAGATGCGCCGCAAAATACACTATTGCATCCACCCCGACTATCTCTGGAGCAGCATCAACGAGCGTGCCCGCACCCAGAATGCCGAGCTGCTGCAAACCCTGGAGCGGGGCTTTAAATATATCGAGAACGAATCCTTTGCCAGCACCTTCCAGGGTCTCTTTTCCGAGATCAACCTCAACTCGGAGAAGTTGGGCAGAATCCCCGCCGACCGCAACAAGAAACTCTGCACCATCATCACCAAGATCGCTGAAGGGATCGCCCAGTTTTCCACCGACAGCGACATCCTCGGCGATGCCTACGAGTATCTGATCGGCCAGTTTGCCGCTGGCTCTGGCAAAAAGGCCGGGGAGTTCTACACCCCGCAAACGATCTCCACCATCCTCTCGCGCATCGTCACACTGGACAGCCAGGAGCCCGCCACTGGCAAAAAAAAGAGGCTCAGTTGCGTGCTCGACTTCGCCTGCGGTTCCGGCTCGCTGCTGCTTAACGTGCGCAACCAGATGGGGCCGCACGGCATCGGCATGATTTACGGCCAGGAAAAAAACATCACCACCTACAACCTGGCCCGCATGAATATGCTTTTGCATGGAGTGAAGGACAGCGAGTTCCATATCCATCACGGCGACTCCCTAACCAACGACTGGGAGATGCTCAGCGAGATGAACCCGGCAAAAAAACTCAAATGCGATGCCGTAGTCGCCAATCCGCCGTTCAGCTACCGCTGGGACCCCACCGAAGAGCTGGGCAAAGACTTCCGTTTCAAAAGCCACGGCCTGGCACCCAAATCCGCCGCCGATTTCGCCTTCCTGCTGCACGGCCTTCATTTCCTCAGTGAGGAGGGCGTCATGGCGATCATTCTGCCCCACGGCGTGCTGTTCCGCGGCGGCGTCGAGAGCCACATCCGCACCAAGCTCCTCAAAGACGGCCATATCGATACCGTGATCGGCCTACCTGCCAATCTTTTTTTCTCCACGGGGATACCGGTCTGCATCCTGGTGCTGAAAAAGTGCAAAAAACCGGACGACGTGCTTTTCATCAATGCCAGTGAACATTTCGAGAAGGGCAAGCGGCAAAATCAGCTCCTGCCGGAGCATATCGACAAGATTGTCGAAACCTACCAATTCAGAAAGGAAGAAGAGCGCTTTGCCAGACGGGTGGAGATGGCGGAGATCGAGAAGAACGACTTCAACCTGAATATCTCTCGTTACGTCAGCACGGCCAAGTCGGAGGAAGAGATTGATCTTGACATGGTAAATAATGAGCTTGTGGTATTGGAAAAGGAGATTGTAGCCGCCACGAAAAAGCACAACGGTTTCCTTGAGGAGCTTGGCTTACCTCCTTTACCACTGGGTTGATAACTCTACCATGTATATCATGGAATTCCTGGCTTGAAATTGTCTTTCTTAATTCGCCAATAGCTGACAAAATAAGAACATTGGACTTTGGACAAAATGCCTTCTTTGTTTGGAAAAGACCAACGCAACACAAAGTCCAGCCGCACAATGGGATCATGGCAAGCCATCACCGGGGCATCACTGCCAATAATCGGCAAAAGTCTGGGGCACCACAGTCAACAGGCTACTGCCATTTATGCACGTCTTGATCTGGATCCTGTGCGGGCCGCCATGGAGAAGGCCACAGAGGCGATGATGAAAAAAAATAATGGAAAATCAATGATTGAAGAAGATGCAATGTGACCATGGATAAATATATATATACAAATTTTCATTTTCTATACATTTCACTCGTGATATATATAGAAAATCAATTTTTTTATACATGTCGCTTTCCATGAGAAAGTTTCAGATGACGACTCTTGCACCCCTTGAACGTTTGGAAGCTGGACGTTTCGATACGCCAACCATTCTGAAAAAGTTGGCCAGTAGTAGTCGGCAATTAGCCGAACTCAAAGGTGTGGCGGCTTCCATTCCCAATCAAGCCATTCTCATCAACACTCTGGGGTTGCAAGAGGCGAAGGATAGTTCCGAAATAGAAAACATAGTCACCACCCACGACGAATTGTTCAAATTCGAAACATCGCCTGATGCGTCAAACAACCCAGCAGCCAAGGAGGTATTGCGTTATCGCCAAGCATTGCGCCTCGGTTATGAATATATTCAACGGACTGGCTTGCTGACAACTAACCACATGATCGAGATTCAGGCCGAACTGGAAGAACATGATGCCCTTCGGGCAAAAAAAAATCAAAGGCCAAACCCTGGGGGGATGAATCCCCCAGACCCCCTCTTTTTTTTAAGAATTAAAAAAAAAGGGTGGGGGGAATTGGGGGGCGGTTCTCCGCCCCCCCAAGGTCTTGATTTTTATTTTTCCGATACATAAATCATCATGCCATACCATTACTTGCGCGACTTTCGCGATCAGATTCTCTTCTTCGCTCTACCTCAACTGTTGACTCTCTTGGCTGATCCACAAGTCATGCAACTTGCCAACATCGCCCCTTGGCGTTCCAAACAACCTCTCACTGCTGAAATTGTCTGGCTTGGACTGCAAAAACTATTCACCAAGGTTAGAGTTCGCGACTGGTGGAACCCAAAGTCACGAATATTTCAACTGCCAAATGATCATCTTTCGATCGCCGAGACCGTTCGACCTCAAAGGAGGAGGCATGACTCTAAAGTCTAGTTTAAAATCATAAAATCAAAAAACAGACGACCACGGTTACGTGTGGTAACACCTAAAAAAACACAGGCCCGAATAGACTCCGGGCCTGTGAAAATGCCTCATAAAAACGATCGGCTAAAATCAGGGAAGAATAAAATCATTGATATGATCCACATTCGTACCCGTGACATAAATAGCCACATCAAAATCGGTCAACGCCCCTGTCACCCCACCACTGGTATTGATCAAGACCAGGGTATCTGCTCCAGAATTTACCGATTGCAAATAGATTTCGTTTTGGGCCACACCAATACCATCGGCATCTGCCGAAATCGCCGCAGCACTGGTTAAACCAGTAATATTCGACAGATCAATATGATCACCAGTGCCAAAATCACGTATGACATCTACACCATTCGCCAAAGCTGTTGTCGCATTTGTGACACTTGCGTTGTAAGCACCGGTATCGCCATCATGAAAAATAAACGTATCCGTTCCCGTACCGCCTGTCCCACCTTTCATATCATCGGCCCCAGCACCACCGGTAAAGTTAATCACACTACCCAACAAATTTTGCATATTATCGCTGCCAGCACCACCCGTTATCGTACTATCACCCGTTACAAAATAGTTGTAATGGTCTGCTCCACCGACACCAGACAAAGAAACGACACCAGAACCCGTATAGGTGATCACGTCGGAAGTGTCGAAAAGAACACTAGCTGTCAAAAGATTTGAGTATTGCGTAAATGAACTCAACGTGGCGGCATCATCTGAAGCGTTAAACGTTATATCCGGGCCACCAAGGTTGTCAATATTCACGCTCTGTGAAACAGTATTGGTAAAAGATGTCGCCAATCCAACCAACTGAGAACCCACACCACTCACGATCAGAGCATCCCCAGAGTGGAAAGCAACACCAGCCGATAACGCACTACTGGCCTGAGAGTAAGTCAAAGAAACCGAATCATTGCTGGCATCCAAAATCACACTACTCGTCCCACCAAGGGCCGTTTGGTTGTAATTAGAGAAAGTCAATCCAGCCAAAGTCGCACCCGTAGATCCAGTAATGGTCAGGGCATCCGAGCTATCAAAATGCACAGATGCACTCCTTAATGAATCGGCCTGGGTCTTTGTTAAAGAGACCGTATCATCCGATGAATCAACTGTTGTGATCTGAGATGCCACGATGGCCGCAATACCATTCTGAATATTGGTAGCCGTGTCCAAAATAGTGACCGTACCACCAGATTGTGTAAAGACCAAACCAGTGGCCTCCGAAACATCTAAAACCGCAGAACCAGAGGATATGGTAACCGCAGAAGCGGTCACACCTGCCGAATGGAGATCAGCAATATTCGAATCCACATTGGAACCAGAATCAGAAACAGTCGTCACCGTGACCATCCCGGTGGTCAAAAGGTCAATCGCATGCACATTCGCAATTGAAACGGCATCTGTAATCGTTACATTAGCCGAACCAACGCCAGTAATTGTAGAAAAGACGGTTGCAAGATCTGCTGCTGTTCCAGTAATCGACGTAATCAACGTGGCATCCACCGTTCCCACACCATTATCACTATCGATCGCAATCAAATCAGTAGCCGTCGTTGTCCCGGCGGCTAGCGTCACGTTATATGTTGCAGCAGTGGTAATGCCTGCCGAGTTAATAACGCTAAGAACATTTGCCACCGTACCCGTGATCGTGGAGACCAAAGAGGCATTCACATTTCCCGATGTATCGTTGTCAATCGTGATTAAATCAGCGGCCGCCGCCGAACCCGCTGAAAGCGTTACCGCGTAAGACGATGACGTAACGATACCCGTTGATCCTAAAGCTGTAACGACAGCCGATGCCGTCCCAGTAAGCGTAGAGACCACTATGGCGTTCACCGCAATCGTCGTGGCAGCATCAATCGTATTCAGATCGGCAGCAGCAACCGACGCATCCGTCACGGTGATGGTGTAGGCATTGCCACTCCCGGTCAAGGTAATCAAGGTGGCGGCAGCCGTTTCGGTGATGGTCGCAGTAATCACGCCAGTGGTCGCTGCATCCACCAAATTGGCATTCGCCACTGAAACCGAAGCATCCGTCAGTGTCGAATTAAAGCTGGTGGGATCCGTCGTCATGTCCGTCAAGGCCTGCAATACAGCAGCCACCGTACCATTGATGGCGGTCAAATTGGAACCGTCAATGGTGCCCGTGCCATTGCTACCCGCCAAGGTGCTGATGTTCGTCGCCGTCTCGGCCCCAGCCGTCAGGGTCGAGTTAAAGTTGGTCGGATCGGTCGCCATATCCGTCAACGCCTGCAAAATCTCGGTCGTCGTACCATTGATGGCGGTCAAATTGGAACCGTCAATAGTGCCCGTGCCGTT
>JAMOAW010000004.1:0-68776 GCA_039908535.1 Magnetococcus sp. DMHC-6 | reverse complement strand
AAAAAATGCGAGCCTTGGGAGCCGATGCCTTTCGTCCTTTGGATCGTCACCGTCCCGTCTCCAAAGCCCTACAAGCTTATGCGGCTTTAACGACTTCTGCAGCTCAAGGCGCGGTTAGGAGTTTGAATCATAGGGTGGGTTTGTCATGCTGACTGTTCATTTGAATGCTGAAATGGAAAATCGGGTTGGTGATGATATATCGTGTTGGAAATTTTTGTACCATTTGTGATATCCAAAATCATCAATTGGTGGTAGCTCACTCTATTGGTCATTGATGGGAAATTTGTCGATAGATGGTGTTATTCCCCATAAACAATCATCGGCAACCATGTGGCCAGTGAGCTCCACCAACCAACGATACCCAATACCAATAGTTGAATCAAAATAAATGGCACAACACCGCGATAAATTTGGCCAGTGGTGATCTCTGGAGGGGCCACTCCTCGCAAATAAAAGAGAGAAAATCCAAAGGGAGGGGTTAAGAAAGAGGTTTGTAAATTAATCGCCATCATCACCCCCAACCAAACGGGATCCAACCCCAAAGTTAACAAGGGGGGGCCGACAATGGGAACGACGACAAAAATAATTTCAATAAAGTCGATAAAAAAACCTAAAAAAAACATCATGGCCATTACAATGACCATCGCTCCAAAGGCTCCTCCTGGCAATCCCGTCAAAAATTCACGGACCAACTCATCCCCACCAAAACCACGAAATACCAACGAAAATACCGATGCCCCCACGAGGATCATAAAGACCATACTGGTTACCTGGGTGGTATTTAACATCACCTCCCGCAGTCGGTGGTGGGTCAAGGCCCCTTGGGTCCAGGCCAATAAACAGGCCCCGACTGCGCCGACCGCTGCGGCTTCGGTCGGGGTAGCCACCCCAGCCAAGATGGATCCCAATACCGATAGGATCAAAAACAATGGCGGCAGCAACACCCGCATCACCCGTCCCCACAACGCCCGCCCGTGCCACTTTCGATCTTCCAAAGGAATGGCAGGAACCCATTCTCCGCGAAAAATGGCGATACCGATGAGATATAGAATATACAGCGCCACCAACAAGATCCCGGGCACAATCGCACCAACAAAGAGATCTCCAACCGAAATCGTTCGGGGTGAAAAAGATCCCATATCCAACTGGGCTTGCTGATAAGCCGAAGAGATGACATCGCCCAGCATGACCAAAACAATAGAGGGGGGAATAATTTGGCCTAAAGTTCCAGAGGCGCAAATGGTTCCGGTGGCAATTTCAGGAGCGTAGCCACGTCGTATCATGGTGGGCAACGACAACAGCCCCATGGTAACCACCGTAGCCCCAACAATACCGGTACTGGCTGCCATTAACATGCCAACCAAGGTGACGGAAATTCCCAAACCACCGCGCAGAGGACCAAACAAAACAGACATGGTTTCGAGTAGGTTTTCAGCCACTCGGGAGCGTTCTAGCATGACCCCCATAAAGATAAAGAGCGGCACCGCCACCAAGGTCTCATTGGACATAATCGCAAATAAACGATTGGGAACAGCCTCCAAAAAGGCTGCATCAAATATTCCAGCATACGTCCCCAACCAAGCACAGATCAAGGCGGTTCCGGCTAAGGAGAAAGCCACTGGATAACCCGCCAACAACACCACACACACACCTGCAAACATAAATAAGGGAGCGTAATGTTGAAGAAAAGAGATCTCTTCCATGTTTCAAGACCTCTTTTGCAAAGCAAAAATAAGAAGAAAATCTCTAATAATTAAAGAAATTCCTTGTAGAATCATCAACACGGGCATCACCAGAAGAATTCCCTTCAGCAACCAAACCAAATTTAACCCTCCGGCCTCTCTCGATCCCTCTTGGGTGGCCCAGGCCGCAGCGACATACTCCCAACTCATCCAAAATATAAATACCATAAATGGGAGCAGCAGAAAAATTCCCCCCAATAAATTGACCCAGGCCTTACCCCGTTCTGAAAGGGGACGATAGAAAATATCCACTCGGACATGTTCATCGGCTTGCAGGGTAAGGGAGGCCCCGAACATAAAAACACACGCATGCATATAGATGACCGATTCCTGCATGGAGATCCAGCCCAGATTAAAAAGATAACGCAGCATGGCCACACCAAAGGTCACGAGGACCATGGATAAGGTCAACCAAGAGACCAAACGTCCAATCCGCGCGTTAACATAGTCTATATAGTGAACAAATTTGAGGATAGAATTCATGTGTGTCGCTCCCATCTGTAGTGGGAAAGTTTAAAATCCCCCAGAAAGACCAATGGAGACGATGCCATAGGGATCTTCAAACTTGTGGGAGCTAAAGGCATTATAGGACATCGGAACTTCACCAACAAATTGGTTTTTCATCACCTTACCACGAACAAAGATGCCTAAGGAATCGGTAAATCGATACCCCACCTCAGCGGATAAGGTATGGTTGGTGTCGTAAATATTTTTTCCGATCATGGCGATGATCTCATCCACATCCCGATCCAGACTCATAAAACGATATCCCCAACGCGTGCGCCATTTTTCACCGGTCCATTGGATCATGGTGCCCATTTGCTTATAGGAGGCATCATAAGCAATCGTGGATTTTAATAACGATTTTTTTTCATCAGACAAAAAAGAGGTTGAGGTGAGAGAAAAATCAGGCAATTGTATATAAGAACCATCCGGCCAGTTTACCGTAATGGACGCACTATTCAGATCTGAAAAATCAACTTTACTGCGTCCAGCCCCGCCAAATATGGAAAATCCAATATTATCCCCAATTTTCCATGTCATGATTAAATCCAATTGGGCCTGCTGGTCAGAAGGATTTGTTATTTGAACGGTATCGGCTGTGACGGTGTAGCCATTTAATTGCAAGCTGGTAGGGGATCCTTTGTAGACATCATCTCCGGTATCCTTCCAACCGCTCACCCGAATGGCCATGGCCGGTAGCCAATCGATATTTTGCGTCAATCGCAGTTGAATGCCTCCCTGAATGGTTAGGTTTTCTTCATCCGCATAGGGGGTTGTGATACCATTTTTCCAAAGTGCCCCATCTATCCAGATGCGTTCGCTAAGAGAGATCCCAGCCCGAACATGCCCACCAGAAAAGTTACCGATATGATCGCCACGTGGGTCTGCTTTTTTCACGTTAAACAGATCGACATAGTCGTTCATCATATCCCATACCACCTCTACTTCGCCCCGACCAGGGGGATATCCAGGGTCTGCAACGAGAAATTCATCCAATGGAGCCGCGCCTAGAGGGGAAGAAATATAAAAAATGGACGTAAATAAAATAAAAATGGCTATTCCAATCCATTGAAATATATTATTTTTACTCAATTTGTATCGAATGATCTGATCTATTAAAGTAGTAAATGTTTTTTTCAAGATCGGCTCCATTTGTTTTATACATAAAATAAAAGAGTATACTCTATAGATTCATCAGAAAAAAGAGCGAAAAATGAAATGATTTTACAAAATGAACGAATTTTCTCATTGGCGGCCTGTAAGGACCGCCAATTGAGATGGGAATGAGGGGCAAGGATATGAACTTTGGCAGAGAAAAAATCAGCTAAAATCTTTCGAAATCATTATCTTGATCCTTATTTCTGTTGTTAGTCGTGCGATCTTGTAACAAGGCGATAGGGGGGGATGATTTTTTTTGGGAGCGGGGGATGGTTGTTGTCGTTGCAGAGGTGTGTTGAATCAGGTGTTGCCCCTCATCACCAAGTTTGAATTTTTGTACCATAGAATGGAGTTCATTGGATTGGGTGGTGAGATCCGCACTGGTGGAGACCATGGATTCACAAGCATTTGCGTTTTCTTGAATAATTTTATCAAGTTTGGCCAGAGCTTGGTTGATCTGAGCGGTTTTTTGATTTTGTTCTTGGTTGGCGGCAGCGATCTCTTGGATTAATTCGGATGTTTTTTTAATATCCGGGACAAGCTTAGAGATAATGGATCCAGCCCGTTCTGCCACTTGAACACTGGAGGAGGAGAGGGCACCGATTTCACCGGCGGCAGTTTGGCTTCTTTCTGCCAGTTTGCGCACTTCGGCGGCCACCACCGCGAATCCTTTGCCATGATCGCCAGCGCGAGCCGCTTCAATGGCGGCGTTGAGAGCCAAGAGATTCGTTTGGCGGGCGATTTCTTCAATGATAGAAATTTTAGTGGCGATCTCTTTCATGGCTTTTACAGCCTCGGCGACGGCGATACCACCTTCATTGGCATCGGCTGCGGCCTGGGAGGCGATTTTTTTGGTTTGCAGGGCATTGTCTGTGCTTTGTATAATATTGGTCGTAATCTCCTCCATGGCGGTGGAGGTCTCTTCAACCGAGGCGGCTTGTTGGGTGGCGGATTCCAAAATAATTTGTGAAGAGGAGAACAACTCTGTGCTGGCTGCAGTGACTGAGGTGGAGGTTTCGCGAACCTGAAACAGGAGAGAACGCAGAATAGCGGTCATTTTAGCCGTTCCCGCAAAGAGTTGACCAATTTCATCTTTTCTGTTTAAGGCGCATTGGATGCTTAAGTCTCCATCGGACAACTTAGTGAATATATTTCGACATTGGGTCATGGGAGTGGTGATATTTCGCGATACAACGACTCCTAAGAAAACAGAAAGGAGCAAAATTCCTCCGGTGATCCCCATGGCGGTGAGTGAATCTCGATGGAGAGTGACCGAGGTGCGGGTGATTTGTTCGGTGGTCAGTTGATCGGTTTTTTGAATAACTTTTTCTAAAATGGGTTCAATTTGATGGACCGCCTCCCGCATACCTGCCGTTAAAAGGGTTATTTTGGCATCTTCGGCCAATAATTTTTCGAAAGCCGTTTTGTAAAGGATTAAATCTTTTTTAAGGGTATTTTTGACCTCCTCTGGGATGGAGGAGATATCGATATTGTTCATAAGGTAATCTATGGTTTTGTACAATTTTTTAACATATTTTGCGTTATTACGCATTAGATAATCTTTTTCATGTTTGCGGATTTCGAGGTAATCTCTCCAGATATTAGGAACATAATGATTTTTAAGAATATTTTCTAATGTATGCGCGGTTGCGCTCAGGAGTGCGGCGGTGGCACTGCTGATTTCATGGTTTTGCTCTTTTTCTGTTACGGCTTGGTTAAATGTTTGTTCATAGGGCAATAAGGCCTGGGTTAATTGGGTTTGAAGTTCATCTTTTAAAGTGCTGAGATGCATTTCTTTTTTAAAACTGGCGATGAAACTTTTATGTAATTCGATATATTTTGCATCTCCCCGCAGTCGGTAATCTTTTTCAGCGCGTCGTAGCTGTAAAGAGGTGATAATGAGTTGGGAGGTGTCGAAGTCGAGGAGACTCTCTTCCAATTCGTGGGCGGCCCATCTGAATTCGCCCTGTAAACCGGTATTTTGATCCAAACCTTTGCTTTTCCAACTTTCAGATAATGTTTGAAACGAGGTGCCATAGATGGTAATAGACTCCTGTATTTTTTGCGCATCAAGAGTCAACTCATTGCTGATGTGGGAGTCCATTTTTTTGGCAATATTGCCCATCAAAAGGGCTTCAGCTTTTATTTTTTCTACTTGCTCGGCGACGATGTCGATATATTTGGCATCCAGACGCAGCAGGAAATCTTTTTCAGATCGACGTGCTTGCAACATGAGATTATCGATGGTCATGGCATGAATTTTGATTGATATGGATTCATTAAATAATTGTTGATAATGGTGCTGTGTATTCCAAAGGGTTGTTTGATAGAGTGTCACTACTCCCAATAAAAACAGACAAACCAAACCAAAAGCGAGGCCTATTTTTGATCCGACTTTTATGTCGCTGAAGAAAGTATGGATAGACAAGTCAAAACCCTTTCATATAGTAGATATAATGTGTTGAGAAAAAATTTTGCTGAGAATAGCGCGAATATGGTTTAAAATCAAAATAAAAATTATTATTATTATTATTTTATTTTGTATTTTATTATAAGTTTTGGACAAAATTGGATTTGATTTTGCAAAAGAATTTTATTTAGGATGCCCATGAGATGGTTTGGCTTATCTATCTTTTAGATGTATAAAAAAATTAATTATTTGGAAGATGGATAAAAATAATGGATAATGGCTCTACCGGGTCCAATTTGGTGGGCCGGAACTCACTTTTTTGTCTTTGGAGGAGGGATATGGGCCAATATTTGACGATTCATCCAGTTAATCCACAAAAACGCCTGTTGGAACAGTCTGCAGCACTATTGCAAGAGGGGGGAATCGTGGTTTATCCCACCGATACCAATTATGGTTTAGGGTGCGGCATAGGCAATCGTCATGGGGTGGAGCGTATTATGCAGATTAAGCAACTGCCAGCTTCGCATCAATTGTCAATTTTATGTGCCGACCTTTCCCTGATCTCCCGCTATGCGCGGGTTGATAATCAGACCTATCGACTTTTAAAACGTTATTTACCTGGACCATACACCTTTGTTCTGCATGCAACACGTGAGGTTCCCAAAACCATTCTTCCCAAACGGCAAACCATTGGGTTGCGTATTCCCGATCATCCCATCTGTTTGGGACTTCTCAAGGAATTTGGTGAACCGATTCTTTCCACCTCGGTTCGTCTTCCTGGGCAGGATATTTTGGCCGATCCTTCTTTGATCCGCGAACAATTAGAAAACAGAGTCGATTTGATCATTGATGGGGGAATTTTACCGACCAAACCATCGACAATCGTTGATTTAACGGGGGATACACCGCAAGTCTTGCGGGTGGGGGCCGGGGATCCAACCGTTTTTGGTTGATTTTGTCTGTGCGGCCAATCCATTTATTTCTCTCTTTAATGAAGGAGAAACTTGCAACTTTTGACTCTTAATGTTAGTAACTACATACCATTTTAAAAAATCAACCATATCTCACGTCGAACCGGTGGTGACGGTGCCCAGGAATGGGTTTAAACCACAAAAGCAAAAAAGGGCTCGACGGTGGCATAAACCGTAGTCAACAATTTGGAGGAACAATGGCAAAATTTTCGATTCAAGAACTTATGGAGGCTGGTTTTCATTTTGGCCACCAGACCAAACGCTGGAACCCCAAGATGAAGCATTTTATCTTTACATCGCGTAATGGGGTTCATATCATCAACCTACAAAAAACGGTTGTTTTATTGCGCGATGCGTTCAATTTTGTTCGTGAGACCGTCAAGAACAATGGTCGGGTTTTGTTTGTCGGGACCAAACGCCAAGTGGTGGATTTGATTGCCGAAGAGGCGCAGCGCAGTGGACAATTTTATGTCAATCATCGCTGGCTTGGGGGAACGTTAACCAACTGGCGGACGATCCAAGGTTCTATTCGCAAGCTCAAAGAGTTCGAAAGAATGAAAGAAGATGGTACGTATGCCGCTCTGACCAAAAAAGAGGTGCTGCGCAATGAGCGGGAGCGGGAAAAAATTGAGCGGGCGTTGGGTGGTATTAAAGAAATGAACAATCCACCAGATTTAATCGTGGTGGTGGATACCAACAAGGAGTCCATCGCCGTTCAAGAGGCCCGTAAATTGGGTATTCCAGTTGTGGCTTTAGTAGATACCAACTGTGACCCTGATCCTATTGACTGGATTATCCCTGGCAATGACGATGCCATTCGTTCTTTGAAGCTTTTTTTAACCAAAATGGGGGATGCCATTTTGGAAGGGAAACAGTTGCACAAAGAGATTCGTGGGGATAAATCATCTGATTTTTCAGGTGCATTAGATGAAGGTCTGGTAGAAGAGATGGTCGCTGTCAAAGAGTAAACCACCCAAATTTTAACTGGTCCTCCCCTTCTTGAATCGTATATTGCGTTTTTTTTGAAGGGGATGGGCGTTTATCATATTTATGTAAGAAAGGAAAGATATGTCGGTAAGCGCATCAACGGTCAAATTGCTTCGAGAAAAAACCGGAGCTGGGATGATGGATTGTAAAAAGGCCTTGACCGAGACGGACGGTGATTTGGAAGCAGCCATAGATTGGTTGCGCAAAAAGGGTCTCTCTGCTGCGGTTAAAAAGGCAGGTCGGGTTGCTGCTGAAGGGAAAGTGGTGGCACTTTCTGGCTCAAATCGGGGAGTTTTATTAGAGGTCAATACTGAAACCGATTTTGCCGCCAAAAATGGTCATTTTATCTCCTTTGCAGATACGCTGTCGCAGATCGTATTAACCCAAGCTCCCGCCACCATGGAAGCTCTGTTAGAGTTGGATTATCCTGATACAGGGCGCAATGTTGGGGCAGAATTGACGTATATGATCTCCACCATTGGGGAAAATATGAATATTCGTCGATTTGAAAGTCAACAGGTGACCTCTGGTTTGGTGGCCAATTATATTCACATGGGTGGCAAAATTGGGGTTTTGGTGGCCTTGGAGTCGGACTCTACCTCTGCGGAGGGATTAAACGAGTTGGGGAAAAAATTGGCCATGCATATTGCGGCCTCTGCGCCTCCTTTTTTAGATCGGCATTCGGTTCCAGCAGAGGTTGTGGAACGGGAGCGGGCCATTTTGATGGATCAGGCGCGTGACAGTGGCAAGCCAGAGGCGATCATCGAAAAGATGGTGCAGGGTAGAATAAGTAAATTTTATGGGGAAAGTTGCTTTTTGGAGCAGCCTTTTGTCATGGATCCTGATATGACGGTGACCCAAGCGATTGATGCTGCTGCCAAGGGTCTGGGCGCGAAAGTTCAAGTGACTGGATTTTCACGTTTTGTTCTTGGGGATGGTATTGAAAAAGAGGTCAAGGATTTTGCACAGGAAGTGGCTCAGCAGCTTGGCCAATAGAATGACCAATAGAGTGAATGTACAGGTTTTATCATGAATTTTATGCCCACGAGTGGTAAACCATATCAACGGGTTTTGTTAAAGCTCTCTGGCGAGGCTCTCATGGGGAGGGGGCATCAAATTGATCCTCTTTTTTTGAGTGCCTTGTCCGAAGAGATTGCCCAAATTCATAGACTAGGCGTGCAACTTGCGCTGGTATTGGGTGGTGGAAATATTTTTCGCGGTTTGGCTGGAAGTGCCAAGGGCATGGAGCGCAGCAGTGCGGATCATATGGGGATGTTGGCCACTGTTATCAACTCATTGGCCATGCAAAACGCCTTGGAACAGGTGGGTGTACCGGTTCGGGTTCAATCTGCGATCGCCATGCCGCAGGTTGCCGAATCGTTTGTGCGTCGTAAGGCGGTTGAACATTTGGAGAAGGGGCGGGTAGTGATTTTTGCCGCTGGCACTGGCAATCCTTATTTTACTACCGATACGGCGGCCAGTTTACGGGCTGCTGAAATCAATGCCGATCTGATGATCAAAGGGACCAAAGT
Organism: Magnetococcus sp. DMHC-6; assembly: GCA_039908535.1. Taxonomy (GTDB): domain Bacteria; phylum Pseudomonadota; class Magnetococcia; order Magnetococcales; family JADFZT01; genus JAMOAW01. The sequence goes on along the minus strand of JAMOAW010000004.1, from coordinate 59,472 downwards.
CAACGGTGTTTATAGTGCGGATCCGATCAAAGATCCCAACGCCGAATTTTATCCACATCTGACGTATACGGAGGTTTTGGCACGTAAACTTCAGGTGATGGATTTGACCGCTATTGCCCTTTGTCAGGAGAATCGGATACCCATTTTGGTCCTTTCTATTTTGGAACAGGGTCGGTTAAAATCCATTTTTCAAGGGGAAAAGTGTGGTACTTTGATTGAGGAGGTTTCATAATGGACTCGTTGATAGCTGAATCTAACATTCGTATGAATAAAGCGATCATAGCTTTAAAGGAGGAACTTGCGTCATTGCGTACTGGACGTGCGAGCACCTCTTTTATTGAAAATATTATCGTGCAATCTTATGGTGTTCCCATGCCGCTCAATCAGGTAGCCACTCTGAGTGTCCCGGAACCGCGCATGATTTCGATTCAGCCATGGGATAAGGGGATGGTCAAAGTGATTGAAAAGGCCATTTTGGAATCTCATTTGGGTTTAAATCCTATTGCTGATGGTTTTTTGGTACGGGTTCCTTTACCTGAATTGACTGAGGAGCGGCGTAAGGATCTGGTCAAGGTGGTGTTAAAGTATAGCGAGCAAGCCAAAGTGGCGATTCGCAATGTGCGGCGTGATTTTGTGGAGTTGGCTCGTAAATCTGAGAAAAACAAAGAAATTTCGCAGGATGAAATGCGGACGCTGGAAAAGAAACTTCAAGATCTCACCGATAGTCATATTGTGGAAGTGGATGCCCTGGTTGAAAAGAAAAAATTGGATATTATGCAAGTTTAATGACAATTTTTTTTACTGTTGCGGAATTTTTTAAAATCATTCCTGACTGACACCATTTTTTGGAAGTTACGATAGCTTAAATTTATGGCAAAGAGTAATACTATTCGGATTCCCCGTCACATTGCCATTGTTATGGATGGCAACAGACGTTGGGCAAGATCTCGTTTTTTGCCACGTATTGAGGGACATCGACGTGGTGTTCAGGCTGTACGTCGTACAGTTGAAGCGTGTATTGATCTCAAAGTACCTATTCTCACCTTGTATACATTTTCTTCTGAAAACTGGAATCGTCCAGCCGAGGAGGTTTCGGCGTTAATGGGGTTGCTGGCCCATCATTTGCGGAATGAGATGATGGAACTGATTCAAGAGGGGGTTCAATTTCGTGCTTTGGGACGCATCTATGAACTTCCTTTACAGATTCAGGAGTTGATTCATGAGATGGAGGAGAAGACTCGGCATAACTCCATTTTAAAATTTAATATTGCCATCAATTATGGTGGTCGTCAGGAGATTGTGGATGTTGCGCGGCAATTGGTTAAGGAGGGTTTGGAGGGTCGATTAGCGGTTGAAGAGATTAACGAGGCACAATTTTTACGGACGGGTGGGGAGCAACGCATTAGTAATTTTCTTTTATGGCAGTTGGCCTACACAGAAATGGTTTTTTTACCAATTTTTTGGCCAGAGTTTAGCAAAAAGGATCTTGAAGAGGCGATTGCTGAGTTTAGTCGTCGAGAGCGTCGTTTTGGGGCTGACCATTGAATTTTCGTAACTGTTCACTGAAGTAAAATTTTACGTTAATTGAAACTCAATAATTTATTGTTTTGGCGTAATCGTTCATATATTAATAAAAAAAAGGGGTCTGGGGGATTGCCCCCAGGGTTTTGTTTTTAACTTTGCTTTTGACTTTGCTTTTGACTTTGCTTTTGACTTTGCTTTTGACTTTGCTTTTGACTTTGCTTTTGAATTCGGTTTTGTTTTCTTCAAATAGCAGGGGGGGTTGGGGGATGCAATCCCCCAAGGTCTTGTTTTTGATTTTGACTTTGCTTTTGAATTCGGTTTTGACTTTGCTTTTGAATTCGGTTTTGACTTTGCTTTTGAATTCGGTTTTGCTTTCTTCAAATAGCAGGGGGGTTGGGGGATGCAATCCCCAAGGTCTTGTTTTTGATTTTTTTTTATCTGAACGGTTACGAATTTTCTATTATGAGACCATCATGGTTTTAAGAATTATTTCCGCAGTGATTTTGATCCCTATTGTCCTTTGGTTGGTATTATTGGGATCGGCGTTACAGATTTTTTTGTTTTTAATACCTGTCTCGGCGCTATTGTTGATTGAATGGCATCAGTTGCATGGGGGTCTTGCAAGGGGAGATTTGGCCATTGGGGTGGCAGGAGGATGGTTGTTAATGGGGGTTTGGTATCTTTGGGGACTTTCCTGGATTCCATTTGTGTTAATTTTATTGTTTTGGGGGGAATTTATCGTAGGTTTGATTCGATATCGACCTGAATCTCCGCAGTTAAAGGGGATTGCTGATCGCTTGTTAGGACTCTTTTTTTGTGTTTTGCCTCTTTTGATGCTTCTTGAGATTCATAGTCGGAAAGAGGGGCGTTTTTTGTTATGTTATCTATTTATTTTGATTTGGTTTACCGATTCAGGGGCCTATTTTGTCGGTCGAATTTTTGGAAAACGGAAATTGATTCCGAGGATAAGTCCTGGCAAAACGTGGGAAGGGTTATGGGGAGGGGTTTTTTTAATTCCAGGTCATGGTGGGTTATTGGATCGTTTGGATAGTTTAATATTTACGACACCGGTTTTCTATTTTTTTTTAGTCTGGCAGGGAATTTAGTATGTTTCAAGCCTTGTTCTTTTCATTTTGTTATGTATAAAAAATAAAATTGATTAAAAATATTGCCATACTTGGATCTACCGGTTCTATAGGGGTAAGCACTCTGGATGTTATTGCCACACATCCAGATCGTTTTCGAGCGATCGCGTTGGCTGCAGGTCGCAACAGTCAATTATTGATAGCCCAGGCAAAAAGATTTCATCCCCAGGTGGTCGCCATGCACGATATTGAGGCGGCTCGTGAGGTGGCTTTTGAACTTTCTGGGTTGGGAATAGAGGTTTTAGTGGGCGCAGAGGGGATCGCTGCGGTTGGTGCTTGGGATGGGGTTCATATGACGGTTTCGGCCATTGTGGGTGGGGATGGTTTATTGCCAACAATGGCGGCGATTCGGGCTGGAAAAGAGATCGCTTTGGCCAATAAAGAGTGTTTGGTGATGGCTGGAGCTCTGTTTAAACGTGAAATGGAGCAGCACAAAGGGTCTCTCATACCGGTAGATTCAGAACACAGTGCGATATTTCAAGTATTGAATAATGGGCAAGTAACGCCTAAACTTGGAGAGGGTGTTGGGAAAGGGGGCCATTTTGTCAATCCGGGTCGGCAGAGTGGCTTTCGTGAACTCATTTTGACTGCTTCGGGTGGGCCTTTTCGGGGTTGGTCACGAGAGCAGTTGGCTCAAGTGACTCCTACGCAGGCTCTTGCGCATCCAAATTGGAAGATGGGTCCAAAAATTTCTATTGATTCAGCCACGTTGATGAACAAGGGGTTGGAGGTGATAGAGGCCTATTGGCTGTTTGGGGTGGAATTGGATCGTATTCAGGTTGTGGTACATCCTGAGAGTATTGTTCACTCTATGGTTTCCTATGCCGATGGTTCGGTTTTGGCTCAAATGGGGGTACCGGATATGCGCACCCCGATTGCGGTGGCTTTGGCTTGGCCAGAGCGTATTGCCGTTCCAGTTAAACCTTTGGACTTGGCTGCGTTAGGTCGATTGACATTTTTTGGAACACCAGATCCACTGGTGTTTCCTTGTTTGGGTTTGAGCTATCAAGCCCTCCGTCAAGGGGGGGCGGCTCCAGCCATACTGAATGCTGCCAATGAGGTTGCCGTGGCGGCGTTTTTAGGACCCTAAACTCGGTTTCTATGGCGTTACCCGACTCTATAGAAGAGGTCTTGGCAGTGGATCGATGGGCACGCTGTCAAGCTTTGGAGAGGATTCAGGGGCATGAAAGGAATCTTTTTCAATGCTGAATACGACTTTTTGGGCTTTGGTGGTGTTGGGTGTTCTTATTTTTGTCCATGAGTTAGGCCATTTTTTGGTTGCGCGTTTTTTTGGCGTGCGGGTATTGATTTTTTCTTTGGGATTTGGTCCAAAAATTTTTAGTTGGAGTGATCCCAAAAACGGTACCGAGTATCGACTTTCTGCGGTTCCGTTGGGTGGTTATGTCAAGATGTTGGGTGAATCTGACGACGATGAGGAAGTTGAGCTATCTGTTGAGGATCAGAAACATGCATTTAGCCATCAATCGGTAGGCCCTCGTTTTGCGATAGTTTCTGCGGGCCCTATTTTTAATTTTATTTTTGCACTATTTGCACTCAGTGTTTCTTATATATTAGGGGTTGAGCAGCAACTGCCTGTGATCGGGAGCGTGAGTCCAAACATGCCAGGGGCGGAGGTCGGATTGTTAGCAGGGGATTATGTGACTCAAATCAACGATACTCCTTTGGAACTTTGGGACGATTTAAGTCAAACAATTCGGGATTCCAATGGTGAAAAATTGGTTTTAACGGTACGCCGTCAAGGGGAGTTGCATCTTATTTCGGTGACGCCACGAGTTACGGAAGTTACTAATTTATTTGGTGAAAAAGTGCGTCAAGCCTTGATAGGTATTACGCCTGGCAAAGATGTTCGTGTGATACAATATTCTCCTTTGCAAGCTATAAAAATGGGTTTGCAGCAAACGTGGCGCATGACCCATTTGACGGTTACCAGCATTTGGAAGTTACTGACACGGGTTGTCTCTGCCGATCAGATTGGTGGTCCGTTGTTGATTGCCGAATTGGCTGGAAAGACGGCGGCCCAGGGAGCGACTAACTTTTTATTTTTCATGTCATTAATCTCCATTAATTTAGGTGTTTTAAATTTATTGCCGATTCCTGTATTGGATGGAGGACATCTGATGTTTTTTTCTATTGAAGCCCTCAAGGGGAGTCCTGTCAGTGAGAAAGCACAATGGATGGCCAATCGAGTTGGGATGACAATGTTGATTTTATTGATGGTTTGGGCGATGAAAAATGATTTGGTGCGACTGTTATCTGGGGCACCGTAATTGTTTATTTTGATGATGATCTCTATTTTAAAATACATTGACTTGCTGTTGGATAAAAAAAGAGGTAGCTTGAGAACACGTTTGTGAATTAAATTTGACTCTCTTTTTTCTTTTGGTGCTATTATGTTATTGAAAAAAAATATTTTTTTCATATTTCTCATCTTTTTATGGATGAGTGGAGTGCTATTAACCTTTTCTTATAGTTACGCCCAAGAGGCTCTTCCAACTATTCGGGTGGAAGGGGTGAGACGAATTGAACCTGATACCGTTAAAAGTTATCTTAAACTGAATTCCTCTGGTCAATTGGATGCCACTTTGACCAGAGAGAGTATTCAAGCTTTGTTTGCCACTGGTTTTTTTAAAGATGTGGTTATTGAGCGTGATGGGGAGAGTTTGGTTGTTCGTGTTGAAGAAAATCCACTGATTGATGAAGTCACTTTTGAAGGCAATGAGGCCTATACCACAGAAGAATTGGTAAAAATTATTCAGCTAAAATCGGGTTCCATTTTTGACCGTGGCAAAGCTGAGCGGGATTTAACCGCTTTACGGCAGGGATATCGCATCAAAGGGTTGTTTTTGGCCAACGTTGAGATGTTGATTAAACCATTGAATGAAAATCGGATGACCTTGGTTTATCGTGTTAAAGAAGGTGAAAAATCTAAGGTTCGGGAAGTTCGATTTATCGGTAACAAGGCGTTATCTGATAAAGAGTTGTCCAAAGCGTTGATGATTAAAGCCAGTAATTGGCTCTCTTGGTGGACCGATGACGACACTTACGACCGTGAGAAATTGCTGTATGACCAATCTCAATTGCGTAATCTTTATATGGATAATGGTTATGCCCAAGTGCGGGTGGACTCTTCGGTTGCCGAGCTAACACCTGATCGAGCGGCTTTTATGATTACACATACGGTTTTTGAAGGGGAACGTTTTAAATTTGGAAATATTCAGATTGAAGGAGACTTCGACGAACTTCCAAAAGCGGACCTATTTAAAGAGCTTCAGATTGTCTCTGGGGAGTGGTTTTCTCGTGAAAAATTGCGCCTATCGACAGAACATTTGACGGATAAAATTGGCGATTTTGGTTATGCTTTTTTGCAAATTGATCCGAGAACTCTTATCAACGAGGATGAAAAAACGGTTGATATCCAAATAGTGGTTAACAAGGGTCGGCGTGTTTATGTCAATCGGGTGGAAATTGAGGGGAACACCAGAACACAGGATCAAGTGATTCGTCGTGAGGTTAGTTTGGTGGAAGGGAATCTATTTTCTGCATCGGCCATGCGTCTTTCTAAATCCCGATTAAATGCGCTGAATTATTTTGGCAATGTAGATGTCACGACTCCGGCTGCGACCTCTGCGGATAAAGTAGATGTGCGGATAAAAGTGGAGGAAAAACCGACGGGAACTTTTAGCGTTGGGGCGGGTTATTCGACGGTGGAATCTTTGCTGGGAACGGCCAGCATCACCCAGGATAATTTTTTGGGTAGAGGTCAGCGGGCAAAATTGTCATTTACATTATCCAGTATTACGACCGATTTTGACTTTTCGTTTACCGAGCCCTATTTTTTGGATAAAAATATGTCTGCCGGATTGCAACTGTATAACCGAAAATCGGATATGCAGAGTATCTCTTCTTATACCCAATATACGTCTGGTGGTGGAATTAATTTTGGGTTTCCCCTTTCGAACCATTTGAGCGATCAACTCTCTTATCAACTTTCGAATGTTGAAATTGATGATGTTGGATCGAGTGCGAACTTAGTGATACAGGATCAAGCCGCCCGGAGTCCATATTTACAATCTATGGTGAGTAACTCATTCACCTGGAACAATTTGGACAATAAGCTTTTACCGACGAAAGGACGTCGTCATCGTCTGACAACCGATTTATCAGGTTTGGGAGGGGATGTCTACTTTGGACGGATTTTGATTGATAATAGCCTTTTTTATCCATTTACAAAAGATGGGAGTTGGGTAGGTCATTTGCGTGGGCGTGCGGGTGCGGTGGAGTCGTTGGATCATAATACTGTACCCATTTTTGAGCGTTTTTTTCTGGGTGGCAGCAAGAGTGTCCGTGGTTTTAAATCGGGTGGTCTTGGTCCACGGACATCGGATGGGGATGCTTATGGAGGCAACCATTTTGAGCAGGTAAACGCCGAACTCTATTTTCCATTTTTTGGGCTTTCCGACGATGGGTTGCGTGGTTTGTCATTTGTGGATGCCGGGTATCTTGGCGATTGGGATGACAAGAGTGGGAGCATTACAGACGATGGATCCATTCGTATGTCTGCGGGTGTTGGTCTGCATTGGAATTCACCTTTTGGTCCCTTACGGTTTACTTTCGCCGTACCGATTTTGAAGGAAGATTCTGATAGAGATAGGGTTTTTGATTTTACGTTTGGGGCAGCCCTTTGATGAATATTAAGAAAGGATGGCTACTTTCATGTTAAAATGGTTGAGTTTTTTATGCGTTTTTACTTTTTGTTTAGCGCACTCTCCTGGAGTTCAGGCGGGATCGGCGCAGTTTGCCTATGTGGATATTACCGAGGCGATGACCTCTTCTGTGGCGGCTAAGCATGTACGGGATATGCTCAAACAAAAAATTCAGACCAAGCAAAAAGAGATTGACTCCCTTGAAACGGAAATCAAGGGAATGAAGGCGGATCTTGAAAAACGTAAAAACATGATGACCCCAGAGGCAAATGCGGAATTGACGGGCCAGATTCGCAGTAAATTTCGTGAATATCAACGCTTGGTTGAGGACAATCAGGGGGCGATTGATCGGGAAAATGGCCGTTGGACCAAAAAAATTACCGAGACACTCAGTTTAGTGATTGAGGAAATTGGTAAAGAGAAAGGATTTACCGTGGTATTTGGCAAGGGACAGGTTCTTTATGCCGATAAGTCTATTGATATCACCAGTGAGGTTTTGAATCGATTAAATTCTCGCACAAAGGGGTGGTTTTAAATGTCTTTGTTATCTACGCAAGAGATATTGGCAACGCTTCCCCATCGCTATCCTTTTCTTATGATAGATAAGGTTGTGGAGGTTGAACCTGGGAAGAAAATTGTGGCATTAAAGAATATTTCTTTTAACGAACCGCAATTTATGGGCCATTTTCCTGGCAATCCGATCATGCCAGGGGTGTTAATCTTAGAGGCCATGGCCCAAGCTGGGGCACTATTGGCTGGCGAGACCGACCCGAATGCGGTGCGTGGGCGTTTAGTCTATTTTATGTCGATTGACAAAGCGCGCTTTCGTCGTCCAGTGGTTCCTGGGGATCAGTTGCGTATTGAAATGGTCTTGGATCGTCGTCGTGGGGATGTTTGGCGTTTTATTGGTAAATCTTATGTAGATGACAAGCTGGTGGCCGAGGCCTCCGTTATGGCGATGACTCGGGATATTGAGGATAGTTCTGCTTCATCTACTTCTTCTACAGGGATCTTATGATTCACCCGACTGCTGTGATAGATCCAGGTGCGCAATTAGGCCAAGAGGTCCATATTGGTCCTTATTCGGTGATTGGTGCCCACGTTGTTTTGAAGGATCGTGTTAAAATTGGTGCCCATTCGGTGGTTGAGGGTCATACAGTGATTGATGAGGAGACTCAAGTTTATCACTTCGTTTCCCTTGGTCAAGCCCCGCAAGATCTCCATTATGCTGGAGAGCCGACCCGTTTAGAGATTGGCAAGCGGTGTTTGATTCGGGAGTATGCTAGCCTTCATGTGGGGACGGTGGCGGGGGGGGGTATCACCAGAGTGGGAAACGATTGCATGCTCATGTGTTATGTGCATGTTGCCCACGATTGTCAACTTGGAGATCGGATTATCATGGCCAATGGGGCTACGCTGGCAGGGCATGTTGAGATTGGGGATATGGCCAATATTGGTGGATTGACGGCGGTTCATCAATTTGTCAGAATTGGTCGGAACGCCTTTATTGGCGGGGCTTCGGCCATTTCGATGGACGTGGTTCCTTTTGCCATGGCGGCGGGCAATCGGGCCAGTATTACGGGTGTCAATGTCATTGGCATGCGTCGTAGTGGTTTTTCTGAAGAGGTGATTAAAGCGGTTAGGAAAGCACATCGTCTTATTTTTCAATCTAATCTTCGGCTTGAACCCGCCATAGAGGAGGTCAACCGCCAATTTTCCGATGTTTCCCAAGTGCAGTTGGTTGTAAAATTTTTGCAAAGTTCAACTCGAGGCATTTGTCGCTAATTTTTTTTTGATGTATTAAATTAAAGGGGGCTGGGTGATTGCCCTACTTTTTTTTTGATTTTGACCTCAATTTTATTTTCTACAAAAAATAGGGGGATTCAGATTCCCTTTTTCAAGATTTTTCTTGATGCCATGTTCTGTATAGGTAAGCTTTTGTGATATCCTCAACAGATTCATCCAAAATAAATTTTCAAAGTGCCAATTCTCGCGTGGGTTTGATCGCCGGTAGTGGTCGTCTGCCCTTGATATTTGCTCAATCTGAACACATGCGAGGTCGTGTGGTTGCTGTGGCTCATTTGGATGAAACCGATCCAACGTTGGCCGATTGGGTAGAGGATATCCATTGGGTGCGTTTGGGGCAATTTAAGCGGGTATTGACTTATCTGGCGGGTTTTGGTGTTCGGGATGTGGTTTTGGTGGGTGGCATCCGTAAGGCGCGAATTTGGCATATTCGTCCAGATATGCTGGCGTTACAAATGGTGTTTCGATTACGCCATTTGCAAGATGATATGTTGCTGCGGGGGATTGCGGACCAGTTACAACAAAAAGGTTTTCTAGTACGGGGGATTACCGAATATCTACCCGAATTATTGGCCCCTGTTGGCCAATTGAGTCGTCGATCTCCCACTCCATTGCAATGGGAAGATATCCGTTTTGGATGGTCTATTGCCAAGGAACTTGGTCGTTTGGATATTGGTCAAGGGGTGGTTGTCAAAGAGAAAGTCGTGGTGGCGGTGGAGGCGATGGAGGGGACCGATGCCATGATTCAACGGGCAGGGGCATTGGCCTTTGGAGGGCGGCGGGGCAAGGGGTTAGGGGCATTGGTAAAGGTTGTGAAACCACAACAAGATTTGCGTTTAGATTTACCGACCATCGGTCCACAAACCATTGAAAATTTGCATCGGGCCGGGATTGGGCTTTTGGTTATCGAAGCCGGTGGGGTGATCATTCTGGATCCTGAGGTGACATTTAAAGCGGTGGATGAGAGTGGATTGGTGCTGCTTGCCCTTCGGCAAGAGGATGTCGATCATGGCTATCTTGCTATGGATTCTTAGCTGTGATATTTGATCTTAAAGAATTTAAAAAAAAAGGGGTCTGGGGGGGTGCCCCCAGGGTTTTGACTTTGCTTTTCAATCCAATCCAGACGTTCATAAAATGCGCCTGATGATCGTGGCCGGAGAGGCCTCAGGGGATCTATTGGGCGGGGATTTGTTGGCAGGGCTGAAAGAACATTTTCCTCAAATTCAGGTATGTGGTGTGGGTGGGCCACGTTTGGCTGAGCAAGGATTGTTGGGGCCATTTGGGATCAACGATCTTTCTGTCATCGGGATAGTCGAAGTGGTGCATCGTTTACCCCGTTTGCGACGGGTGTTTCGTTATTTAACCCATTTATTGACGGCCGAACGGCCAGATCTTTTGATCACCATTGATTTACCAGATTTTAATTTTATGTTGGCCAAACGGGCGAAAGCGTTACATATTCCGGTGATCCACTATGTTTGTCCACAGGTATGGGCGTGGCGTCGGGGACGGGTACAGCGGATTGCCTCACTTGTGGACCATTTGTTGGTCCTTTTTCCTTTTGAGCCGATTTATTTTCAACCAACGGGTCTGCCAGTGACTTTTGTTGGGCATCCTTTGGTAGAGAAAACGCGATCGAAGCTGGCAAAACGGCTTGATTTTCGGAAACAATTGGAGTTATCCAATCAGGATAAATTGGTTGTTCTTTTGCCTGGGAGTCGATCTGGAGAGTTGCAACGTCATTTAGAGGTGATGGTTTCGACGTGTCATCAATTGGCTCAGAGGTTATCGAAAGTTCAATTTATATTGGCCTTGGCAGAGAATCTCTCTTTGGAAGAGGTGGAAAATTTTCCCTGGCCGATACGCCAAGGGATGACGCAGGAGTTGTTGGCGGCTTCGGATGCGGCGTTGGTTGCGTCAGGTACGGCCACATTGGAAGCCGCGTTGTTGGATGCACCCATGGTGGTCATTTATCGTGTTAATTTTTTTACGTATGAGATCGGACGGCGCGTCATACAGGTGCCGTTTATCTCCCTTGCAAATTTGGTGGTGCAACGGGAGTTGGTCAAGGAGCGTATTCAAAAAATGGCCAATCCTGATCTTTTGGCCGATGACCTTTTTACCCTTTTGACCGATTCGGAACAAATTGCTCGCATACGTTCAGGATATCAAGAAATTCGTACACTATTGTCCAGTCAGGAGAGGGGAGCGGTGGAGATCGTCTCTCAATTTTTGCAAGGGACCCACAACATTTAAATGGAGACAAGGAATGGCAACCGTTGAGTTAACCCGTGATAACTTTGAACAGACTGTTCTGGAAAATGATATTGTCATCATTGATTTTTGGGCCGGGTGGTGTGGTCCGTGCAAATCTTTTGCACCCATTTATGAAAAAGTTTCCGAACTATTTCCCGATGTGGTTTTTGGCAAGGTAGAGACCGATCAGGAGCGGGAATTGGCGGAGGATTTCCAAATTCGTTCTATCCCAACACTGATGATTTTCAGAGAGAAGATCATTTTATTTTCACAAGCGGGTATGTTACCTGAAAAAGAGTTAAAGGAACTGATCAAAAATGCGCAGGAATTGGATATGGAAGAGGTCAGAAAATCGATTAAAAAGAGAAGCAATGGTCATGATTAGAAGATCTTCTGTTTTTCGAGTGCGGTGTATATAATTCTATATGATCAGTTTACAATGACTCTTTCAGGTTTTCTTTATCGTCGTTTTTAGCCCAAAGTTAGGAACATAAATGAACGGGACACAAGATCCATCTTTGGTTAAAAGAAATTCCTCGACCAGTTCTGGTTTAGGGTGGTGGTGGCGTTGGTCGGTTGTGCAGACTAAAAAGCATTTAATACGTCCTATGTTGATTGGTCATCATCCTCCAGAATATACGGCATGGGGATCGGCTGTTGGTCTTATTATTGCTATGACGCCCACTGTGGGATTTCAAATCAGTATGGTGATGGCGGTTTGGGGTGCGGTTCGTTTTATCAGCCATAAATGGGATTTTAATCCGACGGTGGCTTGTGCCTGGACTTTTGTGACCAATGTTGGAACCGTCCCTCCCGTTTATTATCTTTTTCTGGTAACGGGACGGGAGATGATTGAGATATGGGAAAGATTATCCGGTCTCTCTGCCGCGCAAATATCCTCTAATATGGAGGCCGCCAACGGTAGCTTTATGCATTTTGAGGCCTCCTGGGATTGGTTTATCGATCTGATGATCCAGTATGGTTGGCCTTTGATGTTGGGGTGTATCCCCTGGGCTTTGCTTAGCGGATGGCTGGGATATGTGTTAACTTTGCGTTTTTTACGTCGTCATCTTGAAAGAAAAAGATTACGATTGGCCAAAAAAACGCAGGGATTGTAATGGTTAAAATAAATGTTGATGTTTAAGTTTAAGTTTAAGTTTTTTGCTGGGCTTGTCACATGACAAAAAAAGAGTAGTAGTGTCAGCTTGACGGACTCTAGACCGAGCCTTGGCAAAGTTTTTCAACGTCTGACAATCTGACCTACTGCCCAAACATCATCATATACGATATTTTTTTATCTTTGAACATGATGCCCTGCGGGCAAAAAATCAAAATCAAAGGCAAAACCTTGGGGGATGAATCCCCCAAACCCCCTCTTTTTTTTAAGAATTAAAAGAAAAGGGGGGGGGATTGGGGGGCGGTTCTCCGCCCCCCAAGGTCTTGATTTTTGTTTTTCCGATACATAAATATGTTTCCATAGACAACATTATGGGAGTAGTATGATGAAAATAATCATAATGATGTGATGGTTCACAGGTTTATACCAATTTACAATCAAATAGGTAAAATTAAATCTTGTCTCGCGCATCGTGTGCTTATCGTCGCCTTATAGCAAAAAATTAAAAGCAAAAGCAAGACCTTGGAGGCTCTGCCTCCAAACCTCCGCCGGGGAGCGTGACGCTCCCCGGCCCCCTCCAATAAGACTTTTATTGAACGCAAATTGGTAAATGGTAAAAATGCGATTGACAGCATATTCGGATTTGTATATATATCAATAAACAGATATGAGGTGCTTATGTTGACTCCCGAAATCCTGATGAAATCCTTGGTGGACGAAACCCGACTGCGGTGTGTGATGCTGCTGTTGATGGTGGAGACAGAATTGTGCGTTTGCGAGTTCGGCTATGCTTTGGGTGAAATGCAACCAAAAATTTCTCGTCATCTTGGGACGTTGCGCGAAAATTATGTGATGCAGGACCGTCGAGTTGGACAGTGGGTATATTACAGACTGCATCCAGATTTGTCACCATGGGCCAAGATGCTGATTCAGGCAGTTGCCCAGGGTCTTGAAGGAGTGGAGATTTACAAAGAGGATCGGGAGCGCTTGCTAAGCATGCCGGACCGACCGGGACGGTGCATTGGCACTTCGCTGTGATGACTGGTATGAGCGTTGGCATCCTTGGAGGCATTCTTATAAGATTCATCTCCCAGAGTTTGGCCTTTAATTTTTTTCCCAATCCCCCCCTCTTTTTTTTTAAGTCTTAAAAAAAAGAGGGGGTCGTGGGATTCATCCCCCAGGGGTTGGCCTTTGATTTTTTTTTTTGCCCGCAGGGCATCATGTTCTGGTGTCTTGTTACTAACGTATGTGAGGAGTCTATTCATGAGCCAACAATGTACAGTCACCGCCTGTCAAAATGCGGGTGTCTCTTTGGGATTTTTTGAGCGTCATCTGTCTATTTGGGTGATACTGTGCATTGGCGTCGGCATTTTGTTGGGCCATGCGGTGCCTGAGCCTTTTCAAGCCATCGGACGGATGGAGATCGCCCGCGTCAACCTGCCTGTGGCTCTACTCATCTGGTTGATGATCATACCCATGCTGCTCAAAATCGACTTCGGGTCGCTCTCACAAGTGCGGACGCACTGGAAAGGAATCGGGGTTACCCTGTTCATCAATTGGGGTGTCAAGCCCTTTTCCATGGCCCTGTTGGGTTGGCTTTTCATCCGACATTTTTTTCATCAGTGGTTGCCAGTCGATCAGATCGACTCTTACATCGCCGGTCTGATCATTTTGGCGGCGGCACCTTGTACAGCCATGGTCTTTGTCTGGAGTCAGCTTTCTGATGGGGAACCTCTTTTCACTTTAAGTCAGGTGGCCCTCAATGATCTGATCATGATTGTCGCCTTTGCTCCCATTGTAGGATTTCTGCTGGGCTTGTCTCATATTGCCGTACCATGGGAGACGCTGATTTTTTCCGTGGTGTTGTTCATCGTGGTGCCGGTGATCGTGGCCCAAGTGTGGCGTATGCGTTTGCTGGTTACTGGCGGTCAAACCGCCCTTAACGCGTTGTTGACCCGGTTGCACCCCCTCTCCCTGACGGCGTTGCTCGCCACCTTGGTGTTGCTTTTTGCCTTTCAGGGCGAACAGATTCTGGCTCAACCCCTGGTTATTGGATTGTTGGCCGTGCCGATCCTGATCCAGGTTTATTTTAATGCGGGTCTGGCTTATTTGCTCTCCAGACAGTTGCGTGTGGTCCACTGTGTGGCGGCTCCGTCTGCCCTAATCGGTGCCAGCAATTTTTTCGAATTGGCGGTGGCCACAGCTATTGGATTGTTCGGATTCGAGTCCGGCGCGGCCCTGGCCACGGTGGTCGGTGTGCTGGTGGAGGTGCCAGTGATGTTGTCGGTGGTAAAGATCACCCAACGCACGCGGAACTGGTATGAGAAAGTTTTTTAGTTATTACTTCAGCTTTAAAAAAGGATCAAGAAGCAAGGTTAGTCTGTTTGGTTAGGTGGATGCCAGCGCAATTTCATCGGCACTTAATAAGGCCCCTTGAATCCTTTGTTCTGGCAAACTGCCACCGACCAACATATCACCTCCCCCTAGCAGATGTTCGGCCCCGCTTTCGTCTAGGATAATGCGGCTGTTGCGTTCGGTAGTGACTTTAAAGGCAACTTTGAGTTGCAGGTTGGCTTTGATGAGGGGGGTGATGACGTTGGCATCGGGTCTTTGGGTGGCCAGGAGTAAATGGACTCCAGCGGCACGACCCTTTTGACATAAACGCTGAATGGTTCCCTCTAATGTTTTTTGTTGTGCCCGAACACCAAAATTTTGGGTTGAAGTGGAGATCATTAAATCGGCGAATTCATCAATTAAGATTACCCAATGGGGAAGATGTTGGCCTTTTTGTTGGAAGGCAAGGATATCTTCAACCCCTGCGGTCGCGAAGAGTCGATAACGAGCTTCCATCTCTGTCACTAATTGATCAAGATGAATTTGAGCCTCCTCGGCCTCTAAAATGACGGGCACGGCCAGATGTGGAAGATGTTGTAAACGGCTAAATCCGACCCGTTTGGGATCGATCAATAATAAACAGAGCTCTTTTGGTGAGCTAAAGCGGGCCAAGCTTACCGCAACACTTTGCAAAAAAATGGTCTTTCCGCTGCCAGAGCTACCGCCAATTAAAACGCTGCTACTCTCTGGTGTGGCCAAATCGACCCACACCACATGCCCTTCCACAGAGAGACCCAAAGGAAAGGCCACAGGAGAAGCCGGTCGGCTGGAATTTCCTGCTTGCCAAAGATCCATCAATAACAAAGGGGTCTGTTGACGGCGGGGAATGTCAAATCCGACCCAACCCGCGTAACTGCGGATGAGCGGGGCAACGGTTGTCTTGAGGGCCACTTGGAGATTTTCAGAGTGTTTTTTTAGCTTAGCTACCGTTGTACCCAGTTCCAGTAGGGGACGTACACATACCCGAATGAAACGCGGTCCAGTGATACATTTGGCTAACTCGACCTGTAATTTCAACTCCCGTAAGGTGGCCATCAGGCAGGCTTGAACCTCTTCAGCCTCTTCATCCATCACCATGTCAGGATTTTCTTTTTCTGGGGACTCTTTTTCTCTTTTTTTTTTATGCTCTGGTTTTGGCGTTTTTTCTGGGGAATTTTTTTTGGAATCTGTAGGAAGCGGCTCTTGGGTTCCCCAGGAGAGATGTTGGCGCAAAAAAGAGATAAAGGTCTCTAAAGAGATGGGGCCTTCATTCGTTTCAAAATCCCCAGATTGTATGGCGTCGTAGAGATCCGCAAGGGCCAGACAACGGGCCAAGTGTTCCGAGCCGAGGGATACCACTTTGCCACCCTTATTTAAAAAATCTTGCAAAAAGTGATTGGTCTGAGGCCAACGTGGCATTTTAGGAATGGCATCGCGGCCATCGCGGATATAGAGGGCTGTGGCACCCGGATGTGATTCTAACCAGAGTACCCCTTTGCGAAGTTCTTTGAGGAGGGTTTGGTGATGAAAAGCACTCTCTATCAACCAGAGGGTTGTGGGGGTTTCCACTTCGGAGGAGTCGGTCTCATTGGCGGGGGCAGTCCCGAGCAAAAACAGGTGGGCCATGCGTCGTAAACGTTCGGGAGAGCGAGGTTCTTCTTTTCTGCGGGTGAGGCGATTTTGAGTGAGCCGCTCCCATGCAGAGAATAAAAATTTTTCTGTTGGTTCATTCTGTGGTGGGGCCTGTTTGAGCAGTTCTTGTAAGCGACGATTGGCCAGGGTGATGACAATACGGGGGCTGTGTTGTCCCCCTGGGGTGAGGCGATCCAATAATATTTTTGGATCAAAAAAAAGATTGGCTATCTCTTCTGGGTTGAAGAGCGTTGCCAAACGACAATAGATGAGTTCATTGGCTTCGGATCGGGAGCAACCCGTCATCTCGAAACGGTTGCTTTCGAGACGGCTGACGGTCTGGGCGTTGAGACGCAGACGCAGCCCTTCCCAAAATTGGCCACGGGCAAAAAAAACCGGCAAGACCCCATCCATGCGATCGACTAAAAAGGTAAGTATAACATCCATCGCCACATCTTGAGCAGGGGTACGCAGCTCTTCCAGTCGGTCGAAACAGATCAGCAGCGGAAGGTGACAGCGGCTAACTATTCGGCCAATCGAGATTAAAATGGTCCGAGCCTCCTCTTCCATCTGTTCAGAGGTGAACCCGGAGCGGTCCTGGTGGAGCGAGAAAGGGGAAGGGAGTCGTTTGGGATGGACAATATCGCCACGCAACCATTCGGAGGCTGTTCGGCGCAGAGTGGGAGAACCGATCATCCAGACGATCATTTGCACAACAGCACGCTCTTGAGGCGACATCCAACGGGTAAGGCCAGCCTGCATCTTTTTCCAGCACCGTTTTGGGCGGGCTTGTCCAGAATGGATTTGATTTTGAATCTTATCCACCTGTTGTTTGTTTTCGGTTGGAGTTGCGTTAGGATGGCGATTTTCGGCAATCAGCGTTATGGCCAGTCGTTGCCAATCGGTAAGACCGTTTACCGTATGGAGCAGACTATCGGTAATTTCGCGGAGCAGATAACGGTAGGGTTCGCGACCGCTCTCTGGGGGGGATATCCAGGCAAAGGGAGAATGATGCGTTGTCTGATGGCACGATTGTCTAAGTCGTGCCATCAGATGGGTTTTGCCGTTGCCAACCTCGCCTAACACCAGGGCCGCCAAAGGTTCTTTGGGATGTTGGCCAAGTTGATGTAAAAGGCGGTTTACGCCTTCAAAAGAGGCGCGATTGATGGAAGGAACATCGGTAAGCCGCTCTTCCCAAGGATCTGCGGCGGCGGTCGAGGCAAAAGGGTTATATTCGAGAAGCCGTTGTCGAATGGTTTCTTGCATCATGCGTGCGGCTCCAACCAATTGAGGGTAAGGTAAAGGAAACCATTGCTATCCTGAAACGAATTGCGTAATTGCGTGGCTGAGAGTTGAGTGGGGTCGCCCATATTGAGTAAAATCAATCCATCGCTATGCAGCTGCTGCAACACCTGATCAAATCGTTTTCTTTCCCATCCCAGATGAGAGCGTATTTGATGGATAAAGATAAAATTGCGGCCTTGTCCACTCTTTAGGCAGGCTTGATGAAAGCTCTGACGATCGGATTGAGGAGGCAAAGAGGGGGGAGGCGGGGCTGATTTGACCTCTTCAGAAATAGGCGATGTGGTCTGGAAAAGGGGCATGCCATCGGATTTTCTCAGTGCGATACATCTCACCTCTTGACGTTCTAACAGTTGGGTAAAAGCGGTATAAAATAGATCTACGGTCAGGGGTAGATTTTGCCCGATGGCTTTGACGGTAAAGGGTTTTGTTTGTCGTTGTATTTTGTCGAGCAGAAAAACATCATCGGCAAGGTTGCGGGCAATATAGAGGTATCGCCCCCCTTTCATCACCCGAAAGGCGTTCCCACAGTGGCGCAGTAGTGCTTGGGTGAGGAGATCAACGGGAGTTTGTTTGGTGATTGCCAATTGTTGGCACAGTTTAGCTCCCAGCAAGACAAAAAATTCGGATTTGGAAACAAACAGCTTATTTTTTTTTATAAAGCGTTCGGTCATTTCGTCGACAAGTTCCATGCCTAAACCCCTTTTCTTGATTTTTTAATAATGGAACCGCCGATTTTTTTTGGAATTCCCCACTCCTCCCATTTTTTTAAGAATTAAAAAAATGGGAGGAGTGGGGAGCGGTTCTGTGCCCCCCTAGCTCTTGATGTTTATTTTTCCGAGACATAAACGTTATCCTCATCAGAGGCCATATGTTCTGCATTGACTGGAAAATTGATACGAAAAAGAACACCCTCTCCCGGTTTACTGGTGCAGTGGATGGTGCCTGCGAGTTGATCTCGAATTAAATTATAACAGATAAACAATCCCAGTCCAGATCCGCCACCGCTGCGGTTGGTGGTATAAAAAGGGTCAAAGGCCTTTTTGAGCGTTTCTGGCTCCATACCCTTCCCGTTGTCTTGGTAGAGGAGGGTAAACCGTTTGGTCTCTGGATTTAAAGAAGAGGTAAGCGTGATTTGACCTGGTATTTTGCCATCTTCAAAGCCATGGATCAAGCTGTTTATCAAAAGATTCGTAATGATCTGACTGATGACACCTGGTTGGCTGAAGATTGTGCATGGTGGGGTTTCTAGGGTGATGTTTATTGATGTGCGTTTAAAACGGTGATTCAGGGGTGTCAAGACATCCTGAATTATCTCTTGTATGTTAAAAATACGTGATTTCTCGTAAGTTTGGTCGATGGATGTACGCTTAAATCGGGTGATGAGATCGCTGGCCCGTTTCAGGTTGGACATGCCTAGGGAGCTGACATCGTGAATTTTTTTGAGGTGATATTCCAATTCGTTGAGATCGACTTCTTCGTCTTTTAAGAGTGTATGAATGTGGTTGAGGTTGTCTGGGATACTGGAAATGGTTCCAACGGCAATCCCGATGGGGGTATTGACTTCATGGGCAAAGCCCGCCACCAATTTACCGAGTGAGGCCATTTTTTCGCTGTGTACCAACTCTTCCCGTGTGGTTTGAAGCTCCTGAATGACATGTTGCAGTTGTTCGTTGGCCAAGCGGAGATCTTTGGTTCGGGTACGAACTTGTTGTTCCAAGTTATGGGTATTTTGAGCAAGACTCTCTTTCATGCTCTCCAGGCTGGCCCCCAACCGACCAATTTCATCTTTGGGAAGATTAATATTAAAGGTGAGATTATAATTTCCCTTGGCCAGTTTATTGGCCAGTTCGCTGATTTGAACGAGGGGGTGGCTGATTTGATGGGCCAGCCAACGGGCCATCAAAAAGCCAATGGCGATGATGAGGAGGGCGATGGTAAAAATTTTTGTCCCTAATTGGCGTAGGGTATTTCCACCCAGGAGTAATTTTTCTTCTTGGAAGATCACGACTAAGGTCCAGTCGAGGATGGTAGAACGTAAAAAGGCCAGATAGGTGGATTCGCCTTGAAACATCATACGAATAATTTGTACATTTTCATTGGCTGTTTGGGCCAATTTGGTTGCCAATGCTGGGTTTTGAGTGACCTCTTTCAATAATGGAAAGGAATTTTTTGTTTTGGAATTAGGGGAAATCGGGCTATGGGCGTGACTATGTATCACCACTTGTTGGTTGGCATCAAAGGCAATAATTTGAAAGGTGGTTTTTAGGTTGAGACCTTCGAATTCGTCCTGGTTGACGGCTGTTTTGGATGCCCCAGGAAAATTTCGATCAACCTCGCTATAATGGTTCGCCATGGTTTGCAACAGAGCGAGGGGGATTTCATTGTGAAAGATGGCTGGTCGGCTGCCGTCTTTGAGTTGGATAGGGGTGACAAAGGCTAAAACCCAGTCGTTGGTATCGGGTGAGATATAGGGCGGGCTTAACTGAATCGTCTCAGGAGGGATTTCCCAAGCGGACTTAAAAAAAGGCTGTTGCGTCTCAGAGTTGGAATACTCTTCTGGTGGGGCAATGATTCCTTTGGTTACTCGACTATGTTCTTGACCACTTTTATCGATCAGACAACTCTCTACGGCTGGAATTTTTTTTTGTATATTTATAATCCAGTTATCTAATTCATTTTTTATGGTCCATTGTTTTTTTGAAAACAGAATATGACCTTGATCGTCGTAGCTGTTTTTGCGGGACTCTGGGAGTTCAAAATAGCGTTGATAGAGAGAAGAGGTGGCAATCACTAGGATAAATTGATTGAATGAGTGAATCATTTCGGTGAGGTCGTAGTTGAGCTCCATTAATTGGTGAACTAAAATCACCTTGGCATTTTTGACCGCCGCTTGATGAATAGAGCGGTAGGAGGCCCAACCAAGAAAAATCATTCCTAAAAGAAACAATCCGATCCATATAGAGATAATTTTTTTTTCAATTGAAAAAAAACGCGGTTTATTCTGGATTGGCAGTGCCTGCGGCATAAATATATCCAAATTTTTTTTGTTAAATTATTTGTAATACAAATTGTTATGATTACGTTATCATTTATAGGGTATTTCTTCAAGTGACAAAGGGCGATAAATTTTTAGTTTTCTTTAGGTTGCTGCTGTTTCATTTCTACTTAAAACTTTGTAACAGGTGGGGATAAACTTCGTTTGACCATGGAACGCCGGTAGTTGGGATTGTTTTTTTGGATCAATCGGTTTTTATTCAATCATTTGTAATGGAGGTAGGTATGTCTGGATTTTTAGGATCTGGCGACTTATATATGGATCGCCTGGATGAAGATGGGAACAGCACGGGATTGATGGATGTGGGTAATGCGACCAAACTGATGATCAGCGAGGAGACCGAAATTAAGGAGCGGATTTCTCGTGGTCGCAATACTTATGGTCAAACTCTGGATTCGGCCCAGATTAAAAAACCTGCCAAGATTGAAATTACGTTGGATGAGTTGAATAAAACCAACCTTTCCATCGCTCTTTTGGGGGATGAGTCGGTTTTGAATGTGGCCTCTGGATCGGTTTCTGGGGAAGTTGTGGTGGCAAAATTGGGCAAATGGGTACAACTGGCCAAGGGTAATTTGATCAATACCAGTGTGGTGGTGCAAGATGAGACCGATACCACCACTTTTGTGAAAGGAACTGATTATCAACTCAATCTTCGGGTTGGTTTGCTTCAGGCTCTTGAAGGGGGTACCATCAGCGATGCCCAAGAGTTGCATGTTGATTATGATCATGAGGCGGTCACGGGCAATAAAATCAGTGGCTCTACCCAACCGACCATCAAAGCGCGTTTGATTTTGGATGGTAAAAATTTTGCTGATGGGGCCGATGTCATTTTAACGATTGATAAAGCGGTGTTGAGCCCCTCTGGTGGGGTGGATTTTCTTTCGGATGAATATACCAGCATTGAACTTTCTGGCTCTTTGGAGACCCTGACTGGGCAGACCACTCCGTATACGGTGGAGTTGCGCCAATAAGATAATATATCAGAAAATGAGAATCAAGACTTTTGGGGCGGGGAACCGCCCTAAATTCTCCCCACTTTTTTTTAATTTTTTGCCCGAAGGGCATCATATTTTTAGCCATGAAAGAATAGATCCATGCGCATGATCAAAGTCAAAAAGATAGAGAATCGGGAGATTCAGATTCGAGAGGTGACGGCTGGGGAGATTCGCGCCTGGCTGGTGTCGTTGCAGAGCGAAAAACAGTGTGATCCGGTAGGGGATTTGTTATTTCCCCAAACCCCTTTGCGGGTTTTATCGTTCATGACCGATTTGTCCCAAGAGGCTATGGAACAATTCACGCCCATGCAATTGCGAGACGTGCTTGGCGAGTGTCAAGAGATAAATCCCGATTTTTTCGGATTGCTCAGCCGTCTGATGGAGGCCGGGAAACAAACCCGGTAGACGGTCGACGCAATTTTGAACGGGCTCTCCTCCACTTGATTGCCCGTGGCCATGTTATGGCTTGGGAGTATCCATTGGCATTGGTATTATTGGCATTAGAGCAAGAGAAGGGGAGGTAAAGGCTTCTTTTTTGATTTTAATACCACCAAAGGGGATAGTGACGATTTTTGGCGAGGTTGTTGACTCCCACCGCCACGATGAGCATTAAAAAGGCCCCCAATAATACGGGAATGAGGGCGTATATAAACCCCAACGCATGAATTTTATGGGAACCAATCACGGCAATAAGAGCCGTAGCCCCCCCTGGGGGATGTAAGGTAGAGGTGAGATGCATGACCACTATGGCCAAGGAGACGGCCAAGGCAGCGGCCAGCCAGGGTTGGGCAGAAAAAATTTTAAAAATAGTCACTCCGACAAGAGCAGAGAACAAGTGACCACCCAATAAATTTCGGGGTTGTGCAAGGGGGCTTGCGGGCGCACCATAAATCAATACAGCCGATGCACCAAAACTGCCAATCATCAACGTGAGATCTGTCCCAGATAAATAAAAATGGTCCAACCACCCCACTAAGCCAATACCCAAGAAGGATCCCAGCCAAGACCAAAATATTTCAGATGTGTTAACTCTTATCGGGCGGGTTTGGGTTGCAACCATTTTGGAAAAATAAGTCTGCAAAAAAAACATAAAAAATTACCTCAATCAGAGAAAAAAACAGGAAAAAATAAAGTATATATGCAAAAAAAAATTTGGCAAAATGGAGACAGTGATGAGATTGCCTCCATTTTTTATCCAATTCGCTAGGGCAGGATAAAAGCGTGTTTTAAATCGTCATAGGATATTTATCGCATAACGATTTAATAATATGTGAGTTAAAACGTCCACCTTTCTCTTTAATCGCTGTGAGATCATTTTTTAACCATTCAGGAACCCGAACCCAACGATCTTTATCTGCTGGCTTATAATATTTCTGCTTTCCTTCTGGAGCATTAGGATTATAAAGACCTTCAGGAGCCATCTCTTTTATTTTAACCAATGCTGAACTCGGTACTTTATCGTCATCGTCTAAATGGTCCGTGTTGGTTCGCAATGATGAAAGACCAAACAATTCTTCAGCGGCAAAACCATATTTATTGGCGGCTTCTTTGGCGGCATGGATTGCTTTTGTGCGCAATTCGGCTTCACGTTTGATATGTTCTTGGTCCATCAACTCACAAAATTGATTCCAATATTCATCTGGAACATTAGACACATAGTCAATCATGGCTTGTGTGGTTATTTCTTTTGTAGCTGCCATTTTTTTCCTCCTTTGTGAAAATTATTTTAAATTTTTAGAAGATTTTATTTAAATAAAAAATAGTTGTCAATTGCTTTTGTGCCTAAATGTCAATTTTTAATTTAAAATTTTTTATATCAATTTTTATCAAATGGGGAGTTAAGTCAAAAAATATATTTTTTTTTGTTTTATATATCTTTATAATATTGTTTATCAATTTTTTTCATGAGTGCGTGGAGGAATGATCAAATTCGATTTAAATTTAAAGGAAGGAACCGTTAGAAAAAGAAAAAAAACGATCTGGAATCTGCTCTATTTAAATAGGTGGATCCCAGATCAGCGCAGAGAAAAGATGATATCCTTCGGGCAAACAATCAAAAACAAAACCCTGGGGGATGAATCCCCCAAACCCCCTCTTTTTTTTAAGAATCAAACAAGAAGGGTGGGGGGATTGGGGGGCGGTTCTCCGCCCTCCAAGGTCTTGATTATTATTTTTCCGATAGATGAACTTTTAAAAACGTTCGAATTCGTTGTCTATGTTCGTCTGACCGCCGCCTAAATCCAGTTTGACTCCCCCAGTAATTGACCCCAAAGAACGACTGGGTGGAGGCAAGGCCTTGGATTTTTTGATGGGGGCAGCTGTTGTCATTGGTCGGGATTTGCGGGGGAGGGAGGGGGAACGGGGGCCCCCTTCTTTTGTCTCGGTACCAGTTTTAAAGAAGGTCATGGAGGATTGTAAAATATCGGCCTGGGCAGAAAGTTCCTCTGAAGTGGCGGCCATCTCTTCGGCAGCTCCTGCATTTTTTTGAATAACTTGATCCAATTGTTGGATGGCTTGATTGATTTGGGCCGTCCCCTGATTTTGTTCTTGGCTGGCAGAAGCAATTTCTGCGACTAATTTTGCAGTCATTTGAATGTCAGGAACAAGCTTAACCATAATATTTCCGGCCTGTTCTGCGACTTCGACGCTAGAGGCCGAGAGGTGACTGATTTCGCCAGCGGCGGTTTGACTGCGTTCGGCCAATTTGCGGACCTCAGCGGCGACCACAGCAAAACCTTTGCCATGCTCCCCAGCACGAGCGGCCTCAATGGCAGCATTCAAAGCCAATAGATTCGTTTGGCGGGCGATCTCCTCAATAATAGAGATCTTGTTGGCAATTTCCCGCATGGCGGTAACCGCCTCATTGACCGCCTTGCCACCATCGGCGGCATCCTGGGCGGCTTTGGTGGCAATAGACTGGGTTTTTTGGGAGTTGTCGGTGTTTTGAGCAATATTGGCGGCCATCTCCTCCATGGCACTGGAGGTCTCTTCAATAGAAGCCGCCTGTTCGACCGCCCCTTGTGACATGGTTTGCGATGTTTCGGAAAGCTCCGTGCTACCAGAGGCAACGGAAATGCTGGCCTGTTGGACCTCTCGGAATGTTTCGCGTAATTTATCTATCGCTTGATTTAACGTATCAGCCATCTGACCGATTTCATCCTGTGTATGAATTTGGCAAGATTTTGAGAGGTCACCAAGGGCTAGGTCACTGCAAAAGGCTTGAATGATGAACAATGGCTTAGAAATAGAGCTGGTCAGAATAAAACCAATGGTTGCACTTAGGAGAATGGCAATCGTCCCCATAATCAATAATATTTGAATCACTTGATCGGTTTGATCAACAATTACTTTTGTATTGTCATGAGCTTCGGTTACTTGGTTTTCAACCATTTTAGCGATTAAGCTTTGTAGCTTTGTCGAGGCCCCGTCAAACTCTTCCATAATGGCATTGCCGGCCTCTAAACCCTCTTTTATATAAGAGTTGGCCATTTTAGTGCCGACTGCATATAGGATATCAAATGCTTTGTCCAGATCCTCCAGTTTTTTTAATTCTTCAGAGTTGTTCTCTTTTTGGTACATCGTACGAAATTGGGTGATGCCATTTTTAAAAAGAATTGAGGATGCCTCCGCAGTTTTAAAACCATCGGGATTGTGGGTGGCCGAAACATCGGTTAGCCATTGTTGAATATCGATAACCGCAATGCGCATGTTTTTTGCCTCCAATGCCATAGGAAGGGACTCCTTTTGCACTTGAATGGCAGAATTTTGAGTATTCAGTATGGCATTGTATGTGATCATAAAGGCTAATAACATAACCAATAGTACGATACCAAATCCAACATTCAATCTGGTGCTGATTTTTATATTCTGAATTGACATTATTTACTTTCCTCTCATATTTTTTTTATTGATTTAAAATATTAACAATATATTACATTAACAGATTTTTATGAATAAGGAAATTGTTGATGTCTATTATCGATAAAAAAAATTTCTTATTTGATTTGGAACTATTGGTTTGCTCGTTCATGAGTCTAACTACGTGTGAGACGGTATTGAGGCGTGCCCAAAAACAAAACCCTGGGGGGGCGGTTTGTGCCCCCCTAGTGCTTGAGATGAGGATAAAATTATGGCTTATCAGGGGTTGTCATACCGCTGGGCATTCCTGGTTTAAGACCTTCAAAAAATTGGGTAAATAGGCTACCAGAGGCCACCTCGCGGCGCAAATTTTGCAATTCAGATTTGGAAATTAGACGATTTCCTTCCAACATGCCATAGGTCCATTGATAATAAGGACCCTGTGGAAAATTGTGTCCTAATACCGCTGCATAATTTTTAGCCTCTTCTTGAAGTCCCAATTTAATAGAGGCCAATGAGAGACTAAAGAGAGCCTCTTCTACAAAAGGTGTATCGTTATATTGTGGATTTTCAATAATTTTTGCAAATCGATTCATGGCGGCAATATATTCGGCCCGGTCTAAATAGTATCGGGCAACAACAATCTCCTGTTCGGCTAGACGAAAACGACACAGATTGAGCATTCGTTCGGCTTCCCAGGCATAGTCGCTCTGGGGAAAGCGTGATATCACCTCTTGGAAGGCCACCATCGCCTCACGCGTTTGTAATTGATCCTTCAACGCGGTAGAAATTTGTTGATAATGGGCAAGCCCGCGCATGTAATAGGCATAAGAGACATGGGGATGACGAGGGTGCAGACGGATAAAACGTTCGGCAGAGCTGATCACTTCTGGAAATTCTTGTTCTTTGTAGTGGCTGTAGATGAGATTAATCTGCGCCTTGGTCGCCCATGGTGAGAAGGGATGTTTGCGATCGACCTCTTCAAAGTTTTTGCTGGCGGTCTTATGACGTCCATCTTTTAAGGCCTCCATTCCAGTTAAATAGAGCGTTTCTGCTGGAATATCGGGTTGGATGGCCTCTTCAGTGGTGCTGCAACCGGTGGCAAAAAGCGTAATTAACAATAAAACAAAAAAAGGTCGTCTGATCATGATTGGCCATTGGTTGGTGTCAAGTGTGAACTTAAAAAAAAGCGCGTTAGGAAATTTACCAGATTTACGACTTAAAAGGCAATTGGTTCATCGCAAGGAGGGCTGCTTTTTGTCCGCTGACCACAGCCCCTTCAAGGGTGGCTGGTAATTGGGTGTCGGTCCAGTCACCTGCTAAAAAAAAATTATGCCAGGGAGTCCGTGGTTTAGGTCGTCGCGCAGAGGATCCAGGCGTAGCGGAAAAGGTGGCTTGATGCTCTTTGATCACCCGCATGGCTTGCGGTGTGGATCCTGCAAGCTGGCCAAAAATTTGGCCCACCTCTTGGTGTACTCTCTGGATAAGATGTTGGGCCGAATCATGCGCTTGGGCATGGGCACCGCTGATGACCGCGCTGATGCGAAATAGATTTTTGTCATTGGAGGGATCTGCGGGTGGAAAAAAGAGCCATTGGCTCTCCATAAAAGGCAGACCCAACATGGGCGCAGGAGGAGTGAAAGGGGTGGTATAACCCAAATGTACAGTGACAATGGGGGAGGTGTTTAAATGTGTCCAGGAGGGGTGTTGTGTCAGGGGTGGGAGAATTTTGCTTAAAGCGTGGGGAGGGAGGGTGGCAATGATGGGGGTGGTTACGGTAAGGCTTCCGTTGGGGGTATGGAGGGTGTGAATGCGATTATTGTGGGCTTCAAGCGCGGTTACCCGTTGCTGACACAATATCTCTCCACCATGCGTTTGCAGATACTCTCTGGCGGGGATGGAAAAAATTTCGGACAAAGGGCGACATGGAAACAAAGGTCGGGCCATCTGCCGATCGGAAAAAAACATTTTTTTTAATACGTTGGCAAACAAGGCGGCATTGGCGCGCTGGGTAGGTTCGTTCAAGGTGGCTAAACAGAGGGGTTCCCAAAGCCATTGACGCAATCTATCGGTTGTTCTCTGCCGTGTCAGCCAAAAATCAACGCTCATCCCCTCCAGTTGCGACGACGGTGTAAGCAGCGCAGGAGCCAGACGACAGGCCGCCCAAAGATCTGATTTTGTCAATGGGGTAAAATGGATCAATCCGGCCAGTAGATGCCAGGGGGCTGGCCAGTTGGGGCAATTGAGATGTTGATATCCGCTCTTTGACGCCCAAAAGGTGTAGATTACCTTTTGGGGATCTCCCAAAAGTTTCGTACTGCCCAAAATAGATAACAGCTCTAAGGTGTTATGATAGGCCCCTACCAGCAGATGTGGCCCATTATCTAGGTGGGTGCCAAAAGTTGGATCAAAAAAAGAGCGAGCCCGACCACCGGGAGATTTGGATGCCTCCAGAATAAGGGGCTTGAGTCCAGATCGTGCCAGATAAACCGCTGCCGCCAATCCAGCCACGCCAGCCCCAAGAATTAATACATCACATTTTGGCCAAGAGGAGGGGGGAATCACTGGATATAAAAGGTTGGTCGACGCAACGCAACCCAAGTTTGCCAAGCGATGCGAAGGCGCGCAAAAGTGGTAAGAGAAGAGATCGGGGTAAAGGGATTAAAATGGTGCTGCTGCAATTGATTTAAAATGGTGTGATAGAGTCTTGCCATGATAAGCGCGGGAAGCAGGGGGCGTTTATCGTTAAATTGGTTGGTCAGTTGCCAGGTTTGTTGATAGTGCTGTTGGGCTCTTTCGCCAAGTGCCATTAAAACCCGTTCTAAAGAGGTATGAAAAATACCGTTTTGAATCGTCGCTTCTGGCACCGATTCTTGGCACAGAAGATCTTGGGGAAGATAAATGCGGTCCATTTTGGCGTCTTCGGCGATATCACGCAAAATATTGGTCAGTTGGAGTGCTAATCCCAGGTGGTGGGCAAAATCGTGGGTTAACGTTGCCTGCACAAGAGGGTGGGTTTGCGGCGGCAGAAAAATATGCATGGCAATTTCTCCGACTGCAACCGCGACATGGTCACAATAATGGAGCAACTCTTCTATGTTTTTGTAGCGGTTTTTATTGAGATCCATCTCCATGCCGTGGAGAATTTTTAAAAAAAGGGGTTGGGGAATGTGATAATTTTTAATCACCGTGTCCAGGGCCAAGGCGATGGGATGGTGCGGCCTTCCGGCATAGGTGTCGATGATCTCTTTTTGCCACCAAGCAATTTTAATTCGGCTGATATCGGGGGTTTTTCCCAAGTCAACGATGTCGTCCACTTCGCGACAAAAAGCATAGAGAGCATACATGGCTTGCCGTTGTTTTTTTGGAAGAAAAAGCAGTGGGTAATGGAATGAGGAGTGAGAATGTCTGATTTTTTGCTGACAATATTGATCCGGGTTCATGATAAAACCCGTTGTAGTGCCTTGCGGAAACAAGCAAAGCGGCCTTTGGTGGAGAGATTGGGGCGCACGCGTAAGGTATTCCCACCAGATTCTTCGATGAGATCCAAGACGTTCATGCCAGATTCCCAAATAAAAGATAACTCTAGGTTGAGAGGCCAAGGAACGGTATGGAGCAAGGGTTCACCGGTGTAAAACAGCTCTCTGGTTATGGCGATCATCTCAAGCATGAGATGGCCGATATTGGGCGAAAAACGTCTGGAGAGGATCATTTGTTCGTCTACATCGAATTTTTGCATTTTCTCTTTGGGTATATAGAGCGGACGGCCACTCCACGAGTCTTCGCCAAGGTCTTGCAGGTGGTTGGTCAATTGTAAGGCGGTACAGATGGCATCGGAGAGCAAAAATTTTGCTGGGGTTGGTGCGGCGACCTCATAGATTTGTTCATTGGCCAGGTGTAAAAGAATGCGACCGACTGGATTGGCCGAATAGTGACAATAATCAAAAAGCTCTTCTAATGTGTCGTAACGTTTGTTGGTGACATCCATGCGAAAAGCGGTGAGCAGATGATGCAAGGGTAAAGTGGGTAACTTAGTGGCCCGGATAGTATAGGAGAGGGCGTTAAAAATGGGATGATCGGGTATGTCGGCTTCGGCCTTGATCAAGCGTTGGGACCAGGAATCCAGGAGTTGCAGACGGGATTGGGCATTGCGGCCTGGCAGATCGGCAAAGTCGTCGGCGGAACGGGCAAAGGCATAAATGGCGTGCAAATGGGGACGCAGTCGGCGCGGGGCTAGGAGCGATCCCACCGGAAAATTTTCGCTGTGGCTGCGGACAAACTCTTTGCAAAAGAGAAAGTCTTTGAGTAAAGCGGTTGGTATTGGTTTAAGTTTTGACATAGTCCATTTAGTATACCTGAAAATTTAACAAGGAAAATGGTCTAACCTCTGCTTTTGGATAGGTTTTTTTGGGGAATACTATTTTTTTTTAAATAATTAGGCATGGAATTTGCGTAATACGTCCTTTATAACCTATCGTTGATTTTTTATAAATGAGCGATATCTGTTGGATTGATATCTATGTTTATGCTTTGAAAAATAACGGGAAAAATGTTTAATTGGGTGTTGAAATCGGGGCACTTTTTGTGTTGTCAAGGTGATTTTGTGTCAATTAATGGTTAATGGAAAGAATTATTTTTAAAAAATGTGTGGTTCGGCTTGTAAATTGGTTCCTTTTCGTCGTACTGTACCGTTAGATTTTTGACGTAACGAAGGTGATCCCGACGTCGAGTTTGACAAAGATGACGCCATGGAGGTGAAGGTCCGACAATATGTATGGTATTATTGGAAAATCTACTTGTATGCAGCAACTGTTTCGATTGATCGAGCGGTTGGCAGCCACGAATTCTACGGTACTTATCCACGGTGAAAGTGGGACGGGTAAGGAGTTGATCGCCCGTGCCATTCACCAGATTTCCCCTCGAAAGGATTTCCCGTTGGTACCGGTGAATTGCGGGGCTATTCCAGAGGATCTTCTGGAATCAGAACTTTTTGGTCATGTTCGAGGTGCCTTTACTGGCGCGGCCTTTACCCGTGTGGGTCGGTTTGAACTGGCCAATGGCGGGGTGTTGTTTTTGGACGAAATTGGTGACATGAGTCCAAAACTTCAGGTTAAAATGCTCCGGGTTCTTCAAGAGAAGGTTGTGGAGCCGGTGGGATCGGTCAAATCGGTTAAGGTGGATGTCCGGGTGATTGCGGCGACACACAAAAATTTAGAAAAAGAGGTGGCGGAAGGTCGGTTTCGTGAGGATCTTTTCTATCGTCTGAATGTGGTGCCGCTGTTGGTTCCACCGTTACGAGAACGGGGTGGTGATATTCTCATGTTGGCGCGCCATTTTCTCGATAAAAGTGCCAAGAGTCAGGATCGGGAATCGGTTAAGCTCAGTGAAGAGGTGATTGAAGCCTTTGAACATTACCATTGGCCTGGTAATGTGCGTGAATTAGAAAATCTCATGGAGCGATTGACCATTTTGGCCGATGATGAGGTACGAATGGAAGATCTTCCTGTCAAATTGACCGAGGGAAATTATCAAACCAGTGGTATTGAATTGTCAATCCCTGCCTCTGATTTTTTAATCCAACACAATGGTGAGGATCAGATTGATTTCAATCAAGAGGTAGCCACTTTTGAAAATCGTTTAATTTTATCTGCCTTGGATAGCACGGGTTGGAATAAAAACAAAGCCGCTCGTCTTTTAAATCTTAACCGCACCACCTTGGTGGAAAAAATTAAGAAAAAGGGTTTGGAACGGTTGGAACAGATGGAGGGGTAGGTGTAAGAGGGGATGAAAAGAAAACGCATGAAAAAAAAGTATCTAATGAATAGTTTCTTTTCAATCGTATCTATTCTTATCTATTTTGTCACTTCTGGATCGGCGATGGCCTTTTTTTCATCGCTGAACTATGCGACCGAAGATAAGGGCCAGACAGAGATTTTTAGCTTTCAGGCTCCAGATGGATATGACCCTCCACGAGCCATCTTGTTAGATGCAACGACGTTGCAGGTCTCTATTCCAGGATTGTTGGCGTTACCGTTTGCCAATTTTGATCTATCCCAGAGCCAGTGGATCAAAGAGGCGACGGTGCGAGAGATGCCAGGGGTGGCGATGGGTATTTATTTGACGTTGGTGCTAAAAGAGCCTTCACTGGGATATCAGGAATATTTGGGGGATCTTGATGGCGATAAAGGACGAAAATATCGTTTAGCAATTCAACGTTCGTCCAAAGTGTCGATGGTGGGACCTGTTCGCATGTTGGAGGGGTTAACTCTTCCTGGACGCGATGGGACATTGGTGATTTTTTCTTATACGGGTAGTGGCTTTGTGGAAAATTCGGTGGATTATGCGACGGGTATTGTTCGATTGCTTTGGCAGGGAACGCATCTGGGCCCGAGTTGGCGTCCAGTTGCACCTGGAGGATTGGCCGAGCGGATTTTGGTGCAAGAGTTTCCCAATGCCCAGGTAGAGATGGAAGTGCGTATGGATGGAGCGACCGATGCGGTTCGCTTTTATCGCAATTCTGAGGCTGGCACGTTTATTATTGAATTGCGTCCGAAAGGAAACAAAGATACCCCCAATCGCGCAATGGAGGCGCAGGCTATTTTGGATCGGCGCAAAGTGGCGTTGGAAAAGGGTCATCCCGATCCTCTGAATCGGTTGATACCAATTTTTGTTCCTGATCCAAAAACGAAGAAATTGCAAGGGCAGGAGATTGATGAGGCTTGGTATATGGAGAATGCGTTACAGGCAAAACGCGATCGTCAATATGCGAAAGCGCGTGGTTATTTGGAAAATTTGGAGAAGATTTTTCCCGAAACGGCCAATCGTGAAGTGATTGATTTTGAAAAATTGGATTTAGCCATTCTCATGAACTGGAAGCCGGGTTGGATACTCTCTGAATTGGACGAAGTTTTGTCGCGTTTTCCTAACCATTATCGATATTCAGACTATCGACTGAAACAATTGGCTCTGTATAATCAAGCCTCCATGTTTGAATCCGCTTTGGGGATTTTGTGTGATCCGAATTTGCCTAAAGACTCCTCTAAAGTCTGGTTGGAGCGGGCGCATGTGGTGATGGGGGTGGAATTACAGGCAGAGAACGGTTGGGAGGTCGCCACGCAGTTGGATTGTATTTTAAATGCAAAAGAGCGCAAAACCCCGTATGAACGGGGTGGGAGCATGGATCGGGATGCCGTGGCAGAGTATCTTTTGAATGAGGTGTTGCAGGCCGATGTCAACCATGGGGCCGATAGTGCGGAGGCGTTGTTCCTTTTGTCTCGTCTCAAAGAACGCCGTGGAGAGATTCCAGAATCTATAAAAATTTTGGATAGACTCTCGGAGAGTTATAAATCTTATATTGGCGATCATCCAGATTGGCTGCTGGAGGTTGGGGATCGCTATTTTATTCAAGGTCGTTACCCAGAGGCACTTGATTATTATGCACGGTTATTGAGTTATTATCCGCATAATGCGGATTTGGCTCCCAAAGCCATTTTGCAAGCGGCTTTGGTTCGGGGAGAGATGGGGGATGTGGATGCCGCAACGCGACTGTATGATCGATTGCAGACGGAATTTCCAGATTCTGAAAGTGCGGTTTGGGGGGGGATTAAACGGTTACAGTTAGAGCCAAAACTGCAGGCCTATTGTAAAAATACCGCCGAACGGGATCAAAAAAGTGGGCAATCCGACATTCATGAGCAACTTTGTCTTAATTTAAGGGGTAATAAGGAGGTTCTTATCGCTTTTGATAAGGTGATCGCCAATACCCATATACCCGCGCCACTGTTCGAGGCTTATTTGAGTAAGGCCGTTTTGCTTGAAGAAAATGGGGAACATCTTGAGGCAATCAACACCTTGAATACTTTGTTGACCCTCACTTCACGAGATGCCATCGTCGAGCGGGTAAATGAGTTAAAGAAAAAAAATTTGATTGCCGGAATGGGGAAAGAGTTAGAAAAAGGCAATCCAGAGGCGGCCATTGCCCTGGCGATTGCGTGCGGAAATGATTGGCGTGAGGAGGCTGGGTATGCGCCCGCTTTAATTCAATTGGCGGAGGCTTTAGAACGCTTGGGTCTATATGAGCGTGGGGTATCCCTGTTGAAAGAGATGACGACAGAACCGGTGGCTTTGGAGTTGACGAATATTGGTGAACATTTGGAGAAGGGATCGACTTTAGGTCTTATTGGTTCAGAAGATCCATTGCAGATTTCGGCTCCAGGAGCCAGAGTACGATTGGCAGAGGCCCAGCGCAAGGCCCGATTGGCGGATTGGGATGGGGTGATGGGGTTGGTCAGTCGGATTCCTAAGGCTATTTTAAACAAGATTCAACAGGTGGATCAATTGCGGTTGATGGCCCAAGCAGAGGAGGGCCGTGGACGTTTTTTGCAGTCTATTCAGGCCTTAGAGAGCTTGATTGACCTACAAGGCATGGCCGATGGCATGGATTATTATTATTATGCTTTGGTGATGTATCAGTGGAAAGGGGCCGAAAGGGCGATGCCAATTTTTAAGAAAGTGGCCGAGCAGGCGGGAAATTCTGAAATTCAAGCATTGGCTCGGATGCGAATTGGGGATATCCTACAAGCAAAAGGGGATTTGGCAGCGGCGCGGGAAGAATTTAAGCGTATTGCCGAATCCACACCAGAAAACTTGTGGTCAAAAGTGTCGAAGGAACACGCGGCGCAATTGGCCCTGAATTTAGGAATGGTCAACCAATAGAGATATGGATAAGCACAAAAATATTCTTTTGGTCGGTGGATCTGCTCCTATTTTTAGTGCATTTTTAGGTCAGATTCGTGAGGCCGGCTTTCAAGTGGTACAACGGCGCACGTCGGAAGAGGCGAAGCAGTTTCTTTCTGAACACCTTGTCAGCATGGTCTTTTTTTCACTTGAGGATGTGCCATCGCCATTAGAGCGGGTGCGGGAGTTTACCTTTTTGTTTCGAGGGCTGCCGGTGGTCGTGGTAGCGGTCAAGGGTAATGTGAACGATGCCCGGGAATCCATTGCGGTAGGAGCTGCGGATTATTTATTATTGCCAGTTGAAAATTCCATTATTCAAGGGGTTTTGAGCGGTTTTGCGGAAAAATATTTTGATCCAGAGCTGGGGCGTGGGCGCCATTTTATAACGGCTGATGCCAATATGTTGCGCCTATTGGCACAAATTCGTCGGGTAGCCAATTCACAGGCGACGGTTTTGATTCAAGGCGAAAGTGGCACTGGGAAGGAGTTGGTGGCCCGTTTTGTTCATCAGGTTTCCGAACGCAGTCAAGGTCCGTTTGTGGCGATCAATTGCGCGGCCTTGCCTGAAAATTTATTGGAATCTGAGCTGTTTGGTCATGCCAAAGGGGCCTTTACAGGGGCGTTGGCGGATCGGAAGGGGAAGTTTCAGCAGGCCAACGGTGGCACTATTTTTTTAGATGAAATTTCCGAAATGTCTTTAAATTTACAGGCCAAACTGTTGAGGGTATTGCAGGAAAAGGAGGTAGATCCGGTTGGTGGACGTTCCACCGTGGCCTTGGATGTGCGGGTGATCGCCTCTACCAACCGCGATTTAAAGGAGTGGGCGGCGCAAAAACAGTTTCGGGAAGATTTATTCTATCGATTAAATGTTTTTCCTGTTAAACTTCCCCCTCTTCGTCAACGTGTCAAAGATATCCCCCTGTTAGCGGAACATTTTCGTAAGCGGTTCACGGCTGACCTTTTGCGCAACGATATCCCTTTTGATACAGAGGCACTAGTCGTTTTAAACTCCTATTCTTGGCCTGGGAACATTCGTGAGTTGGAAAATGTAGTGCATCGCGCGTTGCTTATGGCAGAGGGGTCCGAAATAACGGCAGATGATTTGATGTTGGATATTCATGTTATGAGAGAGGACGTGGATCGGGAAGTGGATGAGGATGAAATTCGAATGCCTGTGGGGACGACGGTTCGGGAGATGGAGGAGTTTTTAATTCGTCGCACATTGGATGAAGTAAATGGAAACCGAACGCGTGCAGCAGAACTTTTAGGGATCTCTATTCGAACTTTGCGAAATAAGTTGAACGAATATGCCACGCGGTGATCAATGCGTGAGGTGTTCTCTTTCTGGTTATCGAAAGCTGTTTTTCTTATTTCCTGTGTTATTGGTGCTGTTTGGATGTTTTGAGAGTTCTATCCAAATTGAACCTGAAATTTATCAGGGTGATAGTTTAATTGAGACATTGCAACGTTATGTGACTCCGACGATCTATTGGCAAAAGAAAGTGGTCTATTACAGAGAATTGGTTGAGAAAGAGCGTGTGGCCTTTGATGAACGCAATGAGGCCTATCAAGCCTTGTTACGTGAGCGACGAGATCAGGTTTTAGCGGCGGTGAATAACTCCAAGAGCGGGGGTGATTTACAACAAATCCGTAAGCAGGTGATTTTGAGCTACCGAGAGCGGATGGATCAACTGCGTTCTCAAAGTCGGCAGCACCATAGGCGGTTAGGTCTGATGCTGCATTTATTGGAACAGTCTGAAATTGCATTGGCAGATGCACGGGGTTGAGGGGTGTTTTGGCAGGGCATTTGTTTGAGTCTATAGACCATTGTGGGAGATTTTAAGTGGCTTCTGCTGTAAAAAAATGTCTGGTGAAACAATGAAGCATCGGGCGGTACGATTGGATTATGTAGGAAACGCGACTTTCTTTTCTGACGCAGGGGAGAAGATTCCTGGACATGTGATCAATTTTAGCGTGTCGGGTTTCTTTATGGAGATAGAGAAAAAATATATTCATGAGCATTTATTTCACACTTTTGGTCGGGTGCAGGTGAACACACGGGATCGGAGTATTGATATTCGCTGTCAAATTGTTCGGGTCGATGCCGATGGTCTTGGTTTTCAGTTTGAATGATTCTTTTTGTTTATTCTATCCTTTCTGCTATACTCCTCTTATAAAATTTTAATTCCGATGGACCTTTTTGTTGACAGGTTATTTTTGTGCTGTTTATTTTGTGAAGCGTTATAAATTTGATGGATTAAATTTGGTTAAGAATGGGTTTTTTATATGAATTATAAAGGAATTATTTTAGCGGGAGGTTCAGGAACTCGGCTTTACCCATTAACAATAGCTGTCAGTAAGCAGCTATTGCCGGTTTATGATAAGCCGATGGTGTATTATCCGTTGTCCATTTTGATGCTGTCGGGCATCCGGGAGATATTGATTGTAACGACCCCTAAAGATCAGACTGCTTTTAAGGAACTTTTGGGAGACGGATCGCAATGGGGTTTGGAATTTCGTTATGTGATTCAAGAACGCCCTGCGGGTTTGGCCCAAGCCTTTTTATTGGATAAAAATTTTATTGGGAAGAGCCCAGTTTGTTTGATTTTGGGGGATAATATATTTTACGGTAAAGGTTTGGTTGGTATTTTAAAACAGGCTGCACAACAGACGCAAGGGGCGACAGTTTTTGGTTATTATGTGCGTGATCCAGAACGTTATGGCGTTGTCTCTTTTGATAAATCTGGAAAAGTATTGGATATTGAGGAAAAGCCAGTCAAGCCGAAATCGAATTATGCGGTGACAGGGTTGTATTTTTACGATAACGAAGTGGTCTCTATTGCCGAAGGTATTCAACCATCTGCTCGTGGTGAGTTGGAGATTACCGATGTGAATAAGGTTTATTTAAAGAGGGGTGATCTGCGTGTTGAACGTTTGGGTCGTGGCGCGGCTTGGTTAGATACCGGTACCTATGCCTCTTTAGCGGATGCGTCGAGTTTCATCAAGGCGATAGAAGAGCGTCAGAGTCTCAAGATCTCTTGCCCTGAAGAGGTGGCTTATCGAATGGGGTATATTGATGCCGATCAAATGGCGAGGCTAGCGGCTCCGTTATTAAAGAGTGGATATGGGGAATATCTCATGCGAATTATCAGGGAAGGATAACGATGCCTTTTAAATTTAATCCAATGGTGATTCCCGAGGTGGTGTTGATTGAGCCGCAAATTTTTGGGGACTCCAGGGGTTTTTTTATGGAGACTTGGAGCCAGCGTGATTTTTTGCAAGGAGGGATAACTGCTGATTTTGTTCAAGAAAATCATAGTTCCTCCAAGCAAGGTGTTTTGCGTGGTTTGCATTATCAAGTTGAAAAGCCGCAGGGGAAGCTGTTACGAGTGATTGTAGGAGAAATTTTTGATGTGGCGGTGGATTTGCGCCGAGGATCTGGTACCTTTGGTCGTTGGGTCGGGGCATATTTGTCTGCTGAAAACAAAAAAATATTTTGGGTTCCTCCCGGCTTTGCCCATGGTTTTTATGTTGTTTCGCCGGTTGCCGAGATATTGTATAGTTGTACCGAATTTTATGCGCCTCAGTTGGAACGTTGTATTGTTTGGAATGATCCTGATTTAGGGATATCTTGGCCCTTAGTATCTGGAAGCGGGCCGATATTGAGTCAAAAGGATCGTGAGGGTCAATTTTTGCAAAGGGCTGACTTTTACCCATGAAAGTTCTTGTCGTTGGAGCTTCTGGGCAATTGGGGTGCGAGCTTTTACACGCTGTTCCAGAGGGGTATCAGGTCACTGGATTATCCAGGGATGAATTGGATATCACCGATCTAGAGAGGGTGGGCACGGTTGTGGGTCAGGTGGCCCCTGATGTTTTGATCAATGCTGCAGCTTATACGGCGGTGGACCAAGCAGAATCTCAAGTCGAGAGGGCCTTTGCGGTGAATGCGCAAGGGGCTGGATATTTGGCTTCTGTTGCTGCAACACGGAATATTCGTTTGATTCATATTTCTACCGATTTTATTTTTGATGGTTACAATTCACAACCTTACGAGACAGAGGCCGTAGCTCATCCGCTGAATGTGTATGGGGCCAGTAAATGGCAAGGCGAGCAACGGATTGCCGCGACCGAAAAATTATCTTATGTGATTGTGCGCACCTCTTGGGTGTATTCAGAATATGGGCAAAATTTTGTCAAGACGATTTTGCGCCTGCTTCAGCAGCGGGATCAGTTGGGTATTGTCATTGATCAAATTGGTTCACCCACTTGGGCGGCCGGTTTGGCGCGCGGGATTTGGCGAATTACCGGGAAGGATGCGCTCCCCTCTATTTTGCATTGGTCGGATGAGGGGGTGGCGAGTTGGTATGATTTTGCGGTAGCTATCCAGGAGGAGGCTTTGCTTTTGGGGCTTCTTTCGGAACCAAAACCGATTAAGGCCATAAAAAGTGTGGAATATCCTCTACCGGCGCGTCGACCGCATTATAGCGTTTTGGATAAATCGGAGACCTGGAGACATTTAGATTGTCGTGCCTCCCATTGGCGTGCGGCTTTACGTCAAATGCTTATGAGAGTTGAGAAAAACCAACATGGATAACCTGTTAGTGACCGGTGGAGCTGGTTTTATCGGCTCTAATTTTACCCGTTATTGGTTAAAGAACCGTCCCCAAGATCGGGTTGTTGTATTGGATGCCTTGACCTATGCGGGTAATCTGGCCAGTTTGAGTGCTGTTCAAGAGAATAAAAAATATCGATTTGTGCATGGAAATATTTGCGATCAATCCTTGGTTGAGAGTTTGATACGCACGGAAAATATTAACAAGATAATTCATTTTGCCGCAGAATCCCATGTGGATCGTTCTATCCTAGGGCCGGATGCCTTTATAGAGACGAATGTTATTGGGACGCATGTTTTGTTGAAAGTGGCAAAAAAAATTTGGTTGGACGAAAAGAGTATCGGCGCAAGGCACCGTTTTCATCATGTATCGACGGATGAGGTGTATGGTTCATTAGGCGCGGAGGATCCCCCTTTCACAGAGAACACCCCCTACCGTCCCAACTCCCCATATGCCGCCAGTAAAGCGGCCTCGGATCATTTAGTCCGGGCATATCATCATACCTATGGGTTGCCAACAACGATTAGCAATTGTTCCAATAATTATGGACCTTATCAATTTCCTGAAAAATTAATTCCTTTGGTATTGTTAAATATATTGCATGAAAAAGCGTTGCCTGTTTATGGTGAGGGGAAAAATATTCGGGATTGGCTCTATGTAGAGGATCATTGTCGAGGGATCGAAGTTGTTCTTGACAAAGGTATGGTTGGAGAGACTTATAATATAGGGGGGAAGAATGAATGGGAAAACATTAAAATTGTCAAATTATTATGTCGATTGATGGATGAAAAACGCCAAGAGACGAATTTTAATGTACAAAAAAAAAATTCGGAGAGATTGATTGCGTTTGTGAAAGATCGACCTGGTCATGATTTTCGTTATGCGATTGATGCGGTTAAGATTGAAAATCAATTAGGGTTTAAACCTGAAGAAACTTTTGAAACAGGGATTAGAAAGACGATCGCATGGTATTTGGAAAATTCTGCTTGGTGGCGAAATATTATGGATGGAAGTTATCAAGAGTGGATCGCATTACAATATAAAAATTCTTATGTTTCAATAAAATAATCGGATTTTAATTTCGACTATTGTCTATGGCTTCTCAAAAAGAGGTCGATTCTCGCCT
The DNA here is from genome assembly GCA_039908535.1 of Magnetococcus sp. DMHC-6. GTDB lineage: Bacteria > Pseudomonadota > Magnetococcia > Magnetococcales > JADFZT01 > JAMOAW01. Next base: position 19,207 of record JAMOAW010000004.1, on the reverse strand, counting down.
AGTTGATGCCAAAAATTTTCAAAATATTAAAAATCAAACAATCTCCAAAATATTAGAAACGTCGCTTGCAGCGAATCCGATAAGGTTTTCCGATAGGGTGCCCCTTTATTATGAAAATGAGGGGTGGTCTCATCAAGCAAAGAGAGCTGCTATTTGGTCGGATCTTCTTGGTTTTTATAATAAATTTTAAAAATTGCAAAAATTACAATATTTGCAAAAAAAATCTTGCAAATATTGCATAATAATCTGATAATATAAAATACAAGGATTTGATAATTTGAATTGAGAGTGAATCTATCAAATCATCCTCTAGCATATTTATATAACTTAAATTGGAGATTGATATGGATACTATTCCAGGAGTTATTGGAGCTGTTAAATCTGGTGTTTACACCACATCTTTGCACTCCCATGCAAATCAACAACCAATTGTCGTGACGGTCTCCAGAAATTTTGGATCAAATGGTGGTAAAATTGCTGAACTGTTGGCAGAAAGGCTTCAAGTAAATTGTTACGGTCACTCTATGATCGATAATTTAGCTAGAAAAACAAAAACCACTAAAAAATTAGTCTCACTGATGGATGAAAAACTTCCGGCTGCACTAGACACATTTCTTTATTCTTTGTTTCTCAAACCCGATCAATCGGTGGCTGGTTATTATAAAAATGTCATTAAAACAATTCTTGGCATTGCAAAAACGGGTGGTGTGATTGTGGGTCGCGGGGCGCGTTTGATTTTGGCCAAACAGACCAATGTATTTCGGTTGCAAATTGAAGGTACTCAGGACATCTGTATTCAACGCGTTGCGCAGCGCGAAGGGATTAGCCTCGCGGAAGCCAAACAAAAATTGATTGCCGTCGAAAAGGAGAGATCCCTTTTTCTCAAAGAGCTGTATAAAAAATATTCCAACAATCGTACCTACTATGATCTCGTCCTAAACACCGATAAAATCGATCCGCAGCAAGCCGTCGAAATTATTGTCTATGCTATGGAAAAAATGGGATATCTCTCTTCAGAGAAGAAAACTTCGATAGAACCCATCCAACAGGAAAAAGCCATAAAATCAACACCAATATTCAACTCATTTAGTGAGGAACTGAACTTTTTGATCGTTGAAGATGAAATAGCCTTTTATTCCATCATTCAGGGGTGGTTGGACAATTTTATGGAGCAAACAGACTCTGCTTTTAAAACGCCATTGCTCAAATTAACCCATGCCACCTCGTTCAAAGAGATGGAAAACTTTCTGCTTCAAACCAAATTTGATTTGATTCTGCTTGATCTCAATCTAACCGACAGTCATGGATATGACGAAACCTTTGTAAGGCTGAACAAAAAAGGGTTGGATATTCCTATCATTGTTTTTACCGGTAGAGATGACGATCAACAAGCCATTCAAGCCGTTGCCGAAGGTGCGCAAGACTATTTAGTGAAAGGTCATGTGAGTAAAAAAATATTGTTGCGTTCAATCAAACATGCGTTGTCCAGATATAAAATCATGAAAAGAAAGTAAAAAATCTTGATGGAGATAATAAATTTTAGCTTCGCGATATGGAAAGAAGAAGTTATCCTCTCCTAGACCGCTGTTTTAGATAGGGGTAAATCAAGATGAATTTTCAATGGCACAAGTGGATGGTTCTTTTGTGCATATTCATGCCAATCTTTGCCCATGCGGAAAGCTTTGAGCAGAAAAAAAAATTGCATATCGGCAGCGCACAGGCTTATCCCCTCTTGACCATGGTCAATCAAAATAGGGAGGCGGAGGGTTTTAGTGTTGATCTTGTTAAGGTCGATGCTCAAACCGTTGGGGTGGAGGTGCCGTTTCAGGTGGTGCCTAGTGCAACAATTTATAAATATGCCGCCATGGTCGGCACTCTCTTTTTTTTACTGTTGACCATCGTTTTGCTTCGTTTGCGTTCTTTGCAACACGAAGTGCGACAACGCCGTTTGGCTGAAATAAACGCCGAAGCCGCCAACCTTGCTAAAACAATCACCTTGAATGAACTTAAAGTCAGTGAAGCTCACTTTCGAGGTGCTTTTGAGACTTCGGCCATTGGCATGGCTTTAGTCTCTCCGCAGGGCCAATTTCTTAAGGTCAACCAAGCCTTGTGTACCATTGTTGGTTATGAAGAAGAGGAACTTTTGGCGAGCAATTCTAAATTTTTCTCCCATTTCGATGATTTAGAGATTGATTGCGCTTACGTGCGGCAAATGTTGGCTGGGAATCTTGCAAATTATCAGATGGAAAAACGCTATTTACACAAAAAAGGTCATCTTATCTGGGCGCGGATCTGCGTTTCTTTGGTTCGAGACGAAGCGGGAAATGCGCTCCATTTTGTTGCGCACATTCAGGATATATCGGCACAAAAGGGTATTGAAATTGAACTTTTCAATGCCAAGGATCGCTTGGAGTTGCAAGTGGGTTGCATCAACCGCATCCAAGGCCTATTCATTGAAGATTCCAATTTTGGTAAGGTCTTTGAAACTTTACTTGTAGAGATTCTCAGGCTCACCAACAGCCATATTGGATTTATCGCCGCCATCCAAGAAGGCGAAAAAGGGCAGCGGATTTTTAAGCCCCTGGCGATCAATACTATGGAATGGGATTCAGTCAATCAAGACTTTTTTGGAACACAGAGGAGCATTGAATTTTCTTTTAGCAAAATGCGCGGTTTGTATGCCGAACCTCTCCACACCGGGTTTCCGGTGATTGCCAACGATCCATCCACCGATTCTCGGAGCTGTGGTCTGCCCCCTGGTCATCCTCCATTAAACGCCTTTTTGGGATTGCCTGTCAAACACGGAAAGAAAATCATCGGTATATTGGGGTTAGCCAATCGTCCGCAAGGATATGATTCTGCCATCACGGCCTATCTCGAACCGGTGATTTCAGCCTGTACACAACTGATGGTGGGGTATGAAAATCGCCGTGAAAAGCTTAAGACAGAAGAGCTGCTACGCGCTACCTTTGAAGCCACTTTGGATGGTATTCTGATTTTGGATAAAATGGGGAGGATTGTGCGAGCCAATAGCCGGTTGATGACCATGTGGAAAATTCCCCCTGAAGTTATGCTGGAAAAAAAGAGAAGTCGGCTGCTCAGATGTATTCTTTCTCAAATTAAAGAACCAAAACTTTTTCTCAAGAAGGTGCGCAGGCTTTATCAATTCGAAAAAACCGATTCCGACATGTTATTCTTTAATGATGGACGTGTTTTTGATTGTTATTCTGCGCCATTACCAGAAAGTGAAGGTGTCCAAGGTCGGGTATGGGTTTTTACCGATATCACCAAACGCCAACAGGCTGAAACCGCCTTGTTAGAAGCTAAAGAGCAGGCTGAAAAGGCCAATCAGGCAAAAAGCGATTTTTTAGCGGTCATGAGTCATGAAATTCGAACTCCCATGAATATTATTCTGGGAATGAGTGACCTTTTGTTTGAAGCCATCACCAATAAAGAACATCAATATTATCTCACCATGTTGAAAAATGCTGGTGCCAATCTGCTACAATTGATCAATGAAATTCTTGATTTAAGCAAAATAGAAGCGGGAAAATTAGAAATCATTACAGAGCCTACACAGGTAGGAAAGCTCTGTAAAGAGGTCGTGGATTTGCTTAACGTATTGGCTTGCCAAAAAGAGTTACTCTTGGAATTACGTATAGACCCTAACCTTCCAGAATGGATCCTTACCGATGCTCAGCGTTTGCGTCAATGTCTTATTAATATTATCGGCAATGCGTTAAAATTTACCACATTGGGATGGGTCGTGGTGGATATAGGTCAAAGTGATGATACCCCACCCATGATGTTGTGTCAGATTTCTGATAGCGGTCCTGGTATCCGGGCAGAGCATTTGGAGATTATTTTTCAAGATTTTACCCAATCAGATTCTGGACTTTCAAGGCGTTATGGTGGCACTGGTCTAGGTCTTTCTTTGACCAAACGACTTTTGACGATGATGGGGGGCAAAATTTGGGTAGAAAGCATTTATGGTCAGGGGAGTAAATTTTCTTTTATCCTACCTCTGCATCCTACCACCCCGCCGGATTTAAAAAATTTTTCGCCTTCTTTATCTAAAGAGACAAACAAAGAGATTTATCCTTTAAAAATATTGTTGGTCGAAGATATGCAAGAAAATCGTCTTTTGATTAACATCTATTTAAAAGATACCCCTCACCAATTGACCATGGCCAATGATGGCGTAGATGGGGTTCAATTGGCAAAAGAGGGAGAGTTTGATTTGGTGCTTATGGATATTGAAATGCCGATCGTTGATGGTCAACAAGCCACGGCACAGATTCGAGAGTGGGAGTCCAAAACAAAAAGAAAACCAATGATTATCATTGCTCTCTCTGCCCATTCCATGGCCGAAGAGGCCCAACATTATATGCAAAATGGGTTTAACGAATATTTATCTAAACCGATTCGTAAAAAGATATTGTTCAACGTGTTGGAACGATATAGCGAACAGGTCATGAAAGAAAAAAAGAGAGAAAGAGTTTAGGATTCAGTATGTTAAATAGATGCCTTCTGATTGAGTCAAAATATTAAAGTTTTTCCATCATCAAACGCGCCTCTTCTTCGTGGGTTTCAATCAGCAAAGAATTCTCCTCCCATAGCTCCATGGCCTCTTTGAGCTCCTGAGTAATTTTTTGGTTGTTTATTAACAATTCTTGTAGCGCGCCTTTTTTTGATTCTTCATAAAGGTCTGGATTGTTGAGTTGATTGTTGAGTTGTTTTTGGGCGGCTTCTAATTGTTGGATTTTTTTTTCCAAGAGGGCATTTTTTTGGCGCATGGAGAGGGTTTTTTTGTGCAGGGCGTTGCGAATTTGGGCCTGTTGTTGACGCATTTGTCGAGAATCTAGGCGTAGGCTGGCTGATTTTTTTTCTTTTATGTTGTCTTTGTTCTCTCGTGTTGAGAGGACTTTTTCCAGATATTCGGCCAGGGAAACCTCTAAAGGGATCGCTTTTTTTTGTCCCACTACTAAAAAGCGTGTGCAGACGCTCTCTAAAAGATCTCGATCGTGAGAGACCAAAATCAAGGTGCCGGGATACTCTTCTAGGGCTTCGGCCATGGCCTCTCTGGAGGCCATATCCAGATGGTTGGTGGGTTCATCAAGAAGTAACAGATTGGCTCCTGAGAGGAAAAGTTGGGCCAACGCCAATCTGGCCCGCTCGCCACCGGATAACACCGAAATTTGTTTAAAAACCGCTTGCCCTGAAAATAAAAATCCTCCGAGTAAAGAGCGAATTAATTGGGGTGGGGTTCCTGGCTGAGCCGACTGGGAGGCTGAATCCAAAATGGTTTGATCGGGATTTAAGGCGTCCATGGCGTGTTGGGCAAAGTAGGCAATTTTAACACCTGAACCAACCATCACATCGCCTTCCGAAGGGGGGTGGGTGGTGGAGAGGAGTTTTAATAGGGTGGTTTTTCCGCTTCCGTTTGGCCCTAATAGTCCCACTTTTTCCCCACGTTGAATGGTGAGGTTGACGTTGTCGAGAACCAGATGTTCTTCAAACTGCATGGTGAGATGTCGAGTGGTTAAAGCCAATTGGGCGCAGGAGGTAGGGGTTGGCAGTTTAAAGCGCACGGTTTTGGTGTGTGTTTGCCCGCGCTCTACTTGCGGGAGTCGGTCGAGTTGTTTGATGCGACTTTGGACCTGTCGGGCTTTGGTGGCTTTGGCACGGAAACGGTTGATAAATTGTTCGAGTTCATCCCGGCGGCGTTGCTGACCAATGGCGGTTTTTTCGAGGCTTGCCAAACGGGTGGCCTTTTCTTCTATATAGTGGTCAAAAGAGCCGACATAGCGGGTAAGCAGGCCGTTTTCCAATTCAATGGTGATGCCAGTCACCCGGTTGAGAAAGGCGCGATGGTGCGAAACAATTATTAAAGTGCCAGGCAGGTTGGCCAAATATCCCTCTAACCAAGCGACCGATTCCAGGTCCAAATGGTTGGTGGGTTCATCGAGTAAAAGGAGATCGGAGCGGGAAAAGAGCAACTGTGCCAAAGCCAGACGTTGCCGCCAACCACCGGAAAAGGAGCTGACCGCTAGGGAGAGTTCGTCAGGAGTAAATCCCAGGCCCAAAAGGATGGCTCCAGCGCGGGCTTCGGCGTCATAGGAGTCAATCTCTTGTAAACGATGTTCCACCTCGCCCCAGCGCGTCAATCTTTGTTTTTGTTCAGCTTCGGGAGATTTTTGTTCTAATAGATGTTGAAGCGTTTCTCGCTCTTGGCGCAGTTGAATGAGTTCCTGGTCGCCAAAGAGGGTTTCTTGGAGAATGGTGCGATTGGAGGAGGCCAGCTCTTGAGCCAAACTTCCGATGCGAATATGACCTCGACGGCGTATAGAGCCGCCATCCAGTTCCATATAGCCTTCAATGAGGCGCAAAACGGTGCTTTTACCGACTCCATTTGGACCGATCAGACCAATTTTTTCCCGAGGGTGGATGGCCACGGAGGCTTGATTCAGAATGATTTGGGCGCCAAAGGCCTTTTGAGCGTTTTCGATATGGATCATTCTGTTGGGATTCCGTTTCTAACCCATCGAGTCAGGATATTTTTGGTGGAGGAGAAGAGAGACGATCTCCCGATGACCGTTTTGAATGGCCAGCAAAAGAGCTGTTTGTCCCCATAAATCTTCAATATTAACATTTGCTCCAGCATTTAAAAGTTTTTGCACCAATTCAATATCACCCATTTTTGCAGCCCACATGAGAGGGGTTTGGCCTTTTATATCCACAATATTTGGCGTGGTAGTGAAATTTAGTATAAATTGACCATCCCATGCCTCTGTTTGCCATCCAATGGATTGACCAATCGTCATCGTGTTGCGGTTTAATTCAGATGGGTTGAATGGCACACTTGGATGATCTATGCTTGGGGGATTGACAAAACTGGATAGTATCAGTCCTGGGAAGAGGAAAGCTAGGCCAGAATGATTGATTAATTTTTTTTTGATTCTCCAGTACGCCCATTTCTTATGGTAAAGTAGGGAGAGAAGATTGTCCATGGGATCGCTTTCATTTTTGGTTTTGTTTTTTTTATTCGTTTTTTTAATGTTATGGTATAATTTCTGCAATTCCATTTTTTTTTGAGTGTTTAGGTGGTGTTGGAAAATGGTTTTATCTGCCAAATAAAATTGACACAATGATTTTTGCAATAATATTGCCAATATTAAAATACACTTAAAAAACAATTTATTGATAAATTTTAATCCTTTTTTTGGAATGAGTGTACGATTAAAAATGGAAAAAAATACCTTTATATAAAAAAAAGAGGGAATTTTTTTCCTCTTGGTATACTCTTAGTTTAGATGTGAGTGGCAGGTAAGAAAACGACAAAATTTTAATATAAGAATATCTTAATTTTCTATTTTTCTATTTGTCAGATGAGCCAAAAGAGTGCTAAAATCTAGTTTCAACATACCCATAATACCCCGTTGTCATGGCTGATTGTTTTACGTACCGTGTACATTAGAGAAGCGGTATTTATCCTTCCAAAGCCAGGATGCCTTGGATTTATTTGAACGAGAGGAGCTGCAGAATGAGTCAGAAGAACGAAGCGTTGCAAACACCGTTGTCATTACCCATGCTGGATGAATTATTGACTGGCCCCTGGCCGAGTTTTGTCAAGGATCTAAAAGCTTGGTCAGAGAAAAAGCCTGTGGTTGCAGAACTTCTCAATCAACTTGAGGAGTCATACCAAAATAGATGGAACTATTGGCAGGGAAAAATTATCAATGTCCCCGGATATGGTGGGGGCGTGATTGCTCGTGTATCGGATAAGGCGGATAAATATCCTGGTTTGGCCAATTTTCATACCGTGCGTATTATTGAACCATCGGGTTGGGTCTATTCAACGGCTGCTCTGCGCAGCTTGGCAGATGCCTCAGAGAAACATGGAGCAGGAATTATTCAGCTGCATGGCATGACGGGAGATATTTTACTGCTAGGTTTTGACGATAAAGGCTCTATGGCCGTTGCCGAAGATCTCATGCATCAAGGATGGGATATTGGTGGTTCTGGAGCGGCGTTGCGTACTTTGCAATGTTGTGTAGGTGATGCCCGTTGCGAGATGTCCTGTTTTGATACGATGAAAGTGACGAAGCATATCACCGATACCTATATCGCCTTTTTGCATCGTCCCGAATTTGTCTATAAGTTTAAATTTAAACTCTCTGGTTGCGCCAACGACTGCTCCAACTCCATGCACCGCTCCGACATGCCTATCATTGGGACTTGGCGTGGCCCCATGCAGGTAGATCAGGCAAAAGTTGCTGAATTCATAGATACCAAAGGGATCGAAAATCTTATCGACAACGTGTTGACCCGTTGCCCAACAAAATGCCTCTCTATCAAAGGCAAAGAGCTGGTGGTTGATAACGAAAACTGTGTTCGTTGTATGCACTGTATCAATGTGATGCATAAGGCTTTAAAGCCTGGTAAGGATCGTGGGGCAACGATTCTCTTGGGTGGCAAGCGGACCTTGATTGTTGGCGATACCATGGCTTTTGTTTTGGTTCCTTTCATGAAACTGGAGACCGACGAAGACTTGGATAATTTGACCGATTTGATTGATCGAGTATGGGAATTCTGGAACGATAACGGCATGGATCACGAACGGATTGGTGAGTTTGTCAAGCGGATTGGTTTGGGTGTTTTCTTGGATCGTTTGGGGATTGAACCGGATCCACAGATGATTAAACAGACCCGTTCCAGCTGCTATATCAAGTTTGAGGAGTTGGCTCCGAACAAGTTTGACGGTGAGCAGAAACAAAATCCTTCAGTCTGGCAGAGGGAAGCCGAGGCTTCCGAGTCGGCCTAATTGGCCTAATTGGTTAGACAACGTATTGCCGGATATTATTTGTCAAAAGTTGAAAAGGAAAAAGAAACCATGAGCAAGACCGAGATGGCGCCACGGGATCAGGGCGCACCCGATTATACAAAATATCTTCACCCCATGATGGCCAAAAACTATGGGCAATGGGATTACCATGAGCGGCTCAGACCAGGTGTTTTGGTTCATGTAGCCAACAATGGGGATAAGCTATACACCGTCCGTGCAGGTTCTCCCCGGACCATGAGTGCGGATTTGATTCGGCAAATTTGTGTGATTGCCGACAAATATTGCAAAGGATTTTTGCGTTTTACCACCCGTAGCAACGTTGAATTTTTGCTGGACAACGAGGCTGATCTGGCCCCATTAATCAAGGATGTCGAAGAGACACTGGGTTTTCCTTTGGGAGGCACGGGCCCTTCGGTTTCCAATGTAGTGTGTACGCAGGGTTGGTTGCACTGTAATCTTCCTGCCAGTGATGCTGCTGGTGCGGTGAAGGCGTTGTTGGACTCTTTGATTGATGATTTTAAAACAGAGACCTTCCCGAATCGCGTTAAAATTTCCAGTTCTTGTTGCCAGATCAACTGTGCCAGTCAGGCGGACATTTCTATTATTGTTCAGCATCATCATCCCCCGCGTATCAACCATGACAACATGCAGATTTGTGAACTGCCGAAAGTTGTTGCGGTGTGTCCGGTTGCGGCGATTCGCCCAGATGTTGTCAATGGCAAAGAGACGGTTCATGTTGTGGCAGAAAAATGTATGTATTGTGGTGCCTGCCATGGTCAATGCCCCAGTATGGAGATTCGGGATTCAGATACCGATACCCTTTCCATTTGGGTGGGTGGTAAATCGGCCAGTACCCGTAGTGGTCCCTCTTTTCATCGGTTGGCTGTTTGGGGTTTGCCCAACAAACCACCTCGTTGGCCAGAGATTTCTGAAGCCGTCAAGACAATCCTGAAAGCTTATAAAGAGGATGGTAAACCCTGGGAGCGGGTTGGCGAGTGGATCGAACGGATCGGTTGGAAACGCTTTTTTGAAAAAACTGGGTTTGAATTTACCCGTTATCATATCGAAGATGGTGTTGATGCCTTGTCTACGTTAAACCGGTCCTCCCATGTCCGTCTCTAATAGAGATGCACATTATTTTTCGCCAAAACTTTACTTAGGAGCAGACGTATGATTGAAACGACTATCCTGAGCAAGGGGCATACTCGGGCGGATGTGGAAGCCACGCTGGGAGTTGGGGAGATTGAGCAGATCATTGTCCGCAATGCCCGTAGCTATAAATGTCCTACTTACGTCCAAAGATTGCCGCCTTGCCGCAACGAATGTCCCAGCAGTGAGGATATTCGCGGTTATTTAACCACCATAGCCCAAGCCAATTTGTTAAAAAGGCCTCTGGAAGAAGCCATGGATGAAGCATGGGGGATTTTGACCGATAAAAACCCGATGCCAGCCATACATGGTCGCATTTGTCCTCACCCTTGTGAGACCGGTTGTAACCGGCAGCACCTTGAGGATGGGGCGGTTGCCATTAACAATATGGAACGTTTTATTGGCGATCATGGCCTCAAACGCAAGCTTAAGCTAAAGATGCTTACCGATAAGAAAAAGGGCAAACGAATTGCCGTTATCGGTTCTGGTCCTACGGGTCTTTCTTGTGCGTATCAACTGGTCCGGCGTGGATATGGTGTGACCATCTTTGAAGCATTTGAAAAACCAGGTGGTATGTTGCGTTATGGTATTCCCTCTTATCGTCTCCCAGAGGCTGTTTTAGACGCAGAAATTCAAAATATTTTGGATCTTGGGGTAGAGCTTAAGTGTAATATTCGTGTTGGACGCGATATCTCTTTTAAAAAGCTTCAAGAAGATTTTGATGCGGTTTATATTGGCATTGGGGCGCACAAAGGGAGTAATTTAGGCGTTGAAGGGGAAAACTCGGCCAATGTTTTTACTGGGGCTGGTTTTCTGAACCGAGTCAACACCGGAGCCAAGGTAGAAATTGGTGCCAAGGTGGTGGTGATTGGTGGTGGGGATAGTGCTGTGGATGCGGCGCGTGTCTCTTTGCGTTTGCATTCTGATTTAGAAGAAGAGTGGGAAGCGGCTGAAAAGGCTCATGATACCGCAGGCATGGAGGCTGCGCAAAAAGCAATTGATGAACAGGTTGAATTGATTGGTCATGAATCTGCTGCCCAAAAGCCGGCCATGGATTCTGCGCGTGTGGCCAAACGTGTTGGTTCACAGGTGACCATTTTGTATCGTCGTACCAAAGAAGAGATGCCCGCTATTGCCAAAGATGTCAAAGAGGCCGAAGAGGAAGGAATCCGCTTTGAATTTTTGGCAGCTCCCGTGGGTTTTGTCACCGAAGGTGGTCGAGCCACGGCCATTAGATGTATTCGTATGGAATTGGGAGCCCCGGACAAATCTGGTCGTCGGAGTCCGGTTCCTATTCCTGGTTCGGAGTTTTTATTGGAAGCAGATACCGTTATTGTTGGTGTTGGACAGGTTCCTGAATTGGAAGAGGGGATGACCTCTTTGGCCAATAAATGGGGCTTTGTGGAAGCCAATAATATTATGGAAACCCAAGAAAAAGGGGTTTTTGCTGGCGGTGATGTTTTGGGTCTTGGTATTTCAACCCGTTCGGTAGGACAAGGTCGCGTGGCGGCTCGTGCCATCGATGGCTATTTGAGTGGTACGTATTATCAGCTTCCCCACAAAGGGCGTCCAGTACGGCATACGGAAATGCGGATGACATTTTATCCACCCGCACCCCGGAATGAGGAGACATGTATCTCTTCCGAAGAGGCTATTACTGGCTTTCAAGAGATTGCCCAGACGTTAACTCTTGAACAAGGTTTGGCTGAGTCCAAACGGTGTTTGAGTTGTGGTCTTTGTATGGTCTGTGATCAGTGCCGGATTTTCTGTCCTCAAGAGGCTATTCATCGTGATTATAAGCGTCCCAAGGGACGGGTGATGTTTACCGACTATACCCGTTGCACAGGATGTCATGTGTGCCAAATGGCGTGCCCATGTGGATATATTCAAATGGGGATGGGGCAGTAAAAAGGGTTTATCAGCTGGATGAGAAAAGGTGGACGTTTTAGACGTCCACCTTTTTTTTACGCTTTTTTTTAGGAGTTGTCTCTATGTTTGATTAAATTCAATTCCATAGAACTTTGGATAGGGGTATAATAGGGTATGATTGCAAAATAAATTGTTTTATAGATAGGATATAAAAATATGTTTTTTATCGATTTTAGTGGGGTACATTGGCAAAAAATGAATAAACGATTGGTTTTTATTTTATTTTTTGTTTTGGTGTTGGGGTGCCATACGACTCGGATGGCCATGGGGGATCAGACGGAGTTGGTCTGTTCTAAGCCATTGGAATCTATTAAGATAAATGTTTTTGGTGATAGTAGAACTCCTTATCATATTGCAAAATTGCGTATATTGACGGCGATTAAAAAAGAAAAACCCGATATTATTATGCATTTAGGAGATATGGTGGCCAATGCGAGCGATGAACTTTGGGCACAATTTGACCGGGAGGAGGGCACATTAAAAGAATTGGGGGTTCCTTTTTTGCCAATTATTGGCAACCATGAAATTTTATTAAACCATGTGTGGAATTTTAAAGGACTTGCAAACTATTTCAAACGTTTTCCAGAGCTAAAGGGATCGCAATGGTACTCTTATTCTTGTGGGCAATTTAAATTTTTGGGACTGAATAGTCAAACCGATCTTAAATCGGGTTCGCCGCAAAGGGTGTGGTTGGAGGCGCAATTGCAAAAGACACAAGTTACGGATGTGGTGGTTGTGTCTATCCATGAACCTCTGATCAGTGCCAAAGAAAAATATATTAATGATTATTCGGATGAATTGCGTCCTTTATTTGCTGGCAAGCAGCGCGGAGGGGCTCCAGTTGCGTTGGTTCTTTCAGGGCATTTTCATAATTATGAACGTTTTATAGACGCTGATGTTCATTATATTACCAGTGGTGGGGGAGGATCTCCGCCCCATTTTATTTCCAGGCTTCCAAATGATCTTTATTCTGGAGGGGATATCAACTATGAATATATCAGAATTTGGATTCGGGGTGGTGATCTGCTAGGGGAAATGCTTTTGTATGATGAAAATTCTGATACTTTTTCTGTGGCGGATACTTTTAATTGGCGAAGGGTCCATTAGTTAGGAGGCCAGGGGGATAAAATGGCATCAGATAGAGTAGGTAGTTGTTATCATTGTGGCGAAGTTTTATATTCTGACAATTATGGACGTTCTGACGATTGTCCAAAATGTCTCAAAGAGACCCGTGTGTGTTTGAACTGTATTTTTTACGATGTTGATTATTATAATCAATGCCAAGAGAATCAAGCAGATCGGGTGGTGGAAAAAGATGAGGCCAATTTTTGTGACTATTTTAGACCAACAGACAACCCGGGGATAAAACATATCGTCCTTAAAGAAGATCCTTTTGCCGCAGCAAAGGCGTTGTTTGGAAAATAGAGCCAAGAGAGACGAACATGTTGCATATTCACGCAGGCTATTTATGAGGTTTTGGTTGAATCTATATAATTTTTTGCAAGTTAGGAACGTATATGCCTGTTTGTGAAATTTTAACTGGTGGTCGGGTGCCTGTTAAAATTTATACCGATGAAATCGAAGCGTTGGCGCGTGCGCAACTTTTAAATGTTGCTCAAATGCCATTTGTGTTTCACCATGTAGCGGCGATGCCGGATGTGCATGTGGGGATGGGGGCAACGATTGGTTCGGTGATTGCCACTCAGGGTGCGGTGATGCCTGCTGCGGTGGGGGTGGATATTGGTTGTGGGATTTGTGTACAAAAATTATCTTTAAAAAAAACAGATCTTGGTTCGGATATGGTTTTATTGCGTCAAGCCATTGAAAAAGCGGTGCCCCATGGACGAACCAACAATGGTGGTCCTGGGGATCGGGGTGCTTGGCATGAGGTACCTGCGGAGATTGAACATTATTGGCGCAACCATAGCGTTGCAAGAGAGCTCTCCCATGTTGTTCAACGTCATCCGCAATTATTTAGCAAACGCGTCAACACCCTCCACCATTTAGGCACGTTGGGAACGGGAAATCATTTTATTGAACTTTGCCTGGATCCTCAGGAGGGTGTTTGGTTGATGCTCCATTCTGGCTCGCGGGGGGTGGGTAATCGGATTGGAACTTATTTTATTGACCTGGCTAAAAAAGAGGTGAAACGGCGTAAAATGTCGTTACCTGATTTAGACTTGGCTTGGTTGGAAGAAGATAGCGTGTTTTTTAAAGATTATCTGGCTTGTGTGCAGTGGGCTTTGAGGTATGCCCGCGCCAATCGAAAATTTATGGTGACTGCCGTCCTGAAGGCTTTGAGTCGTGTGCTGGAAAGACCGATTCAAATCGATCAAAAGCCGATTGATTGTCATCACAACTATTTGGCGCAAGAGACGCATTTTGGCAAGCAGGTCTGGATCACTCGCAAGGGGGCGGTGCGGGCTGGAGTTGGGGAGTTGGGCATTATTCCTGGTTCTATGGGGGCTTGTTCTTATATTGTGTCTGGTTTGGGCCAAGCCGATTCTTTTTACTCTTGTGCCCATGGTGCGGGACGGCGCATGAGCCGCTCTGAGGCCCAACGTCATTTTAATACGACCGATTTAATTCATCAGACTGCAGGGATTGAGTGTCGCAAGGATGCTGATGTTTTGGATGAAATTCCTGGCGCATATAAGGATATTGATCAGGTCATGGCCCATCAAAGTGATCTGGTAGAGACCGTTCAAATATTACGTCAAGTGGTGTGCATTAAAGGTTAGAGAAGCGATGCAATTTTATCAGGTGGGCGGTTGTGTGCGTGATGGTTTATTGGGGCGCACGTGGCGTGATCGCGATTGGGTGGTGGTGGGGGGCACGGCGCAAGAGTTATGTTTGTTGGGATTTAAATCGGTTGGACGGGGATTTCCCGTTTTTTTGCATCCAAAAACCGGTGAAGCGTATGCCATGGCGCGTCAGGAGAGCAAAGTTGGGCGGGGATATCGCGGTTTTGAGGTATTTAGCGGTCCCGAAGTGACTTTGCGAGATGATTTATACCGGCGTGATCTTACCATCAATGCCATGGCTATAGATGAACAGGGACGGTTGATTGATTTTTTTGGGGGGCAAGAGGATTTACAGCACCGCCTTTTGCGTCCAGTCTCTCAGGCTTTTGCCGAAGATCCGTTGCGGGTGTTACGTGTGGCTCGTTTTTGGGCAGAATTATACCCCTTTGGATTTCAGTTGGCCCCAGAAATGCGCGCAGAAATTGTTAAAATAACCCAATCTGGGGAGCTTGACGATTTAACCCCAGAGCGGGTTTGGATGGAGACGATCAAAGGGTTGGCAACGCCAAAGCCCAGTTTGTTTTTTTCTCTATTGGAACAGTGTGGTGCGTTAGCTGTTGTTTTTCCTCAGTTGCATGCCTTGATTGGCAAGAGTCAACCTCTTCATTATCACCCAGAAGGGGATGCCTGGGTGCATACTCTCATGGTTTTAGATCAAGCGGCTATTCTTTCCAGTGATCTTCGGGTCCGTTTTGCGGCGTTGGTGCACGATCTTGGCAAAGGGGAGACCCCAATGTCGGAACTGCCACGCCATATTGGCCATGAAAAAAGGGGCGGGGAAGGGGTGATTGCGTTTGGGCGGCGTTTGCGTATAAGCCATGAATTTATTAAACTTGGGGTCATTGTGGCCCAAGAGCATCTGCGTTGTCATCGGGTATTAGCGATGCGACCAGCGCAGATTGTTCGTTTATTGGAGGCGTTGGGGGCGTTTGAGCAGAGTGATTTTTTTGAATTAGCACTTTTGGCTTGTCAATCCGATGCCCAGGGGCGTGGGAGTGCGCAAAATATATATTATCCGCAGGCCGATTTTCTACGTGAATGTCGGTACCTTTGTGCTGAAATAAAGGGTGGGGATTTTTTGGCACAAGGTCTGCGTGGTCCTGACATCGGTGAGGCGGTGCGTTTGGCGCGGATCGGGCGGGTGCGTTCGGTTTTAAAAGAATCGCCCTTCAAGCTCTTAGTTCCTAAAAAAAAAGAGGGGGTCTGGGGGAGTCATCCCCCAGGGTTTGATCTTTAAAAAAGCAAAACTTTGAGGGACGAAGTTTCCAACCCCATTTTTTTTAAAAATTTTTGGAGGAAATTTTATGAGTGATAAAACATATCCTGTTTCTTTAGGTGTGGCGGCTCATGCTCACATTGATGCAGAAACGTATGCCTCTATGTATCGTCGTTCTATAGAAGACAGCGAAGGATTTTGGGCCGAACAGGCCGAACAACGTCTGACTTGGATTAAAAAGTGGGATAAGGTTTTGGAGTATGACTTTACCAAGGCTCATATTCGCTGGTTTGAAGGGGGGAGGCTGAATGTCTCTTATAACTGTTTGGATCGCCATTTGGCCAGCACAGGGGAACAAATCGCGCTCATATGGGAAGGGGATGACCCGCAACAGTCGAAAAAAATAACCTATCGCGAACTTTATGAAGAGGTGTGCCGTTTTGCCAATGCGTTGAAGGCTCGGCAGATTCAAAAAGGGGATCGCGTTTGTATTTACATGCCGATGATTCCCGAAGTGGTGGTGGCGATGCTGGCTTGTGCGCGTATTGGGGCGATTCACTCGGTGGTTTTTGGTGGTTTTTCTCCTGAATCCATCAAAGATCGCATCAACGATGCCCAATGTTGCGCTGTGGTTACCTCTGATGAAGGGGTACGGGGGGCTAAAAAAATACCTTTGCGTCGCAACATAGATGAGGCTCTTCTCTCTTGTCCGAGCGTGCATACGGTTTTTACCTTGCGACTGACTGGTGGGGAGGTGGATTGGCGACCAGGGCGGGATGTTTGGTATCATGAGGCCGTAGAGGCGGCGGATAGTTATTGTGAACCAGAGGAGATGGATGCGGAAGATCCATTGTTTATTCTTTATACTTCTGGCTCCACTGGCAAGCCGAAAGGGGTTCTTCATACCACGGGGGGATATTTGCTTTATGCCAGCCTCACCCATCATGCCATTTTTAATTATCACCAGGGGGATGTTTATTGGTGTACGGCCGATGTTGGTTGGATTACGGGGCACAGTTATATTGTTTATGGTCCTCTTGCCAACGGGGCTACCTCTTTGGTTTATGAGGGAATTCCTACATATCCCGATGCGTCGCGTTTTTGGCAGGTCATTGACAAGCATCAGGTGAATATATTTTATACCGCGCCCACGGCTTTGCGCTGCCTTATGGCGTTAGGGGATGATTTTGTAAAAAGGACCAGTCGTTCTTCCTTGCGCATTTTAGGGACGGTTGGGGAACCCATCAATCCAGAGGCGTGGGAGTGGTATTATCATGTGGTTGGGGATGGGCGGTGTCCCATTGTGGATACTTGGTGGCAAACCGAGACTGGTGGGGTTCTTATTACCCCACTGCCTGGGGCCATTCCTCTCAAACCTGGTTCAGCCACGCGGCCTTTTTTTGGAATTATTCCTGAGATTGTCGATAAAAAGGGGGTAGTTTTAGAGGGGGAGTGCAGCGGTATTCTCACCATTACCCGCCCATGGCCAGGAATGATGCGGACGGTTTATGGGGATCATCAACGTTTTTTTGATACCTATTTTTCTGCTTATCCAGGTCGTTATTTTCCAGGGGATGGTTGTCGACGTGATGCGGACGGTTATCACTGGATTACCGGACGGGTGGACGATGTGATTATTGTATCTGGCCATAATTTAGGCACAGCTGAGCTTGAAAGTGCTTTAGTTTTGCATCATGCGGTAGCGGAAGCCGCTTTGGTAGGGTATCCACATGCCATCAAGGGCAGCGGACTTTATGCTTTTGTCACCTTGATGGTTGGTGTGGAGCCGACAGAGGCGTTGCGAGCCGAGCTGATTGCCTTTGTCCGCAAGGAGATTGGGGCTTTTGCCACTTTGGATTTTATTCAGTGGGCTCCTGGGCTTCCCAAGACCCGTTCAGGAAAGATTATGCGGCGTATTTTACGTAAAATAGCGGCCAACGAATTGGATAATCTTGGTGATACCAGTACATTGGCCGATCCATCTGTAGTACAAAATTTGATTTTGGATCGACAGCCAACGGGTGGGGTGTGAAGGTAAGATGTCTCATGCCTAGTTTTCCAATTATTCGTCACGATGGCGAGGCCCTGTCGCCAGAGGTTCGGG
This sequence comes from Magnetococcus sp. DMHC-6, assembly GCA_039908535.1. Classification (GTDB taxonomy): domain Bacteria; phylum Pseudomonadota; class Magnetococcia; order Magnetococcales; family JADFZT01; genus JAMOAW01. The sequence continues at coordinate 1,160 of JAMOAW010000004.1, read as the reverse complement.
CTTTTGATCAATCTTCTTCTTTGACGGACAATACGCGCACAGCGTATTGGGGGGACATTCGCCGATTTTTGGAGTGGGGGGGAAAAATTCCGGCCCCTTCTAAGATCGTGGCCTCTTATTTAGCTGCTCATGCTCAGAGCCATAAAATATCCACCTTGATACGCTGGAAGGTTTCAATTGGCAAGGCGCACACCACCCAAGGGCTCCCCGATCCTACGGACACGGAGATGGTTCGGATGATGCTTAAAGGGATTCAGAGCAAACAGGGTGATGTGCCTCCTCGTCAAGTTTTGCCGTTGTTGGCTCGGCAGCTGGTAGAGATTGTGGGGGGTATGGGCACACGTTTGAAGGATCGTCGTGACCGGGCATTGTTGTTGATTGGTTTTGCTGGGGCGTTGCGTCGTTCGGAGTTAAAGGGATTGCAGGTCTCGGATCTTTTATTTGTCCCAGAGGGATTGATTTTGCGTACGATGGAAGGTTTTGCTGTGGGAATTCCTTCGGCAACAACGGGCGAAATTTGTCCGGTTGCGGCTGTAAAAGATTTGTTGGCGGTTTCGGGGATTGTAGAGGGTTCGTTGTTTCAAGGGATCAATCGTCACGGGCATTTAAATCAAGTTTCTCTTTCTACCCATGGCATTGCGTTGATTGTTAAAGAACGGGTACAAGCGATTGGATTAGATGCCAATCTTTACAGCAGCCACAGCCTACGCTCTGGTTTTATCATCAGTACCATGGCCTTGGGCAAACCAGATTGGCTGATTCGTCAACACGTGGATCGGAAGGGAGAGATTCGTTTTGCGTCGGGGATGGATACGAAGACATTATTTTTAAATCATCCAGGAGATGTTTTTGCATTGTAGTTATTGATTGAACATGATGCCCTTCGGGCAAAAAGTGTAGAGTAGAGAACTGGCGCGGTTTCTTTTCAGAACCGTTTCCAGTTCCCCCTCATCCCCTTTTTTCTTTTAATAAAAAAAAAGGGTGGGGGTGTTGGGGGCGGTTCTCCGCCCCCAAGGTCTTGATTCTTTATTTTTTCAAAAATATAATGGACCCCAATTTTCAGACAATGTGTTAAGCTCTGAACCATCTCAAACTTAGAGGAGTGGATATGAGCAATATACGCAAACAGCATACAAGTGTTTTTAAGGCCAAGGTAGCAC
>JAMOAW010000101.1:0-10256 GCA_039908535.1 Magnetococcus sp. DMHC-6 | reverse complement strand
TTTGACTTTGCTTTTGACTTTGCTTTTGACTTTGCTTTTGACTTTGCTTTTGAATTCGGTTTTGCTTTCTTCAAATAGCAGGGGGGTTGGGGGATGCAATCCCCCAAGGTCTTGTTTTTAATTTTTTTTATCTGAACGGTTACCACGGAGGATTAAAGAAAAGGTATGGATCTACACTTGAAAGGGAAATTAGCACTTGTTACCGCAGCCAGCGAAGGTATTGGATTGGCTACTGCAATAGAATTATCACGAGAAGGTGCTAAAATCATTCTCTGTTCTCGCAATTCAAACAAACTTGCCATCGCCTGCCAGAAAATTAAAGATAGTTGTGGCCAATCCCCTATCATTGTCTCAGCCGATTTGCAATCTCCACGGCTTGAGGAAATTTTTTTGCAAGCTGTGGGAGAAGATATCCATAAAATTGACATCTTTGTTTATAATACAGGTGGTCCTAAGATTGGAAATTTTCTTAATATCAGCACACTAGAATGGGATGAAAATTATCATCAAATACTCTCTGGATTTCGACAACTTGTAGCCATGGTCATTCCTGGAATGACAGAACGTCGATGGGGTAGGGTTATCACTCTCGCTTCAGTTTCTTCAAAGCAGCCATTGGAACAGCTTATTTTGTCAAATGTATTTCGCCCTGCATTGGTTGCGTTGATGAAAACATTATCTATAGAATTCGGAGAATCTGGCATTACCTTCAACACGGTTTCACCTGGGGGAATTTCTACTGCTAGACTGGAATCTGTTTTTGCCAAACGAAGTTTGGATTTAGGTGGGAGTCTTGCTGATATTAAGGAACAATATCTCTCGCATATTCCGCTGCGACGATTTGGAACTCCTGAGGATGTAGCGGCTATCGTCACCTTCATTGCTTCCACTCGGTCGGGATTTATTAATGGAACAAACATCAGTATCGATGGTGGAATGACAAGATCTTTCCTTTGATACCAAAACGAACTAAAGGATTATCATGAAAGAACGTAACAGCATTCTATCTTTTTCTTTTTTAGCTCTTCTTTTTACCGCATTGGTCATCAATATGGGGGTCTCAATCATCATCCCAGCGATGCCAATCATTATTACTAAAAATGAATTTTCTCAGTTTTTTTTCACATTATCATTCGTTGGATTATTGCTTGGTCGTTTTATTATGTCCAACATTACTGGCTACCTATTAATTAAACATTCACCTTTGATGTTACTACTGATGGCTTTTGGTCTGCACGCCACAACGATGACCCTGTTTATCTTCGTTCATGATGAAATTTATTTTGTATTATTACGTGCCTGTGAAGGAATTTTTGAGGGCATTGTTTCTGTAGCCTTGCAAGTGATGGTTATCGCTCTATCGACTCCAGAAGACCGCGGAAAAAAAATGGGTATTTTTCAATCATCTTTTGCTCTAGGCTTTATGATTGGTCCTGCTATCGGTGGCACGACTTTGCAATTATTTGGTTCACAGGGTGTTTTTCATGTCACATCTTTATTGATGATCGTTGGCTTTATTTGGCTTTTATTCTCCGCTCAAGGCATCCGAAAAGAGATGTCTACCCCTTCAAAAACAATACCAAAATTTACTTTAGATTTCATCGCATATCTCCCTCTTTATAGTGGAGCGATACTACAACGGGGACTTTATGTCGCTCTCTCGATATTATTACCATTATACCTTGTCGACCGATTTCAACTTTCTCCTTATCAAGTTGGGTTTTATTTTACTGGCTCTGCCGTTATTACCACTTTTTTGATGCCAATTGGCGGACGGGTAGCCGACACCTCTTACATAAACCTATCTTTACTGACCTCCATATGTAGTATGGGAATATCCTTGCTGGGGTGCGGATTAAGTGAAAAAATTGAATATTTTACCTTGTTCTATGCACTAGAGACTCTGGCATTTGCTTTTATGGCTCCTGCTGCCATGAAAAAATTTGGTGATGCCGTTCAATCTCATCCGCTTAGAGGCCAAATTGTTGGAACCTCCTCAAGTATGAGAGAACTTATAAATATTATCATGGTTCTTTTTTTAGTTCCAATTTATCATGCATCGAATCAATTACCTTGGTTTCTTTTGGGTATACTCACTTTACTGGTCTCTCTACCATATATACATAAACGACGTATAGAATTAGCAATATAACTATTAACAAAATAAATATTTGTTTCCATTTTAATATACAACAACATCGAGGACAATTATGAATATTTACAATCATCTACGAATATATCTATTTACATTATTAATATCTTTTTTTTATTATATAGAGAATACTCATGCCTCCAATATAAATTCTGATATATTAGAAAACAAATCTGCACCGATTCCAACGATATTAGCGACTCCCCCAAAGGATTCTTCTTTTACCCGAGATCCACATCCAGTGCAACCCGTTTCTGGTGGTTCAAAAGGATTAATAACTTCCAATTGGGATGAGTTTTTCAACATTTCACGATTACAGATTCGTACCAATGGTGATGGTAAAACATCTTACACCCAATCAACGTTTATTCGTTTTCCTTTCAAAATATTTCTAGCCCAGGTGTATGAACACACCACTTCCTATGATGGAGATCCCCATTTCAACTATTTTGAACTCAATGTTGGATCACCGATCACTGACGATAAATATTATGGAAAATTGTTTGGTTGGGTCTGTCGGGATCAAGAAGGAACAGGTTTTAGCTCTATTGTGAGTTGCGGTATGCAGTATAACTTCAGCGATCATAAACAACTTGATGATTTTAGGAAAGATTTTAAACTGACATCTTTTGTTCAAATTTTTCCAATCAAAAACAACGATAAACTGGGGAATATAGATATTGTACACTATTATAGTTTTAAAATTTATGATGAATTTTACGTTAGAGGTTATAATAATTGGTTTCAATATGACCATGATAAAGATTATTGGCGGTTCATGCAAGATTTCATTCAACCTTTAAATTCAAATTTTGATCTATATTTGAGACATACATGGCAAAACCGGAAGGATATTCAGTTTGGACATGAGGGTTCTGATTTGGCTGTTGGTATACGGTTTAATTTTAAACTATAACTTTCTTATAGCATCTTCTTAACATATTTTTATAAAAGGTGTAAACCATGAACCTGACCGATAATTTGCTTACACTCCCTCCTTTTAATTTTTCAGATGTTGACCGAAAGAAACTATATTGGCCAGCGGTAATTGAAACGTTCAAGCATCATGAGAGCAAAAATGAGATTTTTCAATCCTTATGTCAACAATCGTCGTGGCAACCAGAAGGATATGAATCCATTATCCATATGCCTTTTATTCCTGTTCAATCTTTCAAACAGATGGAATTAATTAGCGTTCCCCACTCATCAATATTGGATATTCGCAACTCCAGCAGTACTTCTTCTGCTTTTCCGAGTGTTGTTCAACGCGATGCGGTTACACTTGATCGTTATCGAAAATCTCGAAATGCTGTTCTAGATAACTATTGCCAGACACGTTATCCTATTCAAATCGGTGTAATACAGGATCCAAAAAAATCCAATAATTCGAGGTTATCTGCCAATCTTGTAGTCGATGTTATTGAATCACGCTCAAAATCCAATCATACCTACTATGTTATTGAGGAACAAAACGAAACTGTTATTTTTGACTTTAAAAAATTTATTAATTTATATCATGAATACCAAGACGGTATTGGTCTGGTGTTTGGTCATACCGCCTATATTTATCTTTTTTTAACTTTAGAACTTAAGAGACGAAACAAACATCTGCACCTTAGCAACACCACTATGTTGCATGGATGGGGATGGAAAAAGTATGCAGACAAAGCCGTAAGTCATGCAACATTTATGGCTGATATTCAAAAGTTTCTTGGCATTCCTGCATCGTCAATATTAGATATGTACGGTTTTGCAGAATCAAACACATTATATCTCGAGTGTTGTGCGGGGTTTCGACATGTCCCTTTATGGGAAGATGTGTTGATCCGTGATCCTGTCAGCCTGGAAATTTTACCCGACGGAGAAGATGGGCTACTGCAATTTATTTCTGCCATCCCAATGAGCTATCCTGGCGTCTCTATTCTTACTGACGATATTGGTTCAAAAAACCATGAGGAGATGTGCCCATGTGGTCGTCAAGGTGTCTCCTTCAAAGTGAAGCGTCGTGCCAATAAAGAGGATACCAAAGCCATGGAAAAAATCGCCATGGATCTCGTTCATCTATAACTGACAAAGGTTTGCAATGACTCCAATCACACCAGATGAGATTATTTTTAAAATAGGCACATTCGTACATGAAATATTTATTGAAAATGTGTTTGTTTCTACCGATGCTATCGAATATGCAGTAAATATTTCCCGTTCTGATCAGTTAATGAATGATCATTTCCCAGGAACAAGCATTATTCAATGTTTTCTGCAAGGAGCCATGCTTCTTTTTTACGAAAATCAGACTTTTTTTGACCCTAATAAGGATCTATTTTTTCTTGGTGGAGTTCGAATAAAATATCTTAAACCCATATTGCTTGGTCATTATGTAAAATTTCGTCTGTCAAATATAAAATATGTACATAATATTTTATTGTTTGAAGCGAAATCTCTGGATACCGCAGGTAAAATATATGCCAGATGCTCAGGATCTTTGTCGTCAAAATCCAGGAAATCCATGGAAGAGGTTCTTAATAAAGCAACCATTGTGAACAATAAACAGTAATTTTACAAAATATCAGGAGAATCTCATGAGCGAAATGCTTAAAACAATCAAGGAAATCATTCGCGATATTATGGAACTTGACTCAGACGTGGGATCAGAAGAGAATCTTGTAGAGGATATTGGCATGGCATCTGTTGATTTTATCGAATTAGTGGTCGCTATAGAGAAAAATTTTTCTTGCGAAATATCTCCTAATATTTTCGCCAAATCTATGACTGTTTTTGAATTGAAACAGTTAATTGAGTCTTTAACCTCGATAAAATAATATGTTCATGTATCAGAGAAACAAAAATCAAGACCTTGAAGGGGCCAGAACCGCCCCCCCAATCCCCCCACCCTTCTTTTTTAATTCTTAAAAAAAAGAGGGGGTTTGGGGGATTCATCCCCCAAGGTTTTGATTTTAATTTTTTGCCCGAAGGGCATCATGTTTATGTATCGGAAAAACAAAAATTCAAGACCTTGGGGGGCCCAGAACCGCCCCCCCAATCCCCCCACCCTTTTCTTTTGTTGACTTTTTGCCCAGGAGGCATTCATGACAATGCGTGCAACAGAAACGAATCATGGAGAATAACGATGGCACAGAGTCTGTTTGGCTATGTTGTTTTGTTAGGGTTGGCTTGGCTGCTTAGTGAATCGCGTCACAAGGTGCATTGGCGGATAGTGGGTGTGGGTGTTGTGATCCAATTCGGCCTCTCTTTCATTTTGCTTAACTTTCCCGGAATGAAGGTTTTTTTTCTAGCTCTCAACAATGCCGCTTTAGCTCTGGAAAGGGCGAGTCAAGTTGGTACTACCTTCGTTTTTGGTTATTTAGGAGGTGGTCCTGCTCCATTTGCCACCGGTGGTGCCGGTAGTCCATTTATCTTGGCCTTTCAGGCATTGCCGATGGTACTGGTGATCAGTGCCCTGTCCGCTATTCTTTTTTATTGGCGCATTCTTCCGTGGGTTGTTAAGGGAGTGGGTAGAATATTACAAAAAAGCATGGCTGTGGGTGGGGCTCTGGGATTTGGGATGGCAGCCACCATCTTTATCGGTATGGTGGAGGCTCCTTTGCTTATTCGACCCTATTTAAAAGAGATGACCCGCAGTGAACTCTTCGCTCTGATGACCTGCGGCATGGCATCCACTGCCGGCACGGTCATGTTTCTCTATGCTGGCATACTTAGCCCAGTCATTCCCGATGCCATTGGCCACATCCTCATTGCCTCCTTAATTCATCTCCCTGCGGCCCTAACCATCGCTTTATTGATGGTTCCTGAGGAAGAAACCCCCACTGCCGGACAGTTTATCCCTAAGCAAACTGCCAATAGTACCATGGACGCCTTAAGTCAGGGGACTCTAGATGGTTTGCATCTTCTATTGCAGATTGTTGCTTTTTTGGTGGTGTTGGTGGCTCTGGTGGCTTTGGTCAACGAATTTTTTTCATTGTTGCCTACGGTAGCGAATGAACCTCTCACGCTGCAACGGATTCTTGGTTGGCTTATGGCCCCGGTGGTTTGGTTATTGGGTATCCCCTGGTCTGAAGCGGCGACCGCAGGTGCTCTATTGGGCACCAAAACCATCCTTAACGAATTTATCGCCTATCTTGATTTAGCCCGCCTCCCTACCGACGCTCTAACCGTCCGCAGCCGTTTAATTATGACTTACGCTATGGGCGGTTTTGCCAATTTTGGCAGTCTCGGAATTATGATTGGTGGACTGGGGGCCATGGCTCCAGAGCGGCGAGCTGAGGTGGTTTCATTTGGATTTAAATCCATTATTTCTGGAACCCTGGCCACATGCATGACCGGGGCCTTGTTTGGAGTGTGGTGGCGGTAGTCTTTTTTTTCAGGGCAGGCCCTTCTTTATAAAAATATTATCTTGCTATTAGTTACTTAAGTATGCTATATTTATAGATAATAAATTTTATATTTTTTTCTTCGTAAATAGTGCTGTTTTTTAAAAAAAATAGAAACTTCTCTTTTTTTTAAAAAGTATTCAGAAAAACAAAAATCAAAACCTTGGAGGGTGGAGAACCGCCCCCAATCCCTCCACCCTTTTCTTTCGATCATTAAAAAAAAGAGGGGGTCTGTGGGATTCATCCCCGCCCCCCAATTCCCCCCACCCTTTTTTTTTAATTCTTAAAAAAAAGAGGGGGTCTGGGGGATTCATCCCCCAGGGTTTGGCCTTTGATTTTTTTTTGCCCGAAGGGCATCATGTTTCATCTGATTTACAAAATATCATGTGGTATTGATCGTTTGAGTGACACGTAAAAATGTCTAATATGGCAAGGATAAAACCATGATTAAAGGCAGCATGGGACAAACAGCGACCGAAAAAATAATAGCCAAGCATACGAAACAATCTCGTGTGACCCCTGGAGAAATTGTGTCAGTTACCGTTGATCGCGTTTTTTCACACGATATTTTTGCAACGACGGTGATAAGAGAATTTCAAAAGATTGGTAAACCATTGTGGAGACCACAAGATGTTATCTTGATTGTGGACCACGATGTGCCATCCACTTCGGCTGATTCGGGTGCGATTTATCAAGAAATGACAGATTTTGCAATAAAATGGGGTCTAAAAAATTTTTATTACGGAGAAGGTGTTTGTCATCAATTAATGCCAGAAAAAGGGCATGTTGGCCCTGGTGAAATTATTATCGGGACGGATTCTCACACGGTGACATATGGTGCCTTAGGCGCACTGGCTACTGGTGTTGGAAGCACCGAAATGGCGGCTATATGGTCCAGCGGAACAATTTGGTTAAAGGTTCCCGAAACAATTCGTGTTGTTCTCTCTGGTGCTTTACAAAACGGTGTGTTTGCCAAAGATCTCATTTTGCACCTAATTGGTTTGCTAGGGAGTGACGGGTGTACCTATAAGGCCTTGGAGTTCGACGGTCCTGGAGTTGCAACGCTTTCTATGGATGAGCGTTTAACCATCGCCAACATGGTGGTGGAAATGGGGGCAAAAAATGGCATTTTTCCGGTTGACGATATCACGAGAGCCTATCTGTCATCGCGATATTTCTCTGATTACCCAGATATTTCTAGTGATGCCGATGCTCAATTTTGTCGCGTTATCTCTCTGGATATGTCTTCGATTTCACCAAAATTGTCTGGCCCAAAACGGGTTGACGATATTCACGATCTCCAATCGTTGGCTGGAATGACGATCCATCAAGGGTTTATTGGATCCTGTACCAATGGTCGATTAGAAGACCTGCGCATTGCTGCCCGTATTCTTGCTGGTCAATCTGTTGCACCTTTTGTTAAGCTGATTATTTCTCCAGCGAGTAGATCCATTTATCTGCAAGCCATGGATGAAGGATTGATCAAAATTTTTCTTCAAGCCGGTGGGGTGGTTACCAATCCTGGTTGTGGTCTTTGTTTCGGCAAACTCGGTGGTGTTTTGGGGGCAGGTGAAGTGGCTATTTGTTCCAACAACCGCAATTTTCCCGGTCGTCTTGGCCATCCAGATGCTCATATTTATCTAGCCAGTCCTGCCAGTGTGGCACTCTCCGTCATCACGGGGAAGATAACGTCGCCAATATCTTTTTTCCAAGGAGAGCTCGAGCGATCATGAACATTACCGAAAAAATTATTGCCAAACATGCCAACCTGCTACAAGTACATCCTGGTGAAGTGGTGGAAGTTGCCGTCGATTGGTGCATGGCTAATGATGTGACCATCCCTTTGACGATCGCGCTTTTTGAACAAGAATTTAAATTTGATGCCATTGCGAATCGGGACAAGGTCATCTTTATTAATGACCATCGCATCCCGGCGGATGATATCAATACGGCTGAAGCCCATCAGAAAATCCGCAATTTTGCTAATAAATATGGCATTAAGCTGCATGAAAGAGACGGTGTTTGTCATCAGATCATGCTGGAGAATTATGTCAAGCCCGGTGATTTAGTTGTTGCTGCCGATTCCCATACATGCAGCTATGGCAGCATTGGTGCCGTTGCCATTGGTATGGGGTCTACGGATATTACTGCTGTGATTGGCTCTGGAAAAACATGGTTGAAGGTTCCTGAGACCATCCAAATTGTATTGGATGGAAAAATGCCTAAGGGGGTGTTTGCCAAAGATGTCATTTTATATGTTGTCAAAATGTTGACAGCTTCTGGTGCCACCTATAAAACCGTGGAGTTTTGTGGCAGTCTCATTGCGCAGTTATCTATCTCTGAACGTTTTACACTTTGCAATATGGTGATTGAGGTCGGCGGTAAAAGTGCGATGATTCATCCAGACGAGATCACACGACAATATTTTGCGCATACACAAGTGGATTGGAATTTTTTTAATCTTGACCAACCGGCAACCTATGCACAACAAATTCAAATTTGTGTTGATGATTTGGAGCCTCAGGTGGCATCTCCTCATTATGTGGATAACGTCAAGCCGATTTCTTCTGTTCAGGGTATTGCCATTGATCAAGCGTTTTTGGGATCTTGTACCAATGGTCGTTTAGATGATCTACAGGAGGCAGCACATTTTTTAAGAGGTAAGAAAGTTCATCCAGGGGTTCGGTTATTGGTGACTCCAGCCTCTGTGACCATTTATCAACAAGCGTTGCAGTCTGGGCTTATTCAACTGTTCATGGAGGCCGGTGCCATCATCAATCATCCCGGTTGTAGTACATGTTGGGGGGCTTCGCAAGGTTCTCTTGCGAAAGGACAAAGGATGATTTCCACAGCCAATCGGAACTTTAAAGGTCGGGCAGGAAGCCCAGATTCCGAAATTTACCTTGCCAGTCCGGCCACTGTTGCTGCGAGTGCCGTCGCAGGAAAAATAATCGATCCACGGGGAGATGTGTAAAATGATCATTCATGGAGCTGCTTGGATTTTCGGGGATGATGTCGATACGGATCAAATTATTCCAACTCAATATCTGACTTTGCCAACTATTCGTGAAATGGCAAAGTTCACGATGGAACCTCAAGATCCATATTTTGCCACCAAATATCAATCTGGTGGAATTTTGATTGGAGGAAAAAATTTTGGTTGTGGTTCTAGTCGTGAGCAGGCACCTGCTGTACTCAAGGAGTTAGGTGTACGTATTATTATTGCAAAAAGTTTTGCAAGAATTTTTTTCCGCAACTGTATTAATTTGGGGATCCTTTTGATTGAAATTCCACAATTAGATTTTGTAGAAACAGGTACAGACGTCATGATTGATACCGATTCGTCACATGTCCAAATTGGCAAACAGGTTTATCCTTTTGTTCCTTTGTCTGACTTTCTAAGGAAGATTATAGAAAAAGGTGGTTTGGTTAATTATTTGCGTGAAACCGCTTGAATGTGCGTTTACGCTGAAAACCTAGGCGTACTTTCCGACACCATATCGGACTGAGAAGATTTTAGATGAATTGACCATTTATCACCGAAGGGTGCTGGGCTCGGACTATTCCTCCCAGATTAAAAAAATTGTAACCGTTCAGATATTAATAAAAAAAAGGGGTCTGGGGGATTGCCCCCAGGGTTTTGCTTTTGACTTTGCTTTTGACTTTGCTTTTGACTTTGCTTTTGACTTTGCTTTTGACTTTGCTTTTGACTTTGC
>JAMOAW010000003.1:0-57071 GCA_039908535.1 Magnetococcus sp. DMHC-6 | reverse complement strand
ATGTGGTTTACTGGTATTCGGCCCTGGATAAATCGCCACCAGTCCCATCCTGGTCATCAACCGTTGTACCCGCTTTCGATTGATTGGATGTCCAGATTGACTCAAATGAGCCGCCATCCATCGAGTACCATAAAACGGTGTTTTCAAAAACTGCTCATCAATCAAACGCATCATCTCTAGATCATCTTTTTCTGAAGGATGAGGCAGATAGTACAATGAGGAGCTGTTCAGCACCAGCAACTCACATTGCTTACGAACGCTCAACCGCTCATGGTCCGGTTCTATCATGGCCAGTTTTTCCTTGCGGCTTAGATCCTGGGTCGCTTGGCTAAAAAATCCCGTTCCACTGTTAGTTGGCCAATATGACGGTATAACTGGGCGACTGTCTCCTCTGTCTTTTTTTCTCTATTGCCATTCCTACTTGAGTCAAACACGCCAGCGGCATTCGCCTCCAACTGTTTTCTCCACGCGTTGATCATCATCGGATGCACTTCATAACGGGCTGCCAATTGCGCAGTCGTTTCTTCTCCTTTAATGGCCGCAATTGCTACCTTGGCCTTAAAAACACTTGTATGCTGTTTGCGTATATTGCTCATATCCACTCTTCTAAGTTTGAGATGGTTCAGAGCTTAACGCATTGTCTGAAAATTGGGGTCCATTATAGATGGGGGATTCGGACCATATCAAGGAGAACCTGTTCGGCTATCTCAACGGTTTCTCGCCAGCCGTGCGGGATGTGTTCGAGCGTTTTGAGTTCCACACCCAGGTTGAACGCCTTGCCAAGACAGGGTTGTTGTACTTGGTGGTGGAAAAGTTCGCCGGGTTCGACCTGCACCCGGAGTCGGTCAGCAACTATCAGATGGGGTTGGTGTTCGAGGAGTTGATTCGCAAGTTTGCAGAACTCTCCAACGAAACCGCCGGGGAGCATTTCACCCCCCGCGAGGTGATTCGTTTGATGGTCAATCTGCTCTTCATCGAAGATGACCAAGTCTTGGCCACCCCTGGCGTGGTGCGCACCCTCTACGACCCTACGGCGGGTACGGGTGGCATGTTATCGATTGCCGGAGAGTATCTGGAGGAACACAACCCCCAAGCCCGTTTGACGGTCTTCGGCCAGGAGTTAAACCCGGAGTCTTACGCCATTTGTAAGGCCGACATGCTCATCAAGGGGCAGGATGTCTCCAACGTGGTGTTTGGCAATACCCTTTCGGAGGATGGACACCCTTATAAAAAGTTTGACTACATGCTCTCCAATCCCCCCTTTGGGGTGGAATGGAAGAAAGTTGAAAAAGAAGTCCGCAAGGAACATTTGGGCCAGGGTTACAACGGAAGATTCGGTCCGGGTCTTCCCCGTGTTTCGGATGGCTCAATGCTGTTTCTGCTCCATCTGATTGCAAAAATGCGTCCCGTGGCGGAGGGCGGCAGTCGTTTTGGCATCGTGTTGAATGGGGCGCCTTTGTTTACGGGTGGAGCTGGTAGCGGAGAGAGCGAAATCCGCCGCTACGTGTTGGAGAATGACCTTTTGGAAGCCATCATTGGGCTTCCCACCGACATGTTTTACAACACCGGAATTTCAACCTACATCTGGATCGTCAGCAACCGCAAGCCCGCCCACCGAAAGGGCAAGGTTCAGTTGATTGATGCCAGTGCCATGTGGCAAAAGATGAGGAAGAGCCTGGGATCGAAAAGGAAGGAACTTTCTGACGGCCATATTGAGGAAATCACCCGCCTGTTTGGTTCTTTCACTGAGGCCAAGCAGGATGAAAAGCCCATCAGCCGCATCTTTGCCAATGCGGATTTTGGCTACCGAACCATCACGGTGGAACGTCCCGAACGGGATGAGTCTGGGAAGGTGGTGCTGGGTCAAAAGGGTAAGTTGAAGGGCAAACCCCAACCCGATGCCAAGTTGAGAGATACCGAAAACGTCCCTTTGGCCGAGGATGTCGCGGTTTATTTTAAACGGGAGGTACTTCCCCACGCTCCCGATGCCTGGATTGACCACGACAAGACCAAAATCGGCTATGAAATTTCTTTCAATCGTTATTTTTACCTGTTTCAGCCGCCCCGTTCGTTGGAGGTGATTGATGCGGAACTCAAAGAGGTGGTGGGCCGCATCCAGGAGATGCTGGCGGAGGTGATGCGATGAATGCTAAAAAAATCCAAACAGTTCATCATATTTTTATGGAGATATCCGATGCAAGCCATTCGACACATTTTTGAGCATGCCCCAGAAGCCATCCCGGTCCCTGAACAATGGAGGCAGAAACGGATGGAGGTCATTCTGTTGGGACCAGAGACAGAGGAATCTGTGCCGAACGTCACCTACGGTTGGCCTGCCGACTATTTCGAGCGGACTTTCGGTTCCATTCCCGATCTAATGGAGCGGGAGGCCCAGGGAGTGGCGGAGCTGGAGTCATGAATTTCCCCAGATATGCTGAATACAAAGATTCTGGGGTCGAATGGTTGGGGGAGGTGCCGGAGCATTGGGGGGTTGTGCAGTTTAGACGAATTTTTCGTCTTCTCACAGAAAAAACCGACCGTCGTATTTTCCCTGTTGCGTTAGAAAATATTGTAAGTTGGTCAGGCCAGTATATTGCGACTGAAACCAAATTCGAGGGGGAAGGAGTTGCTTTTGATGTAGGCGATATCCTGTTTGGAAAACTGCGTCCCTATCTGGCCAAGGCACTACTTGCAGACCAAGCGGGTGAAGCTGTTGGAGACTTTCATGTCTTGAGGTCGACGGCTGACATGGATGGACGATTTGCGCTCCACCAGATTCTGAATCGGGAGTTCATTTCAATTGTTGACGGTTCGACTTTTGGCTCAAAGATGCCTCGTGTCGGTTGGGATTTCATGGGAGGGTTGCCCTTGGCAATACCACCATGCAGAGAACAATCCACCATCGCCGCCTTCCTTGACCGTGAAACCACCAAAATTGATGCCCTGGTAGCCGAGCAGGAAAAGCTGATTGCCCTGTTGAAAGAAAAACGCCAAGCCGTCATCTCCCACGCTGTCACCAAGGGGCTGAACCCTGATGCCCCGATGAAGGATAGCGGGGTGGAGTGGTTGGGGGAGGTGCCGGAGCATTGGGGTGTGGTTCCCTTTTATAATGTTATTTCTGAACGGAACGAATCCAATAATGGAATGATTGAAAACAACCTGTTGTCTCTTAGTTTTGGACGTATTATCAAAAAGGATATAACGTCAAATGACGGACTTTTGCCTGAATCATTTGAGACATATCAAATAATCCGTCCCGGAGATATTGTGCTAAGGCTGACGGATTTGCAAAACGATAAACGCAGCCTTCGGTCAGCTATTGTCGAACAAACTGGTATTATCACCTCAGCATATCTTGCAGTAATTCCATTCAGTATCAATCATCTTTACGCTGCCTTCTTATTGCGCAGTTACGACCTGATGAAGGTTTTTTATTCAATGGGTGGTGGACTGCGACAATCGATGAAATTTTCAGACATCAAACGTCTTCCAACATTGCAGCCCCCAAAAAAAGAACAATCCTCCATTGCCGCCTATCTTGACCGTGAAACCGCCAAACTCGACACCCTCACCACCGAAGCCCAACGCGCTATTGACCTTTTGAAAGAACGTCGTTCCGCCCTGATCTCCGCCGCTGTCACCGGAAAAATCGACGTGCGTGGGCTGGTGGTTGTGTGATAACATGTCGGTATGCTTGACAAAATTTAGTTAAAACTGAGTGATTGAGAGATTCCGCCATGACCAAGGCATTGATCAAACCACAAATGTTGCGTTGGGCAAGAGAACGGGCTTCCTTGTCTGTGGAGCGTCTTGCCGACAAGCTGAAGACGACGGTTGAGCGATTGCAGAGTTGGGAGCAAGGGGGCGATTCCCCCACCTTCAGGCAGGCCGAAAAAATCGCTCAGCAGACGCATGTTCCCTTTGGTTACCTCTTTCTGTCCACCCCGCCCAAAGAAAAATTGCCAATCCCTGATCTGCGCATTCAGGGGGGTGGCGTACTCACCGAACAACCCAGTGTCGAATTTCTCGATTTGATTCACAATGTACGCTTCCAGCAGGATTGGTATCGGGATTACCTGTTGGAACAGGGAGCTGAGCGGTTGCCTTTTGTTGGAAAATTTCGTTTGGGTGAGAAGATTCGGAAAATTGCTTTGGATATCAGTGATGTCTTGCAACTGGAAAGCCTGCGGGCCAGCCAATCCAACTGGGAAGAGTATCTGCGTTATCTGTGCGACCGTTGCGAAGAGGTTGGCATCTGGATCATGCGAGCTGGTTATGTGGGCAGCAACACCCATCGGGGTTTGGATTTGTATGAATTTCGTGGTTTTGCCATCAGTGATCCGATTGTTCCCCTGGTTTTTATCAACGGCAAGGATGCCAAGGCAGCCCAGATTTTTACTCTGGCCCACGAACTGGCGCATATTTGGTTGGGAGAGAGTGGTGTCTCCAATATTCGCTTGGATGAGGAGGCTCCTGGACCACAAGCCAAGATTGAACAGGTATGCAATGCTATAGCTGCCGAGGTATTGACCCCACAGGCTCAATTTTTGAATGCTTGGCAGGCTGATGCAGGTTTGGCAGAAAATGTGCGGGTTTTGATGAAGAGTTTCAAAGTCAGTGGCGTTGTCATCGCCCGTCGTGCTAGGGATTTGGGGAAAATAAGTATCGAAGAATATATGACCTTTTTCCGGCAGGAGCAAAAAAGTTGGGATAAACAAAGAGAAAACCAAAAGGGGGGTGGAAACTTCTACGCGACCAATCCGGTCATGAATGGACGTAATTTTACCCAGGCGGTCCTCTACAGTGCCATGAGCGGCAAACTGCTTCTGCGTGATGCCGGAGGTCTTCTGCATCTCACTCCTTCGACCGTACAAAAGCTTTTTTATCGGCAATCGGAGGGAGGGTAAGATGTACTTGCTGGATTCTAATGTCTTTATTGAGGCGAAAAATTTATATTATGGTTTTGATATTTGTCCCGGATTTTGGGACTGGATGGACGATGCGGTGCAGCAGAGAACGGCAACCAGCATTGTCAAAGTCTATGACGAACTGGCCAAAGGTAAAGATGAACTGGCGGAATGGGTCAAGGATCGTAAGCATAATGGGTTTTTTCTCGCAGTCAGCGATGTAGCCACGCAGCAGGCATTCAGTCAAGTGATGTCATTCGTACAACAAGCCCCATATACCGAAGCTGCTAAGGCAAAGTTTTCTGGATGTGCTGACCCGTGGTTAATCGCCAAAGCCATCAGTCTAAAGGCAACTATAGTGACACATGAAAAGTTTGAGCCAGGGTCTAAAAAAAGGGTGTTGATCCCCAACGTCTGCCAGAAATTCAATCTGACATACATGAATACATTCGATCTGTTGCGAGAGTGTGCAGCATCGTTTGTGTTCAAGGGTATGCAGAAAATTTAACATACGAATTAATTAAATTTGACAGGAAAGTGTTGCATGAACCTACACAAGGAAATCGAGTTCGAGAACGATATCTGTCACCACTTGGCAGCGCATGGCTGGTTGTATGATCCGCAGGATAATGCGCGGTATGATCGGCACCGCGCTCTGTTTCCTGCTGACCTTCTGGCCTGGGTACAACAGACCCAACCCAAAGCGTGGGAATCCTTGCTCAAAAATCATGGCGCGTCTGCTGAAAATATTTTGCTTGACCGCATCCGCAAACAGTTGGATGATCGAGGTACGTTGGAGCTGTTGCGCCGTGGGGTAGAACTGCTGGGTTTGCGGCAACCGTTGCTACTGGCTCAGTTTAAACCCGCTTTGGCCATGAATCCCGAATTGCAAAGCCGTTATCAGGCCAATCGTTTAAGGGTGGTACGTCAGGTGCGCTACTCCACCCATAATGAAAATTGCCTGGATTTGGTGCTGTTTCTCAATGGTCTGCCTGTGGCCACGGTGGAGTTGAAAAGCGACTTCACCCAATCGGTTGAGGATGCGGTGGATCAATACCGCTTCGACCGCACCCCTCGCCCCAAAGGTCAGGGAAGCAGTGAAACTTTGCTGGATTTCCCAAGGGGAGCCTTGGTCCATTTCGCGGTCAGCAACTCCGAAGTGCGAATGACCACCAAACTGCAAGGTCCACAAACCCGCTTTCTGCCCTTCAATCGGGGCGATAACGGTGGAAAAGGCAATCCCGTTCATCCTTCCGGTCACAAGACCGCCTATCTGTGGGAAGAGGTCTGGGCAGTCGATTCCTGGTTGGAGATTCTCGGACGCTACATCGTCGCCAAAAAGGATAGCAAAAAGAAAATCAGCGACCTGATTTTTCCCCGCTTTCATCAACTTGATGTCACACGTAAATTGATCTCCACAGTCTTGGCGGGAGTGTTGAATCAAAAATATTTGATTCAACACTCCGCAGGTTCAGGAAAAACCAACTCCATCGCCTGGACGGCCCATTTTCTGGCCGATTTGCATGACGAAAACCACCACAAGTTGTTTGATTCGGTGCTGGTGGTCAGTGACCGCACCGTGCTGGATACCCAGTTACGCGAGGCTATCGACGGCTTCGAGCGCACCTCTGGCGTGGTGGCCAGCATCACCGGAGATCATCAAAGCAAGAGCAGCGAATTGGCGAAGGTGCTTTCTAGTGGCAAGAAAATCGTGGTCTGCACCATTCAGACCTTTCCCTTTGCTTTGGCCATGGTTCAAGAGTTGGCCGCCACCAAGGGAAAACGATTCGCGGTCATTGCGGATGAAGCCCACTCCTCCCAAACCGGAACCGCCGCCGCCAAACTCAAACAGGTACTCTCCGTCGAAGAGCTTCAGGAACTCGAAGATGGTGGAGAAATCAGCACCGAGGAGTTGCTGACCGCCCAGATGTCTAACCGCGCCACCAATTCTCAAATTACCTACATCGCCTTCACCGCCACGCCCAAAGCCAAGACCCTGGAGATTTTCGGATGCCGACCCGACCCCTCTCAACCGGCATCGGCCACCAATCTGCCCGCTCCGTTTCATGTTTACTCCATGCGTCAGGCCATCGAAGAGGGATTCATTCTTGATGTCTTGAAAAACTATATTCCCTACAAACTGGCCTTCAAACTGGCTCACGAGGGCCGGGAGTGGGATGAAAAACAGGTGGAACGCAGCGAAGCCATGAAAGGCATCATGCGTTGGGTACGTCTGCATCCCTACAACATCAGCCAGAAGGTCCAGGTAGTGGTGGAGCATTTCCGCGAAAATGTCGCCCCACTCCTGGATGGTAAGGCAAAGGCAATGGTGGTAGTGGGCAGTCGTCTTGAGGCGGTACGTTGGAAATTGGCGATTGACCAATACATCCAAAACTCTGGCTATCGTATGGGCACCATAGTTGCCTTTTCCGGTGAGGTTCGTGACCAGGAATCGGGAGCTGACTCCTTCACTGAAACCAGCTCCATTCTCAATTCCCATTTGCGTGGAAGAGACATCCGGGAAGCCTTCGCAACCACGGAATACCAGATTCTACTGGTGGCCAACAAATTCCAGACCGGCTTTGACCAGCCACTCTTGTGCGGGATGTATGTGGATAAACGCTTGGCTGGAATCCAGGCGGTGCAAACCCTCTCCCGTTTGAATAGAGCCTATCCAAGCAAGGACACCACCTATATTTTGGATTTTGTGAACGACCCTGAAGAGATTTTGTCCGCCTTCAAAACTTACTACGAAACCGCAGAACTGGCCACCGTGACCGACCCCAATTTGGTCTACGACCTGAAAGCAAAACTGGATGCCTCCGGGTTTTACGACGAACAGGAGGTGGAGCGGGTGGTAGCGGTTGAGATGAATCCCAACGCCTCACAAGCGCAATTGGCTGCGGCATTGGAGTCGGTAGCAGACCGGCTTCTCAAACGCTACAAGAGTGCCTGGACTACTTGGCAAGAAGCGCGTTCAGAAGGAGATACCCAAACCGAGCAAACCGCCCAGGATGAACTCAACGTACTCATTCTGTTCAAACGGAATCTTGGCGCATTCTTGAGGGTATATGTGTTTCTGTCCCAACTGTTCGACTATGGCAATACCGCCCTGGAAAAACGGGCCATATTTTTCAAACGACTGCTTCCCCTACTGGAATTCGGACGTGAACGGGAAGGTGTGGACCTCTCCAAAGTGACGCTGACCCACCACAAACTCAAGGACCAGGGTAAACGGAATTTGCCCTTGCAGGAGGGCGAGGCGGATAAACTCCAACCCATGACCGCAACAGGAAGTGGTGAGGTGCAAGAGAAGGAAAAGGTGCTGCTCGCTGAAATCATCCAAAAGGTAAACACCCTGTTTGAAGGGGAGCTTTCTGATGATGATAAGCTTATTTACGTTAATCATGTTCTGAAGGGCAAGTTACTGGAATCGGCGATTTTAGCCCAGCAAGCGGCCAACAATACCAAGGAGCAGTTTTCCAACTCCCCCGACCTGACCACGGAACTGATGAACGCCATTATGGATGCCTTTGCCGCCCATAACACCATGAGCAGGCAGGCTCTGGACTCGGAAAAAGTTCGACAAGGTTTGCAAGAGATTTTGCTGGGACCAGCCAATTTGTATGAGGCGTTGCGGTCAAAAAGTGCGGCTGTTTGATGGTTTCGCGTTCGAGTTGTTTTTTACGAAGGGGGACTTTTTGTCTTGATGCATTTGTACTCAAACTCGAGTCGTCTTTATTTAAATAAAGACGACTCTACTGTAGAACAGAAACTAGAAGCACAAAAAGTCCCCCTTCGTAAAAAGGAGCGTTTGCCGTCTCTCTCTATCTCTGCCGCATTACTCCTCTGTTAGAAGAGGAATTTATCATGTTTCGACCACCACCAAACAATTGGGACCGGGGGCATTGACGGTGGCATTATAGCGGGGTGATCCAAAAGAAGGCTGGGGGAGATCCTGGCTTTGTTGACGGTTTGGGGTTTTGATCTGGTCATTGCATATTCAATATTGCTACCCAATCGTCTTTTTTGGCTTTTCTGTTTTTTATAACCCCTTGTTTTAATTGGTGTCCCCGGCGCGATTTGAACGCACGGCCTACGGATTAGGAATCCGTTGCTCTATCCGACTGAGCTACGAGGACAGGATGTCTTGATTCTTAAATTTTTTACTCTATGGTTCTATTCACTAACATCGTCTGAACCGTTCGTCAACCTTGGCTTTGGTTGATGGTTAAAATAAATAATGATGGATGCCTTTTTTAAAATAGTTCGAAATTATCCTCATTTTCAGAATTATCCCCGCTATTCTCACTCTCCAAAACCCCAGCATGAATCCGGCGTTCGCTCTCCATCGTATAAAGCGATTTGAGATCATCGAACTCTTGCGCCATTTCGCTTAAATGGGCATCGTCAATGCGATCTGATATATCCCCGCCTATTTCTCTGAGAATTTCATTTAATCCTTCACTCAGCCGTTCTAATTTTTTCTTTATCGTTAAATGAAAAGTAATCTCTTCTGTTAAATAGGCTGTTTGATTGGCAGTAGCTTTGATATTGCTCATATTCTCAGAAACCACCCCCATTAAATCGTTGTTATTGGAGTCCAATTGTCGGGTGGTTAAAGGCATACGACGCATCATGCTGTTGGTGCGCATGATGCGTGGCGTGATCTTTTCCGAAAAGGTCTGATTGGCATCGTATAAAAGATCAGTGGCTTCAGTCAAAAGGACATTTTTCCCCTGCTCCTCGTGGCGAATGCGTTGTATGAGATGGGCGATATGATCAAGTAATAGACTGGGGCGATCGGCATGGCGTTGCTTTAAAGAACCAATCAGACCATCTAAACGTTCAGAGGTCATGCTCAACATATCTAAGGCGCGTTTGGCTTGAAAAATGGCGTTTTCGGTCTGTGAAAAGGCGCGCATGACATCACTGGTAAGCGTGTCAGCAAAAATTTCTAAACGTAAAAGTTCCCCAACACTATACGTAACGTCAGAGGTGTTTTGATGAAAAATCATTCCTATTTGCCTGGTCTCCTCAATGGTGACGATCTGTTCGTTACAAATTCCATTAATACGACCCAACAGATTTTGTACCGATTGAACCGCGTTAACTAAATCGGTACCCAATTCATCAATCTGCGGAATGATAATGCGTAAACATATCACAATCCAACGAATAGAGTTTTCCGTTAGAGGCGTCGCTTGCAGTTTCTCTCGAACCCGATTCAGAGCCTCAATGACATGCTCTAAACGTTGCGAGGTAATATCATCATATTGGATAGACTGAATCATTTCGAAGACAACGCCATTCACTTGATTGGAACGTTCGGCCATTTGATCACATAAGTTTTTGGCTTGGTCAAGTTCAAGAGAGAGCTTCTGGGTGCCCTCCGTGGTGGCTGCCTTCAAAATTTTGAGGGCATATTGGGAGGCCTGAAGGTCAGAACGCAACCTCCTCGAAACTAAATTCATGACATCCGTGGCCTCCTGGCAGGAAGAAAAAACCTCTCTGGAAAGAGGGCGAATCTGTCCTATAAGATTATCAATCATGGCACCCATGGTCTTTGTTTCAAAATTATCCACGCCACGACTGGAATAGTGATCTAAAATAGCCGGTAAAAACGCCTCTTTTTCGGTATCCAACGTCCAATCAATCACCTCGGTCAAATTGGATTTAAACGCCTCCTTTTGAACAATCAACTCTTCCAAAATTTTAAAAATAGCGTTAATTTCTTGAAAGGCTTTGCGCAGATCGGTTTTTAAAGGAGTCATCCCTTTGCCACCGCTGGTGGCATTAATGCGTTCCTTGATGGAAATGGAACGGGTGGCTGTAATCGCATAATTATTGGAACAATAATTCATATATTCAGAAATTTTATGAAATCCTTCCCGACTAAAAAGAGAAAGGTCTAAAAGCGATTGCGTTATTTTTTCCAATTTTTTTTGTGGGGTAACCGTTGCACCTTCAGACAAAGTTTTCATAAGTTAAAGTCTCCTAACAGGTGGCCAAAATCGGCATATAATAAATCTAAATATTCAAAATAAATTATTCTATCAATATCGATCCGGTCCGTAAAGACTGGAAAACGCTCATCAAGCGGATTTATCCTTTTTTTGTGACATTTTTGCGACTAAAAAGAGTTGAAAACTGTAAAAATACCCATAAACACTTTCGGGGGAATCATGGAAGCAACCGATGCAGAGAATACAGTACAAGATGATGGGTTGGCTCAGGATCATTTGCGGCAAATAGTAGATCGAATCGAACGCTTGGAAGAGGAAAAAGAGGGGCTTACCGCCCACATGCGGGCCGTCTATGCCGAAGCCAAAAGCGCAGGTTTCGACCCTAAGGTGATTCGAAAAGTGATTCGAATTCGAAAAATGGACCCCAGAGAGGTGGATGAAGAAGAGACGCTTCTGCACCTTTACAAACAAGCATTGGGCATGGGACACTAATTTTTTTCCTTCTTTAAAAATAGCAAAAGGAGATTGAGTAAAAAAAAATGTAATGGGGTTTGTTTCTTTTCACCTATTTTGCTATTATGTAACCGTTCCCATAAACTGGCTCTCGTCTCTTCTATCCAAAAGAGATGACATTGAATAGCGGACAATCTAAACGCGGGTTTCCATTCTAACGTTTATTAATGATTCATGGTTTATTATCAAACAGAAGCCAAATCGAAAGAATCTTTTTATGAAATGTTTACTTGTCATCCCACGCTGGAGCGGTCAACAAACATTAGCCTCTCCCTCTGGTCGTCCATATTTGGATATCTTGCTGTTCTGTTTGGGATTCGATGAAATTGGTCTTTTAGAGCTTACTTTAGATATGCCGTTTGATCCGATGACGTATGCCGACGAATATAAACTTATTTTAATTCAAGGCACCCCTATGATTGGTGGGGGACGTTTGCGGCGCTCTTTACTCTCTAATCTTGGTCTCTCCCTGGGACTAGACAATACCGAATCGGATCGTCTACGAGTAGTCGGTGCCCGGCCTCTATATGATATCAACAACAATCCAAGCGGCTTTGCCATTAATCGGCGCGGCCACATGGTTTGTTATTGCGAAAGTTCTATTTGGGAAATGCGGCGCGAATTCAGTAAAGTCGTGCGTCACATGCTGAAGGAAAATGATGTCAATAAACGTAAAAGACCCTTTTCTAGCTGGATGGTCGAGGGTGCTGGAGAGTCCTTAAATTTAGCGCAATTTATGGATGAAAAAGAGATCGTGCATTGCCAAGTCCATCCATTACCCGATGGGGACTCCGCTCTTATGATCCCCTCTAGATTGGGTATTGAATTTAAAAAACGTCTGCAAACCCGTCTTGGCAATCGACTCTACTCTACGGAACCCCTCCCTCTGGAAGAGTGTCTGGGAAGACTCCTGCGGGAAGCAAAAGTCCAGGTGGTTTTCGCGGAATCTTGCACCGCAGGCTTGATCTCTGCTCGTCTTTCTTCCGTTGCAGGAAGCAGCGCCTATCTCTCTTCTAGTTTCGTCACCTACAGCAACCGATCCAAAGAACGTTACTTAGATGTGCCGACCGTTCTCCTGGAACGCTGTGGGGCGGTCAGTCCAGAGGTGGCCTTGGCTATGGCCCGTGGGGCGTTACGTGTTTCTGGTGGGGATTTGGCCGTCTCGGTCACAGGGATTGCTGGTCCTGATGGCGGATCTCCAGATAAACCAGTGGGAACCGTCTTTTTGGCCGCCGTCTCTCAAGATGGTAGTGTCCTGGAGCATCATGGATTTTATAAAGGTTCTCGTGATCAAATTCGTTTTCAAACCAGTCAAACCGCCTTGCACCTGTTGCGAAGAATGTTGATTAATATTATTTAACATGTTTTTAACTCTGAGCGGGATAGATCCGGCTATCATCGAAAGAAAAAATGAATGAAATTTACCTTTAGTTGGCTTTGTGAACATCTTGAAACCCAACTAACTCCAGTTCAAATTGGTTCCATACTCACCATGGCTGGATTGGAATTAGAAAGTTTAATAGATCTTTCTATCCCCTTTAAAGGGGTGGAGGCCGGTTTATTAACCCAGATTATCCCCCATCCCAATGCTGATCGCCTGACCCTCTGTCAAGTTTTACTCAAAGAGGAGACCCTCTCCATTGTTTGTGGGGCGCGTAACCATCGGGTTGGCTCCATCGTAGCGGTGGCCCGTGCAGGAGCTGTTTTGGCCAATGGTTTAGAAATTCGGGAGGGTCAGATTCGCGGGGAACTCTCCCAAGGGATGCTCTGCTCTGAGACCGAATTGGGATTGTCTTCTGAACAGGAGATTTCTGAAGGTATCTTAATTTTACCTGCCGATACCCCTCCTGGAACCCCTTTGGCCGATCTTCTGGGGCAAAACGATTTTCTCTTTGAATTAAACATCACCCCAAATCGCGGGGATTGTCTGGGAGTTCGTGGAATTGCCCGTGAATTGAGTGCCTTGGGCGCAGGGCAGCTTAAATCTTTGGTAACACCCACAATTTGTGTGACCAATGCCTCTCATAACCCAACTATCCTTCTTAACGTCCCAGAAAGATCTCCCCGTTATACCGGTCGCATTATAACGGGCGTTCGGGTGACCGAAAGCCCCGATTGGCTCCAACGGCGTTTAAAAAGTGTTGGGTTACGTCCTATCAACGCCATTGTTGATGTAACCAATTTTATCTGTATGGATCTCAACCATCCCATGCACGCCTTTGACTTAGCTAAAATTCACTGGCCGTTGGTCATTCGACCCGCTCAAGATGGGGAAACCCTGGTTACGCTTGACAAAGTGGAACGCACCCTCTCCCCTGAAAACACCCTTATTGCCGATGCCAATGCTCCTTTGGCTCTGGCTGGGCTGATGGGTGGGTTAAACAGTGGCGTTACCTTGGAGACCACCGATCTTTTTTTAGAAGTGGCCTATTTTGATCCTATTTACACCGCTCGATCAGGTCGAAAACTGGATATTCAAAGCGATTCGCGGCACCGTTTTGAACGGGGCATCGATCCTCTTGGTCTCAAACAAGCCTTGGAACGGGCCACCGAAATGATTTTGGCATTAGCGGGTGGTCAGGCCGGTCCCATTACAGAGAGAGTGGGTGGCACTTGGCAGCCTCAACCACCCATTCCTTTTCGCACGCAACGGGCCAACCGCATTGGCGGCGTACAACTTAGCCAAGAGCAGACCCACACGATGCTCACCGCCCTGGGTTGTCAAGAGATTGCACAGACCGAGAAGAGCGAAATGAACACACGCTTTTATCAACCTCCGAGTCATCGCCATGATCTCAAACGAGAGGAAGATCTCATCGAAGAGGTGGTACGCCTTTTTGGTTATGACCGGGTTGAAACCCAACTGCCACGTGGGGCCATTGCAACACCGATGGTGGATCCAAATCGTCAATTAACCAATCGTATTCGTCATCTGTTGACTGGTTTAGGCTATTTGGAGGCGATTGATTACGCCTTTATCAGTGCCGATCTGCAGCATCGGTTTGATTCAAATCAACCCCCTATTTTTTTACAAAATCCCCTTTCCGAGGATCAAGCGGTCCTGCGCACCCAATTATTTCCTGGGCTTCTCGCCACCTTAGAACGCAATCTCAACCGAGGTAATCAACGGTTGCGTCTTTTTGAGGTAGGACGGGTTTTTCTCCAAGAGCCAGGGCAGCGCTCCCCTCGTGAAGAGGAACGGTTGGCAGTCATTTTAACTGGCCCCAGTACCGAACGAGCTTGGCATACCCCCATGCGCGAAAGCGATTTGTTCGACTTGAAAGGGGATCTAGAGGCCCTGTTACGCGGGCTTGGCTGGCTAAATCCCATTTTTTCACCAGGTGGTCCCTCTTTTTTACATCCTGGTCAGAAAACGCTTGTGTCACTTTTAGAATCTAAAACGATTGGTTGGTTAGGGCAACTGCATCCCACCGAGCAGGAACATTTTAATGCCTCCCAACCTATTTTTGTATGTGAGTTCTCCCTCTCCTCTCTTACCCAACCTCCCGAGGTTGTCTCTGAACGTCCTTTCAGTAAATATCCCTCTGTAGAACGTGATTTTTCCTTTGTGGTGGAGGAGTCGGTGCTGGCCAGAGATCTTTTGCACGCCATTGCCCAGGTGGATACAAGCTTAATTCGAAAAGTGCTCTTTTTCGATCTTTATGTGGGAGAGGGTATTCAAAGCGGATACAAAAGTTTGGCCATAGGTGTCACGTTGCAAGCCGACGACCATACGCTCACCGAACAAGAGACCAATACCATTGCCGAACGTATCGTAAAACATGTACACGATCGTTTTCATGCTACCTTACGTTAATGATTTATGTATCAGCAAAATAAAAATCAAGACCTTGGGGGGGGGCAGAACCGCCCCCCAATTTTCCCCCACCCTTCTTTTTTAATTCTTTAAAAAAAAGAGGGGGTTTAGGGGATTCATCCTCCAAGGTTTTGTCTTTGATTTTAATTTTTTGCCCGAAGGGCATCATGTTCCACAATAACAAATACGATTTTTACCTTCCCAAATCCGACAAAAAATTTCGTTGCACAATAAGGAGGACATGATGAATTTTCAACAAAACAGTGGATCAAATTCAGACGATCTTAACAATAATTTATTGCCCAAATTTTCTCTAGAGATTCTGCCCGATGCTCCGGCAGAGTCGGCTTCCACTCGTCTCTCATCTGAGGAACAATGGCGGCAGGATCGCCAAGCGGTCATTCTTTTTAGTCAAAATGGACAGTGGGAAGAGGCCTTAAATCGCTTAAAAACCCTCTCGACTAAATATCGCAATCATCACCTCTATTCCGCGTTGGCTCAACGAGTTTGGGTGGCCTTAAAATGGCAAGTTCCTGCATCAGAGGCGGTCTTGGCTCTGTTTCATCTTCTGAACACCCTGGGCGCAAAACATGAATTAGCTGGACCCCTTGCCGCTTTGGCCCATTTATTGGCCAAACACCGCACCCCAAACCATCCTGATCGGGAGTTGGCACTGGGACAAGCACAACAAATGTTCTCGTTGATATGCCATCACCAACTTATTGAAAGCGACGAGGCATTTCAAGCCTGGGTCCAAGAAAATCAACTCGATCAACCTGACTTTTATATTCCACAGATTATGAACGGGCTAGAGGTTATGGTCGGTGAGGATTGGTGGATCGATCGTGAAGCTCTACAAAAAAGTTTGGAACATGATGCCATTCGGGAAAAAAATTAAAATCAAAGACAAAACCTTGGGGGATGAATTCCCCAAACCCCCTCTTTTTTTTAAGAATTAAAAAAGAAGGGTAGGGGGGGAATTGGGGGGGGGCGGTTCTCCGCCCCCCCCCAAGGTTTTGATTTTTATTTTTCCAATACATTAAAAAAACGGCCCTTCTAATTTAGAAGGGCCCAAAAGAGAAGCTGGCACTTGCTTCACTGGAAAAGAGAAAAAACGAAAAAGCAGCGGAATGTTTGTCCATGGAGGGGATCAAAATAAATTCCATTGTTTTAGGTAAGTTCTCCCTGATTCTATTTATCGGATAAAAATGGTCGGACTTGAGAGAAAAATGGACGTGACATAAAAAAATATGAGGAACATGATGCCCTGCGGGCCGCGCCAGTTCTCTACTCTACATTTTAATTTTTTGCCCGAAGGGCATCATGTTCATGTATTGGAAAAATAAAAATCAAAACCTTTGGGGGGCGGAAAACCGCCCCCCCCAATTCCCCCCCCATCCTTTTTTTCTAATTCTTAAAAAAAAAAGAGGGGGTTTGGGGGATTCATCCCCCAAGGTTTTGTCTTTGATTTTAATTTTTTGCCCGAAGGGCATCATGTTCCCTCTGGCATCTCCGTCGCAATAAAATTAGATGGACGCCGTAAGGGAATGTTGATTTCCATGAGGGCACCCTTCCAGAGGGATTCGCGCATGCGGATGGTGCCGCCGTGGTCTTCAATGATTTTTTTGACAATGGCAAGACCCAGACCCGTGCCTTTTTTGCGGGTGGTAAAATAGGGCTCAAAAATACGGTCGCGATCCTGGGGAGGAATGCCCGGGCCGTTATCGGCAAATTCTAGGCGTACCCAATTGCCGTTTTCGGAAAGTTCCGTCTTGATAAATAGAAGCGATTCGGCATGCTGCTCTTGGCAGGCAGCAATGGCATTGGTCATTAAATTGGTTAATACTTGGCGAATTTGACCTTGATCAAAAGGAAACTCGGGCAGCTTGGGGTCAAAATCGGTTTGAATGGTGAAACTTTTTTGATCGGTATCATACAGAAGAATGACCTTGCGGATGGTATCGTGAAAATCATGATTTTTAAAACTAGGACGCGGCATCCTGGCAAAGGTGGAAAATTCGTTGACTAAAATTTTTAGCTCATCCACTTGATGAATGATTGAACTGGTCCCTTCATCCAAAATACGCCAGTCCGGTTGTTGATCGCTCGGCATGGGTTGCAGATATTTCCGTCGCATCCTCTGCGCCCAAAGCTGAATAGGCGTGAGTGGGTTTTTAATCTCGTGAGCAATGCGCCGCGCAACTTCGCTCCAGGCGTGGGTGCGTTGGGCCAGTAATACGTCGGTTAAATCATCAAAAGTGGCTATAAAACTTTGACCGCTTGAGGTGTGATCATTGGCGGTAGATGGACGACTTTCTAAAAAGGTAATGCGCGCTAAAAGTGTCAGTGGTTTGACGGGGCCTTGCAGTTGAATTTGGGTGGAAAGTTGACAGTAGTCGTCGCCACTATTCGCCGTATCGCTTGCAGAAAGGGGCGCAGATGTCGAGGAAAAACGATGCATGGAACTGTTTAATAAGGTCTCTATCGGATGTAAAATCGCGGCTGGAAGTATTTGTGAATAGGGGGTTCCAATGGCCTCTCCAACATTCATATTTAGCAAATTCGCCGCCACTGGATTGATCAGCGTAATCTGCGCCTGCCGATTGACACTGATCACACCCGATGAAATATTATTGACAATCGCCGCCATAAAGCGTTGCCGTTCTTCCAATAGTTCGTTGGTAGATTGCAACTCTTGACGGTTTTCATCCAATTTGCGGGTCATGGCGTTAAAGGCCGCCATCAGAGTGGAGAGTTCATCGTTGCCTGTAACTTCTAACTTTACCGTTAAATCCCCCATGGAGACTTGACGGGTGCCAAGAACCAGCTCAGTGATGGGGTCGGTAATCCCATCAGCAATTCGAAAACCAGACCAAAAAGCCGTTAATAACAATAATAGCGTGATTAAAATTAAAGTGACTGTGTGATTGATCTTGAGAAGTCCATGGGCCGCCCGCAACTGGTGATACTCCACATAAGTGGCTTCAATGGTCTCCATCTGTCCCAATATTTGGTGGTCAATCCAGTGGCCCGTTGAAAGATAAAGCTCGTCGTTTAATTTGACAAAGGCCCGTACACGATCTCCAGTATCGTTGGTGATTAAAATGGCATGTGTCGACCCTTCCGAGATACTTGTTAAATCGGGAATGGGATCAAAAGGAAGCTCACCCGCACGGGCTATGCGGGCACCATCGGCACGGATAATGGCAATCTCATCCAATCCCCTAGCGTGGCGTTCCACCTCCAAAGCCGCTGTTGCCGCTTCGCTGCCTTGCAACGATAACGCTCGTAATACCGTGCGATTGCGGGCAATATCTTCGGCATCATGACGCACCGTTTTTTGATTTTCGCGATAATACGACCGCGCCACCTCTAGGGAGTGGTCCAACGCAAAGGTAATCCGGTCTGAAAACCAGGAGTCCACCCCACGATTGAGAAAATTAACCGATAAAATGGCGATAATAAGCGTTGGAAGCAGCGATAACGCGACAAAAAGAGCGACCATCCGGGTTCTTAATCGGGAACCCGTCCGTTGCCGTCGATGGTCAAGCCAAAGTCTGGAAAGATTGCGTATGACCAGAAAGGCAAAGACCAAAATTAAAAAAAGATTTATATAAATCAACAGTAAAAATATAATGCCGTAATCACCTCCACCAACCGTCGTCGAGCCATGCAGGGCCTTGCCCGTAATAAAGACGATGCCAACAACAACAGCCAGTAAAAGAATGAGTAGCCACCCTTTGGATTTCGGATTTGTCGTGTTCATGAGTGTCGGTAATTCACTTGTTGGACCCAATCCGTTGGTTCCCAAAAACCAAACCAACTCGATAAGAGACGAAATAAACCAGAAACACCATCATGGGTGACATGAAAACGGGTCTCTAAAATATAGGAAGAGCCGGCAATGAGTTCAGAAATAG
This sequence comes from Magnetococcus sp. DMHC-6, assembly GCA_039908535.1. Lineage (GTDB taxonomy): Bacteria > Pseudomonadota > Magnetococcia > Magnetococcales > JADFZT01 > JAMOAW01. The sequence goes on along the minus strand of JAMOAW010000003.1, from coordinate 37,948 downwards.
GCAACAGCGGAATATAATTTGGGTTGCCAAAAAAATGTAAAGCCTCTTCTGTATATGGGCTATAAATGACCTCATTGTTACGGGAATCGATCATTTCAAAGCGTTCGGTGATTAAATGCGGGCGTAGACGGCGGGAAAAAATGACAGAAGTCAACCTGCGGTCCGGCAGCCAGACAGGGGTCTCAAGAAATAGGCGAAATTGATAGTTAGCAGAGAGAGCTTCTCCCTGCTTAAGACGTAGCTGGATTGTCGCCAAAAAATCGTCTTTCAGTACGGCTTGAGCATACAATCGATCCCCTTGCGTGATCAATCGGGAAGATTGAATCACCGTTGGTGGGGGAGAATCGGCTAAAGAGGAGCAGCCATAAAATAGCCATAGAAAAACCCATGACCATACGCGTTTGGGAAAACGCATTTGGCCATGGGGGAGATCTCTTTGCGTTGTCAAATGCCACCAAACAAGTGGACAATATGCGCAGCGGGCAAACACCTTCGGGTTTTAGGAGGCTAAGGCAACAGGATATTCGGTCACCTGTTCTTCAAACATGGTGGGGTGTTGGGAGTCAGAACGGTTGTTAAGTTCAATATATTCCCAACACTCTTGCTGTACCAAAAGTTTACGCAGCAGTTGATTGTTGAGGGCATGGCCTGAACGCACCCCTTTAAAGTGACCGAGAATGGGATGACCTAATAGGTAAAGATCGCCAATGGCATCAATGATTTTATGGCGGACAAATTCGTTTTCATAACGCAATCCCCCTTCATTGAGAATACGAAAATCACCAATGACAAGGGCGTTGTCTAATGAACCCCCACGGGCCAAACCATTGGATTGCAGCGTTTCAACCTCTTTAAGAAAACCGAATGTCCGGGCGCGGCTGACCTCTTTGATGAAAGACGTTTCATCAATTTCGAGCTCTACGCCCTGTTGCGTCAAAACAGGATGGTCAAAATCAATCAGAAAACTAAGGCAAAACCGATTAGAAGGCTCAAAATGGACCCACTTATCTTGATGGCTGATGGACATGGTTTTTTTAATTCGGATATAACGACGGGGGAGATTTTGTTGAATGATCCCCGCACATTGAATTAAAAATACAAAGGGAGCCGCACTGCCATCCATGATGGGAACTTCAGGACCATCTAAGTCAACATAGGCATTGTCAACCCCTAAGCCAGCAAAAGAGGCCAGCAAGTGTTCTACTGTGGAGACCCGTATACCATCGGCATTGGCGATGGTGGTACACAGTCTGGTGTCAACGACATTTTCAACGCGAGCGGCGATCATGGCGTTGTTGCAATCGGTACGGTGAAACACAATGCCCGTGTTGACAGGGGCAGGTCGTAAGGAGAGGTAGGTTTTTTGTCCACCATGAAGACCAATGCCAGTGCAACGAATGGTGTTTTTGAGAGTCCGTTGAAAAATCATGATTTGATGTCCCAGTACTGTCAATTTTGTCATGAGCCATGGGCTGGTTGTGGGTAATCCGCTCTTTTTTTCTCTTCTATTTTGACGCTATCGTCAAAATTATTGCGGTTTCGTCACGGTTGCCCGCTAAAAATCTGTTATAAAAGATGTCATTTGCAAAAAGTACGCCAATATTATATTAGAACATGATGCCCTTCGGGCAAAAAATTAAAATCAAAGACAAAACCTTGGGGGATGAATCCCCCAAACCCCCTCTTTTTTTTTAAGAATTAAAAAAGAAGGGTGGGGGGGAATTGGGGGGGGCGGTTCTCCGCCCCCCCCACAAGGTCTTTTGTCATAAGGTAAAAATAATTAAAAAAATATTACAAAAAAAATGTCGTCTAGAACACTAAATAATATGTGTCCAGACGACATGATAAGTTGTAATGGTTGCGTTGTTACTGTTTAGTCGGCTTGTCGTCTTAAAAAGGTGGGGATGTCCAAGGAGGATTCTTTGTGCGATAAATCCATGTCTCCATATTCATCCAAATTGCGCCGCTTTTTAAAACGGGAGATCCTTGAATTCTCTTCGTTGGTGGCCGCCTGCTGAACACGGGCAGCTTCCTCACGAATCTCTTGTTGAGACATCCGCTTCGGACGAATTGCAGAACTAGGTGGATAAACCGTCTTTTCTTTGCCAGGAAAGGCAACCTTTTCGGCCGTGCCAATACCCGTAGCAACCACAGTTACCCGAACGGCATCTTCCATGGTTTCATCCAAAACCGCACCAAAAACAATAATGGCATCTTCGTGGGCCATATCGCGAACGACGGTGGCAGCTTCATCAACCTCTTGTAGGGCCAAATTATAGCCACCTGTAATGTTGATCAAAACACCACGGGCTCCGTGGATTGAAACATCATCTAAAAGTGGACTGGAGATGGCGTTGGTCGCCGCTTCCAGGGCACGGGTATCACCCGTGGCCTCTGAGGCCCCCATCATGGCTTGACCCATTTCGTCCATCACCGTGCGAACATCCGCAAAGTCAACGTTGATCAAACCAGGAACCGTAATCAAATCGGTAATACCCCGTACTGCTTGATGTAAAACATCGTCGGCTTTACGAAATGCCTCTAAAATGGTGGTATTTTTGCCCACAACACCTAATAGCTTTTGATTGGGAATGGTGATCACCGTATCTACATGGTTACGAAGATCTTCAAGACCCTCTTCGGCAAAACGTAACCGCTTTTTCCCCTCAAAGTTGAAAGGTTTGGTCACTACGGCAACGGTTAAAATCTCCATTTCGCGAGCAATTTGGGCGATGACTGGTGCCGCTCCAGTTCCTGTACCACCGCCCATACCGGCGGTGATAAATACCATATCGGCCCCTTTGAGAGCCTCAATAATCCGATCTCGACTCTCTTCAGCCGCCCGTCTGCCAACTTCCGGTTTGGCACCCGCACCCAACCCTCTGGTCACCCCTTCGCCAATTTGAATGCGGGTGGAGGCTAGATTGCGCGATAAGGCTTGGGCATCGGTGTTGGCAACGATAAATTCAACGCCCTCTAGTTGTGCTTGGATCATATTGTTGATGGCGTTACCACCACCACCTCCCACACCAATAACTTTGATGCGGGCTTCTAACTCTTCCAAATGCTCGAATTGGATACTCATACCCTGCCCCTTTAACCTGCAAGCCAACTTATCATTTAAGTTGTTTGTTATTAATTATCTAACGTTTTTCTTCTGTTGTTCAAGTAAATTTCAAAAAATATCTCCTAGCCATTCTCGCATTCTTAGCATGATTTTCTTAATCAGCGTCTCTTCATCTTGTATGAAGTGGATGGGGGCTTCTCTTTGTTTATGGCGGACGGCAAATAGCACCAAACCAACGGCTGTTGCAAAAATAGGCGTCGCGACCACATCGGTTAAACCACCAACTCCTTGAGGTGGACCCAGGCGGACCGGTTTATTAAAAACCTCTTCCGCCAATTCAACCATCCCTTCGGTCATAGCTGTGCCGCCTGTCAAAACAATGCCAGCAGTAATCTGTTCTTCATAGCCTGAACGAGCAATCTCTCGGTTGACTAGGGTAAATAACTCTTCAACTCGCGGTTCAATAATTTCTGCTAAAATATGCCGCGCCAAGGCACGGGGCTTGCGATCTCCGATACTGGGAACCTCTATGGTCTCTTCGGGATCCACCAAAGAGGAGAGCGCGCAGCCAAATTTCCGTTTTAGGGTCTCCGCCTCGCGCGTGGGAGTGCGTAGTCCAACGGCAATGTCGTTGGTGAGATGATCCCCACCAATGGCCAGTACCGCTGTATGTTTGATATGACCATCGGCAAAAATAGCAATATCTGTGGTTCCGCCACCAATATCTAAAAGACAGACACCCAACTCTTTTTCGTCGGCGGTCAAAACCGACTCAGAAGAGGCCAACTGTTCCAGAATAATATCCCCAACATCTAATCCACAGCGATTGATACACTTAATAATGTTTTGCGCCGAGGCCACCGCACCGGTCACAATATGCACCTTGGCCTCTAGGCGTACCCCAGACATCCCTAGGGGTTCTTTGATCCCCTCCTGGCCGTCTAAGCTGTATTCCTGGGGAATAATGTGTAATACCTCCCGGTCCATCGTCAGTGGTTGGGCACGGGCGGCATCTAGGACGCGTTGAATGTCGCCTGGGCCAACTTCTCCTTCTTTGGTAGCCACAACACCTGCCGAATTGCCACTTTTGATATGTCCTCCAGCAATACCCGCATAGACCATATTCACTTCAACGCCAGCCATCATTTCGGCCTCTTCCACCGCCATGCGCATGCTTTCCACCGTGGAGTCAATATCAATGACGACCCCTTTGCGCAGTCCTCTGGAAGGGTGGGTGCCGACGCCGATTACGTCCAGGCGTCCATCCGGTTGCAGTTCAGCAACAATGCAACAGATTTTTGTGGTGCCGATGTCCAGCCCGACGATCAGGTTTTGATCTTGTTTGGCCATTTTCATTTAACCTATATAGAGTATTAAGGTCTCTGTTCCAATGGGTTTTATTGGAACAGATTTCCAAATTAATGAGAGGTGGCGAACAAGGTATTAACTGTGCGGTTTGACAACCGCTACCCCGTTTATGCGCAAATCCACCCGTTCAATTTCACGGTCTAGTATTTTGTACTGTTTTTGCAATTGTCTCAATAGATCAAGTTCAGGTTCTGGATTCTGTGATAATAGAATCTGGATCCCTTTTTTCGTAAAAAGGGCCCAACGTTTGCTCGTGATCCCTTTGGCTTCGGAAAGGCGATTGCGTAACCATTCATGTTTGCCAAGTAAATTCATTAAGTTAACAAGATCGGCATTCGGGTCTTTGGTTCCTGAGGCCGGTATGGCAATGGGTAAAATGACCGGATCTCCTAATTCAAAAGGTTTGATTGATTTGCCATATTCATCCATCAATATTAGCTTTTCTCCCACTCGGCTCATAAAAACGGGCTGTTTTTCCCGCAGTCCGACCTCTAAGGTGCTGGGAAAAATGCGTTGAACCCGTGCTTGACGAACCCAAGGTAAGGTTAATAGATTATCCCGGATCTCTCTAGGGTTGGCCAATAATAAATTGTCTCCCCTGCTGAGCGTTATTTTGCTGAGTACTTGCTCTTTGGTCGTATGAACCGACCCTAAAATAACCAGATCTTTAAAGGGAAATCGACCTGGATCTCTTGTTTTTTTCCAGCCAAAGATTCCCAGTCCTATGAGACAAATAAATAATCCACCCATCATTAGGTTGCGCCACATGGCTCTAAAGCGGCTCCTTGTAAAATACGTTCCACCAATTCATCAAAGACAATCCCTGCTGCCGCCGCCGCTTGCGGGGCTAAACTGAGTTCGGTCATCCCAGGAATGGTATTAATCTCCAGAACCCAAATATGATCCTCTTTGTCTATCATCATATCTACCCGATATAATCCTCGACAGTTGGTCGCCTTCCCAGCGGCCAATCCCGTTGCAATCGCTTTTTGCATCACCTCGGTCGAAATCGATGGTGGAGGAATTAAATATTGGGTGCGGCCAGAGGTATATTTGTTGGTATAGTCATAAAATCCCAATACCGGTCGAATTTCAATAAGCGGTAGGGGTTCCCCATTTAATACCGATAACGTGACCTCTGTTCCTGTGATGCCCTTCTCAACCAACAGCAAAGGGGTTCCTCCGCCTGTTTCTTGGGCAGCCGCTGCTTGACGTAGTCCCTGTTCCAAAGAGAGATGGGCATTGGTTTGTAATATCCCGCAACTCGATCCCGAGCAAAGCGGTTTGATAAAAAAGGGCGTGCCATAACTTGTTTCCAGGGCGAGATCAAGGGGTAATATAATCTCTCCAGGGCCAACCCCAGTTTTTGTTTTATGGACGCTGATCTCCCACCAGGGGGGGGTTGGAATTTCGGCATCACGGAATATTTTTTTTGCCAAGGCTTTGTCCATGCAAATGGCCGAGGCCGTCACACCAGAGCCCGTATAGGGAATTTGTAACCATTCCAAAACGCCCTGAATTTTACCATCTTCTCCCATTGGACCATGCAAAGCAATCACCGCTAACTCAATAGCCTCTTGGTTGAGTCGTTGGAACAGTTCGTTTCCAGAGCGGATGTCCATGCGAATAATATGATAACCACGGCGTTCCAACGCTTGGGCCATGGCGGTGCCACTCTTTAAACTGACCTCCCGTTCCGCTGAGAGTCCGCCCATCAGAACGCCTATCTTTTTTCCTAAATAATTCATCTGGTCCTCTCTTTTGGTAGACCGTGCGCTGGCACAAAACAGACCTCCAATTGCAGGTGAATTCCACTGGTTAAGGCCACTTTTTTTTGTACCTGATCAATTAATTCCAGCATATCTGCCGTCTTGGCTTGGCCGCAGTTGATTAAAAAATTACTGTGCTTTTCCGATACCTGGGCATCACCATAGCGATATCCCCGTAGACCAGCGGCGTCAATCAGCTGCCACGCCTTTGGACCCGTGGGTGGATTGCGAAAGGTGCTCCCCGCCGAAGGGTAGCGTAATGGTTGGCTCTGGGCACGCAGGCGATTTAAATGGCGCATCCGGGCCAAAATCGCCGGGGGGTGATCTGGCCTGAGTCGAATTTTACCACCAATCACAAACCAGTTGGGGTCAATCTTGGTTTGTCGATAGCTCATCCCAAGCTGTTCTACAGGGAGCGTATGCATCCCTCCTTCTGGATCCATAAGGTCAACTTCTTGGAGAATATCTTTCATCTCGTGCCCATAAGCTCCCGCGTTCATCCAGATGGCACCCCCAAAGGTGCCGGGAATGCCGCTTAAAAATTCCGTTCCTGTCAAACCGAGATGACGGGCTTGGTGGGCCAAGTGCCGCGTCGAGACCCCAGCTCCTACTTGCAGGGTTTTAGAGATCCCGTTTGAAGATTCCTCTAAGGTGATTTTGTTAAAATGTGCACTAAGATCAATGACAATTCCAGAAAAACCCGCATCATCAATCAATAAATTACTGCCACCGCCTAACAGCAGACGAGGTACCCCAGCTGGCCAACGGGTAACAAGATGGTACAGATCTGGCAGATCAAGTGGTTGAACAAGCCAACGCGCCACACCCCCCATGCGCCAAGTGGTGCGCGGTGCTAAGGGGGCCTGCGAAAAGAGCCTCCCTCGAAAACCAGATATAAAAAACTCTTTTGTCATTACCTTTACCCGTTGACAACGTCATCTAATAAGGGTGGGGGAGGGGGAATATCTCCCGCTTGCTCCCGAAGAGGCACGACCTTTTTCGGAACATGATGCCCTTCGGGCAAAAAATTAAAATCAAAGACAAAACCTTGGGGGATGAATCCCCCCAAACCCCCCTCTTTTTTTTAAATATTAAAAGAAAAGGGTGGGGGGATTGGGGGGCGGTTCTCTGCCCCCCAAGGTCTTGACACCAAAACTCCTCGCTCGGTAGGTGATGTCCCCAGCCCCTAAAAAGGCGACCACATCTCCTGGTTGTAACATCGCCTCTAGCTCGTCGCTCCACATCGGCCCGGTTGGCATAGGTGCCGCTTGGGTTTGACTGTGTTGCCGAATACCTTCCATAAGCAAACGCTGTCCGCTCTCCCCTTCCAGTCCAGAGAGAGGCTTTTCGCCTGCTGGATAAATGGGTTCTACCAATACCAAGTCGGCTTGATGAAAACAGCGAAAAAAATCTTGCATTAACGTTTGAATACGACTGTAGCGATGTGGTTGAAAGATAACCACCAAACGTCGCCGATCCGTCATCGTTTCAATACCCCCGTCACTTTGATAAGAGGCACTACGTACCGCTTCTAAAGTGGCCTGTATCTCCGTCGGATGATGGGCATAGTCATCAATTACCACCCGCTCTGGGCTGTTTTGAATTAAATCAAAACGGCGTTGCACCCCCTGAAAATTTTTAAAAGCGTAGGTAATAATTCCCCAAGGTATCAAAAGCTCTCGGGCAACGGCAATGGCGGCTAAGGTGTTGGCAACATTGTGTCGTCCAGGCAATGAAAGCTGAATTTGGCCTAAATTTTGCTTTTCTTTCGTTGTGGGATCGCAAAACAGAACATCAAAACAGGTGTGTATCCCCTTTTGATGGATGGCAACAGCTTGATAGTTGGGGCCATCGTGAACGCCATTCGTCGGTCCTGATGCGTCGCCTGATACCTGTGGCGCTGCCTTTAAGCCGTAGGTGATCACCCGTTTGTCGGGTAATTGGGCCGCTAAGGCCTGTACCTCTGGATGGTCCATGCACAGAACGGCTAAACCATAAAATGGCACCTTGCCTGCAAAATTTAAATAGGCCGACCGCACGGCAGAAAAGGTTCCGTAGTGTTCCATATGTTCTGGATCCATGTTGGTAATGATGGCAATGGTCGGATTTAATTTTAAAAAAGAACCATCGCTCTCATCCGCCTCGGTGACTAAAAATTCCCCTTTTCCCAGATAAGCGTTACTGCCAAACGATTTCACAATGCCACCATTCACAACAGTGGGATCCATCTTGGCATGCCCTAAAACCGTAGCAATCAGGGAGGTCGTGGTGGTCTTTCCGTGGGTGCCTGCAATGGCAATTCCATATTTTAAACGCATGAGCTCCGCCAACATTTCGGCTCTGGCTACGACTGGAATACGGGCCAAACGGGCGGCGCGTAACTCGGGATTGTCGTTCTTTACCGCCGATGAGTAAACAACGGCGTTGGCTCCTTCCACGTGATGGGCTTCATGGCCAAGATGAATCTCGGCTCCCATGCGTTGCAAACGTTGAATGGTGTGACTGTTGGAAATATCTGATCCAGAGATTCGATAGCCTAAATTGAGCAACACCTCGGCAATACCACTCATGCCGATGCCACCAATTCCAATAAAGTGAAGTTTTCTAATCTTGCTGTACATTTTCTATCTCGTCAATGATTTGTCAGTGTCATACCATAAAAAAACAGGATGCCCTTTGGACAAAAAAAATCAAAGGTCAAATCCTGGAGAATTGGGGCGTTCTGGAACCCACAAGGTCTTGATTTTTATTTTTTTGCTAAGATTAATTGTCTGATCTGTTCGGTGATTTGTTGAGCCGCTTCTGGTTTTGCCAAGATTTTGGCTTTTTCGCTCACTTGTTTTAAATCATTTTGATTCAAAATACGCTCTTTTAAAAAATGACCAAGCCATTCCGGTGTACAGGCCGCTTGGGGTTGCATCCACCCTCCGCCGCATATGGTCAAGGCCTGGGCGTTGGCGGTTTGATGATCATCGGCGGCGTGTGGATAAGGAATCAAAAGGGCAGGGGTACCTGTGGCAGCTAATTCGGCAACCGTGGTGGCTCCAGCTCGACAAATGACCAAATCTGCAGCCCGATAGGCCGCATCCATTTCATGTATAAAAGAGACAACCGTGGCTTCAATCCCCAGGGCTTGGTAACTCTTTTGGAGTTCCTCAACATCCGTGGCCCGGGTTTGATGCACGATCCGCAGCGATTGCTGTAGACCTTCAAGCTTGGCCAAAGCCTGTGGAACCAGGGTAGAAAAAATCGTCGCCCCCAGGCTGCCACCAAAAACCAAAATAGAAAAGGGATCTTGGTTTTTAAAGGAGGGGTCGCGATGGCGTGGTTGTTGAAAAAAAATAGGGCGGACAGGGTTGCCTGTCAGGTGTACCGAACATCCTGCAAAGGCGGTCTCTGTGCCAGGAAAACTGACAAAAACGCGCTGCACTACTCGACTTAAAAGTCGATTTGTCAACCCAGGTTTGGCATTTTGTTCATGCAATGCCGTGGGTAAACCCAACATCCAACCCGCCAAGACCGTTGGTCCGCAGGCATAGCCGCCAACACCTAGAATGGCGTGCGGAGCAAAGGTGCGAATAATGCCCATAGAGGCAAAAATGGCTTGGGGAATCTTTAGCAAGGTCCGTATTTTGTCACTCACCCCGACTCCCTTTAAACGGCCTATTTTTAATAGAACCAAATCTTTTCCCATCGTAGGTAAAATTCGGTTTTCCAATCCTTGTTCCGTTCCGACAAAAAGGACCGTTCCGCCCCTCTCTTCCCAGGCTTGGGCCACCGCCAAGGCCGGAAATAGGTGGCCTCCAGTGCCGCCACCAGCAATGAGTAAGCGCAAACTTGGTTGGTTTGACATGGTCAATTGAGCTATAATCCTATATCTTCAGCAGGTTTTGATCTGGAAAAAGCCAACAAAAGTCCAATCATGCCCATGGTGATGGTCAACGACGATCCTCCATAGCTGACCAATGGGAGGGTTAACCCTTTGGGGGGTAACAAACCCATCACCACCCCCATGTTGGCAAAGGCTTGACTGGCAATCAGGAGGATAAGACCAGATACAGCCAAGCTGACATATCGATTGGTGGTCCAGTTCCTTCTGGCAATTCCAAAGGCGCGCCAAATAATAATGACAAACAACAAAATGATCAACATGACCCAAAACAGTCCCAACTCCTCCCCAATCACGGCAAAAATAAAGTCGGTATGGGACTCGGGAAGATAAAATTGCTTCTGTTGTCCTTGCCCTAGACCGGTCCCCTTCAGTCCTCCGTTGCCAAAGGCCAAGAGGGATTGAACCAATTGAAAGTCAGAATTTTGTGGATCATCCCAGGGATCTAAAAAGGAGGTCACCCGGCGAAAACGATACGGGGCCATCATCACCCCTGCCGCCGCCAGTGGCACGGCTGCGACAAAAAGGGCCGTAATCCAAGCCAGTGGAATGCCCGCTAAAAAGACCATGCCAAACAAAACCATACCCGTGATAAAGGTTGTCCCAAAGTCTGGTTCTAAAAGAAGAAGTAAGGCGCAAAAGGCATATATCAGAAGGAGTGGCAATAACCCCTGTTTAAATCGTTGTACACGCCCTGGATCTTCGGATAAAAAATGGGCGATATAAAGAACCAACATCACCTTGAAGGGTTCGGAAGGTTGCATGGTGATGACTCCTAAATTCAGCCAACGCTTGGCCCCACCCCCTTCCAGTCCCAACCCTGGAATCAAAACCAACACTAAAAGCAAGATGGTGATCCAAAATCCCAGCCGTCCAAGGGCGCGAATGGTCCCAACGGAAAAACGGCTGGTGACCGCCAATAAAATCATGCCCAACAACGCCCATATCCCATTGCGAATGGCATAGTGGGCGGGATCATGAAATTTTTTTAAGGCAATGGGAGAAGAGGCCGAATAGACCATGACCAAGCCAATGATCACCAATGCGCATGCCGCTCCCGCCAGCAATAAGTCCATTTGCAATATTCTGCGTGGACCCCTCTTTCCAGGTGTGCTCTGGGATTTGGCTTGCCCGCCTTTTTCCCAATTATGATAGGCCATAAACCGCCTCCCGAAATCGTTCTCCACGCTCTTCAAAGTTGCGATACATATCCAAAGAGGCACACGCTGGAGAGAGCAATACCGCTTCACCAGGATGGGCCATGCGCGTGGCCAGAGCGACGGCTTCGTTCATCTGGGTGGCGCGGGCGATAGGTGTTAAACCCGCAAAGGCCATGGCCATTTCATCGGCAGCCTCTCCCATCAGGACTAAACCGCTCACATGTTGTCGAATTAAAGAGGCCAAAGAGGAAAAATCGCTGTTTTTGGAGCGACCTCCCGCAATTAAAATGACCTTGTCAGGAAAAGAGCGCAAAGATTGCACCACAGCTCCAACATTGGTACCCTTGGAATCGTTGTAGTAGCGAATATCGTTTTTAGTGGCAATCCACTCCATTCGATGGGCAAGCCCAGGAAATTGTTGTAATACCTCGGCGATGGTTTGGCCTGAAACCCCCTCTGATAAGGCAATCGCCGCCGCTGCAACGGCATTGGAGAGGTTGTGTAATCCAGTAATCTTTAAATTGGCTACCTCTAACAGGGGAACCGGGGTATAGTTTCTATGGTCAATCACAATACCCTCCCGAACATAGACCCCTCCCACACACGACCGTTGGATCGAAAATGGGATAACTTGGACGGGTGAGGCGTGCATCTCTTGGATGACGGGGCCTAACGTGACCGAATCATCGGCATTGAGAATGGCATAATCTTCGCGGTTTTGCTGGATAAAAATACGTTTTTTGGCGTTTAAATAGCTTGTTAAATCGGGATAACGATCTAGATGATCTGGGGTAAGATTTAACAGCGCCGATGTGTTGGGGTGAAATTGCAGGGTGCTTTCCAATTGAAAAGAGGAAAGCTCAAGAACATACACCTCCACTTGCGGATCCCACAGTGACAAGGCCGGTGGACCCAGGTTGCCACCCGTGGCCGTGATGAAACCCGCCGCTTCCATCATCAGCCCTACCAATGTGGTGACCGTCGATTTGCCGTTGGTGCCCGTGATGCCAATAAAACGCGGTTTTCGTCCATAGGCAAGAGTACTATATTGCTGTGACCATTGGTATAAAATTTCAATATCGTTCACGATCGGTGTTTGCGTAGCCAGCGGTTGCGCCAAAACTGGATGATACCGGGGAATGCCAGGAGAGAGAACTATAGACCGACATTTGGCAATCTCTTCTCGTTGAAAATGTGACAAACGCAAGTCAATACCTGGCAACCCTTGGAGCTCCAGGGCTTCGGGTGCAGGTGTCCCTTCTTCACAGGCCAGAACGGGATAACCGTTGCTGGCTAAAAAGCGCGCCGTGCTGATTCCAGAACGACCAAGTCCTAAAACACCGATGGGAGCAGATGGATCTTTGTCACAATTAAGAATGTTCATGTCAACGTATCTTCAGGGTGGACAAACCAATCAACGCCAGAATGACGGAAATAATCCAAAAACGGACGATGATTTTTGGCTCAACCCAGCCTTTCAATTCAAAGTGATGATGGATGGGTGCCATGCGAAACACCCGTTTACCAACCAGTTTAAAAGAGGCTACTTGCACCACCACCGAGAGCGTCTCCAAAACAAAGATACCTCCGATAATGGCCAAAACAATTTCATTGCGGGTGATTAAGGCCACGCTACCCAAAGCGGCTCCCAGGGCTAAGGCCCCGACATCTCCCATAAAAACTTGGGCCGGATAGCTGTTAAACCAAAGAAATCCCAATGCCGCACCTACCATGGCTCCGCAAAAAACCGAAAGCTCTCCAGCCCCAGAAACATAAGGAATGCCCAGATAGCCTGCAAATTGGTGATGACCTGTCACATAGGCAATAATGACAAAACTGGCCGCCGTCAAAAGGGTGGGGCCAATGGCCAACCCATCCAAACCATCGGTTAAATTAATGGCATTGGCCGATCCAGCAATGACACAAACCGCCATGAGAGGAAACATCCAACCCAAATTCAGGTAAGCATCCTTAAAAAAGGGAAAATAGAGCCGTCCATACGTGCTCTCTGGCGTCAGGGTAAGCAACGCCCAAGCCGCCCCCAAGGAAAAAACAATTTGTAAAAAAAATCGAACCCGGCCTGGAACCCCGCGTGGATTTTTATGGATGATTTTTTGTACATCATCCCAAAACCCGATCGCCCCAAAACCGACCGTCGTGGAGATGACAATCCAGATGAAGGGATTTTTTAAATCCGCCCAGAGCAGCGTGGGCAGGAGCAGAGCCAGAAGAATCAAGGTGCCACCCATCGTGGGAGTGCCTTTTTTTTCTAAAATATGTCTTTGCGGGCCATCGTCGCGGATCGGTTGACCGGTTTTCTGGTGGGTACGCAGCGTGCGAATGAGCCATGGTCCCAACAGAAAAGAGATGATCAAGGCGGTCAATACCGCCCCAATGGTCCGAAAGGTGATATATTTAAAAAGGTTTAAAAACGACCAATATTCACGGAGTGGAAACAAAACATTGTAGAGCATATCGGTTCCTAGTTATCCTTTTTGTCCAATGATGTCGGCTACAATTCGTTCCATGCCCATGCCCCTGGATCCTTTTACCAATACCCGATCACCTGGTTGAAGAAACGGTGTAATTTGTCCAAGCCAATCTGTGCAATGCTCCCGATGCTGACAGACCGGATCGCTTGGCGCGGTTAATTCTTGGTGCAGAGTCTGCATCCAAGGTCCTGTGGTAAACAGCAATTGAATGCCATTGGTGCGAATGGGTTCTGCCAAGCCTTGGTGCAGCCGTTGGGCGTGTTCTCCCAGTTCCAACATATCTCCCAAAATGGCGACTCGACGACCCGCTGGCCGGCTGGCTCCAAGTTGATTCAGGGCGGCGGTCATGGATCCAGGGTTGGCATTGTAGGTGTCGTTGATCACCTGCCAACCGTGCGTGGATGTAGAGACCTCCCCACGTCCAGAGAGGGGCTGGAAGCTGGATAAACCCGTTTGGCATTCGGCATCGCTGCCTCCTGCTTTTTGAACAGCCAGAAAGGCCGCCAAGGCATTGCTGACCATGTGTTGGCCTGGTTGTCGTAAATTTAAAGCAATACGGCGTTTTTGGTAGAGGGCCACCATGGTGGAGCCACTCTCTTGCATGACGATCTCCTCTGCCCCAATGTGGTCAGAATCGTTGGGGATGTCGCTGCCAAAGGTGAGGAGTTGGCAGTGGGACAGTTGGCGAAATAGAGGAAAAAATTCAGAGCCTCTGGGAACAATGCCTACGCCATCGGGGGCCAGGGCGGTCAATAACTCTCCCTTGGCCTGGGCAATATCCGCTAAACTTGCAAACCGTTCCATATGGGCCGGTTGCACATTGGTGATGATCCCAATGTCTGGGTGGGCTAAACTGGCCAAATGGGCAATCTCACCCTTGGCATTCATGCCCAACTCCACCACCAACATTTGGCAGTCGGCCGGCATGCGCAACAGGGTGAGAGGCAGGCCAATATGGTTGTTTAGATTGCCTTGGGTGCTATGAACACGAAATTTTTCGGACAGACATTTGGCAACCATCTGTTTGACCGTGGATTTGCCAGAGGATCCCGTCACCGCAACGACCTTCGGGTTGACCGCTAAACGCCACGCCAACGCCGCTTGATTCATGGCCGTTAACGTGTTCGGGACAATTAAAACCGGTACGGTCACCTGAAATTCCGGCTCTCGGTTGGTTAAAATAGCACCGCACCCTTTCTCCAGGGCGGTCGCAATAAAATGGTATCCATCGAATTTTGGGCCAGCAATGGTGACAAATAGTTCATTCGGTTGCACACTTCGGGAGTCGATGGAGAGGCCAGAAAGAGGCTTCTCGGCCATGGATTCCGTTGGCAAAAGCCCTTTCGCCTGGGTAACGGCTTGTACCCAGCGTGGCGATAAAATTGGTTTGTCCATACTTATTTCCCTATCAGGTTGCCTTTGATCATGTACTGTCCCAACGCTTCTTGGACCACCGCTAAATCTTGAAAGGGTAAACTCCCAGTGGCGGTGATTTGTACGGTTTCATGCCCTTTACCAGCAATGAGGACGACATCAAAAGGTTTGGCCATGCTCAGAGCCGTCTCAATAGCCTCTTGACGGGAACCAATCTGGATGCAGCTGCCATTCACCTGTTGGCACCCATGAACAATGGCCAAACGAATGGCCTCAGGGGATTCGGAGCGCGGATTATCGTCGGTGATCACCGTGAAATCTGCAAAGCGACCTGCGATCTGTCCCATGAGTTCTCGTTTGCCGGGATCCCGATCCCCGCCACAGCCAAAGACCAGCAACAGGCGGCCCTTAGAAGAGGATTGAATTTTGCGCGCCGAAGATAATAAATTTTCCAGGGCATCGGGGGTGTGGGCGAAATCTACCACAACCGTAAAATCTTGCCCCATTTGTATTTTTTGCATTCGACCCGTGACAGGCCGAAATTGTTTCAGGCCAAGCTGGATGGCTGTTTGGGGGATTCCCAAGGCAAAGGCGGTCGTTGCGGCAGCCAAGGCATTGTAGACGTTAAATCCCCCTGGTATGGCCAGCTCCACTAAAAATGCCCCAAGAGGCGAGGTCAGGGTGAAACTGGTTTTTTCCCAAGAGAGTTGAATGTCATGAGCCGTAAAGGTGGTTTTTGGCATAGAACTCAAGCGGGCAGCTGTTGTTCCATAACTCCATACATTGGTTTTTGTTCCACATAACTCCAGCAATGCACCTCCATAGGGGTCGTCTTGATTGATAATGGCCACTTTGGGAGCCATTTCAGTAAAAAGACGGGCCTTGGCAGCAAAATAGTTTTCCAAGGTGCCGTGATAGTCCAGATGATCACGAGAAAGATTGCTAAATACCGCCGCCGCCAAGGGTAGACCAAACAAGCGTCGTTGATCCAAGGCGTGGGAGGAGGCCTCCAAAATCGCCGCTTGACACCCCGCCGTCACCATCTGTCGCAATCGGTGTTGCAAAGCGATTGGATCCGGGGTGGTGAGAGGGGAGGGGTCATTGACGACACCATCGGTGGTAGAATAATAACGCACACCCGTGGTGCCAATCACCCCAACGTTCGCTCCCAAGGCGTGATAGATGGCCTCTAACATGGCGGCTATGGTGGTTTTGCCATTGGTCCCCGTGAGGGCAATGACCTCTAGTTGTCGACCAGGGTGGTGGTAAAATTGTCCGGCCAGCAACGCCAAGGCCTGACGTGGATCGGGATGGATCCATTGGCTCACCTCAGAGCCAAGGGGGGGGGGTTAAGGGGGATCCATCGTGGAGGATCGCTACCGCCCCTTTGGCCAAGGCTTCGACAATAAATTGACTCCCACGGACACGGCTCCCAGAAAGAGCGGCAAAGAGCATTCCTGGGCGCACCTCTTGGGAGTTGGCCGTGATTCCCGTCAGGGTGTGGTTGGGCCCCTTTAGCACCACTTCTGGACAGACAGCCGCTAAAGTGTGGCAGTCATGGCTCTCTTGATGAGGCAAAAGAGAGGAACTCATTGTAAAAAAAGCTTCACAGCGTTTTCTCCGTTCCACTCCTCACTGACCACCCGACCCGATCCTTCAATGGATGGCACAATCCCTTTTTTGTTGAGAAGATAGTCCAAAGAGGTGGCTAAGGTGCTGTGAATTAAAGAGACCTGGCCATTTTCGTCTGTCTTGAGATTCTCTGTCTCTTCAACAAGCGGTGGCAGAAGGTCGGGTTGGGTTTTTTTGGGCATAATCGCCATGAGGGGTAAAACATCCTGGGCGATTTCACGAAACACGGGTCCGGCTAAAAGTCCACCATAATACATGCCCTGGGGTTCATCCAGGCCAATATAGATCAATAATTTGGGTTTATCATAGGGGACAAAACCAACAAAAGAGGAAAAATAGAGCCCTTGGGAATACCCCCCTGTTGAAGAGGCCTTACGAGCGGTACCGGTTTTTCCACCGACCTCATATCCATCAACTTGTGCTCCAGCGGCGGTACCCTCTGCGCTGACCACTGTGTTGAGAATCGCGCGCATTTGTTCGGATGTGGCGGCAGAGATCACCCTCTTTGGCGAGGGAGATTCGTTGGGAATTAAACGGGAATTGATCACTTTTCCAGCCATGATGCGGGGTGGATATAACAGGCCGCCGTTTACGGCTCCCGCCGTGGCCGCCGCCAGTTGCATGGGGGTTGCGGTCACCCCATACCCATAGGAACGGGTGGCCAATCCTACGCGCCAATAACTGCGAATATTCGGAATGCTTCCGATCCCCTCATGACCCAGTTCAACGCCAGTGGGCTGACCAAAGCCAAAATTATTGATATATTTTTCCTGCTTTTCTTGGCCTAGCATCAGGCCAATTTTGGCCGCGCCAACATTGGAGCTTTTTTGGAGGACTTGGAGGACCGTATTATAACGGTCGCCACGATGAAAATCGCGGATGGTGCGATTTTGAATTTTAAAAATGCCATTTTCTATGTCGATAACCGTTTTTGGGGTGACAACCCCCTCATCCATGGCCGCCGCAATGGTAAAAATTTTAAAGGTCGATCCCGGTTCAAAGGCATCCATGATGGCTCGGTTACGCCGCGCACTTGGGAGGCTGCCCACCATGTTATTGGGATTAAAGCCGGGTTGGTTGACCAGGGCTAATATATGGCCATTGGTGGGGTTGAGAACCACCACCATGCCCGCTTTGGAATTGGTCTTCAAAACCGATTTGAGCAAAGCACGATAGGCGATATATTGAATGGTGGCATCAAGCGTCAGGACTAAATCGGTTCCCGGTTGCGCCTCTTCCACGGTGCGTCCCCAGGGCATAGGTCTCCCCAGTCGGTCACGGGTGATGATGCGTATTCCAGGATGTCCCTTGAGGTCTCTTTCATAGGTGCGTTCCAGTCCTTCTACCCCTTCACCTTCGAAATTAACGAAACCCAAGACATGGCTGGTAATTTCGCCCATGGTGTAAAAGCGTTGTACTTCCGGCAGAAAAAAAAGGGCCTGTTCATCCAGTTGCTGAACTTTGGCGGCAATCTCTGGGGAGAGTTTGCGCTTGATAATTGGAAAAGAACCTGGTTTGGCCGCCAGGAGTTTTCCCTCAATTTGTTCTTTGGGAAGATCAACCAAGGGGGCCAAATTGGCCGCCAATTTTTTAAAATCGCTCACATGGTCACGGTCCACAGAGAGGGATTTTACGGGCAGACTAATGGCCAGGGTTCGCCCATTTCGATCCAAAAAACGGCCTCGATAGGCAGGAATTTCCACTTTTTTGTTGTGCTGCGCCGTGGCCCGTTCGTACAGTTTGTCCCGTTGCAAAATGGTGAGATCTAAACTCCGAATGGCCAACATGGCGTAGGCCAATAAAAACAGACCGAGAATAAACTCCAACCGAAGGATGGAGGGTATGATCTCAGGAGGGTGTTTGCTCAGAACGCCAATTTTTTGTTGGACAGTCGAAATTTGGGGACGGCTTTGCTGGGCTCCTCCCTTTTTACGTGTTCTGGGTGTTTTGGGAATGGCACTGGTCATGGTTGAACCACATACCATTGGTTCGGGTGTGGGGAACGCATTCCCAATTCATCTCTGGCGCGCCGTTCAACGGTGTTTAGGTCGGTTCTGGCCACCAACTCTACGCGCAATTCTTGCTCTTTTTCCAAGAGGTCATAGCGATTTTTCTCCTCTTGTTTTAACTCGCGGTGGGCTTGGAGCATCCACATTCGGGAGGAGATGGTCAAGGCCGCTGTAATCACCAACAGAAGGATTAAGAGGCTGGAAAGCAACCAGTTGGATTTCATGTGCGTGGGCTCCTGATTAAAGTGTCATGAGGGGGGTGCTCGATACATTCATGATACCTCTTAGGTTCAAGTGGGTTTGTTGACCCTATCTGGTCCCCTGTTGGAGCAATTCGCTCAATGATACGCATTTTTGCACTTCTGGATCGGGAATTGCATCTAATTTCATCCTGGCTGGGCATGATCGGTTTTTTGGTAATCAGTTGAAACAGAGGGAGCGGCTGTGGCGTTGGGATCCATCGTCCAGCTCGCATTGTCCCAGAATTATCTTGTTTTGGCAACGCCGCTAATTGAAAAGCCGTTTTGACGATGCGGTCTTCCAGCGAGTGAAAACTGATGACCACCACCCGTCCTTTGGTTTCAATGGCGTTCATGGCGGCATCAAGGCCGGTTTTTAGTTCAGCCAGTTCCTGGTTAACCGCAATGCGTAAGGCTTGAAAAACCCGTGTGGCCGGGTGAATACCCGTTTTTTGGCTGGGAAGGCAACTGCGGACCAAGTCGGCCAGTTGTTTGGTCGTCGTCAGTGGGGTGGTGCGACGGGAGTCGATAATGACTCGTGCAATCCGCCTAGAAAAACGTTCTTCACCGAATTCATAAAAAATTTGCGCCAGTTCTTCGGCCGTTAAATGATTAAGTAAATGTTCTGCTGTGGTCGTTAAACGCCCAGAATGGTCAACGGTTTGATCCATGCGCATATCTAATGGTCCGTCACGATGGAATGAAAATCCTCGGTGTGGCGTGTCCAGTTGGCGTGAGGAGACACCAAGATCAAACAAAACAGCGTTAACCTTTGTAATATTTTGTTTTTTTAAAATAAAGTTCAATTGGCTAAACGGGGCGTGGATCAAGGTGAGGCGGTCTGGATCAATGCCCATGCGCGAAGCCAATTGGTGGCCATTATTGATCGCTTCGATATCTCTGTCTAAAGCGATGACGCGGCCATGGGGTGTCGTGGCCTTTAAAATGGCAAAGGTGTGTCCCCCGTCTCCAAACGTGGCATCCACGTAGATCCCCTCCGAAGGGGGTTGGGGAGGTATCTTGGAGACAGGGAACAGTCCCGCTACTGCATCATGTAAAAGAACGCTTTGATGGAGAGAGGCTTTGGAAGGTTCCAAAGAGATCTCTATCAGCTCAGATGATGGAACTGAGCCGACCGCCATCAGCCAACATTTCAGTGCTTTTAGTAATTGCCTTATCCCAGCGCTCTGGGTGCCAAACTTCAAATTTGCGAATGCGACCTGCGAAAATTACATCTTTTTCAACCCCAGCATACGCACGTAGATAGGGGGGAATTAAAATTCTTCCTTGTCTATCGATAATTGTTTCACACGCATGAGCGGCATAGACCCGCTCAAAAGCTTCTACTTCACGGTCCAGCATGGGTTCTTGATCCAGTTTATCCATCACTTTTTGCCAAGCAGATACGGTAAAGCCGATCAAGCAGGGTTCAATGGCCCGGGTCAGAATGACACGGTCACTTCCTTGGTCGGTCACGACTTTTCGAAAGGCCAAAGGTATACTGATGCGTCCTTTGTCATCCAGGATATGGCTATGTTGACCAAGGAACACGCTCTACTCCCTTTCATCGGGTGCTGGCATTTAAATGTATATTTTGGTCGATACGAGAGCTTCTCCATTCTTCCCCACATCTCCCCACATCTTCCCACTGGGAGGGAGTATATCCTTTAAAGAGGTGGGATTGTCAAGATTAAAATACCATTGTTAAATAGGCGTATTTTTATAACATGATGTAATTTAATAGAAAATTTTTTTGATTTATAATTGGAAATAAAAAATATTTTGTTCGAATTGAGAATTGTAAATTAATGTATAGCATTTTTATGTGATTTTAAATGAGTTGATTTTTATAAAAATTTATTTTTTAAAAGGGATGAAGGGGCCAATATGAGGTCAAAGTGGGGCGAAGTGGGGAGATAATGGCGTGTGGTGGGGGGTGGAGAGGAACATGATGCCCTGCAGGCAAAAAGTCAAAGACAAAACCTTGGGGGATGAATCCCCCAAACCCCCTCTTTTTTTTAAAAATTAAAAAAGAAGGGTGGGGGGATTGGGGGGCGGTTCTCCGCCCCCCAAGGTCTTGATTTTTATTTTTCCGATACATGAACATGATGCCCTGCGGGCAAAAAGTCAAAAGAAAAACCCTGGGGGCAATCCCCCAGACCCCTTTTTTCTTTTAATAAAAAAAGGGTGGGGGGGATTTCTAACAATGAGGAGGGGATCGAAGCAGGCCTGTAAGCCGGATTTTGTCGACCCGTCATTTTCCCAAATGGCGGGCGAGGTGACCATTCATCTGGGAGTACGGTTACCCGTACCCTCTAGCAGCCTACCCAGGGACTGAACGGGCAGTTCGTAATGTCCCTCTATTTGGCCTTGCTCCGAACGGGGTTTACCTTGACCGCCTCTGTTACCAGAGCGCGCGGTGCGCTCTTACCGCACCATTTCACCCTTACCGGTAGATAAGTCTGCCCGGCGGTTTTTTTTCTGTGGCACTTTCCCTGGAGTTGCCCCCGCCGGGTGTTACCCGGCGTTCTGCCCTACGGAGTCCGGACTTTCCTCCAACTCTAAAAAAGAGCCAGCGATCACCCGACCTGCTTCGATGAGAACATGATGCCCATTCGGAACAAAAAAGTCAAAAGTAAAACCCTGGGGATTGAGGGGCGGAGAACCGCCCCCAAAATACTTTTAAAAAAAAAGAGGGGGTTTGGGGGATTCATCCCCCAAGGTTTTGTCGTTGATTTTAATTTTTTGCCCGAATGGCATTATGTTCTGACCATATTTTTTGATATAAATCAGGTCATTGTTTGCGTCTTGATGATGCGATGTCCTGACCTTAGGCTTTTCGACAACATCTCTTTATCAATGAGATGGCCAAAATAGGAGAAGATATATAGGGGGTGAGGATTTGCTTTAATTTCAAAATGGGGGAGCTTTTTTTTGATAAAATAATCGCTATATAAAAAAATTGTTTGGCGCGTTGGATAAAAACGGTTAAAATGGAATCTTTGGTAAAAAAGACTTCCAATTTTTTATAGGATTGGAGCTGCTAAATCTCATTTTCAGGAGCTGTTAAAATGGCAAGTAGTGAAACAGGAAAAGTAAAATGGTTCAATGACAGTAAAGGGTTCGGCTTTATTGCGCGTGATAATGGCAAAGGCGATGTTTTTGTTCATCATAGTGCCATCGCGATGGATGGCTTTAAAAGCCTTGCTGAAGGTCAAAAGGTGGAGTTCGAAGTGAGCAAAGGCGATAAAGGCGATAAGGCGGACAACGTCAAGATTTTGTAATTCGTGGGCTGAATACGGCTTCTGGATTTTAATGTATCTGAAAAAAAACAAAACCTTGGGGAGAATTAACCTCTCCAAGGTTTTGTTTTGGGACTTTTTCTCTAAAGCCTTCCGTCAAGGGTACTTACCCCAATGAAACGTCAGAAAAAGGGTTCTTTTGCTTGCCAGCCTTCTTCTAGAACTTCTGTGATACCCCCCCCCTCTTCTATAGATCAAGCCAATGCGTGGTGGAGTAAAGGCGTTTATCATCATCAACGGGGTGAATTCGCCCAGGCCGAAGCCTGTTATAACCAAGTTCCAGCCACCAGTGGGCTTTATTTCGCCGTTTTGGCGAATAAGGGGGTGATGGCCCTTCAAATGGAACGCCTTCAAGAGGCTGTGGCGTTGTTCGGGCAGGCTCTGACCCTTCAGCCAGAGCAAGTCGAGACCCTTAATAATCTAGGGGTTGCCTTAAAAAAAATGGATCGATTGCAACAGGCTGAGCTCTGTTTTCGCAAGGCCTTGACCATCAAGCCAGATTATGTCGATGCCATGAACAACCTTGGCAATGTCCTGAAAGATTTGGGTCGCTTAGATGAAGCGGCCCAAAGTTATCAAAACGCCTTATCTATCCGGCCAAATTATCTCGAAGCCTTGAATAACCTACTGTTTACACAAAATTATCGTGGTGATCAAAGCATAGAGGTCATGTTGGCTGAGGCCAAAAGATATGGAAAACTTGTGGCTGCCAGGGCCAAGCCATTTCAACATACCCCAAATTTGGCCCATATTCAGCGTCGTTTACGGGTGGGAATGGTTTCTAAAGATTTATTTAGTCATCCTGTTGGCTATTTTTTGGAAGGGGTCGTCGGAGCCATAGATTCCAATGAGGTCGAATTGTTTGTTTATGACAACCATTTTGCCCATGCCATAAATTATCAAGAAGACCCGCTTACCCAACGGTTGAAATCGCTTATTCCCAACTGGCAGGCGGTCAGAGATTTTTCTGATGAAAAATTGGCCCAGCTGATTTTTTCCGATGGCATAGATATTTTAATGGATCTCTCTGGCCATACCGACACCACCCGATTGGCTATGTTTGCTTGGAAACCGGCCCCAGTGCAGGTGGCTTGGTTGGCCTATTTTGCCACAACCGGGGTGGCTGCTATCGATTATATTTTGGGCGATCGCATCAATCTTCCTGTGGAAGAGGCTGGACATTTTGTTGAAAAAATATGGCATTTGCCAGACTGTTATCTTTGTTTTACCCAGCCCAATGTGGCCATTTCTGTGGCACCGTTACCCGCTTTAACCAATGGTTTCGTCACCTTTGGTTGTTTTAATAATTCCACTAAAATGAATCCATCCGTGGTGGCGTGTTGGGCCAAAATATTAGAGCAAGTTCCAAACAGTCGTTTGTTTTTAAAGAGTAAAAATTTAGCTGATCCCGGAATGTGTCAAATTGTTGTGGAGCAGTTTCGGCAGCTGCACATAGACGCCGGGCGTCTTATTTTGGAGGGGCCGCAATCGCGTGAGGAGTATTTAGCCAGTTATCATCGGGTGGATTTCGCCTTGGATCCCTTTCCATTTCCAGGTGGAACCACGAGCGTTGAAGGACTTTGGATGGGGGTTCCCGTTTTGACTCAAAAAGGGGACCGTTTTTTATCCCACCAGGGGGAGACTATTTTGAGTGCGGCCGGTTTGTCCGATTGGATCGCTCAGGATAGGGACGACTATGTGGGTAAAGCCGTCTCTTTCGCCAATGATTTACCAAAATTGGCGGCATTACGAGCGCGATTACGTTTGCAAGTGTTGTTATCGCCTCTGTTTGATACCCAACGATTCGCAAAGAATCTTGTTCAGGCTTGGCAGGAGATGTGGAAAATATGGTGTGCAACCTGATGTTTTTTATTTGGATGCCATGATCCAAATACCATCCCACTCGGCTCCTGGCGGATTGTTTTTCATATGGTTGCAACGGTCCACATAGATTTGGGCCAGATGATCTTCTGGATGCAATTCCAAAACGGACCGAAAGGCTTGGATGCTTTTGTCCCACTCTTGCTGGCGATACAACGTAATGCCCGCGCTAAAATGGTTTAATACGGGCATGAGATTGGGGAAACTTTCGGTGGAATGGTAATCCAAGACTTCATAAATGGCCACTGGTTGGCTTTTGCCTTTTACCACCACCAAGTCAACTTCACGAATGCGGTAGGTTCCACGCAGCTTTTGATAGGTATATTCACTGATTAAAATGCGGGCGGAATATTGCTTGCAAGCACTTTCCAAACGGGCCGCCAAATTGACGCCATCGCCAATGACGGTAAAATCCATCCGTTTTGGCGAACCGATGTTTCCAGAGACCACCATGCCCGTATTTAGCCCAATGCCCATATCCAAAGGGCGTTTGCCATGGGCCACACGCTCTTTATTCCACTCTCTTAAAGAGCGAATCATGGCAATGGCGGTCCGAACGGCGCGATCTTCGTCGTCGTCATGGGGCATGGGCAAGCCAAAAGAGGCCATAATGGCATCGCCAATAAATTTATCCAACATCCCCCCCTCTTTTTGAATACACTCCACCATAATGGTGAAATATTCATTTAAAAGGGTCACCGTTCCTTGGGCACCCAACTCCTCGGTGATGGAGGTAAAGCCTCGGATATCAGAAAACAACATGGTGATCGACATGTTTTTACCGCCAAGAAAATTTTCATCACCACTGAGCAGTTGATCGGCCAGGGCTGGATCCATATAACGCGACATGGTGGATTTCATTCTTTTTTCATTGCTGATATCTTCTAACAGAAGCATATCGCCCAATTTTTGTTTATCGCTGCTCATTAAGGGCAATACCGTCAAATTGACCGATATGGTGTGTTCTCGAAAGATCAGCTCGGCATCCATGGTGATATCGGATTGTAGCGATTGTTCTACTTTGTGGATACGGTCGAGTACCCAGGCGTTTTTATTAGAAAAAACCTCTTTGATGGGGCGATTGAGGATGTCTTGGGAACGGGTTTTCAAGATACGTTGAATAGAGGCATTGCAGGTGACAATAATTCCTTCATTATCTAGTGTAAGAACGCCATTGGTCATGCTTTCCAACATGCTGTCGGCATAATTTTTCATGTTTTGCATCTCTTCGAACAGTTTGGCGTTTTCAAGGCTTATGGAGACTTGCGAGGTAAAAGCCCGTAAACGTATTTCATCCTCTTTGTTAAAAACGCCGCCTTTTTTGTTCAGTACCTGGGTGACACCGATGGTCCGGCCTTTTTTGTTAATCACTGGGACACAGAGTATGGAGCGGGTAAAATAGCCTGTTTGTTTGTCCATGGCCGGGTTAAAACGGAGATCGGCATAGGCGTAGGGAATATTGATGGTTTGATTGGTGGTAAAGACCGTTCCAGCGATACCGACATTATTTGGTATGCGAATTTCGCCAATGGCATTGCCCATGGCCACGCGGGAAAAGAGTTCGTTATTTTTTTCATCATGGAGAAAAAGGGTGCTGCGGTCGGCGCGTAACATGATCGCCGCCTCGCTCATCACCTTGTTGAGCATGGCATCCAGGTTGAGTTCAGAGGTGATATCGGAAACGATATCCAAAAAGATCATCTCTTTTTCCCGGGATTTTTTCATCTCCTCCATGGTTTTGGTGCTTTTAAGGGTAATGGCCACTTGAGAGGTCATCGCCTCCAGGAAGTCGAGATCCTCTTGGGTAAAAGGGCCTTCTTTTTTATTTAATATTTGCAAAATGCCGATGATTTGATTGGTGACGGTTCGTACTGGGACACAAAGCATATTGCGAGTAATAAAATTGGTCTCTTTGTCCACTTCTTGGTCAAAACGAGGGTCGGCATAGGCATCGTTGATGATCTCCCCCTTGCCACTGGTAAAAACATGTCCAGCGACCCCGATGTGGTCGGGAATACGTATTTCGCGATGATTGTTGCCCAGGGCGACGCGGGTATAGAGTTCATGCGTCTCTTCGTCGTGGATAAAGAGAGAGCCGCGTTCTGTCCCGATTCCTTGGGTGGTCACCTCGACAATGGAGGTTAAAACCGCATCTAATGTTTGCTGGGCTGCCACCTCTCTGGAAATATTTAAAAGAACTTCCATTTGTTGTAGTTGTTTGCGTTCTTCTATGGAGAGGGTTTTTGTTGAATCGGGAAAATAGTTATTGAGGGCCATGTTGACGCTCCAAATTTTCTCTAAGGATATTCATTAAATAAATTAAATGGTCATGCTCTGTTTTGGCGTTTTGTTGTAATTCAGAGATTTTTTTTTGACATTCCATGTGTTGATTTTCGAGGGCATGTCGTAAAGCAGTCACGGTTTGCCGAAGATGGATAATTTCATTTTCTGCGTTGTTTTTTATGTCTCGGATGATATTTTGTCGTGTCGATTCGGAAGATTCGAGATTTTCGCGTAATTTGCCGATGGTGTTATGCAGTTGGGAAAGTTCGTCCTGTACGTCAGAATAGACCAGTTGAATGGCTTGATTTTTTTCTAAAACTAAGCCGTCGAGTTCTTGGCGCAATATTCGAATGGTCTCTTGTAGTTGCGTGATTTCATTCCCATCCGGCATCGGCATTCCTCCTGTGTAAACGATTTTGTTCGGGATTTTTGGAAGAAATGATTATGTAGGCTCTTTATGAATGAAAATATAGGATACGTCAAGCGGGCTGAAAAGAAATTTTATTGGTTTTTATTCATTGTTCACATTTCTTTTTAATGTAATACGGTTGGATCTCCTGGAACCCAAGTTAATTGACCGTTGGGTGTTTGGATGACGGTAAATCGGTAATAGTGGACCATGCTTCGGTCTGAAAAGTGAATCATGGCCACCATGCCCATTTTGACCTCTTCGATAAAAAAAAGCACAACGAGTCTTTCAGGGATTTGACAGGCTCCGTGGATTAGGTTGGGACCGTTGGCCATTTTTTGGAGTAGGCAGCTTTCTGTTTTAAGTTGTTGGTGAAATTGTTCTTTGGCGATGGTGTGAATAATATTGGTGAGGGATTTATGTTGGGTGATGACTGAACCACGCATAAACTCCATATTTTCAGCAAAGTTGGACATAAAATATTCAAATGGAACGCCAAGGTCACTCTCCGTTTGGAGTTTTTTCTTTAATAACGTAAATTTTTCATGAAATCGTTCCATTTTTTCTCTCCCCAAAAGAGGTCATAGGTATATCTTTTTATTATGGTATCGCAAACAGATCTGCATTGCCAAGTTGTTGTAGAGCATGGCACAAAAGATTTTTGATGCGAAAGAGACGGGTTTTCAGAGAATGGAATGGAATGGAATGGAATGGAATGGAATGGAATGTTATTTTTTTCATAGCTCATCATTATTAAATGGATCAAAATATTTATGTATCGGAAAATATAAATTAAGACCTTGGGGGGCGGAGAACCGCCCCCCAATACCCCCCACCCTTTTTTTTTAATTCTTAAAAAAAAGAGGGGGTCTGGGGGGGGTGATGTTAATTTTTTGTCCGCAAGGCATCATGTTTAGGTATGGTGATTGGCAATGACGAGTGCGTTAATGATTCAAGGGCTTGAAAAACGGTATAAAAATGGGGTGAAAGCCATTTCTGGAGTGGATCTTGAGATTGCTTCTGGGGAGTTTTTTGCCATTTTGGGTCCAAATGGTGCGGGTAAATCCACTTTGATCAACATTGTTGCGCAGGTGGTGAGTAAAAGTGCCGGTACAGTTGAGGTATTTGGTGTCAGTATAGATCGTCACCCACAAGAGGCGAAAATGTTGCTGGGATTTACCCCTCAGGAGGTCGCCCTGGATCCATTTTTTACTGTTTTGGAGGTTTTGCAAAACCATTCGGGCTATTATGGCTTGGCCCACAATCAGGAGTGGATCGCGACCATTATGCAACGATTGGGCTTGGAGGCGTGTGCGTTGCGTACTGGACGACAGCTATCGGGGGGAATGAAACGGCGGCTTTCTATTGCTAAAGCTTTGGTACATCGGCCTAAATTGTTGATTTTGGACGAACCGACCGCTGGAGTAGATGTGGCGTTGCGTCATGCCCTTTGGGCATTTATCCGGGAGTTGCACGCTTTGGGAACAACCATTTTATTGACAACTCATTATTTAGAAGAGGCGCAACAGTTGGCTGGGCGGGTGGCGATTTTGCGTGATGGGGCGGTGGTGGCATGTGATCGGACCGAACAGTTATTGCGTCGTTTTGGCACCCGTCGTTTTGAGGTGGTGGTTACGGAGGATTCGGTGGGTTTGCCATTTGAGGGGTGTCAAAGGAGTTCGGACGGCAAACGCATTGTCGGTGAGTTTTGTTGGGAACAGTCGGCATCCCTTTTTGCGTGGCTCTCCCAGGAGGGTGAGCGACTGGAAGATGTACGGATTACCGAGGCCAGCCTAGAGGAGGTTTTTTTACGATTGACGGAGTAGGTATGAAAAATTGGTCTGGAACTTGGGCTTTGTTTCGGCGGGAGTGTCGGCGTTTTTTGAAAGTTTGGGTGCAGACATTGGGGGCTCCTTTGGTGTCGGCGTTGCTCTATTTCGCCATCTTTGGGGGGGCGTTGGGACAACGCATTGGCATCATTGACGGGATCTCTTTTTTGGTTTTCTTGGTTCCTGGGCTGACGGCGATGGGGATGTTGCAGCACTCCTATCAAAATTCCAGCTCTTCTTTAATTCAAATGAAATATTTAGGGTTGATCCCCGCCGATTTGTTGGCTTTGCCGTTGACGGCTTTGCAGGTGACGTTGGCTTTTATGGGGGCTTCAATGGTTCGTGGGGTGGCGGTAGGGGGATTGACTTTATTGGTGTCCCGGTTGTTTGTCCCTTTTGGGATAGCGCATCCTGTGTTGTTGGTCGTTTCTGCCTGTTTGATTGCGGCCATTTTTGGTTTGCTAGGCGTGTTGATGGGCATTTTGGCCCGTACTTATGATGATATTTCGGTGGTGGGTCATTTTTTATTGACCCCCTTGGTTTATCTGGGTGGGGTTTTTTTTTCGATCACTATGTTGCCCGAGGGGTGGCGATTATTGGTGCTGGCCAATCCGGTTTTTTATTTGGTCGATCTGTTTCGCTATGCCTTGCTGGGGGTATCACAGGGGTGGCCTTTATGGTCATTATGGATTTCAGTGTTGTTTTTATGCGTATTTTTTATATTGACTGTGCAAGTTTTGCATCGGGGTTGGCGTATTAAAAATTGATGATTCAATAGATCAAAACTTTGGCGGGCAAAGACCCGCCCCCCAATCTTCCAAGTAGAACAGGATGCCCTGTGGGCAAAAAATTAAAATCAAAACCCTGGGGGATGAATCCATCAGACCTCCTCTTTTTTTTAAGACTTTAAAAAAAAGGGTAGAGGGAATTGGGGGGCGGTTCTGGGTCCCCCAAGGTCTTGATTTTTTTTATGTGTTAATAACCGCAGTGTCTTTCAAAGGGTCGGCAAGGACGGATTCTATACAGAGGGGGTGGTGGTGGATCCACATGATGGATGTGTCGGTCATCACCCACCTCACTGTCTAGTCGTAGGTGTAATATGATTTTAGAGATTTTAACCTCACCTTTTAGCAATAAGAGCCATGCGCTATCGTCGGGTGCATGGGAATCGTTGTCGATATAGAGGTGTTCAAAGCTGGCAGGGCGTTGAGTGGCATAGTCGTGCCGTGTGCCAGCAATGCGCATAGAGGGAGAACGCCATGATCCCACTTGTAAGCGGGCTCTGGACTGTCCATCTTTGCTTTTAGCTACCAATTCTACATAGAGCAATTTATAGAGATTGATCCGCAGGGCCGGATACTCTTCTAAGGCCCTTTTTTTGAGGGAAATTTGGTAGTCATCGCCGGAATAGCGTTCATAATTAAAATCCAACTCAATCTCTTTGTTGGCAAAGGCGGTTCCGGTGAGTAGAAAAAAGGGTATAAATGTGGCTAAAAGGATTTGAATGAATGGCCTTCCAAGGATGAACATGGGATGAAATCTCCTATCTTTATATTTAATATTCATAATAATGATGATGAATGACATGTCTGACACGATAAGGAGGTACTCTGCGGTGGGGGACAATGCAGCAGACTGGGTGGCGATGGGTGGTACGACTTCCCAAAAGTAGACCGACAGCTCCGCCGATCGTCGCGTTTTCTATGCGGTGTTCTTGGTCTGGACCGAAGACCGATCCGATCAGAGCACCAGTAACCAAGCCGTCCACTGGACCGTTTATGATACCAATTGGACCATTCCCCCATCTTGCCTGGACGGGGTGCGAAAAGGTCATGAGGGCGGTAAGGCTGAAAAGAGTAATAACTGTTTTTTTCATAGGTTACTCCCTGTCAGGAATTATTATGTTTCATATTATGAACATTATACAGAAAAAGTTACTAAGCAGAGAGTAAAATTTTATGATGGGGAAAAAAAAATAGTCTTGTCTAGTATTTTTTTTTTAGAGAAATACATTTATTTGAATGATGGATCTTCATCTCAGATTGGGATAAGATACCATAGGCGGGAGGTTGTTGAGACAATGATTATAAGATTTTGGAAGGGATTTTTGAAAGTAAAATGAGCGAAATATCTATGCTGGGTGGGGCACGAGTGCCCCTGTATTCTTTGATTCGACATCTTTTTCAAATTGGAAGATCGGATCCTGAATCGAACCAGGAGATTTTTATGGATCTTCTTGAGACAACTATTCAGCAGACCTTGCAGGCCGAGGCGATTGAATCTGAAGTTGTTCTAAAAACGATTATTGATGTCGTCAGTCTGGCTTTGGAACCGCTCTCTTTGGAGGAAAAATTGCAGCGGGCTTTAGAGCGTATTTTATCGGTGCCCAGCTTAAATAGTCAGGATAAAGGGTGTCTGTTTGTGGTGGATTCTGAAAAACGGGTGTTGCGTATGGTGGCGCAGAAAAATTTTTCAGCCGACCTTATGCAGGTTTGTGGTTTGCTAAATTTTGGTGAGTGTTTGTGTGGTCGGGCAATGTTGGAGAGGTGGAATGTGTCGTATACCTCGGAAGTGGATGAATATCATACCATTCGTCCTCAAGGGATGACGCCTCATGGACATACCATCTTTAAAATTTTTGCCATGGGGGAGGAGCGTGTTGATTTTTTGGTAAATCTTTATGTCGAACCCCATAGTAAAGAGGATCCGCGCACCAAAATATTTTTGCATGCGATGTCTATGGCGTTGTCGGTTTTAAAGACGCTGCATTTTTCGGAGGAGAAAAATCGTAAATATGCCTTTGAAGATCTTTTGACAGGCCTTCCTAACCGGCGTCTTTTTTTAGATCGTTTAGAGCAGGCCATGAGCAAGGTTCGGCGCACCCAAGAGTCTTTTGCAGTGATTGCCGTGGGGATAGATCGTTTTGGACGCATTAACGAAACCTTGGGTCGGGAGGGGGGAGATGAGATTTTAAAAAGGGTTGGGCAACGCCTTTTTGGGGCGTTGCGTTCTGGTGATACCTTGGCCAAAACCGATGGGGATACGTTTGTATTGATTGTTTCGATTCGGGATGCCCAAGAGGTGATGCATCCGGTCGGGCGAGTGATGCGTATTATTCAAGAGCCAATTGAGCAATTTGGCCGTACTTTGCAGCTTTCCTTGAGCATTGGGGTGAGTCTGTTTCCGATTGATGAGGATCATCTGTTGGAAAAGGCGATGTTTGCGTTAAAAAAAGCCAAGGAGGCAGGAGGCAATCAATTTCAGCTTTTTTCTGCCGATACCCACCAGGAGACCCGGCGTTTGTTGGATTTGGAACAGGATTTACGCCAAGCCATCTTCAGTGGGGGGATTCATGTCTATTATCAACCAAAGATTGGACTGGCCACGCGGCGTATTATTGGTTTTGAGGCTTTGGTGCGTTGGCCTGATCCCAATCAATCGGGGCGTATGAAGGCGTTTCCAGATCAATTTATCCCACTGGCTGAAGAGACCGGGTTGATTTTGCCTTTAGGACGACACGTTCTTTTTAATGCCTGTCGGGATCTTAAAGTGTGGCATGGTCTGGGCTATGACGATTTGAGCATGGCGGTCAATCTTTCTGCCAAGCAGTTTGGTGACGTGGCCCTATTGGCAACGGTAGCCGATATTTTACGTCAAACCGATTTGGATCCGCATTTTTTGGATTTAGAAATTACCGAATCTTATGTCATGGCAGATGCCAAAAAGGCCCGGGAGACTTTGACGGCCCTCAAAGAGGTTGGGGTACAGATCTCTTTGGATGATTTTGGTACAGGTTATTCATCCTTGTCGCATTTAAAACGTTTTCCATTTGACCGTTTAAAGATTGACCGTTCTTTTGTTATGGAGTTGCCACAGGATTCCGAAAGTCAAGGGATCGTGGATGCTATTTTGCAAATGGCCAGAACCCTCCATCTTGAAGTGACTGCCGAAGGGGTCGAAACCCAGGCCCAAGAGAACGCTTTGGAAAGGGGTGGGTGCAACGATATTCAAGGTTGGCTCTATAGTAAGGCGGTGCCTGCAGGGGAGGTTTTAGAGTTATTGAAAAAATATAATGGGTGATTTTTTTGTGTTTTATCGTTTTTTATTGACAAAAAACAATTTTTTTCAAAACATGCACAAGACCTTGGGGGGCGGAGAACCGCCCCCCAATACCCCCACCCTTCTTTTTAAATTCTTAAAAAAAAAGAGGGGGTTTGGGGGATTCATCCCCCAAGGTTTTGATTTTAATTTTTTGCCCGAAGGGCACCATGTTCTATAGACGAGGAAGGATGGATTATTATGAAATATTTGGTCTATTTGATTGTAGGTGTGGTGGCCTTGTTGGTTGGTGGGGGCGCGATTGTTTTTTTGACCGTGAATCCAAATGACTATCGCGATGAGATCATCCAGTTGGTTGAAAAACAAACAGGGCGCACGTTGCAGATTCAGGGGGATTTCTCGTTGACGTTTTTTCCTCGTCTTGGCATTCAAACCGGGGTTGTGGCGTTGGGGAATGCGCCAGGGTTTGGGAGCACGCCGTTTGCAAAGGTGAATAAAGTTTCTATCAAGTTGATGGTGGCTCCGCTTTTGCATAAAAAAGTGGTGGTTGATACGGTGATTTTGGATGGTTTGAGCCTTAATTTGGCACGGAATAAGGCAGGGTTGGGGAACTGGGAAGAGATGACCGCATCACTTCCTAAAGAAACAGCACCATCGACTTCGGTAACGGCGGTCCCGAAATCCAGCACACCAAAATTGGCCGATTTTGCCATTCAAGGCGTGGAGATTACCCATTCAGATTTGACTTGGAAAGATGAGCAGAGCGGGCAGGCAGCGGCATTGAGCGATTTTCATTTGGAAACGGGGGTGCTGTCTAAAACGGAACCTGTCAACATCAATTTGGGATTTGATTTTAATCTCAATCCACTGGCCATGAGCGGGAATACGACCATCAAAACGATGGTCAAAATGGAAAAACCCGGCAAAAAATATCTCGTTCAACTCGATACATTCACCCTCAATGCCAAGGGAAAATCGCTACCGAATGGTGAGATGGCGGTGAATTTGGGCGGGCAGCTCGGTTTGGATATGGCGGCGGATACCTTGACATTGGCCAATCTAAAATTGCAAAGCTTAGGTTTGGAAATCACCGGGCAGGTGCATGGGAAAGAGTTGACCAGTAAGCCTGGATTTGCAGGCGAACTTAAACTGGCTGAGTTTAATCCAAAGCAACTATTTGATAAATTGAATTTTTCACCCCCTGTCACCGCCGATCCCAATAGGTTGGTCAAAGCCAGTATGGATCTCTCTTTCCAAGGGACGACCTCTAACTTGGTGGTCAATCGTTTAAATATTTTTTTGGATGATCTCAAAATTCAGGGCACCGCTGGCAGTCAGTTAAAAACGGGAGCGGTCCGTTTTGATGTGAGCGTGGATGCTTTGGATCTGGATCGTTATTTGCCACCCAAGCAGGAGGCACAGAAAAATATTCACTCTTCAACATCTGACGCGCCAGTTTCCCATATAGAGGGGGAGGCCTCCACGGATTTGGCAGCGCTGCGTCCATTAAATTTGGATGGCAAGTTGCGCGTGGGTAGTTTAAAGGCAGCGAACTTGACCCTGCGTGACATGCTCCTGACTCTTCAAGCCAAGGATGGCATCATTAATCTTTATCCCATGCAGGCCAAACTTTATGAGGGAACGTTTGATGGTCAGGTAACCCTCAATGTACAAGGCAAGGCCGCAAAAATTGCGGTTAAAGAGACTTTGATCAAAGTCCAAGCGGCTCCTTTGCTCAAAGATTTAACCGGTCAAGAACGCATTACTGGATTGGCTCGCTCTTTTGCCGATCTGCATATGGAGGGATTGAACGCCGATCAGATGAAACAAACTTTGAATGGTAAAGCCGATTTCGCCTTTTCTGAAGGGGCGGTGGTGGGAATAAATATCCCGCAAATGATTCGCAATGCCTATAATAAGTTACAAGGATTGCCTGTCCAACCAGATCAAACTGTGGAAAAAACCGATTTTTCGGAACTCTCTGGTTCGGTCCATATTGAAGATGGGATAATTCGCAATCAGGATTTGGTCATGTTGTCGCCCCTTTTGCGGGTTTCTGGTCAAGGCGAAGCCAATTTACCTAAGGATCAATTGGAGTATTTATTGACGGTAGGGGTGGTAGGTACGTTGGAGGGGCAAGGTGGAAAATCGATTGATGAATTAAAAAATGTGAAGATTCCTATTCAGTTTTATGGTCAATTATCCGATCCTAAATATAGGTTGGATTTAAAATCTCTACTGGAAGAAAATATCAAGGAAGAGGCCAAGGAGAAACTTCAAAAAAAATTGGAGGATAAGCTTAAAGATAAAGGTCTTAGTGAAAAATTGGATAAAATTGTCCCAGGTGGGGCGGGCGGGTTGTTGCAAAAATTACCTTTTTAATAGGAGAATTTAACAATGAGTATCAAATTGAATGCTAAAACGAGACAAAATCGATTTATGTTTGTATTGGCCGCGATTTCAATAATGGCCCTTTTGACCTGGAGTCGTGCTGCTTTTGCATTTGAACCATGGGAGTACAATGGGTGGACGCAATGGCATCCTCAAAAAGGGCATGGTGTTCTTTCTCATGCCGGAACACAATTTTATTTTCCTATTTATAAAGAAAAAGAGGTGACTCCTCCTCCAGTCGTTGCGGCGGTGGTCGAGGCCAAAGCCCCAGTGCAGGATCCAGATTCCGATCTGGATGGCGTGGTGGATAG
Source organism: Magnetococcus sp. DMHC-6 (assembly GCA_039908535.1). Lineage (GTDB taxonomy): Bacteria > Pseudomonadota > Magnetococcia > Magnetococcales > JADFZT01 > JAMOAW01. Next base: position 2,484 of record JAMOAW010000003.1, on the reverse strand, counting down.
CAAAGATAAGTGTCCCGGTACCCCAAGAGGTGCGCCAGTTAACGCCGATGGGTGTTGGGTGATCAATAACGTTTTGTTTGATTTCGACCGTTCCGCTGTGAAAGCCGATTATAAACCAGGACTGGATGTTGTCTCTGATGTCATGAAGAAAAATCCAGATTTAAAAATGCAGCTCAATGGTCACACCGATATCATCGGCAAGGAAGTTTATAACAATAAGCTTTCTGTGCGTCGTTCCAAACGTGTGATGGAGTATATGGTTAAAAAGGGGTTGGAAGCTGGGCGGTTTGAGGTGCAAGGTTTTGGATATAAGAACCCGGTGGCCGATAATGCCACCAAGGAGGGACGGGCACTCAATCGTCGTGTGGAATTGACTCCTCAATAACTCATTTAAAGAGACGGTTGGATGCTTAAACCTCCAACCGTCTCTTTTTGTTAATTTTTAATCTTTGGTTTATAATCGTTTACCATTGGAATGAATTCTTTCTGATTTTATTGTTTTGGATGCTTGAATTCCTTTTGGAACTTGTTTATCTTCAATAGATTGGTGAAATCTTGGGGAGATAGCGTGTGCGAGGGTAAAGGTTATGATCGTTAAAGGGAAAACTGGGGTGCCACAAATATCTGAGCGATTGCTTGCTTTAGAGACGCGCTTGGATGATTTGGACCAACAGATGCAAAGTATACGGGAAACTTTGGATGCGATACCCCCTTCAATAGAGGAGGGAAAAAGATCCACCATGGCCAACTTGCAAAAGTATGAGGCTATGTTTAGCAGTTTTCAGGAAATTTCTAATTCTATGATTGGATTTAACAAAATTGCCACCAATTTGGAACAAAAGGTTGAAATTACCAAACAGGAAACCAGTTCGTCGTTGGTGGTTACGATCGTTATTTTTAGTATTATGTTAATTCTTACTTTATTTATTAAATCTAGATGAGATTATTGACCTGTCAATTAGGTAACGAAACCTTTGGAGTGGATATTCAGAGAGTTCGAGAAATTTTAAATGCCGTCGCGATTACTCGTGTTCCTCGATCGCCTCAAGAAATTATGGGGGTGATTAATCTGCGTGGGAATATCGTTCCAGTGTTTGACTTACGTTTAAAATTGGGATTGGCGCGTCGGGATATTCCTGGTGGGAAGACCATTATCATTCTGGAAATTCCAAGTGAAGAGGCGTTTTTTTTGGTTGGTGGGGTGGTGGATGCCGTTCGCGAGGTGTTGGAGCTGGATCCACTCCAGATAGAGCCGCCGCCCAAAATTGGCATGGCTGGAAAAATTGAGTTATTGGGATTGGATAGAATCTTTGAAGGGGATCGACCACCACAAATGCGGCCGATTCCTCTCCCCACTCAAAAATCAGATGGGGTGGAGAAGGGTGTACAACAGAAATTTGTTTCGGATGTGCCAGAGAAAAATCTGGTTGATGGTGAAAAAAGTGAGTTGCAGACGGCACTGGCATTGATTGAAACAGAGGTGTTGACCATGAAGGTAAATACAGAAGAGCCTGAAATGGAGGCAGAAACCGAGCTCTTCCCTTTCGGAGCCGATGCGGCTATGTTTGAACTTTTGGGTCGTTTAGACGATCCGGTCTCAGGGGGGAATGTTACTGTTGAGTCGAGTGAAATCTCTTTGGAATTGGAAACGGTTGTTGAAGACGTGTTGGAACCGGAGGTTGAGAAGTCGGCAGAGGCGTCGTTAGAACCGGAGGTTGAGAAGTCGGCAGAGGCGTCGTTAGAACCGGAGGTTGAGAAGTCGGTAGAGGCGTCGTTAGAACCGGAGGTTGAGAAGTCGGCAGAGGCGTCGTTAGAACCGGAGGTTGAGAAGTCGGCAGAGGCGTCGTTGGAACCGGAGGTTGAGAAGTCGGCAGAGGCGTCGTTGGAACCGGAGGTTGAGAAGTCGGCAGAGGCGTCGTTGGAACCGGAGGTTGAGAAGTCGGTAGAGGCGTCGTTGGAACCGGAGGTTGAGAAGTCGGTAGAGGCGTCGTTGGAACCGGAGGTTGAGAAGTCGGCAGAGGCGTCGTTAGAACCGGAGGTTGAAAAGTCGGCAGAGGCGTCGTTGGAACCGGAGGTTGAGAAGTCGGCAGAGGCGTCGTTGGAACCGGAGGTTGAGAAGTCGGCAGAGGCGTCGTTGGAACCGGAGGTTGAGAAGTCGGCAGAGGCGTCGTTAGAACCGGAGGTTGAGATTTCTGCAGAGGCGTCGTTAGAACCGGAGGTTGAGAAGTCGGCAGAGGCGTCGTTGGAACCGGAGGTTGAGAAGTCGGTAGAGGCGTCGTTGGAACCGGAGGTTGAGAAGTCGGTAGAGGCGTCGTTGGAACCGGAGGTCGAGAAGTCGGCAGAGGCGTCGTTAGAACCGGAGGTCGAGAAGTCGGCAGAGGCGTCGTTAGAACCGGAGGTTGAGAAGTCGGCAGAGGCGTCGTTAGAACCGGAGGTTGAGAAGTCGGCAGAGGCGTCGTTAGAACCGGAGGTTGAGAAGTCGGC
>JAMOAW010000038.1:0-63032 GCA_039908535.1 Magnetococcus sp. DMHC-6 | reverse complement strand
CATTACCTGATTAAGGTGAGAAATTTTGACGATGTCGCTCGCAATACCCTGGACGAGTGGATTTATTTTCTAAAAAACGCCGATATTCGTGATGATTTTACGGCCCGTGGTCTAAAAAAAGCCAAAGAAAAGCTCGATGTCTTGCAATTGCCAGAGACAGAACGAAAGGCCTACGAACGCTATCAAGAAGATCTGCATGATCAAGCAAGCTTTGTGCTCTCCACCTATGGTGCTGGTAAATGGGAAGGTCGCCAGGAAGGTCGCCAGGAAGGCGAAGCTAAAATGCTTCTTCGTCAATTAACTCGCCGTTTCGGCACGTTGCCTTCCAATCTCCAAGAGAAAGTCAACTCAGCCGACTTGGAAACCCTGGAACTCTGGAGCGACCTTGTCCTGGATGCCCGTTCCCTAGAAGACGTATTTGGCGCAGACTTGAGTCTTGGGTACCACTACATTTAAGTGTGGACGATGAACGCCTGCCTGAACAAAAAGCAAAGTCAAGACCCTGGGGGCAATTCCCCAGCCCCCTTTTCTTTTAATTCTTAAAAAAAAAGAGGGGGTCTGGGGGATTCATCCCCCAGGGTTTGGCCTTTGATTTTTTTTGCCCGCAGGGCATCATGTTCTGTTTTTCCCTGTTATCATGTGTCATACTTATCTGGATATGGGTTCCATGATGGGAGATGGGTTGACATGTTGAGCAAAATAATCATGTGGGGGGCACTGACTTTGGCAGCCAGCGCACTGTTATTCGGCGTGTGGTTGCGGATTTGGCCAAATGTAGAAAATGGAAAAAAATTAACAGAACAAAATTGCGGATTCTGTCATGATTTAACCTCCAACCAAAAAAATAAACAGGGACCTTTTTTGTGGGGAGTGGTTAACCGGGTGCCTGGCTCTGTCCAGTATGGCTACAGTACGGCTTTTTTGACCGCTGTGGGCGATAAATCATTTGTCTGGGATGATGACCATTTAAAGTTATTTATCACCAATCCAGCAGCCTTTATTCCAAAAAACCGGATGTCTTCGCCGGATGCGAGTCATCCCAAAATATTTAAAGGTATAGAGAGTGCTGCCAATCGCCGCGATATCATTGCATACCTAAATACCTTGAAATAATGGATATATACTATGCTATATGAGATGATTAGTTTTATTATATCTATCTTTGTCATCGTCTCTTATCATACCTACCTCACGGTAATGAAGAAACACCCTCGTGAAAAAAGTGTCTACTCCGTTGAGATGCAGGCCAGAGAACAATGGGTGGAAAATATGATGCAACAATCTTCTCAAGGGATCCTAGCTGTACAGACCTTGCGCAATGCCATTATGTCCGCCATTTTTCTGGCCTCCTCCTCCATACTGCCCATTGTTGGTATACTCAACCTCAGTATGAAAGAGGATTCTTTGGGAGTATCGCTTGCACCATCGCAACTGGTGGATCTATTTTACAGCGTAGGACATTTAACGCCTCGGGATGTGATTGGCATTAAATTATTGGCCTTACTCATAGATTTTTTTTGGGCTTTTTTTTGTTTTTGTTTGGCTATTGGCTTGTACAAACAAGTGGGTTTTTTGGTCAATACGGGCAAAAATGGTGTCGTTGTTATCAATAAACATTATGTGGCCGAACTGCTTCATCGTGGTGAACACTATTATAATCGTGGGGTGCGTTTCTGTTTTTTTTCGGTCCCGCTTATTTTTTGGATGTTTGGTCCAGATTTTATGTTGGCGGCTACGATTGTTTTGATTTATTCGCTTTATCGCATCGACACGCTCCCAAAGAATTTGCCAGAACCGATCTTGACCTCTTCAGATCTATAGATTTGCCTGTCAGTCGGACATGATCTCCTTCGGGTAAAAAATTAAAGGCAAAACCTTGGGGGATGAATCCCCAAACCCATCTTTTTTTTAAGTATTAAAAGAAAAGGGTGGGGGGAATTGGGGGGCGGTTCTCCGCCCCCCAAGGTCTCATATTTTGGCGCGCCCGGAGCGATTCGAACGCCCGACCTACTGGTTCGTAGCCAGTTACTCTATCCAACTGAGCTACGGGCGCAAAAAGATACTCAATGTCAATTCGCCTAAAATAGCTTAAAAATGGAATCGTCGTCAATGGAAAAAATGGAACATGATGCCCTGCGGGCAAAAAATTAAAATCAAAGACCAAACCTTGGGGGATGAATCCCCCAAACCCCCTCTTTTTTTTAAGTATTAAAAAAAAGAGGGGGTTTGGGGGGCGGTTCTCCACCCCCCAAGGTCTTGATCTTTACTTTTCCGATACATGAACATCATGCCCTGCTATGCCGAAAAATGGACCGCCAAGGGATCGTCTGGGGTGATTTCGCGTCCCAAACCGATGATGCCATCCCCTTCCAAAATTTGTTCATCCCGATGGACGTAACTTTTTTCACCCGTGAGAGATATGACGAAGGTGCCGTTGGTGCTTTGATCAATGACATAAATTCGTCCGCGACGACACTCAATTTTGGTATGTAAGCGCGAAGCCATAGCATCAGGCACAATAAATGTATTTTTTGTATCCCGGCCCAACGTCACCACGGCACTTCCTTCGGTGACCTCAATGGTTTTGGTTTGAAAACGAATTCTGGCACTGGCTTTCGGAGGTGCGACGACCTGCTGCGATGAGATTCCCCCCATTACCGTCAGCTCTTCCTCTTCTCCCCAGGTTAATTCGCATATTTGCACAGGCTTTAGCTTGCCCTTGACAGTGGTGGTAATCAACATACGACTGGCAGAACGCAACATGGGGTTCATAAGTTCAATGGTTTCACCAGTGGTGATGATTTGATCGGCTTTAGCCTGAGCAGCCATGCGCGCCGCCAAATTTACCGCATCACCAAAAACATCGCCGCCCTCTTTGATCACTTCCCCAAAGTGAAATCCCACCCGAATGTGGAGCTGGATGTTTTGATCCTCGGCCTGCTCGGCCACCTCCTCCTGCATCCGAATAGCGGCATCGCCCGCGAAATCGGCAGTGGGAAACGTACACATGACTTCATCGCCAATGGTTTTAATAACGGTGCCCTTAAACTCGGCAGTCACATCACTGAGTAAGCGAATGCAGCGCGAGGTCACTTCACGCGCTTTGGCATCCCCAATGGTTTCATACAGACGCGTACTTCCTGCGATATCCGCAAATAAAATCGCCAGATTGGATTGCTCTCTCATTCTTTTTCTCCTGTTTTATCCGACTTTTCTGCCAACCTGTGATGAAAAGTGACTGTTTATAGGATTACTCAAATATTAAAATTTGGTTCTATAAGCCAATTTTTTTACAAAAATCAAGGAAAAATGTGGCCTAAAATAACCGTAATATTGTCTTTTCCACCAGCTTCTTTGGCATCATCGACCAACTGATGACAAATTTTTTCCATATTTTTTTCAGTCAGTTGCGCCAATAAGGAACCAATATGAGCATCGCTTAACATGCCCGATAGACCATCAGAACAGATTAAGATAATATCACCTGTCTGCACATCTTGAAATTGAATATCCGGGGTTATTTTTTGCGCGGGACCCATGGCCTGTAGCAAAATATTTTGAGCCGGTGGGCGCCCCTTGCCACCATAATTTTTCCATTGTTGATACATGGAATGGTCCTGGGTCACCTGGACGAGACGTCCACGTCTAAAAAGATAGAGTCGGCTATCCCCAACATGAAATATGACCGGTACCTGAGATATTTTCGGTAACCAAAACCCAACAACAGTAGACCCCATGCCCATTCCTTCTGGGTATCCCTTTTGCGCATTGATCGAATGAACCTTGTGATTGGCTCTATTGAGAGCGGACAGGATGGTATCTAGAAGTGGATTGGGCAGGTCGTCAAGGGTAGGTTCCTCACCAATATCAAATTGTTCTTGTCGTTCTTGACGTTTGATCTCTTGTGCTAACGTGACGTTGGGATCGATACGTGGATGCATAAATTTTTGCAACGACTCTTGAATAGAGGCGATTACCTGTGCGCTCGCTACCTCGCCTGCGTCATGTCCGCCCATGCCATCCGCCACAATCAAAAGTCCGAGAGCTTCGTTGATGATGAAATTATCCTCGTTCAAGGTTCTGACCCGGCCAACATCGGACCGACCGACAGCTCGAAAACGATCTCCTAATATATAAACCATGCGGTCAGTCTTTCCAAAAACCATAAGGTTAGATAAAATCAAACGAGAGCCATGCCACTTTAGCTTAATCATCCATTGACTTCATGCCAAGGAATTACTTGGCATTTTATACAAAAAAGTGAAATGATCTTTATCGCAGTGTCTTGTTCACCACTTTTTAAAAACGGATTAAGCAATAAATAACAAATTCTTGGAGGATTTTAACATGTCATTTATGCAACTTAAAGAACAAAATAACACCCCTCTTATCCACCGACCCCGCCGTTTGCGCCGTAATGCGGCCATTCGCCATATGATTCGCGAGACCAATTTAGATCCTGCGGATTTTATACTTCCCTTATTTATTATACCGGGCGAAGAGAAACGCCAACCGGTTAGCTCTATGCCAGGGGTTGACCAACTTTCGATTGATCAAGCCATCCCGGTCATCCAGGAGGCTCAATCGTTAGGTGTTGGCGGGATCATCCTGTTTGGCATTCCAGAAGTCAAGGATTCTGAAGGAATGGATGCCGTCAATCCCGATGGCATTGTTCAAAAGGCCATCCGTGGGATTCGCCAAAAAATCCCCAATGTCTATATTATAGCCGATCTTTGCCTCTGTGAATACACCGATCATGCCCATTGTGGAATTATTCGTGGGCAGGAGGTTGATAACGATGAAACTTTGCAAAAATTAGGCCAAGCAGCTGTTACTTATGCCGATGCTGGTGTGGATATGGTGGCTCCCTCTGGCATGATGGACGGCATGGTGGGGGCGATTCGGCAAGCCTTGGATGGGGCAGATCATACGGCCATTCCCATCCTCTCTTATGCGGTTAAATATGCCTCAGCCTACTATGGTCCTTTCCGAGAAGCGGCCCAAAATACCCCCAGCTTTGGCGATCGCCGTGGCTATCAAATGGATCCAGCTAATCGCCGCGAGGCCATGCGTGAAGCCTCCCTGGATGTGGAACAAGGGGCCGATATGCTGATGGTCAAACCAGGGCTTGCCTATTTGGATATTTTGCGCGAACTTAAAAATCGCTTTGATCTTCCCCTGGCGGCTTACAATGTCAGTGGGGAATATGCTATGGTAAAAGCCGCTGCCGAAAAGGGGTGGATCGACGAAGACCGCATTGTGCTGGAAACACTCACCTGTTTTAAACGAGCCGGCGCCGATCTCATCCTTACCTATCACGCCCTACATGCCGCCAGGTTACTCAAGTGACAATATCTGCCATAGAACAAAACCCATCTCCACCCCAGAAAACAAAAAAATATCGCGCCTTGGGATTGCTCTCAGGGGGATTGGACAGTATTTTGGCCACCCGCCTGCTGCTTGAGCAGGGAATAGAGGTCGAATGTGTCAATTTTTATACCGGATTCTGTATTCAGAGTCATACCAGTGCCATTCGCAACCCTAAAGAAGGTAAACCACCGCCACGCCACGATGCCCTCTATGCGGCGGAATCTTTAGGTGTTCGCCTGCATATGGTAGATATCTCTGAAGAGTATATCCAAATTGTCACCAATCCCCGCTATGGCTATGGTAAAAATCTCAACCCGTGTTTGGATTGTAAAATTTTTATGGTACGCAAGGCATGGGATATGAAAGAAGAGATGGGGTTTGATTTTTTGTTTACTGGCGAAGTGGTTGGCGAAAGACCCATGAGTCAACGACGCGACACTATGCCTCTCATTGAAAGGGAGGCCGGTGTTAAAGGGTGGTTGTTGCGTCCACTTTGCGCCTTAACCCTTCCCGAAACCGAACCCGAAAAACGGGGTATGGTGGACCGCTCCCGGCTCCACAATATTACCGGTCGCTCTCGCAAACTACAAATAGCCCTGGCCGATGCCTTTGGCATTGCGGATTATCCCACACCGGCGGGGGGGTGCTGCTTTTTAACCGATGAAAATTATACCCGTCGTCTTCAGGATCTTTGGGATACCAGGCAGACCAAAATATATTCGTTAGATGATATTTTATTGCTCAAGGCCGGTCGCCATTTACGCTTGGCACCCAATTATAAAATGATCGTGGGACGAGATCAATCCGAGAATAATTTTTTAACGGGTTTTCAACAGGGACGATTTTTACTTCATGCCCTACACGTTCCAGGTCCAACGGCTTTGGTAGAAGGGGCCCCAGACTATACCGACTTGGCAATGGCCTGCCGTATCCTCGCCCGTTTTGGCAAGGGGCGCGATGCTTCGCAGGTGATGGTTCAGGTGAAGGGGGGGGAAAAAGAGGAGCTGTTTCATGTGGTGCCAATGTCCGCACAGGAGTTTAGGGAAGAGTGGTATATTTGAAAATGGTTTCGAACCGTCCTTCAACACCCAACCCCCCCTTTTGTACGGATATGCTATGTCCATAACCACCGTCGATGCCCGCAGGCTCTTGTGTCCATTACCCCTCTTGCGTGCTGAATCCGCCATGAAAACATTACCGCCAGGGGGAATCCTGGCCATTCAAGCCACCGATCCAGGTTTGCATCGCGATCTTCCCGCTTGGTGTCGCGTCCATGGACATCAATTGTTGGAGATTCAACAGCAGGGGCAAGAACTTGTGGGGTTGGTAAAAAAGGGGCCTAGGAGATGATGCCCTGCGGGCAAAGAAAAAATCAAAAAAAAAGGGTGGGGGGTATTGGGGGGCGACAAAACCCTGGGGGCAATCCCCCAGACCCCTTTTTTTTATTAATATATGAACGGTTACGCCAAAGCAATAAATTATTGAGTTTCAATTAACGTAAAATTTTACTTCGGTGAACGGTTATATTTATTCTTCCTCTTCTACACCCTCTATACTTTGATGCGCAGTCACCCGATTACGGCCCTCAGATTTGGATTGATATAAGGCACTGTCAGCAAATTTTACCACCATCCAAAAATCTTCGTGATCAGAAGGGAAACGGGCTACACCGACAGAAATGGTTTTGCGTAAGACCCCACCCGGAATTTGAAATTTGACATTCTCCACAGCAGAACGAATTTTTTCGGCCATTTTCATGCCAGAATAGCCCTCGTTCTCTTGTAAAATCACCAAAAACTCTTCCCCACCATAACGAATCACCAAATCTGATGTGCGTACCTGACCAGAAAGGGTGCGGGAGAGAATTTTTAATACCGCATCACCCGCATCGTGACCATAAGTATCGTTGACCTGTTTAAAATGGTCCAAATCCATCATTAAAATAGACAATCGGCTCTGCTTCCGCTTGACCGTGGCAATGAGGGTTTCTACGTACTCTTCCAAGAAACGCCGATTATGCAGTCCCGTCAACGCATCCCGAAGGGCCGTTTCACGCAGGCTGTCCATCAATCGTTTGGTCTCGACCACCGAGGAGGACTCTCGTAAATAGACCATGATAAAAGGGAGCATCAATTGCGCGAGGTGGGCATGTTCACGTTCTACTACTAATTGGACCACCCAACCCACCATGCCCGAATTGACAATCGGCAGACAGATGTGTTCATACCCAGATTGTCTTCCTTCTCGATTAAATTGACCACATACATAAGGAGTGTCCACGGAGTCGATCACATGCCCGGTGCGTTGTGCGCGACAGGCACTGGCCATAGACAAGACCCGCCCATCACACCAATGACAGGGATTTTCGGCTTCCCCATCAACAAGCACTGGAATTAAATGGTTTTGATTGCTATCCACCTCATATATAGAATAATGAATCACATTGAATTGGTGCGATAACATTCTTCCAACCCGCGCATAAACCTCGCGTTTGGTCTGGTCTTCTTCGATGGCTTGTTTAAATTGGGAGACCTCTACCAAGGTTTCTACCATTTCCGTTGTGGTGGTCAATAGATTGGTATTGCCTTTGAGATCATATTGCATCAACTTGGCAACATCACGACTGACCGAACCTAAATTATCCTGCAAATGTAACATTAATCGATTGAGATTTTTGGCAATTTCTCCAATTTCATCAGGGCTGTTATATTCGATATGTCCGCCAAAATCGCCATCCTTGGCCCGCGCCACCAACTCTTGCACCCCCAAGGCGGTCCCGACAATAGGGGAAATTTGCCTGCGGACGATGATCGTAAAAATAATGGAAATCAACAAGATTAAACCGGTCATCCATAAAATCGTAAAAAGGGCCTCGTTTTTTAATTTGCCTAAATATAATTCAATCGTGATGACACCTAAAACCGATCCACTGTTTACTTTGTGGCATTCCAAACAGTTGGGGGTGCCGTGGTTGTCGGCGATAAAGGGGATGGTGCCACGAAAAATAGGTTTACTGCTATCTTCTACCATCGCAAAATAGGGTATCCCACTGGCCATGACCTGCAACTCTATGGCATCCTCGCTGTTCTCCTGGCTTAATCCATCGCCAAACTGGGCTTTCACCAGATTGGATCGACTCACCCGCGCCATACGCAACCCTTGAACTTCCGCAAGTCGTATTAAAAACTGCTGCCGGTTGGCGATGGTGCCGTTGATCATGGATTCCGTTAAGCTCACTCGGACAATTTCAGCTGCGGAACGCACATGTTCTTGAGCGGTGATGATGGAAAAATGTCGAAAAGATAATAGACTAACAAAAACCAACAATAAAACCATGGCCCCGGCAAAAGAGAGAATCAAAAAAGTTGATTTTGCTTGTAATTTCATGATATTTCTCTATTTTTCAAAGTAGTCAGGTAAGAATAAAATGGTTTCATGTGATTATTTTTAAAACTTTTATTTTATAGATTGCTGCCAAAGATGAATCATCCTTTCTGCCTGTTCAACATGGAGGCGTTCTACCAGTTGGCCATCCACTAAGCAGATCTCCTCGCCGCGAGATTCGGCCTCTAACCATTGGGAACGCAGGTGTTGGGCCTTGGCAATTTCATGGGCTGTGGGTAAAAAAGCCTGATTTGCAGGCTGAACCTGACTGGGATGGATGACGGTTTTACCATCAAAGCCCAAGCGTGCCCCCTCTTCACACTCTTCTTTAAATCCTTCGGGATCGGTCAAATCGACGAAAACGCCATCGAATACCGCTACTTCAGCGGCTCTGGCGGCCAAAATTGTCTGTTGGAGGGCAAAATAGAGAGGTTGCCGATCTTTTTTGCCTAACCGCAAGCGCAAGGCATTGCCCAAATCAGAAGTGCCCATCACCAATGCGCCAACGCGCGCCCGACGGGCCAGTTCATAGCTGTTTTGCACACCGATGGGGGTTTCGATCATGGGCCAAATGGCACATCGGAAATTCAATGAATGGGCTTGTTCCAAATTTTGTAAAAATAATATAAAAGAATCCAACTCGACAGGTTGTTCCATTTTAGGTAGAATTATGGCATCTGGGTGGCCAGGAAGGATGGTTTTTAAATCTTCTTGCCAATAGGCACTTTGTAACCCGTTGAGACGCACCGTTCGAAACGGTCGCATGGGGAGCCTTAGGGTGGCAAGGGCCTGCTGTCGTGCCAAAGGTTTGGCATTGGGTGCGACAGAATCTTCCAGATCAAAAATCAAACCATCGGCACCCAAATGCGCACTTTTTTCCAGGGCGCGGGGATTGGATGCTGGGACATATAAAACAGAACGCAAAAGGCTTGGTATTTTATTTGTCATGTAATATTAACCTTTTGTAACATAAAGTTTAAAACAAATTTCTATACTCTCTTTGTATAATATTTTACGTCCATATGCCACGCAAAAAAAATATTTCGCAACAACTCACCAATCGTCAACATGAGCGCATTCATGCCATTGCCCAGCGTAGAATGGATCATGCCCGGGGCAAACAGCAAAAATTGTTGCAATCTTGGGAGATGAACGCCTTGGGCGAGCCTCAGAATGGTTTGATCATCGCCCATTTTGGTTTAAATGCCGAGGTTGAAGATGTTCAGGGGCACCGTTATCGGTGCGCCATTCGCGAAACCATTGAGGAGGAACCGGTGTGTGGTGACCGGGTGATTTGGCGGCCCTTTGGGGATGGAGAACAAGGGGTGATTGAAACATTGATGCCACGGGTATCGGTTTTGCGCCGACCTGGGGCGTATCGCAAACGATTGACGTTGGCGGCCAACGTGGATTTATTGGTGATCACCGCCTCGGCTCCACAATTGAATACCGGTTTGATCGATCGTTATTTGGTTGCGGCAGGGGCGGCCGATATTCAAGCCATGATTGTCATCAATAAAATTGATCTTCCCCACGACGCTGTGGCTGTGGAAAATGCCCTGGTCACCTATGGGTCGATGGGATATGTGATCTTGACCGTTTCGGTGGAAACTGGTCTGGGCTTGGAAACATTAGAGGCGGTTTTAGGGGGGCAAACTTCTGTTTTTGTGGGGCCTTCCGGGGTTGGCAAGTCGTCGTTGATTGCCCGTTGGATTGACTGCTCAACTTTAAAAATTGGCGCGGTGGCGGAGAGTACGGGAAGGGGGCGGCAAACGACCACCGTCACCAAACTTTATCATCTTCCCAAAGGGGGACAATTGATTGATTCCCCCGGAATACGTGCCTTTGGTCTGTTTGGGGTTGAGGCCTCACAAGCGGTTTGGCATTTTCGAGATATTGCACCTTTAGTTTCCACCTGTCGTTTTAAGGATTGTCGACACCTCCAAGAACCGGATTGCGCGGTCCATTTTGCCATTCGCAAAGGGGATGTTCAGCAGTGGCGTTTGGACAGTTTGCAGCGGATTGTTGCCTCGCTATTAGAGGAAGAAGCCACGCGATAATGGCAGACGCGCATTGACCCTCTCCAGGTTACCCCTCATTTTTTTAATGGGACCGACGGCTTCCGGCAAAACGGATTTGGCGTTACGTCTGGCTCAGGCGTTCCATATGGAAATTGTCAATGCCGATTCGGTACAGGTGTATCGTGGTTTGGAAATTGGTTCGGCCAAACCATCCCTGCTAGAGCGGGCGGCGGTTAAGCACCATTTACTTGACGTGGTTGAACCAGACGAACCCTTTTCAGTGGGGCGTTACCATCAGATGGCCCTTGAGGTGATTCAATCGTGTCAAGCCAGGGGGGGTATTTTGTTGTTTGTGGGGGGCAGTGGGCTCTATTTTCGAGCTGTCGAACAAGGATTGGCGGCCACCCCCCCGGTGCCAGAGGAGATTTATCAGCAGTTGATCCTTCGTAAAGAGCAAGAAGGGTTGCCTGCTTTGCATCAATTTTTGTGTGACGTAGACCCTGTTTTTGCCGCTAAAGTGACTGTAAACGATTGGCAACGCATTCGTCGTGGTTTGGGGGTTTATCTCTCTTCGGGTTTTACCCTTACCGAGTGGCAACAACGTCAACTCCCTGGTCCACATTTTCCCATTTTAAAATTGGCCATGCATTGGCCACGAGAGATCCTCTATGCCCGCATAGAGGCGCGTTTTGATCAGATGATGGCCCTTGGATTGTTGGAAGAGGTTCGGACCTTGGCCTCTTATCAACGGAATTTGCCTGCTTTAAAAGCGGTAGGGTATCGTCAACTCTTGCGTCATATCGATGGTGAACTCACCCTGCAACAGGCCATTGCTTTGGGCAAACAGGAGAGTCGTCGCTATGCCAAACGGCAATTAACTTGGTTTAACCGCGAAGCCAACCTGTTCTGGTTCTCTCCAGATGAGCCAGAAAAAATAATTGCGCACGTCTCCGCCTTTCTAAGCCAAAGAGACTTTAAATGAGATAAAAATCAGTTTATAGTTTAAATGTATCAGAGAAATAAAAAGCGAGCGCTTGGGGGGTAGAACCGTCCCCAATTCCTCTCATTTTTTTTTAATTATTAAAAAAAAGAGGGGGTCTGGGGGATTCATCCCCCAGGGTTTTGATTTCGGCTTTTTTTTGCCCGCAGGGCATCAGATACGCAATACACAATAATAATAACCCGAAAAGGGGGTGGTCATGGCAGCTGCTTCAGGGAAGAATATGCAAGATCCATTTTTGAATACACTTCGTAAGGAGCGTATTCCAGTGACCATTTTTTTGGTCAATGGTATTAAACTGGAGGGGACTATTGTCTCCTACGATAATTATTGCGTGCTTTTGAAAAAAAATGTCACCCAATTGGTCTTTAAACACGCCATTTCTACGGTTATGCCCTTGCGAGCCGTGGATATTCCAGATGAAGATTGAGTCGCGCTAATCGAAACCAAATCCCCCATTCAACGGGCTCTGTTACTACAGCCCGTCACATCTTCTAAAGAACGCGAACAGGCTGAACGTTTGGCCGTGGAGTTTACCCATTTGGTCACCACCGCCGGGTTGGAGGTGGTGAGCCAAGAGTTGGTCAATCTCTCCAGGGTTTCCCCTTCGACATGGCTTGGCAAGGGGGGGGTTGAGCGACTGGGTGCTATGGTTATGGAACAGGAAATAGAGGTCGTCATGGTGAATGGACCTCTTTCGCCCGTTCAACAACGCAATTTAGAACGGGCCTGGAAAGCCAAGGTGGTAGATCGTTCTGGTTTGATATTGGATATCTTTGCGGCGCGGGCGCGTACTCGCGAGGGGCGGCTCCAGGTGGAATTGGCCATGTTGCTCTATCAGCAGTCTCGTTTGGTGCGCAGCTGGACCCATCTGGAACGTCAACGCGGCGGTGTTGGTCTGCGGGCGGGCGCGGGAGAGACGCAAATTGAGGTAGATCGCCGTTTAATTCGCGTCCAAATAGATAAAATCAAGAAGGCCCTCATAGAGGTCCAGCGCACGCGAACGTTGCATCGTAACCCCAGACGCGAGGTGCCTTTTTATAGTGTGGCATTGGTGGGTTATACGAATGCGGGGAAATCCACTCTTTTTAATCGATTGGCAAGGGCCGATGTGGAGGTGGCGGATAAACTGTTTGCCACCCTAGATCCCACCATGCGTTTGGTGGTTTTGCCAGGGGGGAGTCGCATTATTTTATCCGATACCGTTGGCTTTATACGGGATTTACCCCATCAGTTGATAGCCGCCTTTCGTTCCACCTTGGAAGAGGTGAACGAAGCCGATCTTTTGCTGCATGTGGTGGATTATTCCGATGACCATTGGCCAGAACAAAAACAAGCCGTTCTTAAAGTGTTGGGTGAGTTGGGTGCTGAAAATAAGCCTATGCTGACCCTTTTTAACAAGATAGACCAGCGCATCGATACCTCTCCTATTGCTGAGGATATTGGCAACGATATCCATACAAAAAAAGTGCTGATTTCCGCCCATACCGGGAGTGGTATTGCCGAACTTCTGGCTTTGATCGAACAAGAAGCGACCAGCACCATGCGTCCCTTTTGTCTGCATATCCCTCAAACGGAAGGGGCTTTTATCGCCCGATTATACCAAGAAGGACGGGTGTTACAACGCACGGATACCGACGATTGGACGGTTATGACCGTGGCACTCCCTGCCGCTGTGGCTGGACGATTGGCCGTCGAAATAAAAAAATTTCAAGCAGACTCTTGACACCCATTTTATGATGCATACATTAGCACTCAAGCAGAGAGAGTGCTAATTGGGTATATTCTGGAAAAATAAAAATCAAGATCTTGGGGGGGCCCAGAACCGCTCCCCAATACCCTCACTTTTTTTTTTAATTCTTAAAAAAAAAGAGGGGGGGCTGGGGGATTCATCCCCCAGGGTTTTGATTTTTTTGCCCAAGGGCATCATGTTTTTAAACGTGTGATCACCACACGAGGGTCTGGTTCCCTTTAGGAACCAAATATTGAACTTAATAAAACGAGGGAAGTCGCAATGAAATCGAAGTTACGTCCACTTCATGATCGGGTTTTAGTCAAACGTTTGGAGCAGGAAGCCAAAACCGCTACGGGCATTATCATTCCAGATACTGCAAAGGAAAAACCGATTCAGGGAGAAGTTTTGGCGGTGGGTAAGGGGCTTGTGGGAGAAGATGGCAAATTACGTGATATGGATGTCAAAGTTGGTGATATCGTCTTGTTTGCTAAATATGCGGGCACCGAAGTCAAGATTGATGGCGAAGAGCTGTTGATCATGCGCGAATCGGACATCATGGGAATTTTAAAATAGTCCAACTCGTGAGTCGCTCAAAACAATAAATCTATCATACGTTACTTAAATAACGAGGAGTTGTAATTAAAATGGCAGCTAAAGAAGTAAAATTTAGTGAGAGTGCGCGTAGCAAACTGCTTGATGGGGTGAATATTTTGGCCAACACCGTCAAGGTGACGTTGGGACCAAAAGGTCGCAACGTGGTTTTAGATAAATCTTGGGGCTCCCCTCGGGTGACCAAAGATGGCGTTACGGTGGCCAAAGAGATCGAACTAGAAGACAAATTTGAAAACATGGGTGCGCAAATGCTCCGTGAAGTGGCCTCCAAGACCGCAGACAATGCGGGTGATGGCACCACGACCGCCACGGTGTTGGCCCAGGCCATTATTCGTGAAGGGATGAAGGCCGTTGCCGCAGGCATGAACCCCATGGATCTTAAACGCGGCATTGATACCGCCGTTGAAGCCGCTGTAGCCAATTTAAAAACCCTCTCCAAAGAGGTGACCAGTTCTGAAGAGATTTCGCAAGTGGGGACCATCTCCTCCAACAACGATCCTGAAATCGGCAAAATGATTGCCGAAGCCATGGATAAAGTGGGCAAAGAGGGGGTTATCACCGTTGAGGAGGCCAAAGGCTTAGAGACCACATTGGATGTGGTGGAAGGGATGCAGTTTGATCGTGGTTATCTCTCTCCCTATTTTGTCACCAATGCCGAAAAAATGTTGGTCGAAATGGATGACCCTTTTATTTTGCTCGTGGAGAAAAAGGTCTCTAGCCTGCAACAAATTCTCCCCGTTCTCGAAAGTGTCGTACAAGCGGCTCGTCCATTGTTGATTATCGCCGAAGATGTCGAGGGCGAAGCCCTGGCAACCTTGGTGGTCAACAAGTTGCGTGGTGGTTTGAAAGTGTGTGCGGTCAAGGCCCCTGGTTTTGGTGATCGGCGCAAAGCCATGTTGGAAGATATCGCTATTTTAACAGGCGGCACTGTGGCCAGTGAAGATGTCGGTGTCAAGTTGGAGAATGTTACCCCAGATATGTTGGGTCGCGCTAAATCCATCATTATTGCCAAAGATGTGACCACCATCATTGATGGCAGCGGCAGCGGCGATGAGATCAAGGCTCGTGTCAATCAAATTCGGGCGCAGATCGAAGAGACCACTTCTGATTATGACAAAGAAAAACTACAAGAGCGTCTGGCCAAGCTGGCTGGTGGCGTGGCGGTTATCAAAGTGGGTGGTGCAACCGAAGTGGAAGTGAAAGAGCGTAAAGATCGGGTTGACGACGCTCTCCATGCCACGCGTGCTGCGGTCGAAGAGGGCATTGTTCCTGGGGGTGGTGTGGCTTTGTTGCGTTCCCAAAAGGCATTGGAAGGTTTGACCAGCGACAATGATGATCAAAAAACCGGTATTCGTATCGTGCGTCGGGCTTTAGAAGAGCCGGTTCGGATCATCGCTGAGAATGCGGGTGCCGAAGGTTCGGTGGTGGTGGCGAAAATTTTGGAAAACAGCAATGTGGCTTTTGGCTTTGATGCCGCCAAGGATGAGTTTACAAATTTGGTCGTTCGTGGTGTTATTGACCCCACCAAGGTGGTTCGTCACGCCCTGCAAGCCGCTGCTTCTGTGGCCGCTTTGATGATCACAACCGAGGCCATGGTCGCGGAAATTCCCAAGAAGGATGCGCCCATGATGCCAGGTGGCGGCGGTGGTGGTATGGATGGGATGGGTATGTAATCCATAAAAGCAAGACCTTGGGGAGCCCAGAACCGTCCCCAAGGTCTTAAAAAAAAAGGGGTCTGGGGGATTGCCCCCAGGGTTTTGCTTTTGCTTTTGACCTCGGTTTTGCTTCCTTCAAAAAGCAGGGGGATTGGGGGATGCCATCCCCCAAGGTCTTGACTTTGCTTTTTGTTCAGGCACTCGTTGATCGTCCACACTTAAATGTGGTGGTACCTCATAATCCATTGGATAAAAAAATGGTCGTTCATTGCAACGACCATTTTTTTTTTTTTGTAAAAAATATATTTTTTTCCTTTTTTTTGCCTTTTTTTGGTGCATCATATCCTAATTGTTTTTTTACACAATCAGCCTTTTCCGGTAAATGAGGAAGGCGACGTTATGGAGGCGTGTTCATGAGTCTAATCAATTTAATTCCAGTTGCTTTTTTGTTTTGGGTGGTTTTTAAGGCCTATCATGCGGCATTGCCACGGGATCATACCGATAAATATTTTCAACTACATAAACACAAAACAGGGCGTAAATTTCACAATTTTTTTGGGGTACCTTCTGCCGATCTTTAGCCGCGTAATATGTTGACTTTATGTGAATATAAAATTGGAAATATTTAATAGATAAGGCCGGCTTGTGTCGGCCTTTCTTTGATGTATTCGAAAATATAAGACCTTGGGGGGCGGAGAACCGCCCCCCAATCCCCCCCACCCTTTTCTTTTAATTCTTAAAAAAAAGAGGGGGTCTGGGGGATTCATCCCCCAGGGTTTGGCCTTTGGTTTTTTTTGCCCGCAGGGCATTATGTTCTAAAATAAATGGGGATTTCAATGTCATTTAAAACATACCTTTTTAGGCTAGGACAACATTTGAGTCTTCAGCATACGCTGATTTTGGCAGGAATTTTTTTTATAATTTTATTTTTCCTTTTATTAAGTCAGTTTTTTATAGGGAACATTGCCGTCATACTCACCGTCGAATTGGGTGTTACGGTGCTTGCTCTGCTTTTTTTAGGATGGCAGGGATGGGTGCTTTATGCGAAAAACAATCAGTTCATCGACCGATTGCAAAAATTAACCCACGAAGGCGATCTGCACTTTTGTTTTAGCGATTTAGATGGCAGAATGGGTCCCTACATTGATCTTTTAAGAAAACATATCATTCAATCTTTGCGTAAAGAGAGTTTGCAAGCCGAGAGCGTGCGCGCGGTGGTCACTGAACTCATTCCCTTGAAAGATTTATTGTCCGATGATTCTCAAGCCACGATCAATTTAAGTAAAGAGGTTCTTCAGGTTAATGATGTTTTAGATAATGAATCGCAAAAATTAAAAGTTCAAATTGATGCCGTGAAACAGAACATAGACACCGTCTCATTTGTTGCCACCGAGTTATCGGAAAATGTATCGGCCATTGCGGCGGCCACTGAAGAGGCGAGTGTGAACGTTAGTACCATGGCGTCTGCTGCTGAACAGATGAGTGCCAATATTGAAAATGTGAACACCAGTTTAGGGCAGGTCAATCACTCTGTTAGCTCTGTTTCTGAAGCGATAGTTGAGATGACGACCTCTTTAGAGCGGGTTCGTGAACAGTGTAGACTGGCCGATAATCGTTCTGAAAAAGCCAATCAAAACGCCCAATCGACGCTTATTTTTATGGACAATCTTGCCGTCACAGCTGACGAAATTGGCAAGGTGGTGGGATTGATCAATACCATTGCTGAACAGACCAACATGTTGGCCTTAAATGCCTCCATTGAAGCGGCCGGGGCAGGTGCGGCGGGCAAAGGGTTTGCAGTGGTGGCCAATGAGGTCAAAGATTTGGCCAGACAGACCGCTGAAGCCACCAATATGATTTATGATAAAACACGAGAGATTCAAATTAAAACCCGGGAAGCCGCCGATGCCACCCGTGGGATTACCATATTAATTGAAGAAATTTCTCAAACAAATCATAAAATTACCTGCTCTATTGATGATCAAGCCCGTGCGGTGGGCCATATTTCCAAATCCATGCACAACGTGACCTTGGCTACCGATGAAGTGACCCGCAACGCTGCCGAACTCTCTTTAGCCTCTCAGGAGGTGGCGAGGTCGGCGATTGAAGCGGCGGCCGGCACTAACGAGATCGCCCGTTCGGCGGCCAATGTCTCTTCTGGGGCTAGCAATGTGGCCCAAGAGAGCCTGAGTGCCCAAGAAAAAGCCGATGCCTTGCAAATTGGGGCGGAAGAAATTTTTATCGCTTCGATCAATGTGCAAAAAATGGTAATAAAATCTTTGGAACTCCTTGGCTTTTTAACTGGGTCTATTCATCATGCGGGCATGTTGACCACGGTGATCCAAGAGATCAACGCCTCTTTGCATGCGCATGGAGAGTCTGCTATTACAAATAAATCGGTGGCCTTTGATGTCCACGCGGTGAAAAACGCTCACCTCAAATGGCTAGGTAAGCTGGAGCATGTCATCCGTGGTCGCGCCCATTTAAAACCGGAAGAGGTGGCCAGCGGCCATGAATGTGTTTTTGGCAAATGGTATGATTCGGAAGGGACAAAAAAATTTGGCCATATTGTGTTGTTTCAAGATTTAGGTCGCACCCACATGAAAGTCCACGAAACCGCTCGCTCTATTGTGGGTAAAATCGCCAAGTCTCAAACCGATCAGGCCATCCAGGAGATGGAAGATTTTCAATCGTTACGAGCGCAAATGTTCGAATATTTAGATAAATTATTTCTCTCTGAGGAGGCCAACAAAGTGGTCTAATGCCCTAAGACCTTGGGGGGCGGAGAACCGCCCCCCAAACCCCCTCTTTTTTTTAAGTCTTAAAAAAAAGAGGGGGTTTGGGGGATTCATCCCCCAAGGTTTTGATTTTCAAGACCTTGGGGGGCGGAGAACCGCCCCCCAATTCCCCCCACCCTTTTTTTTTAATTTTTTGCCCGCTGGGTATCATATTCGAGTGATTATGTATGGTCATCCACCACTTCGCAAAAATGATCATTGATCTTTTTGATTGAATAATGGTTTCCGGTGTTATTGAAACCATAATCATCGACATCGACATTCCAGTTAAAAGAGAAATAATTTTTTGCCTCTCTGTGTTTTAAGAGCGCATCAAGAGCGGATGGATATTGTGCCCAGAGCAATTTTTCTTCGTCCTTGCGCTCCTCTTTATTGTGTAAATTTTTGCCTTTTACTTTATCTTTCATCATATCGCGGACATAATTGGCCCATCGATACTCCATATAGTCGCTTTTTTTGGCCTCTCCAAAGGATGTTGGGCAATCGGCATCTTGCTTGAGATATCCGCACGCTGCGCGCAACCAACGGGAAATGGAGCGATAGGGATCGTTATGAGTTTTGCTAAAATTTTCTGGAAAGGGACCGCGTGGGTTTTCAAGTGATTTGTCGTAAGGCAAGGGATCGCCATTGTTATCGTAGAACCAGGCATTGTTATGATTTTTCATAGCAGCCCAAAAGGCGGTATAATCGATTTTACCGTTTTTATCCCGAAAATCCTCTCGCCAATCTGCGGAGCCATGGGTGACCTCTTTGCGCCCAGCTCGCAGGAAAATATTTTTTATATCTAGATCGTTTTCTTCGGCATAGCGCCAAACGGCCGTACCCAAATGGTGGTGATCGGTGACATAAAAGGCCTTGTTGGGACCGATAATAAAGGGGACATAAGGCCCCTCGGAATCGGATTTATTCCAAAGATAATCGGTTAATCCGTCTAAAGGGGTTTTGTCTGGATTTTTTTTGAGATATTCGTCGACGTAATGGGCAATTTTATTTTTTTTACACTCTGCAGCCAGATCGCCAACGGAATATTGGGTCAAGTAAGCACTTTGCAGGGGTAGGCGACAGATCTCTTCGCCGACATTTTTTTTATCGGCATCACACTCTTTGGCCTCTTGGAAGGAAGTTTGCGGGTCTTTTGCCCAGGAGAGCGTGGCCATTAGGGAGAGTAAAGCTCCAGAAAATACATTTAAGTGTGGACGATTAACGAGAGTGCCTAAACAAAAAGCAAAGTCAAGACCTTGGGGGATTGCATCCCCCAATCCCCCTGCTTTTTGAAGGAAGCAAAACCGAGGTCAAAATCAAAACCCTGGGGGCAATCCCCCAGACCCCTTTTTTTTTAAAATAATAAAATCAAAAAACAGGCGACCACGGTTAAGTGTGGTGGTACCCTTTTGAGTGCAAAGTTAAAAAAAAGGTGGGGTAGGGCGGTTCTGGCACCTCCCCACCCAAGGTTTTGATGTTTTTTAAACACTAACGCGAATATATTTAATTAATTTAAATATATCTTGTCAAGTTATAAAAAAACCTTTGATGATTTATAGGTGAGTTAAAGGCAAAAAACCTTAGGAAAATCAGATAAAATTCGACATCCTTCAGCTTCTACGACGACCACATCTTCAAGACGTAAACCACCTAAATCGGGATAATAAAGCCCAGGTTCTACGGTGACGACATGCCCACAACGCAATATCTCCCCTTTTTTACCCAGTCTAGGCAGCTCATGTACCTCTAAACCCAAGCCATGACCAGTACCATGAAAAAATCCAGCTTGACGACCATCATTTAAAACTTTAGTTTCAAAACCGACACGAGTTAAATAAGCTTGGACCGCTTCATGGACGGTTAAACCTGAAACCCCCTCTCGGATAGTGGCAAACGCCACCTTCTGCGCCTCCACGAGGGCCTGATAGGCTTGTTGTGCCCGCGGTGAAGGGGAACCTCGACAGACGGTGCGGGTCATATCGCCCCAATATCCACTTTGTTCTACCCGTGGAAAGATATCCAAAATAATTGGGCGATGGGCAAAAAGTGGGCCATGACCTGCCTCATGGGGATCGGCGGCTTGATCCCCTCCTGCTACGATGGTATGTATGCCAACCGCCCCCAAACGCACTAAAGTCGCATTGATTTCGCCCCGTACCCATTCACTGGTCAATACCTTATCATCCATGTATAACATGCCATCCCCACCAATCTGGGAGTTCTTGATCAAAGAGATGCCCGTTGCCATGGCTTGGCTGGTCATGGTCAAAGCCGCACCGATAGCCGTGATCTCTTCTGCGCTTTTGATGGCCCGTTGCGGCCAAAAAGCTCCTTGCAACGCCATAACTTGAATCTGCAAACGGCGCAGTTCATCGGCCAGTCCAAGCGGGAAATCTTGCGGTACTTCGACACTGGTTACGCCTCGCTCGCGGAGAAAAAAGGCCACTAATTCGGCGTAATCAACGGCATTAGGCTGGATTGCCTTTAAACGGGCCGCAACCTCTTCTAGTTGCCATACCTGATTGACCCGTGCCAAACGTCTGGCCCTATCGACCTCTAAAGCCGAAATTAAAATATGGCTCTCTCCCGAATCCAAGCGCAAAAACAAAAAAGGGTCCGGGACAAAAAGAGCCGTGGCATAATATTGGTCGGCGCACCGTTCACTATCGGCGATAATCAAACGCGAGGTCATGTTACGCCATCTCCAAAAGCGCCGAAACCAATTTTTCAATACCGATACCGGCCTCGCCAATGCTGGTGGCACACATGTATGCCGCCGTAGTAACGATTTTATTGGCATGATCAATGACGATTTGATCAACGGTGCTGTTTTGATGTCGATTGCCCATGGCCTCCATCTCTTTGGCGGTTTGGGCATCATCGCCAATGGTCAAGGCCACCCCTAATCCAGACAATACCTTGGAGACCAGCATGGGGGCGATGCAAATGGCACCAATGGGTTTGCCGCTTCGATGTAACTCAACGAGAAGTTTATGCAAATCTTCATTTACCCAGGCGTTGGCCCCATCTGAAGCAATACTGGATAAATTTTTTGCCGCTCCAAATCCACCAGGCAAAATAATACCATCCAAATCTTCAGCGCGTACCAATGCCAGATCTTGAATATTTCCACGAGCAATTCGGGCCGACTCTACCAACACATGGCGAGTTTCAGAGGTTTGCTGACCTGTCAGATGGTTGACAACCGATTGCTGCAACACATTTGGAGCCATCGGTACAGCGCCGGCTTGCGCGCGATCAAGAAAATATAACGTTAACGTCGCCTCATGAATTTCCGAGCCATCTTGCACACCACATCCAGAAAGTACCACACCAATCCGTTTTTTTGTCATGGTTGTTCTCCAAAAGGTAAAAAAAGGGGAGGATTTGTAGGCGGTTCTCTGCCTTATGAACATAATGCCCTGCGGGCAAAAAAAAATCAAAGGCCAAACCCTGGGGGATGAATCCCTCAGACCCCAGAATTAAAAGAAAAGGGTGGGGGGATTGGGGGGCGGTTCTCCGCCTCCCAAGGTCTTGATTTTTATTTTTCCGATACATGAACATAATGCCCTGCGGGCAAAAAAAAAATCAAAGGCCAAACCCTGGGGGATGAATCCCCCAGACCCCCTCTTTTTTTTAAAGAAGGGGCTATCACATAGATTTCCAAAAAAAATTCATATTGAGATTTAGCAAAATTTTTCCAGCATCCGCCTTGGAAAAGGGATATTCAATACCGCACAAACGGCCCGCATGAGTAACATTTGCGTTGAAGAGTGATTTTTACTGGTGAGCGCGCATTCGGTCAGGGCGTCGATTACAGTGAGGCGAAATTCATCCCCTAGGTTGAGGAGCTCATTCAGGGCTGTGTCAACGGCTTGCAGGTGAACTTCTTGTTTTGATATCAGCGTAAGTAACTCCGGGCTGCCAAGCCGCGTGCTGGCAGACAAAATGGCCTGCATGCGATTTTCTGCAGTTCCACCGCCTAAATGGGCCATAGCGGAACAAAGAATAGAGAGAGGGGAGGCCATTTTGCGAAACGAGTAGAGGCGGCGCGTCGGAAGAGGTTTATGGAAAATAGTGGGGTCTAGGTGGCGGTCGAGAAGTTTTTGCAGGGCGTATTCAAACAGGGTGACCTTGTGATCCATGCGCACCAATCCTTCGACCACACGGCGTATGCGTTGTTTTCTCTCCTGAGAGGTCGAGTTGAGGGCGTGGGCGGTGAGATCGACTAAAGCCAGACGGGATTCGGGGGAGGTGGTGTGGAGATGTTGGGCCAGTTGGTTAATCTCTTCTAAGCAGTCGTCTTTTTCCTCTTGGGTGAGCCATTGGTATTGCGCCTGACGTTGTTCTGGATCCATATCTAAGAGCAGGGCATAAATTAACATGAGGGCCGAATGTGTGTCATGGGCCGCTTTTAAAAGGGGAGGGGCGATCTCTTGTAAAAGGGGGGAGTGTCGTAGGGCCAACTCCAGCAGAGGAGTTTTTTTAACCTCCACCTCTTGAATCTCTTGCCCCTGGGGATATGCCTTAAAACCATACCATTTGTCTCCTACTAATTTGGGATAATGGCCATTAAAAGTGGGGTCTAAAAGGCGAATACGCATGTCGAGTGGAGGATGGGTGGCGGTCCAGGGGGTGAATCGGCGGCGGTAAATGGGGCAGAAAAACATGTGACCCGCCTCATCGCTGTGGGCCAGATAAATAAAAGAACCACTGCTAAAGCCACCAATTTTCATCAATGCCTGGGCCAAAGCCAGCGGGTGGCGGGTAAATTGCACCGCATAGGCATCGGCTAAATGTTCGCGCTGTCGAGAGACCGCCCCTTGGATTATTTGGCTGAAAAATAGCCCAATATACCCAAAAAACCATAAAATAAAGCCAAAAATAATCTGAAAGGGGAGCGCAAGGGAGATTTCACTTGATTTCGTTCCTGGGTTCATGCTCTGGTTCGTTGCGCCTTCGGCCATGACTTTGCCTAGAATAGCGATCATTTGAATGCCAAATAAGAGACCCATAATTCGTGTATTTAGGCGCATATCGCCGTTTAGAATATGGGCCATTTCATGGGCCACCACCCCTTGCAACTCGTCCCGGGTTAGAAGATCCAGGCACCCTTGGGTAATGAGCAAAGCCGCATCCTCTGCTCCTTGTCCGGCCACCATGGCGTTGAGGCTGCGTTGCTCCTTGAGGAGATAGATAGCCGGTCGGGCTACCTGGGAGGCGATGGCCATCTCTTCCACTACGTGAATCAAACGGCGTTGGTCTGGCTCTTGGCTGGCAGGATGCACAGCGACCGCCCCCAAAATCCGCGCTACCTGCGCCCCCCCCTTGGCGAGTTGCCAAACCCGATAGAGAGTGCCCCCCAAAATTAAGGTAATTCCAATGCCATTGATCAAATACCATCGACTCGCGCGATAAGGAGAGGTCAAGGGGTTGTCGGCAAAAATCCATTCCAAGGAAAAAATTGTATATAAAAAATAGATGCCGTTTAAAGACAGCAAAACAAACGCTACGGCCAAGGGAAAATAGACCATCAACAGCAGGGAACGGCGACGGGCGTTGGCTTGACGATCAAAAAAACCGCTTGGTCCGCGTCCTATGTCCATTTAGGGGGTAGTGCGTTGTTTGGATTTGATGGTGGAGAGAGCCATTGGATAATCATCTTTTAGGCCAAATTGAGCCCGATATGCCACGTCATTCATTTGGTGGCTGCGTTGCAAATGGGTTTTTAAAATTTTAAGAGTATGACCACAAATTAAACAGACAACTCCTGCCTCCGTAATGCTTTGCTCAATCGGTACGGCTGGGACAGGAGGTGTTTTGGTCAAAGAGGGTTGGAGAGCCGTCTTTGGCTCCAGTTGAATACCGCGTTTTTTTCTGGGGGCAGGGGGGGGTAGCTCTGGTTTTGGAGCGACCACCGCTATAGAAGGAGGGGCAGGCTTCTGGGGGGCCGGCCATGGGAGACAAGGGAGATTGGAACTGGTCCGTTTGGCTCGTACTGTGGTCTTTTTTTCCAAATACATAACAAATAAAAAAAAGGCGATGATGCCCATTAAAAGAAAAAAACCCATCATCTTACCTCGCATCAGTCAAAGAGTTTGTAAAGAGCATCCATATTATATAATACCAATTTGCGTTCAATAAAGTATTAATTGGAGGGGGCCGGGGAGCGTCACGCTCCCCGGAGGAGGTTTGGAGGCAGAGCCTCCAAGGTGTTTTTTGGTTTTATTATTTGAAAAAAAAGGGGTCTGGGGGATTGCCCCCAGGGTCTTGACTTTGCTTTTTGTTCAGGCACTCGTTCATCGTCCACATTTAAATGTGGTGGTACCTGATGCCATGCAGGCAAAAAAAAAATTAAAGGCCAAACCTTGGGGGGTGGAGAACCGCCCCCCAATCCCCCCACCCTTTTCTTTTAATTCTTAAAAAAAAGAGGGGGTCTGGGGGATTCATCCCCCAGGGTTTGGCCTTTGATTTTTTTTTTTTGCCCGCAGGGCATTATATTCTTTAATGATTCGTTAGGTTTTTCAATCGGTCCCATTCGATTTGATAGTCATGCAAATGGGTTTTATTATTCTCTTTGATCTCTTTTTTGAGCAACTCTCGCACGAGATTTTGGGCCGCCAAAGTAGGCGATGCGCAGCCAAAGTAAATAGGTGGTGATGGCGTCCATCTCGTTGTAGGCGACGATTTTATCTAAGTGCCCTTCCAGCCAGAGAGGGGCGACGGCGAGGCCATCCATCTCCATTTTGCCAGGAATACCAGATAAAGTCGCTATTTCGTTGAGTGAGGGGGAACCCGTGCCCCAGCCTAACGAGGTGACCTCTTTGAGATCAATATTGTAATCACTCCCCTTGGCAAAATAATCCACACCCTCCCAAGGTTTGTTGGGGCGTTGACAAAATTTTGGTTCTGTCAAACCTAAAACGATGCCCCGTTGAACCAAAATACGCAAATCCGCCGCAATGGAGTTATAACCAATCAATTGCGGTTGACGTTCACCCAAGGCATGTAGAAAGCGTCCCACAATGCCCCGCTCCTGGATCTGTTCAGGATCGGTTAAATCTCTAGGCAGAGAGAGCAAATGCAGAACAGGCCAACCATCCCGATTCATATGGCGTTGCACCGCAGCAATGGATACCATGCGGCAGAGAACCGTTTTGAGATATGGACGTGGCTCCTCTGCCGTGCCGCCTCCCTTGCGCCACATCTCTTCCATCACCTCGCTGTCGGGAAGATCGGCAGGGAGTTTGTACAAAAGACGACCCGCAATAGGATCTGGAATCCATTCGGCGTCAAAGGCCCATACCAATTTTTTTATATTTTTAAACATAAGATATCCTTAACAGTTTTAACTTCCTGCGAATATGCGATTGATCCAACCTTTAGAGCGTTCGATCAAGGGTTGTGAGGGGGGGGGTGGATTGGCCGAGCCGGGGGTTTGTAGATCCTCCATGGAATATTGAGATAAAAAGATAATCTGCCGTACCGCAAGTTGGGTCAGCAAATCTAAGGAGAGTCCAGGAACGGGGGGATCGGTATCGGCGTTGGCCGCTGAGGTGGCGACAACGGCAGCCGCTGGTAAAGGTGAAGAGAGGGCCGCTCCTGTTAAAATCATTAAACCACCCGAAGCCGCCGCTGCCTCGACATCCCATTTTTTATTTTGCGGCTTAGAAGCCACGCGAATTCGCATGGAACGCAACAGTTTTCCCTGTCCTCCTTTGATCAATTGCACATCCAGATCCACCAGTCCAGAACTCATGGCACTGCTGTTGCGTAAGGTTCGGGGCGAGATCCATAACAGGATGGGCCATCTTTCATATTGGGCCAGTTTGATGGCCTGCTCAATATAAAAGGCTGGTCTGTTTTCCCAAACTAGGTGTTCGGAAAAATTTCCAGGCAGCAATTGTTGGTACACGGCGCGGGTATAGTCGGTCAAAATTTCTTCTTGGCCTGCCATTTCTCTGGCGATTGGCAAAAGATGGACCTGAGGATAGGGGGAAATAGGGGCATCCTCTTCGCCGGTGGCCTCCCAGCACACCTCTACCCCTTGCATGGGAAATTCGCATCCTTGCCGGTAGAGCGTTGTCGCCCAAACTGAGTGGGGTGGTAGAAGAATGAAAGTTAATAAAAAAATATGGAATAAAAATTTGGTAGTCAATGCAATTCCCCATGAATTCAGTGGTAAGAGGGTACAATCTCTATTGTAGAAATATGCAATATTTAAGCCATACAAGGGGAAAAGTGAGGGGATGATGCCATCGGGTAGGATATGATGCCCTGAGGGCAAAGAAAAAATCAAAAAAAGGGTTGGGGGTATTGGGGGCGGTTCTCCGCCCCCCAATGTCTTGATTTTTATTGCCTGAGATATCTAAAAAGGGTCAGCGATTTAATAAATGGCGTACACGGGGAATAAAATCATACAGTTGCAGTGGTTTTTGACAAAAATCAGCCACCCCAATCTGAAAAGCACGATCGCGCAATTGTTCATCGCGGTCGCCTGTCACCAATATAAAAGGGATTTTGCGCGTCGCTGGATTTTTTTTGATCTTTTCTAACAGTTGATAGCCGTTCATGTTTGGCATATGTAAGTCAGAAATAATCAGATGTATGGGCATTTCTTGGAGAAAGATCCAGGCCTGTTGGCCATTTTCTGCTTCAAAAATGGTTAGGTTCAAATTAAACAATGCGCGCTGAATCAGCGTGCGAAAATGGGGTTCGTCATCCACAATTAAAATATTGGGAACAATTTCTGGCAGGCTTAGTGAAAATATGCTTCCCTTGCCTACCTCTGAAATGACGCTTAAATTGCCTTGATGGGCTTGCATAATGTCAAAGCTAAAGGGTAAGCCGAATCCGGTTCCTCGTTCGTCGTTGGTGCCTGGTGTAGAGATTTTTTCACCAATATCAAATAATTTCGGTATGACTTCTTGAGGAATCCCCACGCCTTGATCGGATACAGATAAGATAAAATTTTCATCTTCCTCTGTAGGAATATAAATATATATAGAACCACCTGGCCAGCTAAATTTAATGGCGTTGGAAATTAAATTTTGCAATACCTCCCCTAAAAGATCCCGGTCCGCCGCCACTCGTGTCCCCACAGGAACTTGGTTGTGGCAGTGAATATTTTTCATAGAGAGCAAATGCTCCATGGTTTGGAGAGTATCTTGAATCAAATGGTGTAGATCAAAAAAAAGTTTATTGACGACTAATTTGCCGCTTTGAAGTCGACCGATATTGAGAACCTCCTCAATCATAGTTGTCAAATGTCGACCGCTCTCTATCGCACTTTGTAAAAGTTTGCGATGGAGTTTGGCAATCGAATTGTCAGGATCATCAAGAATATATTCCAATAATCCGAGTATAGAACTTAAAGGCGAGCGCAGGTCATGGGCCACCAAAGCGACAAATTTATCTTTGAGTCGGGTAGATTCTTCGGCCTTCTCTTTGGCGGCTTTAATGGCCATCAGGGTTAACTGCCGTTCGGTAATATCTCGAATGACCCCAACACTTCCAATTAGTTCAGGTGGTGTTTCTGAACGCTCTTCGTCAAAAGGATGTTGGTAGAGGCCAGAGCTGTTTATCTCTGAAAAAATAAATTGTTTGTCATTTTTTTCGTCTATTTTATTTTTGAGGAAAAGTTCCAAGCCGTTGGTCTGGCGTTGTCTGGTGCGGCGTTCATCAAACAATTTAGGGGGAGTGGTTCCCGTCGATTGTCCTGTAAGAGTGGGTAATACCTGTTCACGACAGACGCGATGACACTCATTGGGGTGGAGAAGTGTGCTAAAATGGTGTCCGATCAATTCCGAGGGTTGAAAACCCATTTTGAGTATCGCCGGATTCAAAAATGTAAAATAACCTTGCGGGTCAATTTTATAAACGATATCCGGTATGGTATGTACCAAGCTACGAAAACGTTCTTCAGAGGCCGATAAATGGTCCAACGTTGCTTGCAAAGAGAGGTTTTTCTCTTTGACCTCTTGCAAGGCCCAATTAAGAAGCAGATGGTTTTTGACCCGTGCTTGAACGATATGTGGTGAAAAAGGCTTGGTGATATAATCTACCGCTCCCAAAGCCAAACCGTGTAATTCCGCATTTGTATCGTTTTTGGCTGTGATAAAAATGACAGGAATGTCCGCCGTTTTGGGGTTGGCCTTCAGGCGTTGACACACTTCATAACCATCCATATTTGGCATGATAATATCGAGTAAGATCAAATCTGGTTGCGGTATTAATTCGGCCAGTTTGAGAGCTAATTCACCATTTAAAGCGGGTCGAATGGTATAATTGGCATCTAAAGCCGCCTTAAGCATGGAGATGTTGTCTGGGGTGTCATCCACAATGAGCAGAATGGGGTTTTCAATATATCCAGCGGTGGAGGTTGTCATCTATAAAACCCCTTTTTGGTCTGTTGCGCACCCAAGAACATAATGCCCTACGGGCAAAAAAAGTCAAAATCAAAATAAAAATCAAAACCCTGGGGGATGAATCCCCCAGACCCCCTCTTTTTTTTAAGAATTAAAAGAAAAGGGGGGGGATTGGGGGGGGCGGTTCTGGGCCCCCCCCCTAACGGATTGATACATTAAAATTTAAATGGTAGCTAAAATTTTTTCCACAAACAAGCACAGATCATCACCGTCAAACAGATAGCCTGGAATATGGGCAGCGACAGCAGCTTGACAGTCTCGCGGTTGATCACCTATCAAAAAACTGACGCTTGGATCTATTTCCCATTCCTGAATGGCTTGAAGGATCATGCCTGGATTTGGTTTTCTGCAAAAACAAGATGTTAAATAGGGGCCAATCCCAGCGGTGGGATGGTGGGGGCAATAATACCAACCATCTACCCAGGCTTGATGCTGAGCCAGTTGGGCTTGAATCCATTGATGTAAGGCGATAACCGTCGCCTCGTCAAAAAAACCACGCGCTATCCCAGATTGATTGGTGACCACAATGACCAAATACCCCCGTTGGTTGAGCAGGCGAATGGCCTCTTTTGCACCTGTAATCCATTGAAATTGTGCAGGATGATGTAAAAAGTCCACATCTTTATTCAATACACCATCCCGGTCTAAAAAGACAGCAGGACGTTTAATAGGTGTTATCATAGGCCTCATTTTGTATTGGCATAAGAATTGAATAAAACAACGACAAATAATAATAATTCACTAGATTCACAACAGGAGCCGAGTCCCATGAAAAATACCGTTCAACCCGCCTTTGATAAACTTGAAAAGCTCAAACCCATCCATCACCTTTATGAGATGATTTTGACTCAGTTTGGCATTGGCAAACCCTCTGATTTGGAGAGTTTTGATAACAATCGTTTGCAGCGTTTTAATTTTTACATTGACTATTATTTCGAAAAATTTTTCCCCATGGAGGGGCATTCTTCGGCTATCCGTCGGAATAGGATCGCTGCTTTATTTGGCCTGTAAAGGCAATTTTATTAGCTGTCGTTACAAAAGCCGGGAGTCATTAACTACCCGGCTTTTGTCGTTTTGAACAGAATGCCCTGCGGGCAAAAAAATCAAAACCCTGGGGGATGAATCCCCCAGACCCCCTCTTTTTTTTTAAGAATTAAAAGAAAAGGGTGGGGGGGATTTGGGGGCGGTTTTCCGCCTCCCAAGGTCTTGATTTTAACCTTTCCGATACCAAAAAAACGGTTTATTCCATTTCATAAGTGCGTTTGGTTCCCTTTTTATCCACCTGAAGAGTAATGCGGGTTTTGTCTGGATCCAAGGCGACTTGAACCACAATTCCCACTAAATCTTTTTTATGGGTCAAATCGTAATAGGCCACCTTTTGTCCTGGTTTGAGGTAGATATCCCCGTGAAGCTCAATATAGGTGTGCGCGTGGGGATCAAAGCCTACCCATGCCTGGGCTAAAGGTGGAAACATGAGCCCTACTATCAAAAAAATTCCCCCCATCCTTTGAACGATTATGGATTTTTTTTTCAAATTCATCTCCAATAATACGAGGATAGCTCTATAAATAACTTTTTAATGTAACATACATGTATAAAAAGTGCAAAATTCTTGTATCTATCGAAAAAATAAAAATGCAGACCTTGGGGGGAATCGTCTCCAAATCTCCTAATCTTGCTTTATAATTTTTTGCAGGTATTCTGTTTTAAGTGCATAAAATATTTGATCTATGGAGTCTCTACTTAATGTTACAAAAATGGGATGTGCTCATCATCGGAGCCGGTGCCTCTGGCCTGATGTGTGCTCAGAGAGCGGCCAAACGTGGTCGGCGGGTGGTCGTGGTGGATCACGGCCAGGAGGTCGGGAAAAAAATTCGCATATCAGGGGGAGGACGGTGTAATTTTACCCATCTTCAGGCCCAACCAAAATACTATCTGGGCAACGATCCACTCTTTTGTCGTTTTGCCCTGCGCGCCTTTCGTCCTGAAGATTTTATGGCGTTACTCAAAAAATATGGCGTGCATACTCAGGAAAAATCGCCTGGGCAGATGTTTTGTGCCCAATCGAGTAGGCAAATTGTCGACGTGTTGCTGGAAGAGTGTCGGCAGGGGGGCGTGGTTTTTCAAATGGGAACGATGGTGCAACGTGTTCAAAAAAAGGCGGGAGCGTTTATTGTGCAGACCAGTCAGGGAGAGTGGCAAGGAAACGCTTTGGTGGTCGCCACCGGTGGACGATCTTGGCCTAAAATAGGGGCGACTGGCCTTGGCTATGCCCTGGCCGAACAGTTTGGGGTGCGAGTGGTGCCCCAAAGGCCCGCCTTGGTGCCATTGACCTGTGATGCCCAAACGCTACATTTTATAAAACCTCTGATCGGTATCGCCTTGCCAGCTCAGGCCCGTAGTGAACAGGGGTGCTTTAATGATGGCTTGCTTTTTACCCATCGCGGTCTGAGCGGTCCAGTTATTTTACAAATCTCTTCCTATTGGCGCGAGGGGGAAAAGATTACCCTTAATTTGGCTCCCCAGATAGAGATCTATTCCGCCTTGAAAAATGCCAAAAATAACCTGCCTAGACACTTGGTGGGGAGTGCGTTATCGCAATGGTTGCCCAAACGGTTGGCTCAGGCCATCGTGGAACAGATCGGGGTAGGGAGTCGATTGGCTGAAACATCTGATAAAACCTTGCGTCAAGTGGCCAATGCCGTCAATCATTGGCAGATGACCCCTAGTGGAACAGAAGGGTATCGAACGGCGGAAGTCACCTTGGGAGGGGTCGATACCCAGGATCTCTTCCCAAAAAATATGCAATGCAAACAAGTGCCAGGGCTCTATTTTATCGGAGAGTCGGTCGATATAACCGGTCAATTGGGTGGGTTTAATCTCCAGTGGGCGTGGTCTTCGGGGTATGTGGCAGGTCAATCGGTTTGAGAAATCATTTTAAGTGGGTTATGATAAATCAAATTATGTGTCAAAATGGATGATTTTTTTCAAAGAGGAGGATCAAGACGATGCCGACAACCCGTCTGCAAATGGCTTCCCAAGGGTATTTAAAAAATGCAAATGAATATGATCATGGATTGTTTTTGTTGGGGTTGATTATACTTGTAATCGTTTTTCTTGTTGGTTTTTTATATGTAAGGCATTCAAAAAGGGTAAAAAGGGAAGCCTTTCGTGCCCAGCGTGAAAAAAAATCCAGGTTATGAGGAGAATAAATAGAAATGGTACAAATTTTGCAGGTTCGCTATTTGAATTAGGAACCCATTTTACGAAGGATTTTTTGGGATGGATATCGCAACTATAATTGGTTTGGTTTTTGGAATACTTCTTATGCTTTGGGCCATTTTGATGGGCGGATCTTTTATGCTCTTCGTGGATATTCCCAGTGTGATCATCGTCTTTGGCGGAACTCTCGCCACGATGTTCATCAAGCATACCATGAGCGAGGTGTTTAGCTCTATGGGCATCATGATGAAGGCCATTTTTGTCACGCCAAAAACCTCAGAGGATTATGTCGGTCAAATGACCGATTTGGCCAATATTGCCCGAAAAGATGGTTTGTTGGCCTTGGAAAAGGTAAAGGTGGATGATTCCTTTTTACAAATGGCCATCAATCTCTGTGTGGATGGGGCGGATCCAGAATTTTTGCAAAATGTGCTCGAAAAAGAGTTGAATGGTTTAAACGAACGCCATAGCGGTTGGATCGCCATCTATGAAGGAATTGGGGAAGCAGCCCCTGCCTTTGGCATGATTGGAACCCTCATCGGTCTGGTGCAAATGCTCTCCAACATGAACGATCCGTCAACTATCGGACCCGCCATGTCGGTCGCTTTGATCACCACCCTGTATGGGGCCTTGATCGCCAACTTGATCGCGTTGCCTCTTGCCGTCAAATTAAAAGCCTATAGTCAAAAAGAGCAGGCCCTTTGTCAAATTATCATTGATGGTATGGTGGGGATTCAAAAAGGGGTCAATCCGAGAATGCTACAAGTCGCTTTAAAAACCGCCGTGCCGCCTCAACAGAGAAATTTTGATTAGGCGTCTATAAAAAATGATATCTCGCATTTTAAAGGATATGGATGATGGCAGGTAAATGTCCTCCCTGTAAAAAAGGTGCCCCCGCTTGGTTGCTGACTTTCGGCGATATGATGTCTCTGTTGTTGACCTTTTTTATCTTGCTCATTTCTATGTCAACTATGGATAAAATCAAGTTCAAAGAGGCCGCTGGTTCTCTCCAAAATGCCTTTGGCTTGCAACGCATCCAGCAGATCAACCCGCTTCCGACCGGGGAAGATTTGATCTCCACCGAATTTCAACAGGAACTCATCATCGTTCATTTGAAAGAAAAGTTGGAAGTCGTCTTGGAAAATACCGTCGATGCCGGAGAGGCCGAGCTCATCAATATGGAAGAGGGATTTTTATTGCGTCTGAATAACCAAGCCCTTTTTCTTCCCGAGAGTGCTGTCCTGCGTCCAGAAGCTAAATCAACCTTGGCCCAAATCGCCAATTTGGTTAAAACAACCGCTAATTTAATTCGTGTGGAGGGCCATACCAGCATCGATCCTCCCCCGGCTATCTATCCAAACAATTGGGTCCGCTCTGCCAACGAGGCGGCTACCATCGTCGATTTTTTTGTGAAAGAGGGTAGTTTAGACCCCGCACGGTTACAGGTACGGGGCATGGGTCAATATATGCCAGTGGCAGATAACGATACCAAAGAAGGGCGCGAAAAAAATCATCGTATTGAAATTATGATCTCCAAGGAGACACAGCCATCTATTCAAGAGTCGTTCGTGGGAGGAGTGGATACCGTGGTACCTGAAAAAATGGAAAAGATGAATTTTTCCCGGTGATTTTTTTTGGGTACCTCCACATTTAAGTGTGGACGATGAGCGAGTGCCTGAACAAAAAGCAAAGTCAAGACCTTGGGGGATTGCATCCCCCAATCCCCCTGCTTTTTGAAGAAAGCAAAACCGAGGTCAAAAGCAAAACCCTGGGGGCAATCCCCCAGACCCCTTTTTTTTTTAAATAATAAAATTAAAAAACAAATGACCACGGTTAAGTGTGGTGCTACCTTTGTTTGCTTGGCCGGATCCTGTTTTGTAAGGAGTAAAGCTCCTGGGCTTCTCTTATCCCCCAGGACGTTTGCCCATTTTGCCAATGGATAAAATCACCCGTTGTAGGCTTTGTTCTAGGTTGGTCATATATTCAGGCATCTTGTTTGGGTTTGCCCGTCTGGCTTCCATTAAAACGCGCATACTTTCATGGCGTAGATGACCCGCTCCAATGGTCGACGAGAGTTCTTTTAATTGCCCCGCTTTTTGGCTGACAACCTGCCATGACCCGATTTCAATGGCCGCTTTGATCTCCTCTAGGAGGGGCAAGGCCTGTTTGGGAAAGGCCTCACGCAATCGGAGTATCTCCCAGTCACACTCCCGGACCTGGGAGAGAATTTCTGACTCGCGGGAGACGCGTAAACGAAAATATTGCAAACCAGAGGCATTGCACCGTTCGGACAGCCACCCTAAATGGGCGACCAAATCCAAAAGTTGCGCCATGCGGTAGGGTTTGGTCAAACATTTATCCACACCCGCCTCTAAATAGATATCCAAATCTTCGCGAATGGCGTTGGCGGTGACAAAACCGATGGGAATTCCCGTTGGTACTCCTTCTAATTGGCCAGTGCGAATCATTTGGGCAAGGGTCAAGCCATCCAAATCAGGTAGACGCACATCCAGCAATAACAGATCGAATACATCCTCTTTTAAAGCGGCTAAGGCCTCTTCGCCATTGGCTATGGCCACCACCTGATGGCCGGCTCGGAGTAAAATTTCTTCCGCCATGCGCCGACTATCCACCATGTCTTCAACCAACAAAATGCGATGAATCAATCGACTTTTGCGGGGTTTTTGGATTGTTGATAATTTTTTATTGCTTTTTTGACCCAAAGCCACGGCAAATGATTCGAATACATTTTTCATACGAATGGGTTTGATTAAATGACCATCCACACCAATATGTTCTAAGGAGGTTAAATCGTCTTTGCGATGGTTGGCAGGCAGTAGAGAGATCAAGCGACCCGCCCAATTTTTTTTAGCGCGTAGTCTTTGTGCCAAGGCAACCCCTCCAGGCATAGGCATACGGACATCAAAGACAAAAATTAAATCTTCTCTCATCTGGGCATCCAAGGCAAAATCCAGGGCCTCTTTGGGTGTTCCAGCTTCAAAAACTTCTGCGCCACAAAAGGTCAGAAGTTCGTTTAGAACATTGCGAATATGGGGATTGGAGTCGGCAACTAAGACAGGAATTCCCTTTAAATCTAAAATTTGTGGTGGGGTTGATTCCGGGGCGACAGGCAAGCGAACCATAAAATGAAATTCACATCCGATCCCTTCGTCGCTCTCTACCCAAATGGTTCCTCCCATCAACCCAATCAGGCGTTGGGAAATGGTCAAGCCAAGACCAGTCCCCCCATATTTGCGGGAGGTGGTTTCATCGGCTTGACAAAAACTATCAAAAACCCGCGCCTGAATGGGTTTCGGAATCCCAATACCGGTATCCGATACACAAAAATGCAGGTCAACGGTGTTCGAGGTTTCATGATTCTCCTCTATTTTGGGTAAAATTGGTCGTTGCTCCTCCCAGACACGCACCAATACTTCGCCATTGTTGGTAAATTTAATGCCATTGTTGATTAAATTGATTAAAATTTGTCGTAACCGCAGGGCATCCCCAAAATAATCATCTGATAAATCTTTTGGAGAGAGTTGGCAAATGAGTTCCAGTCCTTTGTTGGCCGCTGAAACCGCCAAGGCTTCACAGGCCCCTTCAACCGTGTCGCGCAGGGAAAAGCGGGTGTTGCTTAACTCAAGTTTGCCCGATTCAATTTTGGAAAAATCTAAAATGCTATTGATCAAAAAAAGCAGGGAGTCGGAGGATTTTTGGACAATTTCCAGATATTGTCGATCCTCATCGGAAAGATGAGACGACAAAACCAGTTCGGTCATGCCGATAATGGCATTCATGGGGCTGCGAATTTCGTGGCTCATGTTGGCCAAAAATTCGCTTTTGGCCCGGTTGGCCCGTTCAGCCTCTAGTTTTGCGAAACGGAGTGAGGCCGCCATGTGCGCCAACTCCATGTGGGTTTTAACCCGGGCCAGCACAATCGCTGGACTAAACGGTTTGGTGATATAATCCACCGCTCCCAGACTTAAGCCTGTGGTTTCATCCTGTTCGTCATCGCGGGCAGTGATGAAAATAATCGGAATTTCTTGGCATTGAGGAATTTGTTTCAGTCTACGGCACACCTCAAAGCCATCCATATCGGGCATCATAATGTCCAGCAAAATTAAATCTGGTTTTTGAGCCATGGTAATTGCAATGGCATCTTGTCCATTGGTTGCCACCAAAACCCGATATAACGTCCCCAAAGCTTCGCAAAGAATACGAACATTGCCTGCGACATCATCAACCGCGAGAATGCAAGGTTTGGTCGATTTGTTGTCTATTATGTTGTCCATCATCCTGTTAATCAAAGCTCCCTTTTAAATTAAGATCATTTTTAATGTAATATAGTGGATGAAATTTTGTCTATAGTTTCCGAGAACATGATGCCCTGCGGGCAAAAAAAAATCAAAGGCCAAATCCTGGGGGATGCATCCCCCAGACCCCCTCTTTTTTTAAGAATTAAAAGAAAAGGGTGGGGGGATTGGGGGGCGGTTCTCCGCCCCCCAAGGTCTTGATTTTTATTTTTCCGATACATAAATTTTATGAGGACTCCCGTTTTTTCTGTACGAGTAAAAGGGCCTTTTCAACGGCATCCATTTCGGCAAGAAATGGCTTAAGTAAAGTTTTTAACTCTTTTAGAGAACCCTCTGCGGCTTTAAGTTCCAGGTCACAAGCCAATTTGTGCATCTGTGTGGCCCCAAATTGGCCAGCAGAACCTTTGAGCATATGGGCGATGCGTTCAATCTCCTGTAGGTTTTCCTCTTGGATAGCCTTTTTAAGAGCTGTGCTTCTTTCTGGTAAAAGAGAGGTGAAGGTTTGTAAAACACGATCAAAATGGCGACCAAGCTCTTTTTGTAGAAGGGTGGTATCTATTGGAGAGTCGGATAGATTGGCCTGGAATTTATTTTTGGTTTTAGATTTGGCTCCCTTTTTTTGCTGGTTTAGGCAAGAGGGTTGAGACCATCGACAGATGGTATCGCGCAACACCGCTAGACTCACCGGCTTGGCGATGTGGTCATCCATCCCAGCGGCCAAACATTTTTGCCGATCTTCGCTCATGGCAAAAGCGGTCAAGGCGATCACCGGAGTACGGCGGCCAGATTGGCTCTCTTCCCAAGAGCGAAATTTGCGCGCCACGGTAAAACCATCCATGCCGGGCATTTGGCAATCCAATAGAATTAAATCAAAGGGGGTGTGGACCATTTTTTCCAGCCCCTCGGCCCCGTGGGTGGCGATTTTTGGAGTAATACCCAAACGTTCCAACATGGCGGTCACCACATCGCGGTTGATGGGATCGTCTTCTACCAAAAGAATTTGTTTGTTTTTAGGAACCTCTTTTATCTGGGGTTCCTTTTGTTTTTGTGTGGAGAGATCGGGTGGCTCAGCCAATGGAAAGGTCAACGCGACCCAAAAGGTACTGCCTTGGCCGGGGGTACTTTGCACGTGCAGGGTAGCGTTCATGCGTTCTACCAAAAGTCTGGTAATGGTCAACCCCAAACCGGTGCCGCCATAACGGCGGGTGGTGGATTGCTCTTCTTGTTCAAAAGGCATAAAGATGCGTTCTAAATGGTTTGGATTGATACCAATGCCCGTATCCACTACTGCAAGACGTAATAGGATCTGCGTGTCACTTAGTTGGAGAGGAACAGCTTGCAGGGTTACTTGGCCGTGATCGGTAAACTTAATGGCGTTGGCCACCAAATTGCCCAAAATTTGTCGTAAGCGGATGGCATCGCCGATGATCCAAGCGGGAAGTGTTGGATCTATTTGGGTCGCAAAGGTTAAATTTTTGGCTTTGGCACTCTGTCGAGCCCAAAGAGCAATTTGGTCAATGAGTTCGATTAGGTTAAAGGGGAGGCGTTCAAACTCTATTTTTCCCGCCTCCACTTTGGCGAGGTCCAAAATATCGTTGATGACCCGAAGTAAAACATCTCCTGAGGCGCGAATGGTTTCGATTTGGTGTTGAATTTTTTCTGGCAGCGTACTAGACAATAATAAATCGGCCATTCCCAAAATGCCATTCATCGGCGTGCGAATTTCATGGCTCATATGGGCCAAAAATTCACTTTTGGCCCGATTGGCCGCTTCAGCGGCCCTTTTGGCGTTGCGTAAATCTTCATCCATCACCCAATGTTGGGTTATGTCTTGGCTGGCGCCTAAAATTTTAATAGCGGGGGAGTGACCAATTCGTTTACATTGGGTCAGCAAGTGGCGTTGTGAGCCATCTGGTTGTAAAATGCGAAACTCAATGGATTGGGCGCATTCGGCCCCTTTTAGCACATATTGAATCATTTTATCCACCCGTTTGCGGTCCTCGGGATGGATGGCCTGCAAAAATTGTTCGTGGTTGGGGGGGGTGCTGTTGGGGTCAACATTTAAAATACGATACATTTCATCCGACCACACCGCACTCCCATCCTCGGGGTTGAGGGTCCAGGTACCTAGTTTGGCGATTTTTTGTGCTTCCGCCAGCCATTGCTGGCTTTCTCGCAGCTCATCCATGGCCTGTTTTCTCGATAGAAGCCTGGAAATACGTCGTTTAAGGACCGTCATATTTAAGGGCTTGGGGATATACTCTTCGGCTCCGGCCTGAAAGGCCTCGGTGATAATCTCCTCATCTGAGATCATCGCAGTAATTAAAATAATCGGCAAATCAACTGCATAGGGACGCTGTTTCATTTTTTGACAGGCCTCTATGCCTCCCATGACCGGCATATGTACATCCATAAGAACCAAATCAGGACGATGTTTGTCCAACAATTCCAGCGCATGATGGCCATTATAGGCATAAATAAAATGGTATCCCTCGTTTTTGAGAATGAGGCCAAGATAATTGGATAACATGGTATCATCATCGACAAACAAAATTTTTTTTGGCATTTTAGAGGACATGGATGGATTTCCAATGGTGTGGAGCGTTTATGGTTAGGTGGTAAGATAACATAATTGTGCGTGTAAAAAAAAGTTACTATCCAGATAAAATTTTCTTTAAGGAACCTGCATGAGTGTGAGTGATACTAGGCAATTGGGGCGTAAATATGCCAAGGGAGAGTTGATTTTTCGCCAGGGGGATTTGGCCGATGCCCTCTTTGTGGTGCAACAGGGCGAGGTGGAGTTGTTTATGGAGACCTCGGCAAATCCTTTGTTATTGGAGGTCCTCGGAGCCGGGGAGATGTTTGGCGAGACCTCTTTGTTTACCGCTGATAAAAGCCGCTATTTCTCGGCTCGTGCCTTGAAAAATTCCTCTATTCTCAAATTAGACGAAAAAAGTTTGATGATTCGTCTGCATACCGATCCCTCTTTGTCCTTTCGTCTTTTGCGCCATATGGCCCAGCACTTATACACTTTAGATCGGCATCGGATTGAGTCGTTACGCCGTGGTAAACGTTCTAAGGAGAGCCGCAAGGAGAATAAACGACCTGCTTTGCTCAATGTGCATGATTTTAGTGTCGGTCACCATTTACTGGTCGTGGAGGACGATCCCGTCTTTTTTGCCATGGTGGAGGGGTGGTTAACCGATACCGAAGCGTTGACTGTAGATCCGTTGCTTTCCGGGTCGTTTTGTCTTACCCATGTGGAATCTTTTCAAGAGGCGGTGCAAAAATTGGGGCAGGAAAAATTTAATTTGGTTTTATTGGATCTCCATCTACCCGACAGCAAAGGGATCGAAACCTTTTTTCACCTCTATGATCTTTTTCCAGATACACCTTTTGTGGTGTTGACCAGCCTAGACGACCAAGAAAAGGCACTCCAGGCCGTGCGTTTTGGGGCGCAGGATTATCTTTTAAAAGGTCAAGTCAACAGCCAAAGTTTAAATCATAGTGTCCATTATGCCCTGGAAAGACATCGTTTTCGTAGCAGCGATCGCGAAGTGGACACCATTGGCGAAGAGTATCGACTGCCAGAACCAGAGCTGCATCGTTTAGGATTGAAAAATAAATTTGTCTCCTGGTTTCGTAATCAGATTGAGTGAGTATACAGAATCAAGCCCTTGGGGACGGAGAATTGCCCCCAAGGGTTTGATTTATTATTAAATAAAAATAGAAAAGGGGTCTGGGGGATTGCCCCCAGGGTTTTGTTTTTGATTTTGCTTTTGAATTCGGTTTTGCTTTCTTCAAATAGCAGGGGGGTTGGGGGATGCAATCCCCCAAGGTCTTGTTTTTGATTTTTTTTATCTGAACGGTTACAATATTTCCAGCCAGCCAACCGAACAAAGGAATGACCATGCCCCACGCCGTGACGTTTGATGACGTTTGGAAAATGTTTAAAGAGACCGATCGTCAATTTAAAGAGACCGATCGTCAATTTAAAGAGACCGATCGTAAATTTCAGGAGACTGATCGTCAATTTAAAGAGACCGATCGTCAATTTAAAGAGACCGATCGTCAATTTAAAGAGACCGATCGTAAATTTCAGGAGACCGATCGTAAATTTCAGGAGACCGATCGTAAATTTCAGGAGACCGAGAATCTTATGAAAGAGACCGATCGCAAGCTCAAGGAGGTTTCTAAGCTGGTGGGTAATTTGGGTGGACGTTGGGGAGAGTTTGTGGAGGGGTTGGTGGCTCCAGCTTGTGAAACCGTTTTTGCACAAAGAGGCATCCCAGTCCATAAAACCAGTCGCAAAGTAAAGGCGAAGTTGTCAGGAAATCGACATATAGAGATTGACGTGTTGGTGGTGAATACCGATACCGTGGTTTTGGTGGAGGTTAAAAGCACCTTGACGATAGAGTATGTGCGGGAACATCTGCAACGATTGGCACAGTTTAAAGAGTTTTTCCCAGAATATGCCCACAAACGGGTCGTCGGCGCGGTGTCGGGAATTGTCATCGAAGAGAGCGTGGATCGCTTCGCCATGAATCAGGGGTTGTTTGTTCTCATGCAGTCGGGGGATACCATGGTGATCGCCAATGAGGAGGGGTTTGTTCCTTGTGCTTGGTGAAACTGAACATGATGCCCTGCGGGCAAAGAAAAAATCAAAAGCCAGACTAAATTAAAAAAAAAGGGTGGGGGGTATTGGGGGGCGGTTCTCCGCCCCCCAAGGTCTTGATTTTTATTTTTTCGATACATCAAAAAATTAAAAACAAAACCCTGGGGTCTGGGAGGCGGTTCTGTTATCTTAGCGGTGCGTTAAAATTTTTCGAATTCGTCATCATGACCAATGCGATGCGATTTGGGGGCAGGGAGGGCAGCCAGAACAGGAGGGGCCTTCTTTGCCGCTGGACCACGAATCGGTGCTTTTCTGGTAGCTCCCCCTGCATTTGTTTTGAAAAAACCAATGGCACTCGCCAATAAATCGGCTTGCGCAGAGAGTTCTTCAGAAGTGGCGGCCATCTCTTCAGAAGCTCCGGCATTTTGCTGAATGACGTGATCCAATTGCTGAATGGCGGCATTGATTTGCGCCGTGCCTTGATTTTGCTCTCGACTGGAGGCGGCAATCTCTTGGACCAATTCGGCGGTTTTTTCAATGTCAGGCACCAATCGATTCATGATTAATCCAGTCTTTTCGGCAATTTCAACGCTAGAAGCCGAAAGATGACCAATTTCGCCTGCCGCCAATTGACTCCGTTCCGCCAATTTACGCACCTCTGCCGCCACGACCGCAAATCCCTTACCATGTTCGCCAGCCCGGGCCGCTTCAATGGCGGCATTAAGGGCTAACAGATTGGTCTGTC
This sequence comes from Magnetococcus sp. DMHC-6, assembly GCA_039908535.1. GTDB lineage: Bacteria > Pseudomonadota > Magnetococcia > Magnetococcales > JADFZT01 > JAMOAW01. The sequence continues at coordinate 21,150 of JAMOAW010000038.1, read as the reverse complement.
TGGCAATCTCTTCAATAATTGAGATTCTATTGGCAATTTCTTTCATGGCCGCGACCGCCTCTTGAACGGCTTTTCCTCCTTCGCTGGCATCCTTGGAGGCTTGGTTGGCGATTTTTTCGGTTTGCTGGGCGTTGTCGGTGTTGTGTTGAATTCCTGCGGCCATCTCTTCCATGGCTGAAGAGGTCTCCTCAATAGAGGCGGCTTGCTCGGTAGCCCCCTGGGCCATGCCGTTGGCGGCATCGGAAAGTTCGTTGCTTCCGGCAGAAACATTTTGCGCGGCGTGAGAGACATCGTTTACTACTTCGCGTAACTTAACCACCATGGTATTTAAAGATTGCACCAAACGACCCACCTCATCGCTTTGCTGCAAATGAAGGTTTTGGGTTAAATCTCCCTCGGAAATTTGTTCTGCAAAACGCATGCTTTGAATAATGGGTTGAATAATTGAACGTGCAATCAGCAAAGAGAGGGTGATGCCAATCAGTAAAGCCGCCAAAGAAATTCCCACAACAAGGTTCCTGGTCTGTTGTGCTTTATGGAGCATCGTCTCTTCAGACATGATGTTGTCTTTGGTTAAGGTGACCAATTCGTGCAGATGATTTTGAACTTCAGCAAGAGTAGGTTGGGTTTCGGTGGTGTAAATATCTTCGGCTGCGGCTTTGCCTTGCAGGATATCTCGGGCTCGAGTTTGCATGGTACTTAAAATAGAGCGGATTTCCTTAAGGGTGGGGGCCACGGCTTGACCATAATTATCAGTGGCTTTTTGAAAATTTCCGTTTTGGAGTGCTTGCTTAATCCCCTCTCCAGACCCATGCAATGTTTTATGCAGAGGTTCAATAAGATCGAGCAATTTGGCCAATTCAGGATCGGAAGCTCGCATTTTTGCTCCGGCCTCCCCATACATAAATTTGCCCAAACCGCATTTTGTCGGATCCAATTCGACTTCCAGGGTGTTTTTGTGGGTTAAAATGGCATTTTGCACCGCCCCTGCCCAAGCTAAATGGTCAGACTCTTTTTGTGCTAAAAAGGTAGGCAATTTTTCATCGCCCGATTTGTAAACTTTTTGAATTTTCTCGGCCGAGGCGTGCAGTTGTTTGTGGGGTTCTTCAATGGCACGCAAAATCGGCATTAATTGGGGCAATTGTGCCTCAGCCTGTTGGCGTCCCTCTCCATAATACCACTTGCCAAAGGCGCACTGGGTGGGATCCAGTTGTACGCCAATTTCAGTCGTTGATTCGCTGTTGATAAATGTGGCCACTTTATTGGCCCAGTTGAGGTGATCCACCTCCCGTTGCAAAATTTCTCCACGCAACTTATTTCCGCCAACAACCTCCATGCCATCTTGGACCATGGCGGAAATGCCTGTAAACGAGCGCAAACTCACAAGTGCCAATAATATTAAAACAGTACCAACCGCTGTTAAGATTTTTTTTTGTAAGCTAACATTTTTCCATTCCATATTTTTCCTCCCATGAAAAATTTTTTATTTTTTGATTAATTGGCAACATTACATGAAAATTTTTATAAATAAAATGTTCAAATGTGTCGGTGCTATAAATGGCATAAGAGGCCGGTTGTGGTGGGTATAAATTCCGCAAATATTTTTCTCCTTTTACAGAATGTGGTTTCGTTTGATAATGTGTGTTAAGAAAATTGGAAAAAAGTCACAGTGTCATTTCCAAAATGATTGTTTGCGTTTCACGCCAAGGAGATATGTATGACTGAGCAAAATGAAGAAAAGACAGAGGAATTGGAAAAAATGAAGGTAAAAGAGGAAAAACAGCCGAAGATCAAGTCAGCCAAGAAATCTCATGAACTTGCGTTGACCATTGATAAAGAGACTGGAATGAAGAAAAAAGTGGCCAAAATGAGCGAAGCGGATTATCTCAAAGAGTTGGCCAAACTGCATATAGAATTGGTCAAATTACAGGAGTGGGTCAAGGTCAAGGGGTTGAAGGTCGTTGTGTTATTTGAGGGGCGGGATGCCGCTGGTAAAGGTGGCGTCATTAAACGCATCACCGAGCCGTTGAGCCCTCGTATTGCCCGGGTGGTGGCTTTGGGAACTCCTACCGAGCGTGAGAAAACCCAATGGTATTTTCAACGTTATGTTCCTCATTTGCCCGCCGCTGGCGAGATGGTCCTTTTCGATCGGAGTTGGTACAATCGGGCTGGGGTAGAACGGGTGATGGGTTTTTGTACCGATGCTGAATATCAAGAATTTTTGCGTACCTGCCCAGAATTCGAACAAATGCTGATTAGTTCCGGTATCATTCTCATCAAATATTGGTTCTCGGTGAGCGATGAGGAGCAAGAAAAACGTTTCGTCAGTCGCACCAAGGATCCCACCAAACAGTGGAAAGTCAGCCCCATGGATTTGGAATCCCGTCTGCGTTGGGAAGATTATTCTCGGGCCAAGGATGCCATGTTTAATTACACGGATATCAAACAGGTGCCCTGGTATGTGGTGGATGCAGACATCAAAACCCATGCCCGTCTCAACTGCATTAGCCATCTGTTGAGCAAAATTCCCTATGAGGATTTATTGACCATTAAGGAGCCTATGAAGCTTCCGCCTCGGAAAAAATCCACGGGATATGTCCGGCCTCCTATTGATAAGCAGACCTGGGTGCCTTATAAATATCACGGTTGATTGAAGATGCTTTTTGAACGGTCCAAACAGGGTGTGCAATCATTGGCAGCCAGGTTTGGATCGTTTTTTTATTGATTGGGGAGATGAAATCGGTTGATCAACTCTTGAACCACCTGCTGGGGATCAATCCCCTGTTCAGCCAGTAGTACCAGCGAATGAAACCATAAATCAGCTGTCTCATGAATGACGGAGTGGGAATCCCGATTTTTGGCCGCAAGGATAGTTTCTACCGCCTCTTCTCCCACTTTTTGTAAAATTCGATCCGGTCCCTCGGCAAACAGTCGTGCCACATAAGAATGTTTTGGATCGGCACTTTGGCGGCGCGATTGAATGACCTGATATAGTTCTTTAAAAAGTGTCTCAACTAAGGGAGTGGTCATGGGTGGGCATAGATCTCTTCGGGATTTTTTTCTACCGGGGTAATTTCCTGCCACGCTTCCCCTTGAGCTTCCAGATAAAAACAACTTTTGCGTCCTGTATGACAGGCCAGCCCCAATTGATCCACCAAAAGCAATAGGGTATCGGCATCGCAGTCGGTTCGAATGGCTTGAATTTTTTGGAAATGACCAGATGTCTCTCCCTTTTTCCAAAATTTTTGCCGACTTCTGGACCAGTAACAGGCCGTACCCGAACGCAGTGTTTCCAATAATGATTCCCGGTTCATCCATGCCATCATCAATACTTCCCCGGTGTCAAATTGTTGGGCAATGGCCGGTATCAAACCATCAGAGTTAAATTTAAGGTGATCCAGCGTGACATCCATCGGCTCTCCAGTTTAAGTTTTCTGAACATAATGCCCTGCGGCAAAAAGTCAAAGACAAAACCTTGGGGGATGAATCCCCTAAACCCCCTCTTTTTTTTAAGTATTAAAAGAAAAGGGTGGAGGGATTGGGGGGCGGTTCTGGGCCCCCCAAGGTCTTGATTCAATCTTATTTTACAAGACGTAATTTAGGTGGTGGACGAGATGGTGGGGGCGGATTAGAATCGGTCGTCTCCAGAGGATCGGTCTCAACAACATGCAATTCCGGTTTTTTTCTTTTTACTGGCAGCACTTCAACCGAGGCCGATTTTTCCTCTGAAGGCAATGGCGGTGAGATGGAACCAGAGGCCAAATGAGATTCATAATCATGGCGAATGGAAAGAGGCATGGACTCTGGCCAAAACATGCCATGCCCTGTATCAGGATTAACCGCCCCCCAGATGGCCAAAAAAGGCAAAATGCAATAATGGGGAATGCCTCCAAAACGCAACTCAGATTTAATAGCACTGCTACCAATATCAATGGGTTGGGGCATTTGTTTATTGAGAACCAACCGCAAGCCAATATCTCGGTTAAAACGCCGAGGGACCACCACCCCTTGTCGGGTGGCATCTAAATGGAGCATGACTCGTCCTTCTTGTTCCAGAAGCAAACGAATAACCTCCCCTTTACTTGGTTGTGTGATCTTATCCATAATGCTATTTTAAACCAAGCCAAGCCAACAGGCAAGGTGGCAATTGGTCACCCAACAGCAAACTTTTTTATGTATCGGAAAATAAAAATCAAGACCTTGGGGGGTGGAGAACCGCCCCCCAATCCCCCCACCTTTTTTTTTAATTCTAAACAGGAGTCGCTCGGTATGGATCTTTATAACGCCACCCTCATCGGCCGTATGGATATCACCCCTCAGTTGGCTATTTTTCAAGTGTGCGCGGATGAGAAAGGGATCTCGTTTACGCCAGGTCAATTTACCGTCTTGGGGTTGCGCTACGATGCCCAACGACTTTCAGGCGCAGACCTTGAAGAAGAACTCCCCCCCGGTAAAGCCCAACGACTTTTGCGTCGGGCCTACTCCATCACCTCTGGCAGCCAACAAGATCGTTATTTAGAATTTTATATCTCTTTAATCAACAGTGGCCAGTTGACCCCACGTCTCTTTGCCTTGAATATCGGTGCGCGACTTTTTATGGGCACCGCCCCAAAAGGAGTCTTTACCTTGGATCAGGTGCCCATAGAGCAAAATTTATTGTTGGTTGCCACCGGGACGGGATTGGCTCCCTATATGAGCATGATTCGTACCCTCTCTTTGGGGCAATCGTGTTCCACACGCCCGATAGCCGTCTTGCATGGCGCGCGTTACTCATGGGATTTGGGATATCGGGGCGAGTTGGAATCTTTGGCACGTCATTGCCCCTCTTTTCATTATTTTCCCGTTGTCTCCCGCCCCCAAGCCGATCCCAATTGGTCGGGAGCCACTGGCCATTTGGGGGATTGGTTGGTTAATCCAACTCAGCTTGCTGAAAAAATAGGCTTTGTCACCCATCCTACCCATACCCATATTTTTTTGTGTGGCAATCCTGATATGATCGAGACCACCTCTACTATACTCACAGAAATGGGATTTAACACCGGAACACGTCAAGAGCCAGGAAATTTACATATTGAAAAATATTAAAAATTTTTGTTAGCCATTATATTTTTTTAACAGCATCGGAATCTCTTCAGCAGGGGCCGCCTTACTATAGAGCCAACCTTGAACATCGTGACAGCCAATCTCTTGCAAAAGAGCTTGTTGCGCTTCAGTCTCCACCCCTTCAGCGGTAACCTGCATACGCAAAATACGGGCAAGTTGAAAAATGGCTTGGACAATGCCCGTACTGGCTTGACTAGAATGCAGTTCCATCACAAATGAACGGTCAATCTTCAGTCGGTCAAAAGGGAACATTTGTAGATGAGATAAGGAAGAATATCCCGTGCCAAAATCATCTAATGAAATTTTAACCCCCAAAGATTTCAGAGATTCCAAAATTTCTTTGGCCTTTTTCGGGTCATTCATGACATAAGATTCGGTGATTTCAATCTCTAAAAGATGGGCTGGGAGTCCAGATTGGCTGAGGGATTGGATCAGATTTTCAATGAGAAATGGATCAATAAACTGGCGTGCCGACAAGTTTACCGCTACATAAAGATCCTGGTAACCCATGTCATACCATTGTTTAAGATCGTGACACGCAACATCCAAAATATGCCGACCTAAAGGTAAAATAAGACCCGTCTCCTCTGCCAAGGGAATAAATTGGTCTGGAAAGGCCTTCATGCGGCCTGCATTTTTCATATCGGGCCAACGGGCTAACGCTTCAAAACCAATAATCTTCATGGTTAAAAGAGATATTTTTGGTTGATAATAGACCAAAATTTCTTCGTTTTTAACAGCGATACGCAGATCACGCTCTAAATTGATCAGGTTTTGGGTCTTTTGGTGGGCTTCATTTGAAAAGAGCTTAAATCCACCTCCCCCCTGTTCTTTGGCGCTTTTAAGTGCGAATTTGGCCTTTTCCAGGAGTTGATTTTGGTCCTCAGGATAAAGGCTAATCCCAATGCTCAATTCAATCTGAATCTCCTGGTTCTCAATAGAGATGGGTAGTTCTGAGACGATCTTTTGAATTCTGCGCACCGGTGGCATAATCTCTCGGGCATCTTGGATGGCAAATAATAATAAAAATTCATCCCCATCGGATTTGGCCAAGGTATCGCCAGCGCGTAAAATACTGTTTAGTCTCTTTGATAATTTTTTTAAAACCTCATCCCCCACCGCCCGTCCCAAAGATTCGTTGATACGGCTAAAGCGATCCACTCCAAGGGCCATCACCATGAAGGAGGTGTTATAACGATTGGCCTTTTGTATGGCTTGGTCCAACCGATCTTGAAATAAACGACGGTTGGCGATATGCGTCAATGGATCTTCAAAGGCATTTTTGTTTAACTGCTCGTAGTTCATATGCAAGGTGTATAACACCGAAAAGGCCATAGACATGGCCTCAATGAACAGCTTATTACGGGGATCCTCTTTGCATTGATCGACCACATAAAGATTGACCAATAAAATGATCTGCTCTGAATCAAGGGAGGTCACCTTAAAAATGGAGTGACCATGGGGGGTGATGTCTGGAAAAAGAGTGTCGTGATCGGCATCAATCACCGATTTAAACAACACCGGCTGCCCCATCTCCATGAACCGACCACACAAACAATGGCCAAACGTCACGGTCTTACAAAGATTCCTCTGTACCTCGGATAAATTTTTCCAAGCTACCAAACGTAATTGTCGGTTTTTCGAGTCCACCAAAAAAATCGACCCCTTGTCCAAACCGTTCAAGCTGGGAACATTTAACAAACATTCCAGAGCCCTTTGCAATTTTTCTTCAAGAGAGATGGCATGCAGAGAAAGACGAATCACCTCTATGATCGACTTGAGGACCACCCCCGTTTCAATGGCTTCGGCCTGTAAAATATCCTGAATGGTATTTTGCACCAAATGTATTAAATTTCGTTGATCGACATTATTCTGATTGGCCCCTTCTTGAAAAAGGTGTTTCATCAATGCTTGTAATGGCAATCTCATGCTACCAAGTGTGTTAGAATCTTGCATAATGACCTCAGGAGGATAAAATTAAGCAAAGGTCCCCCCGAACCTTATTGAAGAACATAATGCCCTGCGGGCAAAAAATCAAAGTCAAAGGCAAAACCTTGGGGGATGAATCCCCCAAACCCCCTCTTTTTTTTAGGTATTAAAAGAAAAGGGTGGGGGGATTGGGGGGCGGTTCTCCGCCCCCCAAGGTCTTGTTGATCAAGAGGATACATTCGCAAACGAAGCGAGTTGCACACGGTTACGTCCAGCACGTTTGGCTTCATACAAGGCATTGTCTGCCATTTTCACCAATTTATCACCGCTCATATCCCGATCATATTGTTCATGATAGACGGCAACTCCCAAGGAAATGGTCACTTTAAGGCCATCCACCACCATGGCTTCGATGTCCGCCCGCAACCTTTCAGCGGAACGTAACGCCCCCTCTTCATTGGTGGTCGGTAAAATGGCGACAAACTCCTCGCCACCGTAACGACAACTGATGTCTAAGTTGCGTAGTGTCTCTTTCATCTGCTTGCCAACCGCTTGCAACACCCGATCCCCTTGATCGTGGCCATGGGTATCGTTAAATTTTTTAAAGTGATCCACATCAAATAAAATAAGCCCCACGCGCTGTTTATATCTTTTGGCCCGATCCAACTCTGTGGCCAGGGAGGTGTCAAACATGCGCCGATTGTACAACCCCGTTAGACCATCGGTTTGCGAAAGTTGTCGCAGTTTGTTTTCCAGTTTTTTCTCGGAGGTGATGTCACGAATCAGTGCGGCGGAACCGACCAACTCATTGTTTTTATCGAAAAATTTAGAGGCATAGAACGAAAGAACCCGGTCGTTATAAACGATGGTATCCGGTGGGTTATCGCCGTTTAAATGGGCGTGAATGTAGGCGGAATCGTCCACAAGTTGTTCAATACCCGCCGCCATAATTTGTTCGCGAGTTTTGTCCAGCAGACGTTCGGCAGAAGGATTGACCAAAACAATTTTGTCTTGTCGATCGGTAACCACGATCCCTTCTCGGGCTGAAAGAATAATGGTGGAGAGCTTCTCTTTTTCGCTGATCAAACCAGAATGGGTGAGTGCCAATTGTCTGGCCATCAAGTTGAAAATATTGGCCATTTCGCTCAATTCATCCCGACCGATCACCGGAACCTGATGCGTCAAGTTCCCCTCCGAGACGATCTGCATGGCATTTTTCATTGTGAGAACAGGGTGAACCAGGGAGCGCACCAAAAGCCAGCCGATAAAACTCGAAATCAATGCGGCTACCAGCATGACGATCAGCAGACCCTGTTTAAGACTGGACATTTGCTTGACCAAATCATCCATAGAGTCAACCGCCATGTCCCGTTCTTGACGCAACAAAGGTTCCAAATAAAAATCGACCGCTTCGGCAGCATCGTTAAACTCATCTTTAGCCGTAAAGCCCGCCTCACGCTTCTCCTGTACAAAAGCCGTGGCCATTTTTTTGCCGAGTTCATAAAATTCTTTGGTATTGGAACGCAACGTCTCTAAAGATTTGATAATTTTTTCGTCGTTTTTACCTTGGTAAAAAGATTCATATTCTTTTAAGCTGGCTAAAAAGTCGTCGTAGTAGTCCGCCGCGCCACTGAAGATATCGGCATCCTCTCGTTCGGCTTTGTTGATGGCCACCTCGGTGAGATAATATTGCATTTGAAGCAAATCTTTGCTCATGCGTTGGGCCAATAACATCAATTTTATCCGCGCATCGCGCACCTCTTTGACTTCATTATAAACGCCATCACTGGCAAGCCAACTCCAGATTCCAACAAAAATCAACATAATCAATGGAATTATAACGCCAGTCGAAACTCGTGTACCGATTCGAAACCAGTTAAGATTCACGATTGCCTCCATATATATTAGCCAAAATCAAATCCATGCAGGCGTTTCCCCACAGATCTGATTTGTTTTATTTAATATATTAAAAAAAATAATTAAATAAAATTAAAAAAATAATTCAGGGAAGCAAAACAGGCTATAAAGAAAGAATCCAACGGATAAACTCCCGAATCTGTTCGGGATTGTCAAAATCGATTTTTTTATGTTCTTCCTCTGTGCCATCTTCCAGTTTGACTTTTGGAGCAGTGGTCAGATGTTTAAAGAGCTTTTCAACGGCATCTGGTTTGTCTTTATATTTATTGGATACTTTTTGATAAGAAGGGCCGTTTTTAGATTTTTTAACCGAGTGGCATTTGGTACAGTCATTGCGTTTGAGCACCTGGAGAGCCGTCTCACCGTCTAATTCAGCATGAACGGTTCCAAATGCCAAAAAAAACGTTGTAAACATGCCAATTAGAAATTTCCAGCGCAGAAAAAGGTTCATGTTTTGACCGCTTTTGATTTTCATTGTTAAAAAATTTACCTAAAAATCTACATACTTTATTCTTTTTGTGTAAAATGCCGTTTCTTGTCTAAAAAGTCAAAGGCAAAAAATGTGATTCATCTGAGAACGAGGCGCAGTTATAAAATTAGCTCTTTTCAAACTCTGGATCTTTCTATACGATTAAGTAAATTAGATGGAAGGTTGGTGTGTTTGTTTATATATCGGAAAAATAAAAATCAAGACCTTGGGGGGGGCAGAACCGCCCCCCAATTCCCCCCACCCTTTTCTTTTAATTCTTAAAAAAAAGAGGGGGTCTGGGGGATTCATCCCCCAGGGTTTTGATTTTTATTTTGATTTTTTTGCCCGCAGGGCATTATGTTCATTACCCTTGTTTTGCATAAGAATTTTATGAAAAAAATTCCAAGGAGATCGACGTTGAAAATGTTGCATAAACTTTTTTTGGCGATTGTTATCATGACCTTGCTGCTGGGGTTAGGTTCGACCCATGCATGGGCCGATGAGGATGATGACGACGATTACAAAGAACCCCCTAAAAAACATGTGGATACCGTTTTACGCGGCGATGCCGAGTGTACCTTCTGCCACGAAGAGGAGGACTCCCCCTCTTTGTTGCGCATTGGCAAAACCAAACATGGTGCACTGGCCGATGCACGCACCCCAACCTGCACCAGTTGCCATGGCTTAAGTCGTGACCATTTAAAGAAACCCAAAGGTTCAGAAAAACGCACCAAACCCGACGTGACCTTTCCCAGACGCAATCCATCTATTTTGGCCGATTATAATATAGATGACGATTTTGGCAATTTTAAGCTCACCGAAACACCCGTTGATACCAGAAATGGCGTCTGCATGAGCTGTCATAAAGGCGACAAGTTGATGTTTTGGTCAAGTTCTGCTCATGCCGCCCAAGAGGTGGCTTGTACCACCTGCCATGAAATGCATACCGATCGGGATCGGGTGATGCAAAAAGAGAGTCAACCAAAGGTCTGTTTTGGTTGTCACAAGACTCAACGCGCTCTATTTAATCGCCCCTCCCATCATCCAGTTCCTGAGGGGCAGATGGTCTGCACAGACTGTCACAATCCTCATGGCTCAGCGGGAATAAAATCGTTGAAAAAAGATAGCGTCAACGACACCTGTTACCAATGCCATATGGAAAAACGTGGACCTTTTGTCCATATGCACCCCCCGGTCATGGAGGATTGTCGTATTTGCCACAATCCACATGGAACATCGATTGCCGGTCTGTTGAATAGCCGCCCCCCTTATTTGTGTCAAGAGTGTCATAGCGATAATAGACATCCTGGTCAAGTCGCTGGTCTGCCCGATGGACGCACCAACAATACCTCTCTTTTAGGGACAATCGCCCGGGGTTGCGTCAAGTGCCATACCAATATTCATGGCAGCAATAGTACCGAAAATGCCACGAGAGCGGGTCGTTATCATCGTTAATTATTTCTAAGGAAGCTTAGTCATGTATACAACTAAACAGACATGGACCCTGATTTCCTGCTTACTGGCGTTGTTGGGAAGTTCTCAGGCGAGTCACGCCCAGGAGGATACCCAAGAAGAAAAAGAGTCTGCCCACGAAATGAGCGCGACCGCCGCCCCTTTTATCAAACCTGAAAGCCGTCTCTCTGTTGGTATTGGCATTCAGGATGGCAATCGAGAGCAGTTGGGCATATTTGACAATGAACGGCATAGCGGTGTTCATATTCTGCTGGATGCCGATATTAAATATCGGCAAGACGCAACCGCTACTTGGTGGACCGCCTATATTCGCGACCTCGGACAAGAGAATCGTCTGCTGGATTTGATATATGAGCAGCAGGGCAACTGGGGTATCAAACTGGGTTATCAAGAAATGCCGAGCATCCTCCCCTACACCCCATACACCTTTAATCAAGGTCTTGGCACCACCTCCCCAGTGGTGACCAAGCCAGATACAGGTGCGATCGGTCCTGAAATAGAGATTGGCACTTGGCGGGACCGAACCAGCCTAAATCTTTTTAAAAATATAAAAAATGACCTAAAATTTACTTTAAATTTGCGCAACGAAGAAAAAACTGGCACCCAACAGTGGGGGCGTATTCTGAGTTTTGGTAAACCAGCTGAGTTTGTTCTGGAACCGATTGATTGGACCATCCACGAAATAGAGACCAACGCCCATTACATGGGCAAAGAGTGGCAAATGACGGTTGGCTATAATTTTAGTAGCTTCGAAAATGCCAATACTTTGGTAGATGTCACCTATTCGGATCCCACCGACACCTCGCACGCCTATCTCTCCTTGCCGCTGGACAATCAGGCCCACAAATTTTTTCTGATGGGCGGTTATAACTTTACCCCTGCCACACGGGGTACCTTGCAACTGTCGTTTAATCGAGCGTTACAAGACGAACACCTGCCCACCGCCGATATTCCCGGGCTTTCATATGTCGATGCCCCAACTCATTTGGAGGGAAAGGTGGATAATACTCTGGCCCAGTTAAATCTTTCTAGTCGTCTTACCCCTAAACTCAATGTCACTTCGGAGTTGCGTTTTTTTGACGAAAATGATCGCACACCGGCTTGGTTGATCGTCAATTTGGCACCTACTGCGACGACCACCGTCCATTCTACCCCTCTTTCCAGGCGCACCATTTCTGGCAAGTTAGAGGCTACCTATCAATTGTTTCATCAAACCAGTATTGTCACTGGAATTGAGCGCAAAAATCAGGATCGTGAAATACCCTATGGCAATGATAGCGATGGCGATGGACTGGACGATGAACGTTTTGTCCCTTTTCGTTCTGATTTGGACGAAACCACCTATAAAGTTCAATTGCGTCGTGCCTTTACCGATAGGGCCAATGGTTCGTTAACTTTGCAACACAGCGACCGAACTGGGGATAATTATTTAGATTCCATTAAAATTATGGGCAATGCCGATGGCAAGATAAATCCTTTTTTTATCTCAGACCGCGACCGCAACAAAATTCGCTTGGCCTTTGATGTTCGCCCCATGACCAAATTGGGCCTGCAATTTGTGGCGGAGTATGAACGAGATACCTACGGACCTGACCCCATTCCTTACGGTCGCCAAAAGGCCAATAAACAACTTTATTCAATGGATGCCGACTATGCCTTTTCCAATAATTGGCTCATAACCTCCTGGTTTTCGCACCAAATTGATGAAATCTCATTGTTTACGGGTCGGTTTCCCTCGGCGACAGAACACGATGCCGACAAAAATTCGGACATAGATGACACCTCCAATTCGATCGGTCTTGGATTACGCAATCAGTTTAACAATTCGACAAAAATTGGTGTCAATCTGGACCATACCTGGAGCAAGACTCGTTACCAAGATGAGGTGGTGGCTGCGCTGCCCACCACCGTTGTCTATCCAACGGATACGACGACAGGGGCGGTGCTTTCTCCCCTCCCAGAAATCAACAGCAAAACCACAAAATTGGATGCTTTTGTAGAATATCTTGGCTTGGGACCAGGCCTGTTGCGCTTTGATTATATCTATGAACTTTGGGATACCAACGACTGGAGTTGGGCATTTAGTGACGAAGATTCATACACCTATGGCACCTCAACCACAACGGACGGCACGGTCATCATGATGGATCACTATCAGCCGGTTAATTTTGTCGGAGTGAGCTATATTACTAAATTTTAAAGGGTGCGTTCTCTTCGACGATGATGTGCATAAGATTGTTATTATTTTGTTTTGTTTTTTTTGTCTCTCTGAGTGTTGTTTGGTCAGCAGAGAATTCTACGGCGGATTCGCAAGCCTGTCTGGAGTGCCACGACGGTCGTCAAACCATTGAGGTGGCCAATACCGGCCTTTATGCGGATGAGGAGCAAGAAAAACGCCCTCTTACCGCCATTGTTCCGAAACAATACAATTCCGCTGTTCACGCCAAAATGGGGTGTCGCGATTGCCACACCGGCATCACCTCTGTGCAACCCCCCCATCAATCTGGCCAACCAGAACATAAAGCCTGTCTCTCCTGTCATCAGAAGGATGCCACAGGGATGGAGGCAATTGCCACGCATTATGAAAAATCCATTCATGCTCGCATTAACGTCGATGACCCGCAATCTTTGAATGCCTCTTGCGAGGCGTGCCATGACAGCCATTTTTTCAATATTCCCAAAGATAAAAAGAGTCAGGCTTATGCAGAGTGGCAATTATCTATTCCGAAGTTGTGCGGGCAGGTGTGCCATACGGATGAGTTAGATGATTATCGCAATTCTGTCCATGGGACAGAATTTTTGCAAAAGAAAAATCTCAAATCGGCCAATTGTATCGACTGTCATAGTAGCCATGACGTAGGAGGAACCCGGCTATTGGCCTTTCAGTTGCAAAGTCCGAAAAATTGTGCCACCTGCCATCCGCTGAGTTTTAGTACCTACCGGGAGACCTACCATGGTCGGGTATTTTTACATGGGGATATTCATACGGCAAAATGTTTTAACTGCCATGAGGCCCATAAAACGTTGCGGACGACCGATTTAAAATCTCGAATTCATCCCAACAATCGTCTTAAGACCTGCGAAAAATGTCATGATGGCAAGAAATTTTTTGCGATGTCCAAAAATTTTCTTTTTTTTAGCCCACATGCACGCACGGAAGATTATGCCCACTATCCAGAAGTTTTCATAGCTTCGCACTTTATGTTTTTTCTAATCAGTATGGTATTTCTCTTTTTTGGGCTGCACTCGGTGCTTTGGTTTTATAGGGAGTGGCAGGAGCGTAAAAAATCTGCCGAGTGTACTTATGTAGACTTGCGTTCATTAGGTTTGGACTCTGATCAACAGGTGCAGCGTTTTACCTTGGGGTGGCGCATTGGACATTTGGCTTTTGCGCTGGTGGTGATGGTTTTGGCTCTGACTGGTATTTCATTGCGTTATGGAGAGACCTTTTGGGCGCCAAAGGTGGTTGAATTGTTGGGTGGTGTGCCGATCATGGGTATGGCGCATCGTACAGCAGCGGCTTTAATGACGGTCATCTTTTTTTTCCATGTATTTCATCTATTAAAAAGTATCCGGCGTAATCCCCATTTTAGCTGGTTTGGTCCTGACTCTTTGCTCCCCAACTGGCAAGATTTACGTGATTGCCAAAACATGTTTAAATGGTTTTTAGGTCGGGGTGAAAAGCCACGTTTTGATCGTTGGAGCTACTTTGAAAAATTTGATTATTGGGCGGTTTTTTGGGGAATTGCCAGTTTTAGTTTGAGTGGTTTGTTGTTGGCCTTTCCAGAGGAGATCACCGCGCGTTATTTTCAAGGGTGGATTTTTAATGTGGCCTTTTTGGTCCATGGGGATGAGGCCTTTTTAGCGATTGTATTTTTATTTACGGTCCATTTTTTCAACAACCATTTTCGGCCCAGCCTTTTGCCACCACCAAATATTGTGATGTTTACGGGATTGCAAAGCCTGGAGTCGTTTCAACAGGAACATCCCCTGTACTTTGAACGCTTGTTGGCGAGTGGTGAACTGACACACCATCTTAGACAACCCCCTTCTCCCCTTATGACTGTAGGATCCAAAGCGTTGGGCCTGTTATTAATTGCCATGGGTTTTGTGCTTTTGTTTTTTGTTTTGAATGGTTTTATTGTTTCTATCTGAACAGTTAGAACATAATGCCCTACGGGCAAAAAAATCAAAGGCCAAACCCTGGGGGATGAATCCCTCAGACCCCCTCTTTTTTTTAAAATTAAAAGAAAAGGGTGGGGGGGATTGGGGGGCGGTTCTCCGCCCCCCAAGGTCTTGTTTCAATTTGTGGATAAAAATATATTAAGAACAGAAGTCGACCCGAAAATTCTTTTGATTTTATAGTTGAGAAAAGCTACGAGAAGGTCTCCTTCATAAATTTTCATATTGGCATCTACTTGTAGATGTGTCTCTATATGTAATCCATCTCCTATTACCCTGGCACGTAAAAAGGAGATTTCCAACACACCGGAGGTTGCACGAATGACTTCATAGAGTTCTTTAAGTATATTCATATCGGCAGAGACATCGATCAGTCCATGGACTGCCTCTACAATAAGTTCCCAGCCAATTTTCATAATGATCAAGCTTACCACTAAAGCGGCCAAGGAATCGGCGATGGGATAACCAAAAAGAGCCATGGCAATGCCAAACAACACTGCTGAAGAGGCAATGGCATCCGAACGGTTGTCCCAAGCGTTGGCCAAGATGGCCGGACTTTTGTGTTCTGTACCAACGCAGGTTTGATAGCGAAACATGCCCTCATTGATGACAATTGAAACGATAGCCCCTAATAGAGCTATCGTATTCGGTGCTTCAAAATAACCAGATATAATGGCTTTTACAGCACCTACAAAAATAAAGACTGCACCAATAAATAAAATCAATCCAGTGATCATTGTGGAAAAATATTGTACCTTACCATGACCATATGGATGCAGGTTATCAGCTGGTTTGTGCGAAATTTTGACACTTACCATGGTAACATAGGTTGCCAAAACATCTGCAGCGGAATGAAAAGCATCGGCCACCAAAGCGGCACTACCGCTGATGACTCCTAGGATGCCTTTAAAAAGTGTTAAAAAAGTGTTAAAAAAGTGTTCCCGAAAAAGACAAACCACATCGCTTCGTCTCGACATTTTTGGCATTCTGGATATTTCATTTATTTCTCAATGAACATGATGCGGTACCACCACATTTAAGTGTGGACGATGGACGAGTGCCTGAACAAAAAGCAAAACCGAGGTCAAAATCAAAATCAAAATCAAAATCAAAATCAAAATCAAAATCAAAACCCTGGGGGCAATCCCCCAGACCCCTTTTTTTTTTAAATAATAAAACCAAAAAACAGACGGCCACGGTTAAGTGCGGTGGTACCCCCAATACCACCACTAAGGTCTTGATTTTTATTTTTTCGATACATTAAATTTTATTTATTTGACCAGAATACCCTTAGTCTAAGGTACAAAATTTTTCATTATAATTCTATCATTTACTGTCTAACTATTCAAGAAAATTTATTTTTTTTGTCTGGAAAGGTGCATCCTCACACTTAACCGTGGTTTGGAGCGTATTTCCTGATTTTTATCCGTAAAATGACCGAGGAGGGGAATAATGAGTTGATTTTATCTCCAATTTTTAGAAAAATGGCTTGGTCCTTAGGGGGGATAACCGACCACGTCTAAGTGTGGTGGCACCGAAAGAGAATGGCTCAATAAAAGTAATTTACGTTTATTTATGTTAAATATTGAAAATATAAGCAAGAATCAATAAACTATCTTTTGACAGTAAGCTAGGCATGGCAATTGAGTATATCGGAAAAATAAAAATTAAGATCTTAGGGGGGCAGGGAACCGCCCCCAAATCCCCCGTGGTTTGGCCTTTGACTTTTTGCCTAAATGGTATCATGTTCATTAAATGATAGCAGTCAGGATGAACCGTTTTGGCGTAGATGTGGTGTTTTATCATGAAAATCGCTGTGGTAGGTCTCAATCATAAGACCGCACCAGTTGCTGTGCGGGAGTGTTTGGCGTTTGCTAAAAATGCCATTCCCGATCGTTTGATCAATCTCAAAGGACTCGCAGAGATCTCTGAGGGGGTGATTCTTTCTACCTGCAATCGGGTGGAGATCTATTTGGCGGCTAAAGATCCAGAATTGGCGGTCGCTCGTGTGATTAACTGGCTGGCGAAAGGGATTCATATTCCCCAGGCCGAACTCATTCCCCACTTATACTCCCATTTAGAAAAAGAGGCGATCCAGCACGGATTTCGTGTGGCGTCAAGCTTGGACTCCATGGTTGTAGGTGAGGCGCAAATATTGGGGCAAGTCAAAGATGCCTATCAAATCGCCGTCTCTGCTGGCACCACGGGGCTTATTTTAAATAAATTTTTTCACCGTGCTTTTCAGGTCGCCAAACGGATACGCACCGAGACCGCTATTGCCGAAAATGCCGTTTCGGTCTCTTTTGCCGCCGTCAGCTTGGCTAAAAGAATCTTTGGAGATTTGAAAGGACATGCCTGTTTGTTGATTGGGGCGGGGGAGATGTGTGAACTTGCCGCCCGGCATATGGCCGGTCATGGGGTTGATATTTTGGTCACCAACCGTACCTACGAACGCGCCGTTGACTTGGCCCATCAATTTTCGGGGCATGCCTTTCCTTTGGAGCAACTGGCCGATCATTTAGACCGCGCGGATATTGTCATTTCGTCCACAGGTTCGACTAAATATCTTGTAGATGCCATCATGGTCAAGACCGCGTTGAAACGACGTCGGCAAAAGCCAATGTTTTTTATTGATATTGCCGTACCAAGAGATTTGGATCCCAAAATTGGCAATATAGATAGTGCCTTTTTATATGACATTGATGATTTGATCCATATTGTTGAAAACAACCAGCAAGGTCGTTCCCAAGCCATTCTGGATGCCGAAGCCATTCTGGAGGAAGAGATTCCGGCTTTTCTCGGTTGGCTCGAATCTTTAAACGTCGTGCCGACCATTGTCGCCATGCGGCAACGCTTGGAAAAAATTCGTGATCAAGAACGCGATAAATTGCTGGCAAATTGGCCCAATTTGGACGACACTGATAAACAACGAATGGACGTTTTTTTGCGACTTTTGATTAATAAATTGTTACACACCCCAACCAGTCGCCTCCGAGAGATGGCCGCCCAACCCGATGGGGATCGTTATGTGGATGCGATACGCAAGCTGTTTGATTTAGATGTATCGGAAAAATAAAAATCAAGACCTTGGGGGGCGGAGAACCGCCCCCCAATTCCCCCCACCCTTTTTTTTTAAGTCTTTAAAAAAAGAGGGGGTCTGGGGGATTCATCCCCCAGGGTTTTGGTAACCTTTTAACTGTACAGCGGAAAAATATTATCTATGTCCATTTTTGAAAAACTCAAAGTCATGAAGTTTCGTCACGCGGAATTATCCGCGCAGTTAAACTTGGCCGAAACCATGGCGGACACCAACCGTTTAACCCGCTTGAGTCGTGAATATGCCGAGTTAACCCCATTGGTAGAGGCGTATCAGCTCTATTTAAATCTGCAACAAGAGCTACAAGAAGCCGAAGCCATGGAGGCCGATCCCGATTCTGATGCCGATTTGCGCAAGTTGGCCCGTGATGAACAAGATCATTTGCAACATGCCTTGCAGCAAAAAGAGATTGATTTGCAACTCATGCTCTTGCCTAAAGATCCAAATGATGACAAAAATGTTATTTTGGAAATCCGCGCTGGAACCGGTGGAGAAGAGGCGGGACTCTTTGCCGCCGATCTCTATCGCATGTATAGCCGCTTTGCCGAACTTAAACAATGGCGGGTAGAGGTTCTCTCTATGAGTGCCACCCCATTGGGCGGATTTAAAGAGGTGATCGCTATGGTGACTGGCAAGGGGGCCTATTCGGTATTAAAATTTGAATCTGGGGTGCATCGGGTGCAACGGGTTCCCAGTACAGAAGCAGGGGGACGCATTCACACCTCAGCCTGCACGGTAGCCATTCTACCAGAAGCCGACGAGGTGGCGGTTAAAATTGACGATAAAGATTTGCGCGTGGATGTCTACCGCTCCTCTGGGCCAGGCGGTCAAAGTGTCAATACCACCGATTCTGCCGTTCGTCTAACCCATATTCCAAGTGGTTTGGTGGTGATCTGCCAGGACGAAAAATCGCAACACAAAAACAAAGCCAAGGCGTTAAAAGTATTGACGGCTCGCTTATTAAATATGGAGCAACAAGCAGCGGATTCCGAGCGTTCTTTGGATCGTCGCGGTCAGGTTGGTTCTGGGGATCGTTCGGAACGCATTCGTACCTATAATTTTCCCCAGGGGCGGGTCACCGATCATCGTATTCAATTGACGCTTCACAAACTGGATCGGGTTCTGGAGGGGGAATTAGAGGAAATTATTGCGCCCTTGGCAGCCAATTATCAGGCGGAATTACTGGCTAAAATGGTAGAAAACAATTAATTTTTAAGAAGGAAATGATGATGTCGTATTTTAGAAAGTCAAAAAAATTTTTTGTGGCGTGGGGAGTGGTGTGGGTGGTATTACTCGGTCTGCCGACGCTCTCTTGGGCGGGTAAATATCGTCAGCCTGCCTATTTAATCAATACCTATTTTTCCGATAAAGTGGCTCAGGGAGAGACGGGGGTAAAACCCATCTCGGTGGTCAAAGCTTTTCAATTGCGTTCTGGCAAGGTAACGGGTTATTTTGTTTTGGACCTTCTTTTGGCCGATCCGGGTACCCATCTTTTTCAAGTGGATATTATAGATGCCAAGGGGAGCAAAATAACGACTTTGAGTTTTGATCCTGTTCAAATGCCAAACGAGGGTGTATTACCCATTTTTACCGCCGCTGGGGCCGTGTCGGGAGCCTTTGCGTCGGGCATTTGGTTTTTTAAAGTAATGGACACATTAGATAAGTCTGCACCCTCTACTTTAGGAACCTATGCCATTCAAGTTTTGCCGGATGATGGGACAGAACCAGTGACACCAACAGAACCGCAAAAAAGCCCTTAAAAATATCGTTGTTCAATAGAACAATGATCGGTTCCACTTTTTTTAGGATGGAGAAATAAATGCGTAAAACAATCTCAGTATTCGCTTTGTCCTCACTTTTTCTATTTGGGTCGGTTCTACCCGCACAGGCTGGAGGGTGGTTGGGAATTCATCCAGAGCAGACCAAAGGTGTTTTGGTGGGGGATATCATCAAAGAGAGTCCCGCTGATAAAGTCGGTTTACAGCGCGGTGATGTGATTTTGCAACTCAATGGTCGTGAATTAAGTGGTGTGCCAGAGTTTATTCAGATGATTTATGCCATCGCTCCTGGTACGGAGATTGTGTTAAGCTACTTACGCAATGGCCAACTCCAAGAGATTAAAACAAAATTGGAATCTACCGATGGCCATCTGTCCAGTTTGCCTAGTTTGGCGAGCGATTCTGATCCTGCGGTGAGCGGCGATAAATCGCCCCTCTCTTTTAATCGTCAACCTCTTGTCCCCAAGTCTCCAGGGAAATACAATCTTATCCCGCAACAGGCCCATACCCATGATTATCAAACTCGTCTGAAAAGTGCCTTGTCTCTTCTGGATGCCTATGATCGTATTAGCGAAGAGAAAAAGATTGGTCCAGAGGCCAAAAAAACCAGCGATGAAATTCATGCCATGCTCAATCAAGCCAAAACCCTTTTTGATCAATTCCGCCTGGATGAGGGGATGGCCGTAATGGAACGGGCGTACACCATGACTCGTGTGGCTCTTGTGCAATTACGTAGCGGAGAAACCCTCTACGATCCTTTGAACTTTGCCACGCCAGAAGACGAATTTGCTTATGATTTAAATCGCAATAACCTCTACAAAATGCTTTTGGATCAGGTGACACAAACCAAAGGAACGATTCCAAATTGCGAGGCTAAAACAGATGAAGCGCGCTCTTTGCGTATGAAAGCAGAAGAGACCGCTTTGACAGGTGACTTTAAGAGTGCCATTGATCAATTGGAAAAATCGACGGGAATTTTGGTGGAGTTGTTGCGGGTGGGGGGATTAGATCTTCCATAACATCTTCGAACATAATGCCCTTGCGGGCAAAAAATTAAAAGAAAAGGGTGGGGGGATTGGGGGGCGGTTCTCCGCCCCCCAAGGTCTTGATTTTTATTTTTCCGAACATGATGCCCTGCGGGCAAAAAAAAATCAAAGGCCAAATCCTGGGGGATGAATCCCCCAGACCCCCTCTTTTTTTTT
>JAMOAW010000037.1:0-23564 GCA_039908535.1 Magnetococcus sp. DMHC-6 | reverse complement strand
AAGTCAAAAGCAAAGTCAAAAGCAAAGTCAAAAGCAACACCTTGGAGGCTCTGCCTCCAAACCTCCGCCGGGGAGCGTGACGCTCCCCGGACCCCTCCAATAATACTTTATTGAACGCAAATTGGTATTAGAGGTAAAAGGATACGTACAAAAAAACTATTGCACCACAATCTCTAAATAAAGTTGATCCAATTTTTCAAACAATTGCGCCCGAATTGTATTTAACTTATCGAATGTGTCAGAGGCCGCGCTTATCTCTCCCCTGCGCCCCAGTTGCAGGGCTTGGGTGCCAACGGTATGGATTTCTTGGTGGACTTGGCCCAATTCGGTAAAAAGAGGGAGATGGCCGAATTGCTCTTTGCCTTGGGTGTCAAACCATTTTCCTAATTCGCATTCATGGTGATTCATCACCACATTTTCATCAAAGCGATCCCCCCCATGGATATCTTGTTTTAAATTACCAAGCCATTGAATATGAAGCATTTTTACTCGTTGAATATCGAAAGGTGGGGTGCCGATTTGGAATCCGTTAATCGCTTGATCCATGGCGATACTGGTGTTATGAATCACCTCGGTGAGCATGTTGGATTGACCGATCCAACCGTTTATAATTTGGATCCGATCCAAGGTACGCACGCCGCGTTTTTGTACTTCAATAAAGGCCGCCAGAATGGTTTGGCCCAGTTCATTAATTTCTGTCATACGCTTCCGCGCCTCTTCTCCCTCCTGGGCCAGACGCTGAGCTGCGGTGGCGGCTTCGGTAGCTAAAAGAGCTATTTGTTGCGTGGATTGGGAGGCCTCAATGGCCGAGCGGGAGACATCTTGAGAGGCCAAGCCCATCTCTTGGGCGTTGCGGGTAACCTCTTCGGTGGCATCAGAGACACCAGCCATGGCCTTGGCAATGCCACGCACGGTTAAATCCTGGGCGTGGACCGCATTGGCAATCTCTTGATTGGAAAGATTGATACGCTCGAACCCTTGGGAAACCCCTTGTACCGCCTGAATCGCACTTTGAGAATGGGATTGAATTTCAGCGATGGTGCGGGTGATCTCGCGCGTAGCTTCGGCGGTTTGCCGGGCCAGATCTTTTACCTCTCCTGCCACCACGGCAAATCCTGCCCCCTTGTCGCCCGCTCCAGCGGCCTCAATAGCGGCGTTTAGAGAGAGCAGACTGGTCTGCTTGGCGATGTTGTTGATAATCTCAATGACACCGCCGATTTTGCCAGCGGAGTCGGCGAGATTTTTCATGATGCGGTCGTTCTCTTCCACCAATTGCAGGGCGTAGGAGGTCTCCTTGGTGGCGTTTTGACACCTTTGCCGTACCCCGACAAAGGATTTGGTCAATTCATTGAGAGAGGTGGAGACTGAGGCAACAGATTGACGCACCTGATCGAGATTTTCGTTAACTCCTTCAATGTTGGCACTCATCTCTTCGGCGGCTGAAGCCACGGTATAGACGTTTGTGCTGGTGTTTCCCGCTTCAATTGCAGTGGCCTCAATGCTTTGAGAAAGTTGATCGACGCTCGTTTTGACGGCAGACATATTTGCCGAGATTTGTTCAATTTGGCCCACCAATGCCCTGGTTTCGTTGTCCACCTTATCGTTCTCCGAGACCGTATTATGGGCAATGTTTTGGATAAAATTGGATTCCTCTTTTAAATGAAGCGTTGCCGCTCGCAAACCGGTGGAGATGGCTTGATTGGTCTCTGATTGTAGACGGACCAAGCTCACCGTGCGAATTAAACCGTCTGTCATGTGATTGACATGATCTGCTAATTGATACATTTCGTCGGGATTCGTTGGAATTTGAATTCGATGGGTTAAATGACCTTCTGAAATGGTATCCACGGAGGAAGTGATATGTTGAATTGGACGCAAAATATTCAGGGAAACAAAACGCAATATAAAAAAGATGGCCCCTAAACCAATGATTAAGATGACCCCTAAAATGAGGATAATATTACTCAGCATCGCCTTTTCATCGGCTTGGGTATTGGCTTGGGTCTCGGTTAAATGTTGGGTGATCTTCGGAGAGGAGGAAGATTTAAGGGGGGATGAATCGGAATCGTTTAGAACATGCGTGGCCATTTCCTGTAAAGTTTGGGGGATTTCTACAAAAAATAAAAGGAAACCAATTCGTGACTTATCCTGGAGGATGGGCGCAAAGGCGATTATATTGTGCTGTAATTCTACGACGTGAACCGTTCTCTCTTTGAGTAAAAGATTTGTGAGTTCCGAAGACAATTTGGCCTCTTCTGGATAGAGAGGCTTGGCCTCCTTGTTGGCAAAGATGACGCGACTTAAACCCAGACTGGAGAGGTTTTGGACGATTTTTTGGGCTGGTTTAACGTCTCCTTTTTGTAGGGCCTGTTGGGCCAGAGCTGGGGATTGGGAGGCGGTAAGAATTTCCAAAACCGTTGCCATTTTTTGGCTTTCGGAACGAATAAGGTGACTTAACGTGTTGTGGTGGTTTTTTTGGGAATAGTTTTGCATCAAAAAGAAAAAAAGCAAACCTATGGTTAGAAAAATAACCACCAAAACGGCTGTTGGGATCCATTGGGTTTTGGTTTGTAGTTTCATTGTTTGTCCATAGGGTTTCTGTGTGATGTTTCTAAGGTTAAAAAAAGTCTATAAGCCAAAAGGGTGACTTGGAGAAGGTTTGCGTGTATGTTTAGTCAAGATCTGCGCATAGCTCTTCCTTTAGATTGATTTTGAAATTTTATGTTAACGGACGAATAGGCATATGTAAAGATATGAATCATTGTTTTCATTTGGTAGTCTTTTGGTTTGATCTACCGCTTTCAAGAAGGAATGACCCATGAGTTTATCTTTGAATAATCGCACGGTATCCGATTTACTGGTCTCCTGTTTGGAAGCGGAGGGGGTCTCCTTTGTATTCGGCATCCCTGGCGAGGAAAATTTGGATTTTTTGGAGTCGTTGCGCAAGTCGCGGATAAAATTGGTGGTCACCCGTCACGAACAAGCAGCGGCTTTTATGGCGGCCACTTTTGGACGTTTGACAGGAGAGGCGGCAGTGGCTCTATCGACGTTGGGACCTGGGGCCACCAATTTGGTGACTGGGGTGGCTTTTGCCCAATTGGGTGGGATGCCCATGGTGGTTCTTACCGGTCAAAAGCCGATTAAAACCAGCAAACAGGGACAGTTTCAAATTATTGATGTGGTGGCGACCTTCGCACCATTGACGAAAATGGCGATTCAGGTACCATCGGGCAATAAAATTCCATCCTTGGTTCGTGAAGCCTTTAAACGGGCGGAATCAGAACGTCCTGGGGTATCCCATTTGGAACTGCCCGAAGATATCGCCCGTGAAGAGAGCGTTTTACATCCGCTGCCCAAAGTGCGAGTGCGGTCACCGGTGGCGCATGCCCATGCTTTGGAGTCGGCCATTCGGATGATTCAAGCCGCCCGTTCTCCGCTTTTGATGGTGGCCAGCGGGGCCAATCGTGGCCACGTTTCCCAAAGTTTAGCGGCCTTTGTGGAAAAGACCTCTATACCCTTTTTCTGCACCCAAATGGGGAAGGGGGTGTTGGATGAGCGGTCTGCTCAATATTTGGGGACCGCCGCCTTGACCCAGGGGGATTATCTGCATTGCGCGGTGGATCGGGCCGATTTGATTGTGACTGTCGGCCACGACGTAACCGAAAAACCACCTACATTAATGGGCTTTGACAATCCAACCCAAGTGATCCACGTTAATTTTTCCCCCGCCCAGGTGGACGATGTCTATTTTCCCGATCTGGAAGTGGTGGGGGATATCTCCTATTCGATAAGCTGGATGACAAAACATATCGTCCCATCACCCAATTGGGATTTTTCCCATTTTTATCGGGTTCGAGAAGAGACCCAAAAGCACATTGCACAAGGGAGCGACTCGGACTTGTTTCCGATTTTACCGCAACGTTTTGTGGCGGATTTGCGCCGAGCCATGCCAGAGGATGGTATTTTGGCCTTGGACAATGGTATGTATAAAATTTGGGTGGCGCGCAACTATCCCGCTTATCGGCCCAATACCGTTTTGTTAGATAATGCGTTAGCGACCATGGGGGCGGGTTTGCCTTCGGCCATTGGGGCCAAAATTGCTTTACCGCAACGCAAAGTGGTGGCCGTGTGCGGCGATGGTGGGTTTATGATGAACTCTCAGGAGTTGGAGACCGCCGTGCGGCTTAAGTTGGATTTAACCGTGGTGGTGTTGAATGATGCGGGTTATGGCATGATTAAATGGAAACAAGCCGAGATGAATTTGGCCGATTTTGGTTTAGATTTTGGCAATCCTGACTTTGTGTGTTATGCCCAAAGTTATGGGGCGATTGGCCATCGGGTGGAAAAAACTTCGGATTTCCTCCCTCTGTTAACCCATTGTCTACATACCTCTGGGGTACATTTAATAGATTTGGCCGTTGATTATCGAGAGAATAAACGGCTGAGTCAGGAGTTGGCCTCGAAGGTGTGTTTGTTGTAAAATGACTTTATTT
This sequence comes from Magnetococcus sp. DMHC-6, assembly GCA_039908535.1. GTDB lineage: Bacteria > Pseudomonadota > Magnetococcia > Magnetococcales > JADFZT01 > JAMOAW01. Next base: position 19,071 of record JAMOAW010000037.1, on the reverse strand, counting down.
GATATCGAAAAACAGGCTGAAATTGGCAATTTTCAATAATTTTTTGAGTTCATCTCTACAGTTGACGATGGTGACGATATTTTCTGTTCCGGCATGTTCTCGCAAGAGAAGGAGCATGCCGAGAGCGGCACTGTCCATGGACTTAACACTGGCCATATCAAGTGTGAATTTATTGTCGTTGCTTTCATGTGTAAAAGCGTTTCTAAATTCTTTTAATATTTTATAGGTAAAATTTTCTTGAATCTTTATCGTAATATGGCCAGTTTTTTTTTCTACAATGATACTCATATGTTTCTCCTGAATGATCTGTCTCGCTTTTAAGATTCTATTTAAAAAGAGATGAGTATATGGGAATTTGGCGTTGCTCTCAAGTTGAATCCTTGGAAAGGATTTAAATGGACGTGGATGATTCAATTTTTAGTATGAATTTGCACCAAGCCCGCATCCTAATTGTCGATGATCAGGTCGCCAATAATACCCTCTTGGAGACGATTTTAAAAAGTTATGGGTATCGAGAGATTGTCGCGACAACAGATCCAAGAGAGGCAATTCGTTTGTACGGGGAGGAGAAATTTGATATTGTTTTATTAGATTATCATATGCCATTTTTAAATGGCATGCAAGTTTTGGAAAAGTTAAAAGAGTTGGAACAGAGTGGTTATCTTCCTGTTTTGATGATCACCGCCATGACCGATAAAGAGATCCGACATCAAGCCTTAAAAATTGGTGCGCAAGATTTTATTACCAAACCATTTGATAAATTTGAGGTGGTTTTGAGGGTGCGCACTGTTTTGACAGTACGCCTGTTGATGAATAAATTATACACAAAAAATCAACACCTTATATTTGAACGTGATTTGGTTGAAGAGGTCCTTATACGGCTTCGTTCCCACTCTGATTTTGATGCAACCCGAATGCGATTATTGCTGACTCCGGTGGAGAAGAGCAATGGGGATTTTGTATTGGCGGCCAAACGTCCAGATGGGATTCATCATCTGTTGGTAGGTGATTTCACCGGTCACGGTTTGGCGGCGGCGGTGTGTGGACCGTTGGTGTCTGGAATATTTTATACAATGACGCGCAATGGACAGGATGCCGTACATATTATCCAGGAGATCAATCGGCAGCTTTGTGATCAATTACCGATTCATCTGTTTTTGGCAGCCTGTTTTGTAGAACGAAATTTGGAGAGTCATCAGGGGCGCCTTTGGAATGCCGCATTACCAGATGTGAATGTATTTCATGGTAAAATTTTGAGTCATCACCTAGAATCCGGTACCTGTCCTTTAGGTATTACCCATAAAATTTCTTTACATGCGAATAAGATTAATTTTTCACCTGAATGGGATACCCATGTTTTTGTGGCCACCGACGGGATTGTCGAGACCAGATCCATTTCTGGGGATTGGTTTGGTGATGAAAGATTATTAAATTTTTTGCAAGAAGTGGTGGCAACCGAGGCCTCTTTGGAGGTCATTTTGGATATTTTGGCGCAATTTCGAGGCCAAGGGGAGCAGAAAGATGACATCACTTTGGTAGAAGTGACATGATTCGACAGGATAGTCATCTTTTTTATTTCAGTTAACTTTAAGGAGTATGCCACTTAATGGCCAGTTTGGAAGAACAGGTATTGCAAAGACGAACCTTTGCCATTATTTCCCACCCTGATGCGGGTAAAACCACATTAACCGAAAAATTATTGCTGTTTGGTGGGGCCATTCAGTTGGCTGGCGAGGTCAAGGCGCGGGGACAGAGACGTCGGGCCCGCTCTGACTGGATGAAGGTGGAGCAGGAACGGGGGATTTCGGTGAGTGCCTCGGTCATGACCTTTCATTATGGTGGGCGCAGTTTTAACCTATTAGATACCCCCGGTCATGAAGATTTTAGCGAAGATACCTATCGGACGCTGACAGCGGTAGATTCGGCGGTGATGGTGATTGATGCCGCCAAAGGGATTGAAAATCAAACCCGCAAGCTGTTTGAGGTGTGTCGGTTGCGGGATGTGCCGATCATTACCTTCATCAATAAAATGGACCGCGATGGGCGGGATCCTTTTACCTTGCTGGATGAGATTGAGCAGACCTTGGCTCTGGAGGTCACCCCAGCGAGTTGGCCGATTGGCATGGGTCGGGATTTTTTGGGGTGTTATAATTTATTAGAAGATAGGTTGGTGATGATGGATCGGGGCGGGGGCCAGGATTTTGGTGTGGGGGAGGTGTGCTTGGGGTTATCGGACCCCAAGCTGGACCAACTATTGCCTGCCGAGGCGGTGCGCAATTTGCGTAGTGAGGTGGAGATGGTGCGTGGGTTGTGTCCACCCTTTAACACCGAGGCCTATTTAAATGGTCATTTGACACCGGTATTTTTTGGCAGTGCCTTAAACAATTTTGGAGTGCGGGAGTTGATTAACGGTGTAAAAGATTTTGCCCCGCCGCCGCGACCGCAGCCCACCACGGTGCGGTTGATTTTTCCCACCGAAGAGAAGGTGAGTGCCTTTGTTTTTAAAATTCAAGCCAACATGGACCCCAAACATCGGGATCGGGTGGCGTTTATTCGAATTTGTTCGGGGCGTTTTCAGCGTGGCATGAAGTTGCGTCAAGTTCGCACAGGCAAAATTTTTAACGTCCATAACCCAATGTCTTTTTTGGCCCAGGATCGGGAGTTGGTAGACGAGGCATGGCCTGGCGATATTTTAGGGATTCCCAACCATGGCAATTTGCGCATTGGCGATACCTTTACCGAAGGGGAGGAGTTTTTATTCAAGGGAATTCCCAGCTTTGCTCCGGAGTTATTGCGTAAAGTACGCCCGGATGATCCCATGAAGGTGAAACATTTGGAACGCACCCTGCGTCAGTTGGGAGAGGAGGGGGCGGCGCGGGTGTTTAAAACCCGTCTGAGCAATGATTGGATTATTGGGGTTTTGGGTGGCTTGCAATTTGAAATTTTAGCCGATCGCATTCGTACTGAATATGGCATTCAGGTTCATTTTGAAGCCACCTCGTTATATACCGCCCGTTGGGTCGAAGCTGACGACCATCGCGAGTTGAAACGCTTTGGTGATGCCAACCAAATCGCTATGGCCGACGACCACGACACCTCTCCAGTTTTCATGGCCCGTAACGCTTGGCATTTGGAGACGACGATAAAAGAGTGGCCAAATATCTTGTTTCGGAAGACAAAGGAGTATATTTAAGAGGTTAAGATTAAGGGGAAAGTGGATGGAAAGCCGTTTTTTTAGTTGTTGTTCTGGAGTAACGATATGACAGATGAAGAGTTGGAAGCCCTCTTGGAAGACTTGGAGTCGGACCGAGTGGAGCGCAAATCGTCATTTTCAGATTTAGGCAAAATTCGTCAAGCCATCTGCGCCTTTGCCAACGACATGAGTAACCATAAAAAACCTGGAGTTGTTTTTATTGGTGAAAAAGATAAGGGTGGGAGTGCGAATCTCGACATTACGGACCCGTTACTCCAGAATCTCATCTCTATGCGGTCGGACGGAAATATTCTTCCCTTTCCAGTGATGACAGCTGAAAAGCGTATTTTATTGGGACGGACATTAGCTGTGGTAGTGGTTCATCCTTCCGATTCTCCCCCCGGTGCGGTTTGATGGTCGCACATGGATTCGTGTTGGTCCGCGCCGCGATACGGCAACGGCGGAAGAAGAACGTCGATTGAATGAAAAACGTCGTTCAAATAATCTGCCCCATGACATGGAGCCAGTACGTCAGGCATCCATACACGATTTGGATTTGGATTTGTTTTCCAGGACGTATGTGACTTCTGCCGTGGCCCGAGAAATCTTGGAAGAAAATCATCGCTCGCCAGAGCAACAACTGGCCTCTGTGCGTTTTGTAACCATGGAGGATCCACCAGTTCCGACAGTGGTTGGCCTGCTGACGGTCGGCAAAGCCCCTGCCGATTTTATCCCAGGGGCCTATGTGCAATTTTTGCGTATAGATGGAATGGAATTGACAGATCCGATTGTGGATCAGAAGGCCATTTATGGTCCCTTGCCAGAACTTTTGCGCCAATTGGAGGATGTGATCAAGGCGCACATCCGTTATGCGACGGATATTTTGTCGGCTCCCACAGAAATTCGTAAACCCGATTATCCCTTGGTCGCACTGCAACAATGTCTACGCAATGCCATCATGCATCGGGATTATCACACCACTCATGCCCCGGTACGTGTCTATTGGTATCTGGATCGCATTGAAATTATGAATCCGGGCGGTCCTTTTGGACAAGTGAGCGTTGGCAATTTTGGAATATCAGGATTGACAGATTATCGCAATCCAAACATTGCCGAAGCAATGAAAAATCTTGGTTATGTGCAAAAATTTGGCGTTGGTATCGAAACAGCTCGCAAAGCCATGCAGCAGAATGGCAATCCACCGCTTGAATTCATGGTTGAGCGCAATCATATTCTGGTTATCCTAAGGAAACATCCATGAGCGTCCCTGTTATTGCTTTTTTTAACAATAAAGGTGGTGTTGGGAAGACGTCGTTGGTTTATCATGTGGCATGGATGATGGCAGATCTTGATCTGCGGGTGATTGCTGCAGATCTGGATCCACAAGGTAATCTTTCCATCGCCTTTTTAAAGGAGGATCAGTTGGAGGAACTGTGGCCAGAGAACGCGCCCGCAAAAACAATTTATGGAGCGATTACCCCGTTGAAACGGGGTATTGGCGACATTACCGATCCTTACATGGAACATATCGGAGACAATCTCGCATTGATACCAGGAGACATGAATCTAACCCAATTTGAAGATGATTTATCTCAGGTTTGGCTCAAGTGTCTTGGTGGGGATGAACGCTCTTTTCGTGTTATCTCGGCATTTTGGCGTGTACTCCAAAATGGCGCGAAAAATCATAACGCCAAGGTTATTTTATTGGATTTGGGACCCAATCTGGGAGCCATCAACCGTTCAGCCCTGATCGCCGCCGACTTTGTCGTTATCCCCCTTGGTCCTGATCTTTACTCCCTGCAAGGGTTACGCAACCTTGGTCCGACCTTGCGACAATGGCGGCATGGCTGGAAAGAACGACTCACAAAAAATCCCGATTCCAATTTACTGCTTCCAAGTGGAGAGATGCAACCGTTGGGTTACATCATTATGGCCCACTCAACGCGATCTGGACAGCCCGTGAATGCGTATGAAAAATGGATTGGTCGTATACCACAGACGTATCATCAATCTGTGTTGAATGAAAAAAAAGAGTCGATACCACCTGCAACAGAGGATCCGCACTGTTTTGCAATGCTCAAACATTATCGTAGTCTCATGCCCATGGCCCAGGAGGCACGTAAACCCATCTTTCATTTAAAACCCGCTGATGGAGCCATAGGTTCCCATTATCATGCGGTTCAAGCTGTTTATCAGGATTTTAAAGAATTGACACAAAAAATACTCGCCAAGGTTGCTATCCCTCTCCCCTAACAAAAGGGACCTTTGGATCATTTTTTCAGTCAATTATTTTTTAGGGACCGATTCGCCTCGCGTAGTTTCATATATTTATAAAAAACACCGTGGGCGTTGGAAGCCGAAATTAAAAAGCCTTCGGCCCCATCGCGAAAGCCACCGCGCAGGAGATAATCGCGCAGAAAAGTCACCAAGGTCTTGATGGCGATCAATGGCACCGCAACATGACGGCGGCCTGTATATTGTTGGGCATAGAGGTCAGAGTAGCGTTGCATTTTATCCACCAACTCGCCAACCCCTTCATAAGGATAATGATCTAAACGGTTTTTCAAGCGTACTATTTGAGTGCCAAGTGGTTTTTCGACGCTTTCGTGAACGGGATAGGTGTTGTAACCTGTGATGGTGCGATTAAAAATGCGTAAGACCACATCAGGATGCCAGCCACAGCCGCGAATGGGTTTTCCGGCAAAATGATTGCGTCTTGAGATGGTATAAATGCATTGTGGATTCAATGGCAAGGCGGCGATTTCCGCGCAAAGCGTGGGGGAGACCACCTCATCGCTATCCACGGCAAAAATCCAATCGTTGCGCGCGTGTTGGGTGGCCAGTAGGCGCAATGGACCAAAACCAATAAAGGGGCTTTTGATGAGGCGTGTGTGCGAAAAGGATGCGACAATCTCCAAGGTATCGTCCTCGGAGCCATTGTCGCACACCACCACTTCATCAAAATCGCGCAGGGCTTCCAGACAGGTTCGAATGTGTCTGTGGCTATTTTTGGTTAGAAGAATGACGCTGATGGGTATGGGCATATTTATGTTATGATCATCTTTTCGCCAAAATGGTTTTCTTGCTTTTGTCCCTATAAATAAACCATGATAATGGAAAATATTTTTAAACCCAAGGGAATGAATTTTTCCTCATGATGAAAGATAAATATACGGAGTTCTCTGATGCGGTTAGAATCCTCACCCTCTCCTAAATTTTCTTCTTTAAACATTTTGCATACCGAGTCCTCTTTGGGCTGGGGGGGGCAGGAGATTCGTATCCTTACCGAGGCGGCGGGGATGATTCAAAGGGGATTTCAGGTGCGGTTGCTCTCTCCTCCAGAGGCTACCATTTATAAGGCGGCCCCGAAATGGGGCGTTCCCGTGGAGGGGCTTCCGATCGCTCGTAAAAACATGACCGGGCTGTTGGCCCTTCGCCACCGTTTGGCCAATAGTGATGCCGATGTGATCATCACCCACAGCTCTACCGATAGTTGGTTGACCGCAGTGGCCTCGCTGTTTTTACGTCGTCCACCGCCTATGGTGCGACTGCGTCACCTTTCCACCCCAGTTCCCACCAATTTTCCGACGCGATGGCTGTACGGAACAGCCAGTCGTTTGGTGATTACCACGGGTGAAGGGATTCGGCAACGACTGATCGACGTCAATGGATTGCCTGCAGATCATCTGCTCTCTATTCCTACAGGCATTGACCTGAAACGATTTTCGCCGGGCGATCAAAACGCCGCTCGTCTGGCCTTAAATCTGCCTATCGGTATTCCGATGATAGGGATTGTCGCCACCTTGCGCAGTTGGAAGGGGCATATTCAGCTTGTGGAGGCGTTTTCTGCTATTCAAAATCAGAAAGCGATGCTGGTGATAGTCGGTGACGGTCCTTTTTTGGATACGATTCAAAAACGTCTGGTGCAACTTGATATTCCACCAGATCGGGTGCGGATGCCAGGAAGTCAGGAGAATATTCCAGAATGGTTGCAGGCCTTGGATCTTTTTGTTTTACCTTCTTATGCCAATGAGGGCGTTCCGCAAGCCCTCATCCAGGCCATGGCCTGTGGATTGCCTGTGATTTCCACCCCTGTGGGTGGCATACCAGAAATGATTGACCATGGTCGCACAGGAATTTTAACTCCAGCCAAAGATTCTATTGCCCTAGCCAAAGCCATAGATGATCTCCTTGATAATCCACAGAAGTGCCGACAATTGGGGCAAGCGGCTTTGATCCAAGCCAGAGAAAAGGGATCCCTTGATGGGATGCTGGATCGAATGGTAGAGGCGTTATCTGGGGTGATTAAACGCCATTGAGGCCGGGGCAACAGGGTCTTCGAGTTGTTTGCGCACGTGTGTCATCACCTGATCGACAGAGATGTTCGATAAACATTCACTGATCTTTCCCCCCCCACACCCATCTATTTGACAGGGGCGGCAGGTAAATTGATCGCTGACAACTAAGTGATGTAGTGCCCCTCGTGCTCCCCAATCGAATTCACTGCTGGGACCGAAAAGAACCACCGAAGGGGTTTGAACCGCGACGGCCATATGCATGGGGGCAGAATCCACCCCTATAAATAGCCGCGCCTGACGAATTAAAGCGGTTAATTGGCGCAAGGTTAATTGACCTGATAAATCCAATATGGGGGTGGGCAACGTCATTTTAAGACGCCTGATATATTCCAGTTCCCGTTCATCAGGGGCTGCCGTCATAATAAGGGCAATATGAAATTCTTCATGTAAGCGTGCCATGAGTTGCGCCACTTTTTCTGGCAGCCAACATTTAAACATCCATCGCGAAGTGGGATGGATGACGATATAAGATTTTGTTGCCAATCCAGCCTGATTTAACCGTTTTGTTATGTTGGTCTGCGCCTCTTCTCCTTCAAAAATTGTCGGTAAACGTTGATCCTCGGTTGGATAGACGCCGATCCGACGCAAACAATCTAAATGGCGTTCTAAATAATAGCGTTTAGTAACTGGATGACGTACCTTGTGGGTAAAGGGAACTGTTTTTGGCAAAAATCTGTTTTGTGCTTTGCCTCCTCCAACCCGAATAGCTGCCCCAGTGACCATACATAAGGTTCGGTCTCGTGTGGCGACCGTTAAGGCAATAGCCATGTCATATTTTGTCTGACGTAAGAGGGAAAACAGTCGTAAACGGGAGTTAAGCTTGTTTATCCATGAGCCCTGACGTTCATAAACGTGCACCGTATGGATGAAAGGATTGCCCAACAAGATATCTTCTGTACCCTTATTGACAATCGCATCCAGACGCATTTCTGGAAATTGTTTTTTTAATGTCGAAAATACAGGAGTGGTTAAAATAACATCGCCAATATTTTGGATGATGATGATAACAGCTTTTTTAACCTTGGTTAAATCAGGATAGTCACCATAAGTATTTAAATTTTTTTGTTTGGGAACCGTCATGAGGATTCTCTCTCCTGGATTGATGACAAAGGCAATAGGATTGGAAAAATTTATGGATCCCCAGGTTCAGAACGATCGCGATGGGAAAAAATACTGGTAATTTGAATGGCTCTTTCTGAATCGATAAGCTTAGATGCTTTGGCCTTGAACAGAGCCAAAGAGGTGTTTTTATCGGCTGATTTTTCGTGTCCGAGGTGATATTGAAGGGCTAGATAACGCACCGATTTCATTTTGCGTCCAGTTAATTCCAGACGAAAGGCTATATCGGTATCTTCCCCACCTCCTCGACTTTCATACTCCTCATCAAAACCGTTTACCGCTAAAATATCTTGTTTAAAAATTGAAAAATTACATCCTAATAAGTTAAATGGATGGTTTGGACGTAACCGATGTAAAATTGGCAAGGCTTCTTCTAAATATTTGATCCTTCCAAAAACTGTATGAAACAAAGCCCAAAGGGAAATATGATCAAATAGACCGCGTTGAACCATTTCCATGGTCACCGTTTCGGCAATATTTCTATTGATCATCACCCGACGACCTCCCAGATACCGCCCTTCTTCTCGATGCTGCCAGTGGTGTTGTAAAAAATTTTTGGCCAAAATACAATCGGCATCCAAAAAAACAATATACTCTCCACGAGATTCTAAAATGGCTCGGTTTAATATCCGACATTTGCGAAACCCTTGATCTTCTTGCCAAAGATGAAAAATGGCAAAGGGAGTCTCCTGACGATACAATTTTAACCAATCCCCGACCTCTGGACCAGAGCCGTCATCGGCAATAAGGATTTCAAAATTGGTAAACGATTGTCTTTCTAAAGAGGCCAAGCAAAGTTTGAGTGAATTTAAATAATTATATGTCGCAATGACAACAGAGATAGATGGTTTTTCGTTAGACATGTGTTTTTTCAATCCATTGTAAATAACGATTTATAACCAGATCGCTTTGACATTGCTGGGCGATTAGACGCCGTTGATGTTGCAAATCCCATCGTTTTCCTGTTTTTATGGCTATTTGTTCTGCGGCAAGGCATTCGGTGATGAGTTTTGCTAAATTTTCTGGACCCATCTCTAAATCTACTACTCTACCAATACTTTCTGAGTTGATCAACCCCGTTGCTCCAACACCAACTCCCAGTATGATAGGCAATCCAAACCAAAGAGCCTCGGCGACTACGGCCCCAAAGGTTTCCAACAGGGAGAGTAGAAGAAAAAGATTCGCAACGGCATAAAAGCGACCAACATCTTCAACACCACCGACAAAGGTTACTTGCTTTTCGACACCCAATTTTTTGGCCAATTGCAAACATCGGTATTGTCCTTTTTTATCGGAGCCAATGACCATTAATATAATTTTTGATGGGGAATTTACCAAAAATGGCAACGCGCCAATGATACGCTCTACCCCTTTGATCCGAAAGCCAGATCCAACATGCAATAACACGTTATCGTCGTCGCCGATGCCAAAAAGGGCCCGTTGTTGGCGACGAAAATGATCATCGAATTGGCCCTGAAAACGGCTAAAATCCACAGCCGGTGGAATGATTATAAATCGATGCAAAGAGAGCGGATAATAGGTGCGAATCTGTTCAATACCACTTGGAGCCAAAACGATCACTGTGCCATTTTTTTCTTCTATACTTTGAAAAATGGCCTTTTCAAGGCGATTAACGATGGGGTGAAGAGGATTAATGGCTATGGATAAACGATCTTTTAGTCCCTGATGCCGCCATCGTGTGGCCAACCAAGCCCGATGGCAGCCATTGCCAGCGCGATAACTATCCATCCCAAGGGAACGATCAAAGGCTATGACTTGGTCGAATCGGTGGCGAAAGTGCTTCAAGTATACATATGTAAAAAAAGCAAAAGAGGCCACTTTGAGCCAGGAGGCCCCTTTGAGGATAGGAATTTTTAAAAAATGCAATCCAGCCTGTTCAATGCCCGTCCAACGACTGCTGACAATGGTAACCTCGTGTCCTTTGGCCAATAGAGCATCGGCCAACAGTTTGGCTTGGCGTTCATAACCACCAAAAGGTTTATACTGAATCAATACCAGGGCAATATGCACGGTTACGACATGGGACGGCGTTTGGCCACGCCTAAAAGATAAGCGCGGTTTCCGAATAGGGACAACAGCCACTGCATTCTATCTAAAGAAGAGATAGAAAAGCGGTTGCGCTTTTCAAATAGGCGGCTGTCGGAAAAAGATTTTCGAAAATAGGAGCTTTTGATCGTCCGCAACGAGACCAATTCCAACCCAGCCGACGTCAAAAGAAGGTGTATATGTTTTGGTGTGCATTGACTGATGTGCCGAGGGACCTCCAATCCAAACCAACTGGCTCCCAATAGTTTGGCCTCAAAGGAAGCAAAGTTGGGAACGCCAAAGATGATCCGCCCTTCCTTGGCCAGATGGTCCGACAAAAGTTCCAAACTTTTGCGTGGGTTTAAAAAATGTTCTAATACATCCCACATGGTCAGTAAATCAAATTTTTTGTCGTGTGGCATACTCTCTAGTGGGCCTGCATAGACAGAGCACCCAAGTTTTTCACTCACCAGCCGTGCGGTTTCGGAATTGAGTTCACATCCACTGATGTGATGTCCTTTAGATTGCATAAAACGTAAAAATTCCCCATTTCCACACCCGATATCCAAACAGCTTAGAGGAGATCGGTGGCGTATAAGAGTATCAATGAGATGATGTTTTGGAATACGTCCCTGCCCAGGAGACGCCAACATGCCCCCTTGATAATACAATTGTGAATAAGCGACATTAAAATAATCTTCCTCTGAAGTAAAACAGCTCCCTTGCAAAAAAACCCCTTCACAAGCCGTGCATTTTAATAAAGAAAAAAGACGATCCCCTTCTAAAAGTTGATCAGGTAACCGGTGAATAACAATAAAAGAATGACCCTTGCAAAATGGACAAATATCTTGAAAAAAAGGATTTTCTTTGGAATTCATCATTAGATGAGAGCTTTAAAAAAGTGATAAATTATAATAAATTATGCGATATTTTGATTTGCGATACCCTTTTGACTTCGGAGAGCTGTTAAAGTCTCCCAAACCCATTCTGGTGATAATACGGATAAACAGGGGGCCGATGGGGCATTTATACGCGGACAAAGACGCTCTTTGCAAGGCCATTTACGACAGGTCCCTGTTAAATGGATTTGATATTGACCACGAGTTCCAGTCAATCCAGGATCGGTTGGCCCATAAAGGTTGACGGCAGGGGTGCCAAGGGCAGCCGTTAAATGCCCAGGACCGGTATCTACAGAAACCACTCCCCGCGCCTGAGCCAGAAGGGCTGCTAATTGATTTAAATCCATTTTTGGCAAGACATGGCAGCGTTTTGGATCTACTGTAGCCAATCGCTCAGCTCGCAATCGCTCCCGCTCATTCCCCCAAGGAAGCCCAACACTGCCCTCCTGCACCGCCAGAGCAATCAACCGTTGCCAATATAGATCAGGCCACTCCTTGGAAAGCCAAGCCGTCCCATGCAGAAAGACAAAATTTATTTCATTTTCAAAAGAAAAATGGAACTGATGGCGGTTAATCGCATAATCCGCTGTACTCTGGGGCAAAAAATAATTTAACGATTGGGCAAACAGATGGCGTAAACGGTCTATGGCATGTTGTTCTTTGGCAACAGCCAGACGGCGTTGATAAAACAATGCGGCGATTTTTTCCCGTGCAGAGCTAAAATCAAGACCCATGCGATGACCATGGGCCAGCCTGCTTATACAGGCACTTTTCAATAATCCCTGAGCATCCAAAATCACATCATAACGCTGTTGACGCAGTTGCGAGATAAATGATCCGATCTCGGAGTAAACGTTGCCCGATTTTAAAGAGCTGCGCCAGCGTCGCCAAGCAACGGGGATCACCTTTTTTACTCCAGGATGCCAAGAGGGAATGGCCGCAAAATTTTCTTCGACAACCCAATGACACTCTAAATCAGGTTGATGTTGCAGGGCATCGGTCAAGGCCGGTAGGGTGTGGATGACATCGCCTAATGAGGAGGTTTTAATGAGCAATAAACGCATGGTTATGGTGTCTGTCCCTCTTGAACAACAATATATTTTTCTTTGATATTTTGATGAAATTTGCTTGAAAGTTCATCCCATATTAGTAGATCCACAAGAAAAGGCAGATTGCTCTCGTCCAGAGACTCTTTGAGTTCAGAGACTAAAAAACGTTCTTTAGGGGTCATAAAGAGAACAAGATCCAAATCAGAATAGGGGCGAGCGGTCCCCTTCACGCGGGAACCATAAGCCCAAACGGCAACGCCAGGGATATAACGGTGCAGGAACGTGCGTAAAATATTGTGTTGATCTGGTGTCATGCCTAAAATGTCGCTCATGCCCATCGGGATCCGGTCATGGTTTGGTAGAGGTCAATGGCATCTTTGATGAAATCTTCAATGATCAAAAGTGGTTGCATCGCTTTGTTTTCGCTGTAACCATGAACTGTGTTGGTGCGCGCATCCGCATATTTGAGCCACTGATCCACAGGGGTGACGAATAGATTATTTTGTCCGGCCAATTTTATAATGGGTTTGGGACTGTTAGGGACATTTACTAAACCATAATTTTGAATGAGAAAATGTTTCAGGGTTTTCCATAAGGTATCATAACAGGTTTCAAATCGCTGTATAACGGATTCCGCTATGGCTTCGCGGTCAATGTCCAGGAGTTCATGTCGATGGTGTGCTTGGTTATAATTGGCAAACTGTAGCTCTAAATGTTTGAGGGATTTTTTGAGTTTATCGTTGTCGATCATGGATTAACCTTTTTTTAAGCCAGTTCATAAAGCAATTTTCTGCCCCTGGTTCGTCGTCGCGCAGTGTTAACAAAGCCGAGGTGTCAAGAAAAAAGTTATTCATGCTTCCAGATCAAGATCTATCTGACGGTCCGCTAATAAACGTTTTGTTCCCCCGCCTTTCCCACTCCCTCGAAATGCTGCAATCGTTTGTATGGCAATTTGATTGCAGTTCTGTTGCTCTTTTTTGTTTATATTGGGTTCCATAAAGCCATGACGAAATTCTAGGAAGTTAATAAATTTTAAAACCTCCTGGATCAACGGTTCAGGCAAACGATCTATTTTATTTTGAATTTTTTCGGCAAGGTTTATGGACATCGCTTTTTTCCCAGTTACTTTATAGTGTATATCCATGGACTATAGATTCCCGCCTGCGTGGGAATAACGGTGTCTGAACGGTTACATTATAAATAAAATGTCAAGAAATCAACTTTAAAACACGCTCCGAAAGTGGCGAAAAGGGGGCGGTTCGGAATTTCCATAGGTTTTCTATCTCCTCTTGTACCTTCCAGTCTGCCCCCTCTGGACGTCTGCGCCAGCGGGAGTGCAGCCAGTTATATTGTTCGGCATAGGTGTGAATCCAGTTGTCAAAAGCGCGATTGATTTTATCGGTTAATAAGGGAATCATCCCCTCTTGGTTGCCCAAGGGGGGTTCAATGGGTTCCCCAACACGAAAAGTTGCTTGGTCTGCTCCTCGTCGGGTGGCGACAATAGGGACGATGGGGCATTGAAAATGGATAGCCAATTTGGCCGGTCCGGGTGGACACAAGGCGGGTATCCCCAGGTGGGGTGCGGTAACTCCCCCTTTGCCAGTGCCAATATCAATCATAAGTCCTAAAAGTTTCTTCTCTTGTAAGGCACGTAAGGTGCCGCGGTTGTTGCCACGGGGGAGCCATTCCACCCCATAGGAGGCGCGTAATGCCATCCATGCCTTTTCACTCAACGGATTGTTGGCTTCCCGGTAGACAATGACGGCCGGAATTTGGCTCACTTTGGCCAATTGTTTGAGTCCTGGCTCCCAACAACCCAAATGAATACTGCATAGAATGACTCCACGTCCGAGACGACAAGCTTGATGCAGGTGTTCTATCCCCTCGTTTTCAAAGTGCATCTCATCGGCCCGCATCCCTTCCATAAAGCTACAAAAAATATTTTCAAAGGCGAGGGTGGCCAGTTTTTCTCGAGCGTTGGGGGTGAGTTGTGGACCATAGACGAGATTTAAATTGGTGTTGGCCCACGCCCATTCTGAACGCAATATCCTCTTACCTATGTGGGACAAAAAGCGTGCCCGGCGGTTGGCCTGGGTCATTGTTCCTAAACTCATAAGAGCAGAAACCCCTTGCAGAGCCAACCACTCCCAATAATATTTGGCCTCCATGGGCTTATCGTATCTGTTCATGTCAGGTTCATTTTTTCGAGTCGTTCCAAAACCATGCTTGGCGTTAGTTGCCACAAACAGTTGGTATGTTTATCGGGGCAATGCCGTTTAAAACAAGGGGCACAAGGTAGTCCCAAAGAGAGGGTTTGGGCATGGGGGGATAAGGGAGGGGTGTGGTGAGGGTCTGAGGAGCCATACAGAGCCACTAAAGGACGCTCCAAGGCGGCGGCCACATGCATCATGCCAGAGTCGTTGCATAGGACTACTTGGGCCGTCTGAAGTAGATCAATCGCCTGATCTAGGGTGGTTTTACCTGCTAAATTTTGACATTTTCCCCCTGTGAGGTGATTAATTTTATGAGTAATGTCCAGCTCTTTAATCGATCCTACCATCCAGACCTGCCAGCCACGTTGGATATAGATTAAAGCAATTTCAGAAAAATGTTCGGCTGGCCACTGCTTGGCTGGACCATATTCAGCCCCTGGACACAATACCATCACCGGTGCGATGAAAGGGTCCAGGGCAAAATGTTGAACCGTCTTGGCAACCTGTTGGGCATCACTGGTTAAACAAGGGCGTGGCATAGGGTCGGGCAGGGGGGCGTTCGAGGGAAGAGCCAGGGCTAAAAAACGGTCTACCGTACGGGGAAGACGTTTTTTATCCAGCTGGCGAAAATCGTTGAGAATGCCATAACGCATCTCTCCCACAAAACCGGTGCGCCGGGGAATGTGCGCCCAAAACGGCACCAAAGCCGATTTGAACGAATTGGGCAAGACAATCGCTTCTTTATAACCCTGATTGCGCAGGGAGCGGCCCAATTGAAAACGGGTCAAAACTCCCAATTGACCATGTCGCAATGGCATGGAGATGGCTTGGCGTACTTGCGGCATGCGCTCCAAAAGAGGTCGGGTCCACTCGGGTGCCAAAAGATCAATCGCTTTGTGGGGGGCGCGTTGTTTTAAAAAGATGAATAAAGATTGAGCCATGACCATATCGCCGACCCAGGCGGGACCAACGATGAGAATATCTCCCTCTTTTTCTAAAGTGACCATGTGGTGGCTTTAAAATGGACTGGCTAACGTAGCCCGAATGCCCTCTTCTAATGTGGTAAACGGCAAGTCGTAGCCCGTAGCCCGTAAGCGGGTGATCTCTGCTTCGGTAAAGCTTTGATATTTATCCTTGAGAGTGTCAGGCATGGGTTTATATTGAATGGTCCCAAGGCCTAGATGAGCGATTAAAATATGAGCAATATCGTTAAAGGGACGACTGGTTCCGGTTCCGACGTTAAAAATGCCTTTTTTCAAGGGGCCTTCGGCTAGAAATAGATTTACTTGGGCAACATCATTGACAAAAATAAAATCGCGGCGTTGTTCTCCAGGGCCATAACCGCCGCTCCCTTCAAACAAGGGGGCAATGGAGGTGGTTTGAAGTTGATGGCGTAATTGATAAACCATGGAAGCCATACGCCCTTTGTGGTGTTCCCTTGGGCCGTAGACATTAAAATAACGCAGTCCAGAGACAGGGGAGTCTAAATCTGGCAAGTGGCGTTGCACATAGCGATCGAACAACAGTTTGGAATAGCCGTAAATATTCAGCGGACCTTCGTTTTTTTGGTCTTCGCTAAATTGAATACTGGCCCCATAGGTAGCTGCCGATGAGGCATAGATAAAGGGTATTTTGTTTGCGATGGCAAAATGAAATAATATTTTGGAATAATTATAATTATTCTCCATCATATAACTTCCGTCATACTCCATGGTATCGGAGCAGGCCCCTTGATGAAATATGGCTTGAATCGAAGCTTGATCGAAATCTCCCTCTTGGATTCGATTTAAAAAATCATGTTTATCCAGATAATCGTCAAATTTTAAATCGATTAAATTGCGAAATTTAATACTGTTTTTAAGATTATCCACCACCAAAATTTGGGTAATTCCTCGGCGGTTGAGTTCGGCAATGAGATTGGCTCCAATAAAACCAGCACCGCCTGTAACTATAAACATATGTGACTCCTGCATTTTGGGTTAATTTTTTCGGATGACATCCACAATGTGACTGGTGCTCAAGCCTTCAACGAGGGGAACGAGAGAGACTTGACCACCCCAGGATTTAACCTCTTGTCCACCCACCACCTGATCTTCGGTGTAATCCGCTCCTTTGGCCAAAATGTGTGGGCGCAAAGCGGTGATGAGTTTTAGAGGGGTATCTTCGTCAAAAAGAATGACCATGTCGACGCTTGCCAAGGCAGCCAAGACTCGGGCACGGTCTGTTGCACAAATAATGGGACGGGTTGGACCTTTCAGGGCGCGGATAGAGCGATCGGTGTTGAGACCAACGATAAGACGGCTGCCTAATTGACGGGCTTTTTCCAGATAATCCACATGTCCGGCATGGAGGAGATCAAAACAACCATTAGTGAAAACAAGGCGTTCTCCTTTGTGCTGCCAAGCAGTGATATAACGCATGGCTTGAGGCAGAGTGCGAATTTTATCCGATTGATTGAGGGCCTCTTCGGTGGAGAGAGCGGCCAGCAGTTCCCGTTGTTCGATGGGGCAGGTGCCTACTTTGGCCACAACAACGCCAGCAGCCAAATTAGCCAGATGTAAGGCATCCATTCGACCCAATCCCGCTGCCAATCCCGCTGCCAAAGTGCTGATGACCGTATCCCCCGCCCCTGAGACATCGAACACCTCTTTGGCCATGGCTGGAATGCGTCGCACTTGCTGACCATCCATCAGGGCAATGCCCAATTCACTTAGGGTGACAGTCAAAAATTCCAGTTCAAGATCTTTGCGCAGATTTTCTCCCGCTTGAAGGAGATCATCTAGGAGTGGGGTGCGATTTTGGACCGCCTCGGAGAGTTCTTTGCGGTTGGGAGAGAGGGTGGTCGCGCCTCGATATTTGGCATAGTTATCCCCTTTGGGATCCACCAAAACCGGTATATTTAACTGTTTGGCGTGTTGAATGATCCCTTGGCAAACCACCTCGGTGAGGGTTCCTTTGGCATAGTCCGAAAGAATGATCACGGCTGGGGGATGTGGGGCGTTTAAGATATCCAAGAGGGTTGCCAAAAAAACCGTGCTATGGGTTTCGGTGATGGGGCGTTTTCTTTCTCGATCAATCCGCAGCATCTGCTGATGACCGCCAAGAATACGGGTTTTGTGAATGGTAGGACGGTCGGCAAGGGCAGTCAGGTAAGGAAGGATATCTTCCGCCTTGAGGAGAGAGAGGATCTTCTCGCCCACGGGATCTTGACCGATAAAACCTGCCAAAAGCGGTTTGATTCCCAATTTGGCTAGATTCAAAGCAACGTTGGCCGCTCCCCCCAGGCTTTCGGTTTCGCGGATGACGCGCACAATGGGAACTGGGGCTTCTGGAGAGACCAAGAAATCCAGATTGGAGCATTTCCAAGACGAGAGGGCGATTTTCAAACATATTTTTCCATTTTCATCATGGCTGATTCAATCCAATCACACAAAATATGTCCCACTAAGATATGTCCTTCTTGGATGCGGGCGGTAATGGGGGAGGGAATGATCAAACAACAATCGGCCACCAGTTTAAGCTGACCACCCTCTCCACCAGTGAATCCAACCGTCCAGGCTCCTAACTGTTTGGCACTGTTCAAGGCGTGTAAAATATTGGGGCTGTTTCCAGAGGTAGAGATTCCCACCACCACATCCTCAGGTCGACAAAGGGCCGCCACTTGACGTTGAAAAATTCGTTCATAACCGTAGTCGTTGCCAATGGCGGTGAGAATGGAACTGTCGGTGGTTAAGGCGATAGAGGGCAAAGCCTTCCGCTCCCGCGTAAACCGTCCCACTAACTCTGCGGCCAAATGTTGACAATCGGCCGCACTTCCCCCATTTCCCATCCATAAAATTTTCCCTTTTTTATGGATACATTGGACCATGCGTTCAGCGATTTGGGCAATAAGGGGGGTCTGGGCATCTAAGGATGTGACCATGGCAAGATGTTGACGAATGGTGGCAGAGATATCAATCATGTTTTTCTTGCTGGCCCGTTGCGTTTAAATATGGATTAAAATAAGCAGATTAGCAAAAGAGTAATGGTTTGGCAATTCCGTAAATGATGTGATAGCTATAAAGGTGTACAATTAGGGGGGTATCAACATTATAGAGTCCAATTTTTTACTCTATTTTTTGCCATATTTTGTCATGAAAGGTTTGGACGGTTTGAGGGTTCGTTGGATTGCAGTTGGATGGCAAAAAATTTTTT
>JAMOAW010000036.1:0-23211 GCA_039908535.1 Magnetococcus sp. DMHC-6 | reverse complement strand
GTGGGAAGAGATCTTGGACGACAGGAACCCACTCCATCTCTCAAATATAAAAAAGCTGCTTGACGGCTAGACTCAGCAAATTTTGGAAAATTTGCTGAAAACTTTGAACATCGAGTGAATGGAGGTCAATATAAAAAAATATAATTAAATATAACCATTCATAAAAAAGGCCCCCGTCTAACCGACGAGGACCTTCGGGAGCAGAAGGAGCGGCTGGACCATTCATTGGGCCACCATAGCCAGCAGGTCCGCCATAACCAAAACCGGGGCCACCATAACCAGCAGGTCCGCCGTAACCAGGACCAGGACCATAACCAGGTCCAGGACCATAACCAGGACCAGGGCCATAACCAGGACCAGGACCATAACCAGGACCATAACCAGGTCCACCGCCCCAACCATTGTTGCCCCAGCCGTTGTTACCATTAAAATTATTGCTGTTATCCCAAGCATTATTGCCATAACCGTTTCCAGCACCATTGCCAGATCCGTTCATGTTAAAACCAAAATTACCGCTTCCTGAACCATTGCCACGACCGTTGCCATAGCCGTTGCCATAGCCGTTATTGTTGTTGTTATTGTCCCATCCCCAAAATGCCTGTGCATCGGTAGAAAGAGTCAAAAAGCCGCCAATAATAGCTGCAGCTGCCAATACGGTTGTCATTCTTTTCATGAAACACTCTCCTAAATTCAAAGATGATTAGTTAAAACAGATAGTAAAAGCTTTATCGCTATCAAAATATTCTGAAAAACGAAAAAACATGATTGTAAACATCGTGTAAAACGATGCGCCGCAATTAACAACGGCTATGGTCTGGGTTTACAAATAGGCGAGTTTTGTCTTGCACACAGATACAACAATTGATCCAAAACAAAAAAATGCAATCATCCTAAGAAAAGTCAAATGATTTCGCCACGTTTAAAGAAAAGTAGAAACGCCGATCTCGACCTTCAGACATGTTTTGATCAATATTGACGATTTTGGGAAAGGGTGCAAACTTTGGAGGTTGCGGCTTTTCTCAATATCGAAAAAATCGACATCGATTCTAAAGACAAGAATTAATATTCACTTTTATAGCAGTTAGCCAAACAGATTGCAAATAAAATATTGAATGTTTCATATAATTATTTTTTAAACATTTTTTCTCTAATTGAATT
Source organism: Magnetococcus sp. DMHC-6 (assembly GCA_039908535.1). Classification (GTDB taxonomy): domain Bacteria; phylum Pseudomonadota; class Magnetococcia; order Magnetococcales; family JADFZT01; genus JAMOAW01. The sequence goes on along the minus strand of JAMOAW010000036.1, from coordinate 22,053 downwards.
TATCATTTTTATTTTACAACTCTTTGTTATAATAAGATATTCTGTTTTTTAATCCAACCAACTATAAGATAAAATATCTTGAACAGCTTCAATTTTGGCCATCTGTTTCAAAAGTTTCCCCATCGTTGAAATGGGTTGACCACCCATAACCATAGAAATAGAAAAAATATCCCCACTCTTCCCTTTACTTTCAATAGAATGTCCATTTACATCTAATTGACCCAACAATTCCAAAACCGAAAGCAACGCACCACTCTGATGACGAATATTAAAAGTAACCTTGAGTTTTGGCTCTTGATTATTAATCGCCCAAGAACCAATCTCCCAATGACCCCCCTTGGCATTGGCACATTCAGCATGATGAACAATCCACCGCCCATCCGCAGAAAGACGACCTCGAATGGGATCCTCTGGAACAGCAAGACAACATGGCGACCAAAAAATATCCGGTACCACCAAAGAAATAAGGGTAAAATGACCCTTAAGATTGCGACGAACCCCTTGTACACCAATATCTTGCTCACGCAAGGCCTCTTTGATTAAGGTTCTAGCACGAGCCGTTTTGACAACATCCAACCATGCTCGTTGCGGTCGAGCCTCTTTGGAAGTCATGATATCAACCACATCCCCATCACTCAAAATAAAATCTGGTGGATGTGGAACTCCATTCACCCTGGCTCCAACACAACGATGACCCAAATCTGTATGTACGAGATACGCAAAATCCACCACCACCGAATCAATCGGAAAAGTCAAACGATCCCCTTTTGGCGTATAAACATCCAATAAATCCGGTAAAACATGGGCATGAACTTCCGACATCCGTAAATCAGAATCCCCCAAGGTGGCTAAAAGACGCATATATCGAGCAGGATCAGGACCACTCACACCCCATTTAGCCAAAATACCCATCCGGTTGGCGGCTTCATCCCGTGTACGCACCACCTGGACGGTCAAAGGCTGACCTTCCCAAAAAACCCGCGTACTCAATGCACGAAAACCGTTCACCCGGGGCGCATTCAGATAATCACGAATATGTCTCGGTAATGGTCCAAACAATCCATGCATCTTTCCCAAAGCATGCCAAGCCGCATCATCATCTTCAACAAAAAGTTTCAGACGAAAAACCGGCCACCCTACCAAACGCAAACGACCCGTACCGGGTTGCTCTGCCAATAAAAAATAATCGGCTATTTTTTTAGGCTCTAAAATAAAATCCTGTGCTAAACCCTCTTCAAGAATTAATTTCATGTTACGCACTAAGCGTTCCATGCTCTCTTTGCCTTGCTCCTGAAGCGTTAACAAAACTTTTTGCGCCCGCTTAATTTGTACAGGCATAAGATTTGGCAAAAGATAATCAATCAATGCTTCAGCCAAAGCCATCATACCCAATCGCCGTGCCACACCAACATAGATCAATCCAATGCTGGCCTTGGTCTTGGCTTTGGCCGGTCCATGTACATGCAACGTCTCAGAGTTGTGCAAAACATCAAAAATTTTGACTACCAAAACCCTTAAATCTTTAGATGCGGCTTGCAAAATACGACGGTAGGTGGCTGGTAAATCCCCAGTGCCAGTTTGAAGATTGCGAATTTTTGAGAGAGCCAAAACAATAGATAAAACCTCTGGGTCTAATTGGGCAATCCGCTCAGAAGGATTCAGCTCTTCAGGCGCATCTTCAATCGCATCATGCAACAAAGCCGCCATAATGGCTGGAGGATCCACCAATCCCCATGAAAGACAATTAAGCGCAACACTGAGACAATGAGAGACATAAGGAGTCGCATCCAACTTTCGAAATTGCCCTTCGTGCATAAGACACGCGAGCGCAATCGCTTCGGAAATCTTTTTCGCTGCCTGCTCTCCTAACCGCTCATAGCTTAATTTCTCAAGTTCGGCGATCTGCTGGGCCAAGTCCATTGCCAATACTCCATTGTCAATACTATCCTTCAACCAATAAAGATTATCGGATCTTTTGCATTACCGCTAGGCGTTTTGATTGATTTTTTCTCTTTATTCTGGCAGACTCTGGACAACGTTTTGGAAATAGGGAAAAAAAAATTAAAGAAAAAAAAATTTTTTGTTCAACCACCCTTTTATTGGATCAAAAAAAACGGCAAAATAGAAAAATAAAAAATGAAGCTTTGCTTATCTACCATTAAAAAAATACTCATAAACAAAAAGCTTCCTTCACAAATGAGCTGGATGAAAAAAACGATCATCCTGACTCTTTGCCTGAAATGAGCCTATCTTCCCATACCGGAAAGGAAAAAACATGTTCACATTTTTAAAATGGCTGTTTAAGTCTCTGGGTCCGTATGCCTTGGGGATCATCTTGGGGGTAGCTTTTGCCATTCTTTTGATGAATTTCGTTTACACAAAAGAAAATTTCTCTAAATGGAAATCTGATACATCCTTATTTCATCCTCTTAATTTTCTAAATCTCTCCCCACAGGAGACTCAACCAGAAAAACCAAATGTACCCATTGCCCAACCTATTCAAGAGGCCAAACCCAGCTTGCCTCCCAAAGAAGAAACTATACCAACACAGAAAAAAGAAAATTCAGAACCAATCCCTACCTTGGCCGAACCCATTCAACCCCCAAAAGAGGTACCCGTAACCCCTGTCGTCAAAAAAAACATCGAACAACCAGCACCTACCATTCCTATGGCTAGCTACACCATTCCGCAAGAACCCAACACAACAACCAATACCACTCAAACTCAAGACTCCTGTGGAACGGTTCCCTATCAACCAGGATACGCCATGAACAAATATCTCTCTTGCAAATGGCAACAAGACTGTTTGAGCCGCATTGAGCGGGCCAAAGAGATGATTCGCCTGCAGCGCAGTCAATGTCCCAATATCGGTCCAAATGCCCAAGCTTGTTACAGTTATTATGCCGCTATGGAAGCACAATATCAAACTGGAATGTGCAAACAATGGCAGACGTTTAATCCAGCTGGCGGTTATAATTAAATAAATTCAGAATAATAAAAAAAAACTGAGGGGGAAGCGGATAACCGCTCCCCCCCCCCATAATCTTTTTCTAGTAAATAAAAAAAACTCAGGAGGCTAGGCAATCCCCTCCTCAAAATCAAAAATAAGCATCTCCTTCCAGAATAGTCACTACCGCAACTGCGCGTATTTCCGTCGATGGGTTGTGATAACGATGACGAACATTACCATGAAAAATAGCCGTCTCACCGTTTTGCAATCGAATTTGTTCCCCAGCCACATCCAATTCTATGGTGCCTTCTAAAACATGAATATACTCTTCACTGCCAGGTGAATGAGGAATACCATCGTATACTCCGACTGGATCAAGTTGAAAAACAATTTGTGTGATATGATACGCACTGGTCGGCGTGACCGTCACCGCCCGATAGGCCCCATCACCAGAAATAGTGGTGCGCATCTCTCGACAAGGAAGATGCAAAATACGCTTTCGGTTCGACTCCACCAGTTGATCAATCGTCATGTCTAAAGCGCGTGCCACTTTAAACACCACTATTAAACTTGGATTGCTATCATCCCGTTCAACTGTGGCTAGAGTGGCTCTTGGAATACCAGCTTGATCGGCTAATTGCTGCTGGGTCAATTTACGTTGCTCGCGAACCGCACGAATGCGTGTTCCTACTAAATTTTGAATCAAGCAAACCTCTTTAAAAAAAACAAAGGCAAAACACTGGAAGCACTCCCCCAGCCCCCTTTTTCTTTATAAATAAAAAAAAAGGGGGGTGGACGGTTTCCCGCCCACCCTTTTCGATTAATTCACACCACTATTTTCATAGTTTGGAATTTGATCAAAGTTAAGATAACGATAGGTCGCATCCGACTTGGGCGTCACCTTTTCCGCAATCATCTGTAAATACTCTTCCACTGAGGGCAATTTACCAGTTGCCGAACAAATTGCCGCCAATTCCGCACTTCCCAAATAAACTTTGGCCCCGTTACCAATACGGTTGTCAAAATTACGCGTGGAAGTCGCAAATACCACCGCATTGTCCCTCACACGGGCCTGATTGCCCATACACAGCGAACATCCAGGAATTTCCATGCGGGCACCCGCTTTACCAAAAATGCTATACATGCCCTCTTCCTTTAGTTGCTCTTCATCCATGCGCGTGGGAGGCGTAATCCATAAACGACCTGGAACCGCTGGTTGACCCTCTAAAATCCGCGCCGCAGCACGGAAATGACCAATATTGGTCATACATGAACCAATAAAAACTTCATCAATTTTGTTGCCAGCAATTTCAGACAAGAGCTTCACATCGTCTGGATCGTTGGGGCAAGCGATGATGGGTTCTTTGATTTCGTTCATATCGATCTCAATAACAGCCGCATATTCCGCATCCGCATCGGGTTGCAATAAGACAGGATTGGCTAACCAAGCCTGCATACTATCAATGCGTTTTTGAATCGTCGCCGCACTTTTATAGCCACGATTAAGCATATTTTTCAACAAGGTAATATTTGAACGCAAAATCTCTTCCACCGGCTCTTTGTTTAACAATACGGTACAAGCAGCGGCACTGCGCTCGGCAGAGGCATCGGCCAATTCAAAAGCTTGCTCCACTTTTAAATCTGGCAAACCTTCGATTTCCAGAATACGCCCTGAAAAAATATTTTTCTTTCCAGCCTTCGCCACCGTCAACAGACCCTTCTGAATGGCCACGTAGGGAATGGCGTTGACCAAATCACGTAGGGTGATTCCAGGTTGCATTTTACCAGTAAAACGAACCAAAACCGATTCCGGCATCACCAAAGGCATCGCCGCTGTCGCCGCTGCAAAGGCAACTAAACCCGATCCAGCTGGAAAAGAGATGCCAATAGGAAAGCGAGTATGCGAGTCGCCACCTGTGCCGACCGTGTCCGGCAAACAAAAACGGTTGAGCCAAGAGTGAATGACCCCATCGCCCACCCGCAATGAAACACCCGAACGATCAACAAAAAATTGACCCAATGTCTTGTGGGTTTTAATATCCACTGGCTTGGGATAGGCCGCCGTGTGACAGAAAGTTTGCACCACAAAATCAGCCGAAAAACCCAAACAGGCCAGTTCTTTGATTTCATCGCGGGTCATCGGACCCGTGGTGTCCTGGGAACCAACCGTGGTCATCGTGGGTTCACAATAGGCCCCTGGACGCACCCCTGGCGCACCGATGGCCTTACCAACAATCTTTTGCGCCAAAGTATACCCTTTGCCCGTATCCGGTGGAACATCGGCAAGAATAAACTGGGTGCTAGGTGGCAGACCCAACGCCTCACGGGCTTGAGCCGTCAGTTTGCGGCCAATAATCAAATTGACCCGACCACCCGCCCGCACCTCATCCGACAACGTCGATGGACTCAATTTAAAATGAACAATCGTCTGACCATCTTTGCTAATGGTTCCCGCACGGGTATGAATCGTAATAACATCCCCGGTGGAGAGCTTAGAAACATCGCATTGAATCGGCAACATGCCAGAGTCTTCAGCGGTATTGAAAAAGATTGGGGCAATGGTGCTGCCCAAAACCGTACCACCAGTCCGTTTGGCCGGAACATAAGGAATGTCTTGACCAATATGCCAAATCAAAGAGTTGGCCGCCGATTTGCGCGATGATCCCGTGCCAACCACATCACCAACATAGGCAATGGGATGACCTTTTTGACGTAACTCAGCCAAAACATCCAAAGAACCAGGCTTCCGATTGATCAACATGGATTTGGCATGTACCGGTACATCTGGACGACTCCAGGCTTCTGAAGCGGGAGAGAGATCGTCGGTATTGGTTTCACCGTCCACCTTAAAAACCGTCAGGGTGATGGATTCCGCCATTTCAGGACGAGAGGTAAACCACGTGGCATCGGCCCAATTTTGCAGCACTTGTTTGGCAAAGGGATTGCTTTTGGATTTTGCCACCACATTTTTAAAGCTATCATAGACCAAAAGGGTGTTGGAAAGGGCGGCCATGGCCTCTTCAGCAAGAGAGGCATGATCAAGAAGATCAATCAACGGATCGACATTAAATCCACCGATCATGGTCCCTAACAAATGAACAGCCTGTTTAGGGGTAATCATCGGCGAGTGTTCGGTTCCCTTGGCCACAGCAGATAAAAACTTTGCCTTAACCATAGAAGCATCGTCCACTCCTGGAGGAACCTGATTGGCGATCAGATCCATCAGCGTAGCTTCCTCTCCAGAGGGAGGATTTTTCAGCAGTTCCACTAAAGCGGTGGTTTGCTCTGCGTTCAAAGGCAGAGGAGGAACCCCCTCTTTGGCGCGATCAGAAACGTGTTGGCGATAGGCTGCAAGCATAAAAATTTCCTTCCATTGTCAATGTAGACGATCCATACAGCTCAAGATGTGAGTTTCCTTATACGCTGTGACTATACGACATTCTTTTTAAAAAAACACCCCATGATCAAACAAGAGCCTTGACAATATTGTTCACGGCCTCTGTCATCAGAGAACCTTCTCTTTTTCTAGTCATCAAAACCAGGCAATCGCGCTTCACGAAACTCTTTGATTGCGCTTAAAATACGCCGACTGTGGGGCGGTAAAATGCGGCGAATTTTACGGAATCGATTTTGTAAGTTGGACCGGACATCCGCCTTCGTTAAATCGCCCTCCAATGAAATCCCCGCCAAATAGGCTTTGATCATCAACATACGCCGACGCTCTTTCTGCCGCCAAGACAACATACGATCCAAAGATTCATGTTTGGGCATAATCCCCCTATCCTCCTGCATATCCAACCGAGACATACGGTCTAACATAAGATTAAAAGGGGTTAAAACCGACTGTACAAAACGAACCCAGATCCAATTGGCAAACATCCAGGCCAGTAGATTGATAACAACAATAACCAAAATCACCAAACCAACCTCTTGTAACATCTCTAAAAAAGGGCCATGCCCTTGTCTTTGATGTATACGATACAAACTATTATTGATAATGGCATCAAAACGAATATATAAATAAAAAAGACCGCCTGCCACCAAACCCGTCTCCATCGCCACCAAGGCCAAAAGCATACGCATTTGCAAAACAAAATCAACATACCGACGCCGACGAAAGGTGTTTTTTGGTCGAACAGGTAAAGGGGGTGTCTCCGCCTTCTCTCGATGGACTTTAACCAAATCTTCAATGGTATAGGGATTCTCTTGGGTCATTTTTTGGCTACCCTATTTGGCGATACCACTCTCATAAGATCAAAACCTCACCAATCGTTCCAATTCTCTTAAACGGTCTAAATTTTTCTGCAACCCACCCCCCATGTTTGGATCCTGAAGCGTTAATTGCATCCAAGCCAAATCGATCAATTCACTCATGGCATCATAGTAAGCCTGAAGATGTTCAGCTGAGCGTGCCAAATGGAAACACTCCTTTTGCAACAAATCCCCCTCGCGAATGCGCTCCACCGGAAGCGGACCCTCTTCAATTTGACGCTCTAAGTCACGGGTAAAATGGTATAAAGGACCAGCCACTCGAAAAGTGCTGTAAATGGCAATGGCACTGGTAATCAAACCAACGATGAGGATCAAAATTAAACCAGAAATAAGCAATGAAGGAATCAAATTTCGTCTAGATAAGGCATAATGCTGCACCACATCCATATAGGTTCCTCCATTCTGAGAGGCCAACCACCAAGCCATACCAGCCAAAACCACTGCGGCCCCCCCCCCCTACCAGCAAAGAAAAACGGGCCACCAACCGCAAACGAAACACCATCAATGGCAATCTATGTTCTTCGGAGAATGGCACAGAGGCGTGATGATCATCGGTTAAAGTCATAAACAGTTCTCCAAGGCAACTCAGTGAGGATGGACACTCTCTATTGTTACAAAATCATACCTTCATGGCGCAAAATTTTCATGGACATAATCGCTCCATGAACGTCCCTCAATACGAAAATCCTGTAAAGTAGCCGTTCCATCGTCCGTAACCGATACCAAAACGGTACATATTTTATTGCTGATCGCCCTTTCTAAACGAGAAGCATACTCCTGTGGAATAAAAAAACGTTCTATCCCGGCCTCAAACACTCCCCTTCGACAGCTACCACGGATAAAAAGGGAACAGGCTTCTCCCTGGGGCATGGTTTCAAAAATATTTTTTGGATCAAGACAAACATAAAGCGCGTCATTCCTCAATGCGTCATTCGATGAGATTGGGCGACACATGCTCTCCAAACCATAATCGACCTGAAAAGTTAAATAATGGCCAGATAAAAGATCCCGTGGGTCCAGGGCTTGCACCGACAGTACCACCTCTTGGCCATGACTTTGATGCCAATGCTTCCAACCAGCCAATCCAGATAGAGCCAAAATGGGAATCAAAAGTGCCACAAAAGTATAAAACCTTTGCCGATTCATGACTCCAACCCCTCTACCCAAGCCACAATCTTTTGTCGATTTTTTCCCCAAAGATAAATAATCCCCAAAATCAATAGTCCAGAAAAAATCAAGCCCACACCAGTCAACGCCAACCCCCCCACCGCTGTCACATAGACACCCAAAAATCGCAACCCCATCAACAAAATTAAATAAGTAAAAATCGATCGTTGCCCCGCCAATCCGACAGCACCAGCAAAAGATCCCATAATGGCAATCGTAAAACCAGCCCCAGCATACTCTGAAGTCAAAAACATGGAACCAAGAGGAAAAGAGATCATGTAAAGAGCCCAAGAGATCAATAATAATTTTTTCCTGAGTGCCCGGATCCCCTTATCCATCCAAATACCCAGCCAAAGGATCCCCCCAAAAATAAATCCAGGTAAAAAAACCAACCAACCAGAATCTGTAGGCTGTTCAGAGGATGAAAGTATCAAATCAATCGTAAAAACCCCCATGCCCGCCGAAATGAGCGTCCACCCTTTTAGGGCCACAATCAAAGAGAGCGGTCCTCGCAAACGGGTCAGTAGATGGGAGAATATGGCACAAAAAGATGGCAAGAGCAAAATTAAACCCAACCAACGCCAAAAGTCAGAATGATGCGGATAAAACAGCATCCGCTCCCAAGAATAAAAAAGAAGACTTCCCAAAAACAGAGTGGTCCACAAAAATGGAAGATAAGACTCTTTGGATAACAATACCGCCGACAAGGTGGCCAAACACCAAAAAAGCATGGCTTCAGGTAAATGACCAGAAGCATGATAAATTTGACCAATCAAACCAATGGAGGCCATACATGCCAACAAAAATAAAATTAAAAAAATCTCCCGCAGCCAAACAGTTTGTCGCTCTCCCGTCCATAAAACCCCGCTTGCCAAAGCAAGTAGCAACAATAAATCTCCACCAAGCTTGATCTGGGAAGAGATGAGATACCAATTCGCCGCTACCAAGGAGATAATCCCCAAACCAATCACCGTCGCCCCCAATGCCATAAAACTGGTCCGCATCCAGCTCCCAGCAGGACGATTATCTTCATAGGCGGCAATGCTTTCGGCCTGAGAGGAGAGAATAAACCCTTCCCTGACCCACTCTTGTAAATGTTGTTGCAGTCGTTTCATTACTTTGCTGTCATCACCACATGAATATCGGTGTGACCCTCCTCAATGCGTTTGAGATGAAAATCAACCAATGGATCCTCCGGTCGAGTTTGTTTGAGATGAAGAAATAATTGATAGGCATTATCGACATCTTTGCTATCCAAAAAGTGATACGCTTTGAGATAGGTCGCCAAATATCTCTTCTCCTGGGCATCCTGCTCGGTCAAGACCACTTCATAGACCTCCAGAGGAATGCTTTTACCTTTGACCACAACTTTAGCCATTGGCCGAAAAAGAAGAGACTCTTGGCACTTTAAAACGGTCTCCAAAGAGATACAAATACGGGTAGAAAAATATTTGTTTAACCCTTCGAGTCGGGCAGCTGTATTGACCGCATCCCCAAGGGATGTATACTGAAACCGAGTCTTCGCACCCATATTGCCCACCGTGGCCAAACCGGAATGTAGGCCAATCCGGGTTACCCCAAAATCGATCCCTTTCAGGGCTTGTTGATGCCGAAACCCTTCAGAAAATCGATCCAAATCAATGACACACTGCACCGCCCGCAACGCATGATCCTTTTGCGCCACCGGAGCTCCAAACAAAGCAAACACCGCATCACCAATAAAGTTAATCACCGTTCCCTGATGCCGCAAAATAATATCATTTATCCCACCCAAATAGAGATTAAGTAAATTGGATAGCTCCAACGGGTCCATGCTTTCCGATAAGGTCGTAAAACCCGCCACATCGGTAAAAATAAAGGTCAACTCACGCCGTTCACCATTTAAAGAGAGCTCTGCTGGATTGTCCACCAGTTGCTGAACCACGGTTGGTGCCAAATAATGGGCAAAGGCAGTACGAATAAACTCCTTTTGCTGGCGCATTTGACGACCGGTATAGATCTCCACCAGCCATAGAGATGTCAAAAAAGAGAAGGTAGGTGGGATAAAAGGCAACAATGGACCACCAGTATAAAAAAATTCCAACACCCCCGTCCAATAGAGAAGGACAATAATAAAAGCCAATAAAAACAATCCAAAAAATGGAATCGAGACCAAAGCAAGCCCCATTCCCACAAAGGCCGCGACTGCTGTAATAGCCAATTGCCCAAACATCCTCAAATTGGGAGATTGACGGCCTTCCAAAATTTGCGCCAGGGAATGGGCATGAACCAAAATGCCAGGGGTTCCAAAACCATGCCGAGGCTGAAGATCCGTCACTTTGGACAAAATAGAAAAAGGAGTTCGATGCAAATCGGTCAGAGTTAAATCGGCTCCAATCAAAACAATTTTATCTTTAAACCATGCCCCAGGTAAAACAGCGGTCAGATGGGCTGGATATTCAACAAAAGGCGGCGTTTTATCATCTGGTTGTCCCCGCCAAGCGATCTCTTCTTGATTCGGAGAGATGTTATACCCCATCTTCTCAGCCAAAGCATAACTCAAGCCTTTAAGATAGACCCCATTCGCCAAAAAATCCCCTGGAAAAATCCATCGTACCGTCCCATCATGAGGATCTTTTAATAAATTGGTAAAACCGCGAATTTGGATAGGTAAATAATCATCCAAAAACTGCGTCTGTCTTTCGGTCAATAATTTTTTGTCTTTAATATAAGAAACAACCAGAGGAATTTTTAGTTGCGTCAAAACATCCTTTAAATGCTTATCTTTGTTAGATTCGGTAGGCTGATCCAATAATACATCTAAAAGAATACCCTTGGCACCAAAATTTTCCATTCGTTGCAAGAGGTCAGCTAAAAAATCTCGATCAATGGGGGAACGGTAAGGAAACTGTGCGAGGGTATCTTCGGTGATGGTGACGATAATGATATCCGGGTGTTGTTTTTCAGGTGGATGAAGTGCTGCGACACTAAAATCGCCCAACCAACGTTCGGTAATCCCCAAAAAAGGTAATAGATGGAAGGCAGACCAGGAAAGAATTACTGAAATCAAAAATATCCCGGTAATAAACAATATATTACGCTTATTCCAAGATGATTTAGCCACGTTGTTCCCATCCACAAAATAGATGAACCCATGTTAAAATAATTTATTTTTAACATGATGGTTATCACTTGCCAACGACAATTCGATTCCTACCACCATTCTTTGCCTGATACAAAGCAACATCGGCTCGCTCCATAGCCGCTTCCAAAGGCTCTTCTTGACGGCGAAAAATCAAACCACAACTAATGGTCACTACCCTATCCGCCAGGCTCCCTTCAAAAGTCAACTGAGTCACTTTAATGCGAATTCTTTCCGCAATATCAATCGATAATTTTTCCGTTGTCCCTAAAATAAATACGGCAAACTCTTCACCTCCCATACGGACGGGAAGATCCACGCTTCGCGTTCCGGTAATCAACACCTGGGCCACCCGTTTTAATACCAGATCCCCAGCGGCATGACCATACGTATCGTTTACCGATTTAAAATGATCAATATCAAACATAGCTATGGCAATGGTGGCATTTTCGTCGCGATCGTGTACACGACACAAACGGGTTGTGGTATCCTGCATATAGACTCTGGTGTACAAATTGGTCAACGTATCGCGGATGGAACGTTCATAAATCCGTTGCCGTTCCATATCAATCGATTGGTAAATCACCTCCCGTTCCACAGCAACCCCCAATGCCATGCTGATTTGGCTTAACACATGAGACATCTCCTCCGAAATGTGAATATTTTCGGACAGATGAAAAATAACCACGGCCTGAATAGTTTGATGAATAGTCGAAAAAAGAGGCAGCACCAACACTTGGCAAAATTCCTGGTCAACCCTATTAGGATGCATATCCCCTGTTTGGGAGATTAAATAGGGTTTTTGGTAATGAGAATCCCAAAAAAAACGATCTTTGCCCAAAATCATCCGGTACTTCTCTGGAGGGCATTGTCGCTTGCCGCGATAACCAGATTCAGGAGCAAGATGCAAGATCTCCTCATTGTCCAAAATAGAATAGAATTCCAATTTGATTACTGGAATAATAGGTTGGGCCAATTCAAGAATTCGGGCTACCACTTGACTAAAATCCCGATGCATGACCATGGTATTCATCACCTCACGCAGCACACGATTTAACTGTGATAACCTTTGAAAATCTGAATTGGAGTGGGTCATTAAAAAAAGCCCACAATCAAGGCTCTTCAATTGATCCATCATAAAACCGACCAGCGGCTTTGGGATAAGAGATCCATGCTGAGGGGCAATCATCTGTATGGGAAATCGTTCCAGTTTAGCGATACCATACTGTAAAATGTCTTGGCTTGGCATATAATGTTCGTGGAAAGGACGAATGGCCTCAAAATAACTTTCGTCTTCCGCCGCCAACTGCCACTTTTCAGTAAATCCCCCAAACAAATCACTTGAAAAAAGAGTCCCTGTGCCGACATCAAAGGTACAAAAAGCCCCAGGAAAATGTAGATAAGGGGTAAAAATAAATTGCAATATGCGCCCCCCCAAGTCTAACGACCAATGAATTTTTTCCACGCAGATAAATGAAAGTTTAAGGCCATAATGTTTAAGCAATACATTGGCTCGCCAATGACTGATAACCATGGCATCTTCTCGACGCACCATTTGATCAATCGACATGAGAGAAGCGGTAATATCTGGATCTTGATGATGACAAAGAAAATAACGAATGTTGCTAAAAGGAATGACCTCTTCAATTTTGCTCAAGGTGTATGGAAAGGTCAAAGCCGAACCAGGATCCACCAATACCGACTGATCACCGTGTTCGATCAAATAGGCGTGACACTGAAAGGGATCTCCCGGTAAATAGTGACCCACCCACCATGTCCGGGGCGCAATCTCAATGGCATGATCTTTTGAGCGTTTATTTAATGGATGCATCAAGATTCCTATGGATATATACTAAAAAATACTATTAAACAAATTATTTTACCTACTCAGAATATTCAAATAGCTAGGTTAACTATTGACGATTTTATTCAAAGTATAAAGAGTGCTTCATATAAAAAACAAGAACGATTCGTATTAATAACTTATTTTTTTAATTGAAACTAAAAAAAATCTGTATTTTCAATGTTTTTTTACAAATAATCTGAAAAATTTTCTCCTTCCCCTTGAAAAGCAATTGATTTGATCCTATTTAAAAACAATAAATAAATGATTTGGACGGTCGATTTTTTTTAAGCCGTCTACTGGATCCACGGATATATTTTGACCTGCAACACGCAACAGGAGAGATTCATGCCTTTGTACGATTACAAATGTGATGCCTGCGGTATTCAATTTGAACGGGAACATCGCATGTCGGCCCCTTCGGTTTCCCAATGTCCGAGTTGCGGTGCCCACAAGGTCCGCAAATTATTGACAACTGGCGGAATTATGGGTTCCACCAAACTAGGCCAACCCGACGCTGGCCCACCGCCAAATTGTGGGGGAGGCAGTTGTGCCACTGGGGCCTGTCCCTATAATTGAGTCACCTATTCAAAGGAACCGACTAACATGGCTGAAAACAGCACCGAGCAGGAGATGATTTCTGACAATTCAGAAATTGAAGAAACCACTACTCCCGAAACTCCTCATGAAGAAAATGAGCTGATCGTTGAACAACGTCTGAAGGCGTTAGAGTCTGAACTTGAGCAAGCCCGTTCGGAAGCATTACAAAACCGCTCCGATTATCTCCGGGCCATTGCCGAGATGGAAAATTTACGCAAACGGACGGAAAAAGAAAAAGAAAAAGCCCACAAATTTGCCATCGAAGGGTTCGCCAACGATCTTTTAACCTTAGCTGACAATGTGGACCGTGCGTTGGCATTTGTTCAAGCGAACCCGGAAGAATTTGCCAATCTCCCTCCTAAGGTAAAATCCATGCTAGAAGGGGTCCATATGTTAAAAGGGGAGATCCAACGCACCTTTAATAAACATGGCATTCAGAGCATTGCAGTTTTAAATTTACCGTTTGATCCCAATTTTCATCAAGCGGTTTCACAAGTAAGCGATAGCACAGCCGCTTCAGGGAGTGTCGTCCAAGAGTTACAAACCGGTTATACCCTTAACGGTCGCCTATTACGCCCCTCTTTAGTTAACGTAGCCCAATAAAATCGCCCCCCCCCGTTCCCATAAATCGTATGGGAACGGGACGCCAATTTTAATTACATCCTTGACTGGAATTTCGACGAAAATCGTTCTCGAATCAGCAAAGGTCACGGCCCCGCCAATATCACCCGGTTGCGCCGTTTCGCCATCGGAACCATCAAATCCAAAGGCGTCGCCAACGTGGCTCAGAAGATGCGGCAACTGACCATGAGCGTGCGATTGGTATTTGACTACCTCCATATGACGCAAAACACCTGTCGCGCTACCGTTTCGTAGCCTCACGGGTCGAGAACAAATTTACCGTGTTAAAATTCATCCTGAGAATCCATTTCGTTTAGTCAACATCTTCCATCAAAAAACCCCAGAGCCAAAGGCTCCAGGGTTCTTGGAAAAATCCCCAATATAAAAACCTCTCCTCCCCTTACAGCAACACCGACACCCCCCCACGTAACCACCCATCTATCTCACGAGCGGCAGCTCTGCCACTGGCGATGGATTTTACGACTAAAGATTGGCCGGTAGCCATGTCGCCAGCAGAAAAGATGCCTTCAATACTAGTCATGGCGCGAGTATTTGTTTTGACGTTACCACGTGGGTCACGCTCTACCCCTAAGTCGGTCAATAATCCCTCGTGGACAGGGTGTAAAAAGCCTAAGGCCAACAGGGCTAGGTCCGCTTCTAGAGTGAATGTACTGTCGGGAATTTCTGTCATAGTGGGGCGTCCACCGTTTTCTGGCTCCTCCCAACGCAAACGAGCACATTGCAAGCGTTGCAAACGATCCCCTTCCCCAATAAATTGATGGGTGGTGATGCTCCACATCCGCTCACACCCCTCCTCGTGAGAGGTGGAAATACGCAACATGTTGGGCCACTCCGGCCAGGGGGTGGCAGGAGAACGGTTTTGAGGAGGCTTGGGTAACAGTTCAATTTGCGTGACTGAAATCGCCCCTTGTCGGATCGATGTTCCAACACAGTCAGAACCCGTATCCCCACCACCAATCACCACAACCTTTTTACCCTTGGCAGTTATCTCTGGCTCCCCGCCAAGATCATCACCGGCCAAACGTCGATTTTGCTGAGCCAAAAATTCCATCGCAAAATGAATCCCAGAAAGGGTACGACCCGGTATAGAAAGATCGCGGGGCTTCTCTGCGCCACCTGTCAGTAAAATGGCATCAAAATCGGCACGCAGTTGGGCAACAGAGAGATCTTTACCAACATGAACACCGGTGCGAATCGTTAAACCTTCGGCAATAAGTTGTTCCATACGCCGATCAATGATCTTTTTATCCAGTTTAAAATCAGGAATGCCAAAGCGCAGCAGCCCACCAACTCGAGCATTTTTTTCAAATAAAGTCACCTCATGACCCGCTCGCGTCAATTGCTGACTTGCCGCCAATCCCGCCGGACCTGAACCAACCACCGCCACCCGTTTGCCCGTCTTTTTAAACGGCTTGAATGGCACCACCAACCCCCGTTTAAACCCCTCCTCAGCAATGGTCTTTTCTATCTGACGAATAGAAACCGCCTCCCCACCGATGCCCGATACACAAGAGGCTTCACACAACGAAGGACAAATACGACCCGTAAATTCAGGAAAATTGTTGGTACGCTGTATCACACGCAACGCCTCAGCCCACTGGCCTCGATAGACCCATTCGTTAAAAACCGGAGCCAAATTGTATAAAGTACAACCATTGTGACAAAAAGGTACCCCACAATCCATACAACGGGAGGCCTGCTCCTGTAATCGCTCCAAGGGAAAAGTTTGGTATAGCTCCTGCCAATCCAACACCCGCTCAGCCACTGGTCGGGTCGCAGGCGTTTGCCGTTCAATCTCCATAAAAGCCGTTGGATTACCCATGAGCCGTTTTCTCCCGTCCTGTAGGGGATTGTTGAGGCGATGCTCCCCCAGATGTTTTATGTTTAAGAGCTGCCAAAACCTTCTTGTATTCCGTTGGAATCACCTTGATAAATTTTGGTAAAAATGACTCCCAATTTTCAAGAATTTTCAAACCTTGACCACTGCTGGTATAAACGACATGTTTTTTGATGAGCGTGTGCAATATCTCTTTGTCCTCCTCATCGACAACGGCCTCCAACTCCACCATGGCCATGTTGCATAAAGAGGAAAACCTCCCTTGTTCATCCAGAACAAAGGCCATTCCCCCACTCATGCCGGCGGCAAAATTGCGTCCCGTCGGACCCAATACCACCACAACACCCCCGGTCATATATTCACAGCCGTGGTCTCCCAACCCCTCCACCACCGCCTGCGCTCCAGAATTACGCACCCCAAAACGCTCACCAGCCATGCCATGGAAAAAGGCCTCTCCGCCCACGGCCCCATATAACAGCGTATTGCCAACAATGATATTTTTCTCTGGAGCAAAGGTCGATTTGCGTGGGGTACGCACAACAATCCGCCCCCCAGACATGCCTTTGCCCACATAGTCGTTGGCCATCCCATCCACAAAAAGAGAGACCCCTTTTACATTAAAAGCCCCAAAGCTCTGACCCGCCACCCCTTCAAAATAGATCCGAATGGTATCCTCTGGCAGTCCCCCCGCACCAAAACGTTTGGAGATCTCGCCACCCAACATCGCCCCCGTCGTGCGATCGGTGTTGTGAATGGGCAGGCGAATTTCAATGGGTTCGCGATTTTTAAACACCCGTTCGGCCAAATCCATGAGTTTATGATCCAATACCCCATCTATCCCATGATTTTGCGGTTGAAAATAACGGGTATGTATGTTAGATGGCACATCGGGCTTGGTGAGAATAACCGAAAAATCCAACCCACGGGCCTTCCAATGGCTAACCGCCCGTTCAATCTCAATTCGATCCACCCGACCGATCATCTCGTCCAAAGTACGGAAACCCATTTCGGCCATCAGCTCCCGCACTTCATTGGCAACAAAATAAAAATAGTTGACCACATGCTGTGCTTTACCCGTAAAACGACTGCGCAATTCGGGATCCTGAGTGGCCACCCCGACCGGGCAGGTGCCTAAATGACATTTACGCATCATCACGCACCCCTCCACCACCAAGGCCGCCGTGCTAAAGCCAAACTCCTCTGCCCCCAACAACGCAGCTATCACCACATCCCGACCCGTGCGCATTTGACCATCGGTCTGTAAACGGACCCTACCCCGTAGATCGTTCAACACCAAAACTTGATGGGTCTCCGCCAACCCCAACTCCCAAGGCAAACCAGCATGCTTGATAGAACTCAAGGGACTGGCTCCTGTGCCTCCATCCCCCCCTGAGATTAAAATCATATCCGAATGCCCCTTGGCCACCCCAGCCGCCACAATCCCCACCCCAATTTCAGAAACCAATTTCACCGAAATCCGCGCCGTTGGATTGACATTTTTTAAATCAAAAATCAACTGGGCCAAATCTTCAATCGAATAGATATCGTGATGAGGCGGTGGGCTGATCAGGGTCACACCAGGGGTGGTGTGGCGAATACGGGCAATCACTTCGTTGACCTTATAACCCGGCAACTGCCCCCCTTCCCCAGGTTTGGCCCCTTGGGCGATTTTAATCTGAATCTCTTTTGCATTCACCAGATAGTGGCTATGCACCCCAAACCGACCTGAGGCCACCTGTTTAATCGCACTGCACGGGTCATCCCCATTGGGACGGGGTTTATAACGCAACGAATCCTCTCCCCCCTCCCCGGTATTCGACATCCCCCCCAGTCGATTCATGGCTATGGCCAAGGTTTCGTGGGCCTCCTTGGAGATGGATCCAAACGACATGGCCCCGGTCACAAACCGCTTGACAATCACCGAGGCGGGTTCCACATCATCCAAGGGTATCGGCCTGGAGGATTTTTTTAAACGAAATAACCCCCGTAAAGTACAGAATCCCTCAGCTTGATGGTTGATCGCCTGGGAAAACTCTTTGTATACCTCATACCGATTTTCACGGGTAGAGAGTTGTAACTTGGCAATACTTTCTGGATTCCAAAGATGCCGCTCCCCGCCATGACGAAATTTATACTCGCCACCCACATCCAAATTGTTAGCATAGAATAAATTTTCTCCAAAAGCCCGCTTATGGCGACGCAAAGACTCCTCGGCAATTTGGGAAAGCGTAATCCCCTGAATGCGCGAAACAGTCCCGGTAAAATAACGTTCCACCACCCCATGATTAATTCCAATGGCTTCATAGATTTGCGCCCCGCGATAGCTCTGCAGGGTCGAAATGCCCATTTTGGAAAAAATTTTCATTAACCCCTTGCCAACCACAGCAATATATTTTTTCTGGGCTTTAATAGGATCCGCTACCCCCTCCACCAAGCCGCGTTGGGTTAAATCGTCCAGAGTAGAAAAGGCCAAATAGGGATTGACGGCCCCAGCTCCATACCCAAACAGCAACGCAAAATGGGTGATCTCACGCGCCTCTCCCGTTTCCACAACCAAACCAACCCGATCCCGCAGACCACCGCGAATCAGGTAATGGTGCACACTAGAAATGGCCAATAACGCCGGCATTGGAGCCATCTGGGGGGTGATCCCACGGTCACTGAGAATCAAAACCCCATACCCCTCTCCAACGGCCAATGAAATTTCATCAAACAATCGTTTGAGGGCCGATTCCATCCCAAAAGGCCCGTGATCCACCGGAAATAAAATAGAGATGGTCTTCGCCCGCAGATGCGGATGAGAACAAGCACGAATTTTGGCTAGATCGGCATTGGTCAATATGGGTTGATGCAGACGCAACCGGCGTACATGGTCTGGGGTTTCGGTGAATAAATTGCCCATTGGCCCCAGTTGTAGATACAAGCTCATCACCAAGGCTTCACGGATGGGATCAATAGGGGGATTGGTCACCTGGGCGAAGAGTTGTTTAAAATAATTATACAACAAAACAGGCCGATCCGATAAAACCGCTGGTGGCACATCGTTGCCCATAGACCCAGTTGGCTCTTCGCCAAGGGCTGCCATGGGGGCCAAAATAACCGTGATGTCCTCCTCAGTATAGCCAAAAGCCTGCTGTGAGACATGCAATGAGGTCTGTTCCTTAGGTTCCTCTGATCCATCAGGAAGGTCATCCAGATCCAAAAGCCCCTCTTTCACCCACTCCATATAGGGCTGTTTGGCAACAATCTGTTGTTTAACCTCCGAGTCATCAATAATCCGCCCTTGAGCCATATCAATAATAAACATACGCCCCGGCTGCAATCGACCGTTATACTCAACCTCCTCCGGTGGAAACGTATAGGTTCCCGCCTCAGATGCCATGATACATAAACCATTTTTAAGAACCTGATAGCGGGCAGGACGCAAACCATTGCGATCCAATGTGGCCCCGATCACCCGTCCATCGGTAAACACCACCGCCGCTGGTCCATCCCATGGTTCCATAAGGGAGGCGTGATATTCGTAAAAACCACGCCGAGTTTCATCCATTTGGTGATGGTTCTCCCAAGCTTCCGGGATCATCATCATCATGGCGTGGGGCAACGAACGACCACTCATCAACAATAACTCCAACGCGCAATCAAAAGAGGCCGAATCAGAGAGGCCCTCTGGCACGATAGGGAATAATTTTTTCATATCCTCGCCAAACAACGGCGACTCCAAGGCCGCTTCTCTGGCCCGCATCCAGTTGATATTTCCCCGCAAGGTGTTGATTTCACCGTTGTGACAGATAAACCGAAACGGTTGGGCCAAACTCCAAGTTGGAAAAGTATTGGTAGAATAACGCTGATGCACCATGGCAAAAGAACTTACCAAGCGCGAATCCCCAAGATCTATATAAAAAGCCGGCACCTGATCGGCCAAAAACATGCCCTTGTAAAGGACGGTCCGAGAAGAGAAACTCGCAATATAGAAGGATTTAACCTCCTCCATACCATAACCCATCACCGCTTTTTCAATCCGACGACGAATGATATAAAGACGTCGTTCAAACCAATCTGGATCCATCGGGGTGTTTTGTTCTGCTTCTCCTCGAGAATCGCGCATCCCAACGAACACCTGTCGAATGACTGGGGCAGACCCTTTGGCCTTATAACCGATCGGGGCGTCCTCTTGGATGGGGACATCGCGCCAGCCCAACAACAGCTGTCCCTCCTCACCCACCATATTTTCCACCACCCGGGTAAAAGAGGTCCGCATCCCATCTTCTTTGGGCAAAAAAACCACCCCTACCGCATACTCCCCCTCTGGAGGTAATTTTATGCCGAGTTCCTGGCACTCCTCCCGGAAAAAGGCATCGGGAATTTGCATCAGAATACCCGCACCATCGCCGGTCAGAGGGTCGGAACCGACCGCGCCGCGATGGGCCAGATTGCCCAGGACCGTCAGGCCCATTTGAATGGTTTCGTGAGATTTTTCTCCCTTCACATTGGCCACAAACCCAACGCCACACGCATCGCGTTCAAAAATGGGATCATACAGGCCTTGCTTTTTGGGAAAACCGTATCGGGTCATAAAAAACTCCTTACAGAGGATCTATAAATCTTTATTAAATTCGTAAAAATAATCCAAAAAAACCTTCAGGTCAACCGTATACCAACATATCTTAACATTCAAGATGGTTCGTTCTATATAATCATCCTAATAACAAAAAAAAATGGACTCTTTAGGGGCTTTATGATAACCTAATCGCATTGCGCAAACCATCCCGAAAACATTTAAAACTGGGAGAAGTGTTTCGTTCAACATCCATTTTTGGAGCAATCGCTTTTGTCCATTTTAATTTTTGTGCAAGAACAAGAGAAGATCGTTTTCCAGAAGAACACAAAGCCATTCTTCCCTCTGGATAAATGGCATCGGCCATAGTCTCCCAGGGACCACATTGGGAATCCTGAATATAAGAACTCAATATTTCAGATATGGCATGAGGATAGGCTGAGCGAATGGCATCTGAATCGCCAAAATACCACGCCTCAAGTTCCTCAACGGCAATTCGGAATAGACAGGTTGGTTTGGTTGGACAAGAATTTAATAATTCAACGAGTTGCTGTTTAAAATGACGGCAATCGGACCTATCATCCAGATCAACCAGTACAACAACCATGGCATCCCCCTGCATCGCTTTTCCATAAGCCCTCAGCTTGTGTGGAAGATTGTGAAGCAGAGTCTGGTCATTTCTATTGGGTGGCAAATGGGGTTGTTCGGGAAGTGTTCCAATTCCTCGATGTTGATGAATTTTCCATGTATGCGGTCTTTTATAGGGGCCAATAATTTTTTCCATAAGAATGGAAAGCGCAATCAACTCACTCTGCCCCTCGACCAAAATTTCAAAATGCATGATTTACCTCGCGTCCAGATAATCATTAACGAACTAAAGTTCAAAACTTGCAAAAGGCTTGAATTTCATCCTACTTTTACTTCATCATGATGTTCTTCTTTACCCCCCCCCTGGGAGACCACCATGAAAGCGTTTCTGAAACAATTTGAGTCCAATATCGACTTCCACTATTCTTGCTTTGATCGAGTTGTGATTCGTGGATACATTCTCAAGCTTTTCACA
>JAMOAW010000035.1:0-45922 GCA_039908535.1 Magnetococcus sp. DMHC-6 | reverse complement strand
TAGGTCCCAAGGGTTTGGCTGTTCGCCAATTAAAGCGGTACGCGAGCTGGGTTCAGAACGTCGTGAGACAGTTCGGTCCCTATCTGCCGTGGGCGTTTGGAAAATTGAGAGGATCTGCTTCTAGTACGAGAGGACCGAAGTGGACGTGCCACTTGTGTACCGGTTGTTCCGCCAGGGGCATCGCCGGGTAGCAACGCACGGACCGGATAACCGCTGAAAGCATCTAAGCGGGAAACCAACCTCAAGATTAATTTTCCCCATTAAGCCCGTGGAAGACCACCACGTTGATAGGCCAGGTGTGGAAGCGTTTCTGGTGGCGATAGCGGAGGGGTCACACCCGATCCCATTCCGAACTCGGAAGTAAAGTCCTCCTACGCCGATGATACTACGTCTCAAGACGTGGGAAAGTAGGAAACTGCCAGAAAACCCTTTCGCATTCAGTATAACAATGTTTTTTTTCCTCAGGAAATCCTTGGGAGTGCATCCGTGAAGACCAAAATGGCCACCCCCGATGACATCACCAGAAAATGGTATGTGATCGATGCCGAAAATCAAGTTTTGGGCCGTCTTGCCACAGAGGTTGCGTTACGCCTACGTGGTAAGCATAAGCCAATTTATACCCCGCATATGGATACGGGAGATTATATTATTGTTGTCAATGCAGAAAAGATACGCTTGACTGGCAATAAGTTGGATCAAAAAATTTATTATCATCATAGCCGCTATGCGGGTGGACTCAAGCAGGTTGGTGTCCGTCAAGTATTGGAGGGTAAATTTCCAGAACGGGTGGTGCAGTCGGCCATTTTGGGGATGATGCCAAAAAATATTTTGGGACGCGAGATGGCTCGGAAGCTAAAGATTTATAAAGGGTCTGAGCATCCGCACGCTGGTCAAAATCCAGAAGAGCTGAAATTAAGTTAAATTATTTTTGACTTTGTATGGATTTGCCGATAGAGTTTGGATCTGATAAAGCATTGTTTTGATTTAATCGCATACAAAGGAGTGGGAAGGCATGTCTCTTCAAGACGCCTATAGTGCAACTGGAAAGAGAAAGGAAGCGATAGCACGGGTTTGGATCGCGCCTGGAACTGGAAAAATTATCATCAATGAGCGTGAACTCAATCACTATTTTGCTCGTGCTGTGTTAAGGCAAGTAGTTGTACAGCCATTTGATGTGACGCAGACACAGAATCGCTTTGATGTGACGGTGAATGTCACTGGTGGTGGGAATTCTGGTCAAGCTGGTGCGATTAAACATGGTATATCTAAAGCTCTCATGGTTTTTGATTCAGAACATCGGACGGAATTGAAAAAGAACGGTCTTGTCACCCGCGATGCCCGTGTGGTTGAACGGAAGAAATATGGACGGCACAAAGCGCGCAAGAGTACACAATTTTCGAAACGTTAAGACTATTTTGTATAGTATGAAACTCATGGGGGCGTTAAACGCCCCCATTTTTTTTGTCATTTTGTGGCGAGGAGGGTGCCATGAGCCTATCGGTGGGAATTTTAGGTGCGACTGGATATACGGGGGGAGAGTTGGTGCGCTTGTTGGTGCGTCATCCACAGGTTCGGATCACCCATATCACCTCGGAGCGTTTTGTGGGTCGTTCATTTTCGGAGGTTCACCCGCATCTGTTAGGGGCGTTGGATTTGCAGTGTGAGGCTGTCGATCCGCAGCGATTAGCGGCCACATGTGAAGTGGTATTTTGTGCGTTGCCCCATTTAGCTTCTATGCAGGTTGTGCCTTCGCTTTTGGATGGTGGGTGTCGAGTGATTGATCTTTCTGCGGATTTTAGATTAAAATCGGCCATTGATTTTCAATCGTGGTATGGCACACCGCATACGGCGGCGGATTGGTTGGCGCAGGCGGTGTATGGTTTGCCGGAGCTTTATCGGCAAGAGATTATGGCGTCGCGATTGGTGGCCAATCCTGGTTGTTATCCCACGTCGGTATTGTTGGCTTTGACCCCTTTTTTGCGCCAGGGGTTGATTCAGACCGAGGGGATTGTGATAGATAGCAAGTCGGGAACCAGTGGTGCGGGCCGTTCGCCTACTCAGGAGCTTCTTTTTTCAGAGGTAGATGGTGGTTTTCGGCCCTACAAGGTGGTAGGGCATCGTCATATTGCCGAGATAGAGCAGGAGTTGGGTCGACAGGCAGAAAAGCCCCTACAGGTGCGTTTTACGCCGCATTTATTGCCTCAGAGCCGAGGGATATTGACGACCTGTTATGTTCGTCCTACGCTGGGGCAGGAGGAGAGGGATTGGCAGCAGGTGTTGACACAATTTTATGCGGATGAGCCTTTTGTTCGTGTATTGCCCTTGGGAAGATGGCCGACGACTGGGCAGGTACGTGGATCCAATTATTGTGAGCTTGGAGTGGCTTTAGACCCTCGGACGGGGTGGTTGGTTGTGATTTCTGCTATTGATAATTTGGTTAAAGGTGCGGCAGGTCAAGCGGTACAAAATTTAAATTTGCTTTTGGGAATAGGGGAGAGTTTGGGCTTGGAGCAGATGCCTTTGTACCCCTAAATGTTGGTTTTATATTTTTTTGGTTTGACGAACGGCTAAGATTGTGAAATTTTGTATCATGGTGTGTTGCTATTGCTTGCCATTGCTTGATAACTCTGCTAACAAGCAAGGCTCTGAACAATTCTGGAACTTTTTTTGTAGGAGGAAAGACCCATGGCCTTAATTATTACAGAAGATTGTACAAACTGCGATGTGTGTCTACCGGAATGCCCTAATGAGGCGATTACCGATGGCTCGGATGTGGATCGTGATATCTATTACATTCATACAGATCTTTGTACAGAATGCGTTGGGGCTTTTGATGAGCCACAATGCGTAGAGGTTTGTCCGGTGGAGTGTATTGAACCGGATCCCGCACATGAAGAGAGCAAAGAAGAGTTGCAAGCCAAGTATGACGCCATTCATAGTTAGAGGAATGGTTTCTTAAGGGTGTCATTCTGGGCACCCTGTTGAGCACAGAGGGAGATCAACCCGGTCTGATTGTTCAGACGGACCGGGTTGAAACCTAAAACATCACGCCACTATATTTAATTTAATTCTGTTTATTCCTTTTTGAGTTGGATATCTATGCGTCAGAGTATGACAGGATTTGCTCGATTTGAGCGACTGGAGGGGGATGTTCAAATCGTTTGGCAGCTTAAGTCTGTGAATCATCGATTTTTGGATTTAGCGATTCGTTTGCCGGATGGATATGCAGAATTGGAGATAGCGGCAGCGACGTTGTTAAGAAAATATTTTGCCCGTGGGCGGATTGAGGGACATGTTTTATTATCTCCAGTTTTGCGTCAGGGTTTTGGTTGGAGTGTGGATGAACAGGTGTTGGGTGCTTTGTTGCAGGTGGAAGAAAGATTGCAAAGCCTGGGTGGCGGTCGAGGTCGGATGAGTATGGAGTGTTTGATGAGATGGCCAGGCTTGGTTTGCGAACAGAGGGGAGTGGTGGCTCAGGGGGCACAAGAGGCGATTGGGTCGGCCATTTTGGACACCTTAGAGGAGGCGGCTGGGCAGTTGTTGGCATCCAGGCAGGGGGAGGGACGAAATATTTGTTTGGTTTTAGAATCTCTTTTGGATCAAGTTGCGGGGGTATTGGTTCGATTGAAGGGGATTTTACCGACTGTGCGTGGTCAGCACCAGGAACGGTTGCGGGAACGGTTGGCGGAATTTGCAGGTGCAGGGGTTGATGAAGATCGGCTTGGTCAGGAGATTGTTTTTTTTCTTAATCGAATGGATGTGGCGGAGGAGTTGGATCGCCTGATGATTCATATTGGGGAGATGCGTTCGGTTTTAAGCAGCTCTGGAGCTGTGGGACGTCGGTTGGATTTTTTGTGTCAGGAGTTAAACAGAGAGGCCAATACATTTTGTTCCAAGTCGCAGGATTCGGAACTCTCACGGTGTGGAGTGGACTTAAAGACGTTTGTCGAGCAGTTGCGTGAGCAGGTGCAAAATTTGGAATAAGATATTTATGTATTGGAAAAATAAAGATCAAGACCTTGGAGGGCGGAGAACCGCCCCCCAATCCCCCCCCACCCTTTTCTTGTAATTCTTAAAAAAAAGAGGGGGTCTGGGGGATTCATCCCCCAGGGTTTGGTCTTTGATTTTTGTTTGCCCGCAGGGCATCATGTTCAGAAAAGGAGAGGAGTTTGGTATGCGCCGTGGTTTCGTTTTGATACTGTCCGCCCCTTCAGGAGCTGGGAAGAGTACGTTGGCACGGCAATTATTGGTTTCCTCGTCCGGTATTAATTTGTCGGTTTCCACGACCACCCGTGCGCCCCGTGCTGGGGAGCAGGAGGGGATTGATTATTATTTTTGTACGCAGGAGAAATTTCGTCAATTGGTGGTGCAGGGGGCCTTTTTGGAATGGGCAGCGGTTTTTGGTCACTCTTATGGCACCTCACGAATTGTTGTTGAAGAGGCCTTGGCTCGTGGAGAGGATGTCTTGTTGGACATTGATTGGCAAGGTGCTCGGCAGGTACGGGCGGGGTTGCGGTCGGGGGATGTGGTGAGTGTTTTTATTTCGCCTCCTTCGCGGAGCAAATTGGAGGAGCGGTTGCGTGGTCGTGGCAAAGATTCCGAGGAAGTTATCGCTGGTCGTATGGCAAAGGCCGACGATTTGACTCGGGCTCATGTGGAACTGGAGACCATTTTGCAGGCCGAACGGTTGCGTCGTCTCCGTTTGGAAGAGGATGCCAAGGAAATTTTGGCTGGATTTGATTTGTGAGGAAGGGCTTTTTTTTTGATGTATCGGAAAGATAAAAATCAAGACCTTGGGGGGCGGAGAACCGCCCCCAATCCTCCCACCCTTTTCTTTTAATACTTAAAAAAAAAGAGGGGGTCTGGGGGATTCATCCCCAGGGTTTTGTCTTTAGATTTTAATTTTTTGTCCGCAGGGCATCATGTTCTGCGTTTTTATTGGATTTTAAAATTAGGAGTGGGAATAAAATGGCTCGGGTTACGGTAGAGGATTGTCTTCTGAATGTACCAAACCGTTTTGATTTAGTGATACTTGCGGCTCGCCGGACACGGCAGCTCACCAAAGGGGCAGAACCAAGCTTGCCTGCTGATAATGATAAAAACACGGTTTTGGCTCTGAGAGAACTTGCTGAAAATTCAATAGATATTAGCGAATTATGTAAAATGAGTCAAATTCCAGAAGAGGCAGAAGAGTCGGAGTTGGTTGATTTAGAGGCCAAAGATTTGATGGCGGAGGAGATTCAATTGCTTGGGGTGGATATTGGGGAGATGGGGGAGGATATTTTTCCAATTTCCGATGCGGCCAACGATTTGGATCTTCCAGAAGAGGATATATGATCGATTGCGTTTGATGAAGAGAGTGTGTCAGTCGGCAGGACAGAAAAAAAGGGGGGTAGGCCGTTGTTCTTTATTTGTTTAATAGAGAATATTCCGAACACATTGATTTTTCGGTACCAATCCACTTAACGATTTTTTTCCGATCCATGGTTGTGGCAAGGTTTCTATGAAGACCTGGACAAGCACCATTCGTCGTGTATTGAACTATAATCCAGATGCGAATCTGGATTTGCTCCATGTTGCCTACCGTTTTATTCATGATTTGCCCAAGAGTGAGGTGGTTTTAGCGTCCAGTTGGCAGCCATCGGCGGTGGAAGAGATTGCCTCTGTTTTAATTGATTTGCGTCTAGATACGGCCTCCATTATTGCGGGTATTTTAGTAGGTGCGGTTAACGGGCGTTTGGTGACGTTGGAACGGATTAAAGAGGTTTTTGGTGGGGATGTTGCCTTTTTAGTTGAGGGGGTCACCCGCATTTCCATGTTACCGAATCGGGTCAAATCGGAATCGCAAGCCGAGGATCATCGCAAGATGATTTTGGCTATGGCTCGGGATATCCGGGTGATTTTGGTTCGTTTATCTCTCTGTTTGTACCAAATTCGTTCTGTAGCTCAACATTCCGATGTCGTGGTTGATCCCAAAAAGGGGTGGGAAATATTGGAGATTCTGGCTCCGATTGCCCATCGTTTGGGGATCTATTGGATCAAGAGTGAACTGGAAGATTTTGCATTTCGTTTGCTTTATCCGGCTATTTATGAAGAGATAAAATCGCTTGTCGAAAAACGCCGCGAAGGGGGAGCGGACGACATGCGCAAGGTGATTGCGCTTTTCAAAAAGCTCATGCGCAAACATGGTATTGCGTCGCAGGTTGTTGGACGCGAGAAGCATCTTTATTCGATTTGGACGAAAATTACGCGCAAGAATATTACGTTTGATGAATTGCACGATTTGGTCGGGTACCGAATTATTGTGCGCAAAAAGAGTGATTGTTATTGGGCCTTAGGCATGATACATGGGGAGTTTATGCCGGTTCCGGGTCGATTTAAGGATTATATTGCCCTTCCCAAGAGCAATGGGTATCAATCGTTGCACACGGTGGTGATTGGTCCTTTTGGCAATCAGATTGAGGTTCAAATTCGGACTGAAAAGATGCATCAGATTGCCGAGAGTGGTGTCGCGGCGCATTGGAGCTATAAGGGTGGGATTCATACGAAGAAGAGTTCGACGGCGACTGGATATGCCTATTTAAAGCAGATTGTGGAGACACATCAGAATGCCGAAGATCCTGTGCAATTTTTAGAAAACGTCAAGATTGATCTTTTTCCAGATGAAATATATTTATTTACGCCCAATGGTGACATTATTACCCTTCCCAAGGGGTCTACGCCTGTGGATTTTGCCTATGCGGTTCATTCAGAGGTAGGGGATCGGTGCCAGGGATGTCGCGTCAATGGTCGTATGGTCCCTTTAAAGACGACATTGCAGACGGGGGACACGGTAGAGATTATAACGGGAAACCATTCTCATCCGAATATGAACTGGCTGCAGTTTGTCAAGAGTGGTCGGGCCAAATATCGAATTACCCGCTGGGATAAAGAGCAAAAGCGGTTGGAGTCGATTGATTTAGGGCGTGAGCTTTTGGAGCGGGAGGTTCGAAAGGCTGGTTTAGGGGTTTCGTTGCGGGAAAAATTATTAAATCAGGCGGCGACCGAGTGGAAGGTTGCAGGTGAGGAAGAGTTGCTTTATCAGATAGGCTCATCTCGACTATCGGCCCAGCAGGTTTTTCACCGCATGTTTCCAGAATATGCCCGGCGTGCGGTTGAGCGTGGTGTAGGGCGGGTGAAGTCGTCTTCTGGGAGTGAACGCAAGTCTGAGGAGCATCGGGAAGGTTTACTGAAGATTTCTGGGGTGATGACGGATATGGAAGTTTATGCGGCCCGTTGCTGTAGTCCAATTCCGGGGGATTTGATTGTTGGTATTGTGACGACGGGGAAGGGGATTACGGTGCATCAATCTCAGTGCCGAAATTTAATACCTTTGTTGGATCAGCCGGAGCGTTGGATTGCGGATTTGCAGTGGCCGGATTTGGATAAACAGGGTCATAAGGCACGGTTACGAGCGGTGGTGAACAATAGTCGGGAGATTGTCGCCCAGGTGAGTCAAGAGGTGATAGATGCTAAAAGTATTGTTTTGCATGCACAATTTCAGGATAGGGACCGAGATCCTTGTCAATTATATTTGGATATAGAGGTTTCGAGCCTTGATGTCTTAGATCGAATTATGGATAAAATACGATCATTGCCAGCGGTGTTATCGGTTGAGCGCATTCGGGAATAGGGATAGGTGATGATTTCACAAGCCATACGCAGTATGAAAGCACCACGGGCCATTGGGCCCTATAGTCAGGCAGTTCGGGTTGGGGAGTGGCTCTTTCTTTCTGGTCAGATTCCTCTGGATCCTCAGAGTGGGGAGTTGGTTACTGGGGATATGACGGATCAGGTGTGCCAAGTGATGGATAATTTGGCGGCGGTATTGGCAGAGGCGGGAGCCGGTTTATCGGATTTGGTAAGGACAACGGTTTATTTGGTGGATTTAAAAGATTTTGCGTTGGTAAATGAGGGGTTGGGGTTGCCTCTTTGCCACGCGGGGCACGGGTAGAGATAGAGGGGATCGCATATTGTCATGGTAAAGGTGGTTAGCGTGATGGAAGATAGGGAGTCCAGGGGTAGGATTTATCAATTTTTTTTGGTGGGAATTTTTTTATTTTTATCTATACGGGCGGGTTGTGCGGATGGATTGTATTGTTTGGAGGATTTTAGTGGTGAGCGGTGTCATTTTGCCGATTTAGCGGCATGTCAAAAGGCGTTGGGAGAGCAGGGCGCGTGTGTTTTAAATCCGCATGGGATGGTTCCTCCTTCTGGAGGCGCACCCTTTTGTGTGGTAGAAAATTGGCGGACGGAGTGTATTTATCTGGATCAGGCCAGCTGTGAGGTGCAGGCCTTGGCTCGCAAAGCCGATTGTATTGGGAATCCTAATATGAGTTTTCAATCGAGTGTTTCTTATGATTGGGTGCAACCGGCGAAAGATCGTTATCTTTCAAGTCCGAGTTATGCGCCAGTGCCTGGTCTTCGGTAGGGAGGTTGCAGGGGAGGAAATGTGCACCTTGGCTGGCGGAAAACCGTTTTTCAATACCTGTTTTTTTAAATGATCAAAAAAAAGAGGGGGGTTGGGGATTCATCCTCAATGGTTTTGTTTTTTTGTTAATATGTTGAAAATTAAATATAAAAATGAATGATTAAAAAATAGGCAATTGGGTGTAAAGGCTTTTTTTATCAGGAGGAAGTCGTCTTTCAAGGAGTTTTATCCACAGCCTTTTCCACAGAAGTTGTGTAAGGCTGAAAAAGTCTAGAGTTTGTCGTTGCTTTGTTTGAAGTCAAGATGTTTTGTTGCAAATGTAGAAAAAAGTTAAGGATGCGGATTGCCCTTTGTTGGGTATGCAGGGTATGATGCTACTGAAGACATGTTATTCTCTCCAACCGGGAACATAAAGTACGCCATGGAAGTTACGCTTGAGGAAAAGGGGCAGTTTGATCGCAATCTCACCATCCGCATACCGGCGGAACGGGTGAATATATTGTTAGATCAAGAGATTAAACGTATATCAGAGACGGTGACCATGCCAGGATTTCGGCGTGGCAAAATACCTCGGAAATTGCTTGAGTCACGTTATGGGGATCATTTGCGTTCAGGTGTGACGCAGCAATTGCATGAGGAGACATTTGTTAAAGCGTTGCAGGAGCATAGTCTGCAACCGATAGAGGTTCCCACCTTAGATCTAGGGATTTTTGCACGGGATCAAGACTATGTTTATAGTGCCTCTTTCCAGATTTGGCCCACAATTGAGGCCAAAGGGTATGTTGGGATGGAGTTGATTCGTCCGCAAGTGGTGTTCACCGAGAGTGATGTGGATTCGGCGGTTGAGGAGATGCGGAAGAATTATATGAATTTTGCTGTCCAGGCGGAAGCCAAGGCTGCTCCTGGTGATCGAATTGTGATGGCGTTTGAAGGTAAGGTGGATGGGGTACCCTTTCCGGGTGGGAAGGCCAGTGGTTTTGTTTTAGATTTAGGAAAAAACACGCTGATTCCAGGTTTTGAGGAGCAGTTGGAGGGGGTGGCAGCTGGAGAGGAGCGCGAGGTCCGGGTGACATTTCCAGAGAATTATCATGCTCGGGAATTGGCAGGGAAAGAGGCGGTGTTTCATTGTCAGGTATCGGAGGTTCAGACTGGGACGTTGCCGCAGGTGGATGATGAATTGGCCAAACGGGCGGGTGTGACGGAAGGCGGGATGGCGCGGTTGCGGGAAGATATTCGCGGTCGATTTATCAGCGACGGTGAAAAGTATGCTCAAAAGGAGATCAAAAGCCAGATTCTTGACAAATTATTGGCATCTAATTCCATGGAACTTCCCACACAATTGGTAGAGCGGGAATTGATGGGCATGGTTCAACATGCTCAAGGGGAGTTACAGCGTCAAGGGATGTCGGAAGCGCAAATTGGTTCCAGCCAAGAGATGTTGCGGGCGCAATTTCAAGAAACGGCGGTGGAGCGTGTGAAGTTAGGGTTATTGATTGCATCAATCTTTAAGCAGGAAAATTTGGTAGTAGGAGAGCCAGAGATTGAGGCGCAACTGGATGAGATGGTTGCACCTTATGCGGGGCAAAAAGAGAAAATGAAAGCATGGTTGCGCACCAGAAAAGATCAGATGGATTATGTAGATGGTTTAATTCAAGAGAAAAAAGTGTTGCAATTGATTATTGAAAAAGGGGTGGTAGCCGTTGAGGAGCGGAGTTTATTGGATATCTCTTCAGGTGAGTAAGTTGCATGGGAAAAAATATTCGTTGAGTGGGATATTTTTTCCCGCGCTGTCTTTAGGTATTGAGATAGCAGAGCGCGAAAGCTTTGTGTTGTGAGGCAGTATGTTATTTTTTGATTTGCGTGGCTGAATGTTGAACAATGGCCCATCTATTTATGTCTGAAAAATAAACATCAAGACCTTGGGGGGCGAATTTCTCTGATACAATCGGGCCCTCTTCAATTCTGCTCACCCTTTTTTCTTGATTTTTTTTAAAAAAAAGAGGGGGTCAGTGGGATTCATCCTCCATGGTTTGGCCTTTGTTTTTTTCTTTTGCCCGCAGGGCATCATGTTCTACTGAATTGGTATGGAATCTGCTTTTTTTATTTGAAGATGATCTGAATTGTCTGAGTGTAAATTTCATGTGTGTTTTAAGATAAGGAGTTGTCTCTATGAATTTGGTCCCTATGGTTGTGGAAACCACCAACCGAGGTGAGCGTGCATACGATATTTTTTCACGCCTTTTAAAGGAACGGGTGGTTTTTTTGGTAGGTCCTATTGATGATCATTCGGCCAATTTGATTGTGGCACAGTTGCTGTTTTTGGAGTCGGAGAATCCTGAGAAGGATATTCATCTGTATATTAACAGCCCTGGTGGGGGCGTATTGGCTGGGATGGCCATTTATGACACCATGCGTTTTATTCGTCCCGATGTGAGTACCTTATGCATTGGACAGGCGGCCAGTATGGGGGCTGTGTTATTGGCGGGTGGTGCGGCGGGCAAGCGATTGATTTTGCCCAATTCACGGGTGATGATACATCAGCCATTGGGTGGGTATCAGGGGCAATCTACGGATATTCAGATTCATGCAAAGGAGATTATTCGGATTCGCGAATGTTTAAATCATATTTTAGCTGAACACACTGGACAGAGTATGGATCGGATCAACCAGGATACCGAGCGGGATTATTTTATGACAGCTGGAGAAGCGGTTGATTATGGTTTGGTGGATCGGATTATTGAACGTCGAGAAGTACCGGAAATCACCAGTGAATAGAAGAGAGTTACCAGTCGCTGCTCCAAAGGAAATCGAGGTTTAAATGGCTAATAAAAATTCGGAAGTAGGGAACATACTGCACTGTTCATTTTGTGGTAAAAACCAGCATGAGGCGCGTAAGTTGATCGCTGGGCCATCCGTTTTTATTTGTGATGAATGTGTTGGTTTGTGCATGGATATTATCCGTGAGGAGAAGGGGGGAAATCGGGATGCGTTACGCAAGAAGAGTGGTATCCCGGTGCCCAAGGTGATCAAAAAAATATTGGATGAGTATGTTATTGGTCAGGATCAGGCTAAAAAGATTTTATCGGTTGCCGTTTATAATCACTATAAAAGGTTAGAGGCTTCTGGTCGGGATCAGGGAGATGTTGAAATTTCTAAGAGTAATGTTTTATTGATTGGTCCGACTGGCACGGGAAAGACTTTATTGGCGCAGACTTTGGCTCGGATATTAGATGTTCCATTTACCATTACCGATGCCACCACGTTGACTGAGGCGGGATATGTGGGTGAGGATGTAGAAAATATTATTTTGCGTTTGTTGCAGGCGGCGGACAATGATGTAGAAAAAGCACAACGTGGTATTGTTTTTATTGATGAGATAGATAAGATCTCCCGAAAGTCAGACAATCCTTCGATCACGCGGGATGTTTCTGGTGAGGGGGTGCAACAGGCGTTGCTGAAGATTATAGAGGGAACGGTGGCGAGTGTTCCACCTCAGGGTGGGCGCAAACATCCGCAGCAGGAGTATTTACAGGTGGACACCAGCAATATTTTGTTTATTTGCGGTGGTGCTTTTAATGGATTAGAAAAGGTTATCGAGAGGCGTTCATCCAAACATCATGGTATCGGATTTGGTGCGATGGTCAAGGTCAATGCTGCCGAGGAGCGGACCAACGAACTATTGGCGTTGTTGGAACCGGAAGATCTTTTGCAATTTGGATTGATTCCTGAGTTTATTGGTCGTCTTCCGGTGATAGCGGTGTTACAAGAACTGGATGTGGAGGCCTTGATACGGATTCTTACTGAGCCAAAAAATGCATTAGTGAAACAGTATCAAAAGTTATTAGAGATGGAAGAGGTGCAACTGACCTTTACCGAAGAGTCTTTACGAGCGTTGGCGACCAAGGCGAACAAGCGTAAGACAGGTGCGCGGGGGTTGCGGGCCATTTTAGAGACGGTATTGTTAAATTTAATGTTTGAGATTCCTTCCATGGATGGGGTACAAGAGGTGGTAATCAATCGTGAGTCGATTGAAAACAAAGCGGAACCTCTGTTGATTTATGCAGAAAGACCATTGGAGGCTCATGCTTAGTTTTATAAATGGCATACTTTTTAGATGTTGTGCTGTAGCAAGAGGGCAATAGTATCATTTTTAGCGATTCTTCTAAGAGTGCACTGAGGAGTCATTGAGTTACATGTTTGGGTGATATTTTTCAATTTTTTGACAATGCGAACGATTTGGAATTGTTGGATGGTTTGTCAAGCAGGCCATGTAAGATCCCAATTTTCCTCCTAAACCTACAGATTTTGAGGTCAAGATGACCGATACTTTGCATCCTAAAGAGAAGGCTGTGATTCGACTTCCGGTCTTGCCATTAAGGGATATTGTGGTATTTCCGAATATGATCGTTCCACTTTTTGTTGGTCGTGAACGGTCGATCAACGCTTTGGAGATTGCATCGGACCATGAGGATGATCGGCGCATTTTATTGGTTGCGCAGAAGGATCCTGCGGTTGATGATCCAGGCGAGGATGGGATTTATCGAATGGGGGTGATTGGCTCGATTATTCAAATATTAAAACTTCCAGATGGGACGGTAAAGGTTTTGGTTGAGGGTGGGCAGCGGGTTCGGATATTGCGTTATATTCAGACGGATCCCTGTTTTCATATGGAAGGTGAGTTTGTTGCAGCGTTGCCCTATCCTGAGACAGAGGCGAAAGCCCTGATGCGCTCGGTGGTGGCACAGTTTGAGATGTATTCAAAATTGAACAAGAAGATTGGTCCAGAAATTTTAGCGACTTTTCAGTCGGTTGAGGACCCGGATCGTTTAGCTGATATTGCGGCGGCCCATTTAAGTATGAAGGTATCGGATAAACAGGAGATACTGGAAACGTTGGTTGTAACCGAGAGATTAGAACGATTGTTTGTGGCTATTGAGCAAGAGATTGATGTTTTACAAGTTGAAAAGCGTGTTCGGGGTCGTGTAAAGCGGCAGATGGAGAAGAGCCATCGTGATTATTATTTAAATGAGCAGATGAAGGCGATCCAAAAGGAACTGGGGGATCGTGATAAAGAGGACGACAAGGATGAGATTACGGAGCTGACTGAGAAGATTGAATCGGCGGGGATGAGTGAGGAGGGTCGTAAAAAGGCGGAATCGGAATTACGCAAATTAAAGATGATGGCTCCCATGTCGGCCGAGTCGACGGTTGTGCGTAATTATATTGATTGGTTGGTAAGTTTGCCATGGAATAGTGACAGTGTTTTGGAGTCTGATATTAGCAAGGCGCAGGTGATTTTGGACGAGGATCATTGGGGGTTAGAAAAGGTAAAGGAACGCATTTTAGAGCAATTAGCGGTTCAGCAGAAGGTTAAGAAGATGAAAGGGCCGATTTTATGTTTAGTTGGTCCTCCTGGAGTTGGCAAGACTTCGTTGGCCAAATCGATAGCCCGCGCCTCAGGACGTGAATATGTGCGTGTTTCATTGGGTGGTATTCGGGATGAGGCGGAGATTCGTGGTCATCGTCGCACCTATATTGGTTCCATGCCTGGGAAGATATTGCAATCCATGAAGAAGGCTGGTTCGAATAATCCTTTGTTTTTATTGGATGAGATTGATAAGCTGGGTTCGGATTATCGTGGAGATCCGGCCTCGGCATTGTTGGAGGTTTTGGATCCAGAGCAGAACCGATCATTTAATGATCATTATTTGGAAGTGGACTATGATTTATCCAATGTGATGTTTATCACCACGGCCAATACGCTCAATATTCCCATGCCGCTTTTGGATCGCATGGAGGTGATTCGGTTACCTGGTTATACAGAGATGGAAAAGATTCGTATAGCCAAGCGTTATTTAATTCCCCGTCAAAAAGAGACGCATGGATTAGCTGAGCATGAATTTATGCTGTCACATGCGGCGTTGGTGGAGGTGATTCGCTATTACACGCGGGAGGCCGGGGTTCGTAGTTTGGAGCGTGAGATTGCCAGTTTATGTCGCAAGGCGGCGCGTCAGATTATTACTCATGGCAAGAGTGAGCGGGTGTCGGTTGGTATAGAAGATTTGGTTAAGAATATTGGGGTTCGTCGGTATCATTTTGGATTAATGGAAGAGAAGAATTTAGTTGGTGTGGCGAATGGGTTGGCCTGGACGGAGGTTGGTGGGGATTTATTGACGATTGAGGCGATTCAACTGGAGGGGAAGGGGAAGGTATTAATTACGGGCAAGCTTGGCGATGTGATGCAAGAGTCGGCGCAGGCGGCGTTGACTTATGCGCGTTCGCGGGCACGGGAATGGGGTTTGGATGAAGAGGATTATTTTCAGAAGCGTGATATACACATTCATGTACCCGAGGGAGCCACGCCCAAGGATGGACCTTCGGCTGGGATTTCGATTTGCACGGCGGTGGTGAGTGCGTTGAAGGGGATTCCCATACGCCGTGATGTGGCCATGACAGGTGAGATCACTTTGCGTGGTCGTGTATTGGTGATTGGTGGCCTGAAAGAGAAGCTTTTGGCAGCCCATCGAGCTGGTATGGCCCATGTATTGATTCCAGAGGACAATATGAAAGATCTTAAAGATGTACCGGTCTCGATTCGAAAGACGATGGCGGTACATCCGGTGAAGCATATGGACCAGGTCTTGGAGTTGGCGTTGGACTTTCCACCGTGGAAAAAGCGTCCTGTCTCACGTCGGAAAAGAGTATTGGTTGAAGGGGAGGAGAAGGTGATATTGGTGGAAAAGGAGTTGCCAACTGTTTCACCAGTGACGGTGACGCACTAAAAAAAATGTGGAGTTTGTTTATAATAGGTTGACACTGCCTTCTGAACCCGTTATAAGGCTTTCCAGGGAACATACAAGCCTAGCAGCAAAATAGAGTAAAAATGGAATGGGGAGAAAAAAAAACATTGAACAAAACGGAACTTGTTGATATGGTATCTGAACAAATTGGTCTTACAAAAATTCAGACTGCCGCTGCTGTGGATGCCGTTTTCTCTACCATACAGACAGCTCTAGCGAATGGGGATCAAGTAGGTATTATTGGATTTGGAACATTTACAGTGAGTGCGCGGTCAGCTCGGACGGGACGCAATCCACAGACGGGCAAGCCACTAGAAATTGCGGCCGGTAGACTTCCGAAATTTCGTCCTGGTAAGGGATTAAAAGACGCAGTAGCTGATCATAATAGTTAGAAGAGAGCAAAAAAAGACCAGCCTTAGGAATCTGGGCGAATAGCTCAGCTGGGAGAGCATCGGCCTTACAAGCCGAGGGTCACAGGTTCAAACCCTGTTTCGCCCACCAAAAAAAGTGTGAACGAGAAAAAATTTTGAGTGGGTCAGGGTAACAGCAAAGCGCAACAGAATCATTTAGACGAAGGATGCGCATGCGGGGGTGTAATTCAGTTGGTTAGAATGCCGGCCTGTCACGCCGGATGTCGCGGGTTCGAGTCCCGTCGCTCCCGCCAACTAAATATCAAAAGTAAAAATCATAAAGGGGCTTTGGTTAAGCAAAACACCATGCCCTTTTTTTTTGATTTTTTAACGTAGAAGTGTGCGGGGAGTAAGAGGCACTTTTATGAAGCAAACGTTGCACGTTGACCATAAATATAAAGATGGTCTTGTGCGGGACGTGACCAGACAAAATAGACTCAAAGTGAGTGGTAATATAGCAAAAACTCTCGATTTTGTGTTTATGGTCAAAGGATGTCCAATATATGAGCAATTTAGCCTGAAGACCTAGAAATAGAGTAAGGAGCCAAAGATGCAGATTACAGGCATGAAATGGGGTGCAAAACTGCTACAATATGTTGACTTTCCAACCCCGGAAATTTTGGGACCAGAAGCAGAGCCAGAGCAGATTAAAGCTTTGATTGACAAGTATGGTGGGGTTTTGATCAAGCCCATTTTTAAAGGTGGGATTGGCAAGAAGGGTAAAGCGGGTCTGATTGGCAAAGCAACGGACGTGCATACGGCTCTCAAAGAGAAAGAGAGACTGTATTTTGCCGAGCACCAACATGGCAATCAGAAGTCTAAATCTGAAGGTGTCACATATGAGAGTTTTATCAAGGCGGAACATGAGGTATATGTTTCTCTTACGGATAATACGTTGTATAGAGCCCCAACACTGACCATTACGCATCATGGTGGGATGGATATTGAGGAGCTGTCCAAGGATAAAATAGCGGTAATTCCATTTGATCCATTGACTGGCTTAAAGGGCTTTGTGATTTCCAATGCACTGTATCATTTACAGGCTCCGAATGAGATTATCAGTCCATTGGTACAAAATTTATCCAAATTGTGGGATTTATTTCACAATTATGGTATGACCACCTTAGAATTAAATCCGATTCGGATGTGGCGTGATCCCCAGGGGCGCTTGGTTCCAGTGGCGTGTGACTTTAAATGTTCATTTGATAACGATGACCGCAACTCTTTGCGTTTACGTTTACCTGCCGATCTGGATAAGGGGGATTTGT
Organism: Magnetococcus sp. DMHC-6; assembly: GCA_039908535.1. GTDB lineage: Bacteria > Pseudomonadota > Magnetococcia > Magnetococcales > JADFZT01 > JAMOAW01. Next base: position 28,974 of record JAMOAW010000035.1, on the reverse strand, counting down.
CTGACTATGAAAGAGAAGTCAACCAACTTCGAACCTACCAAGGGCAGTCGGATGTTTATGTGATCAATGATCTGGGCACCATCACGGCCATGACTTTTGGGGGTGGAGCGAATGCCCTGGTCACGGAGCTATTGGGGGATGCGGCGATTATATCGTCTGACTTTGGAGGCAATCCTCCTTATGCCAAGATGTTGGAGATCAGTCGGATCACCTATCGTCATTGGTTGAAACAGACCAATGTGCTGTTTTTCATAGGTGGTAAGGCGAATAACACAGATATTTTTGAGACGTTTCGAGCCATGGCGGATGGACTGCGTGAATATTTTGGAACTCATGGACCGACCCCACTGTATGTTGTGGTAGGTCGTGGTGGTCCGAATCTTGTGCGCGGATTGGGATATTTACAAGATACCCTAGACTCATTGGGTCTTCCATACGCCATGTTTGGATATGATTCTGCCATGAGTGAGGTGATTAATTATGCCAAGGCGGCGGATGAATGGATGGCGAAAGAGGGTCGTCAAATCGTCGGCAAGAAGTTGGGGCTAAAGTAAGGATCTATCACCTGTAGGCAGATGACAAGAAACTCAAGAAATCTAGAGACCAAGCTAATGAGGATTTGCCATGACGCAATTGAATATAGAACTAAATAAAAGTCACAATTTTTTGCATACGCGTGGTGTGCCTGAATTTCCTTACTATGTAGGGATACGTTCATTGGCGGAGATTGCGACGAAGGAAGATCGTGTATGTGTCATTAATATTATGGGTGGTGAGAGTACCACGGTCACCCCTGTGAGTCATGTTTATTCTGGCGGTAATATTGTTTGTGGCACGATGCCTGGTCGTTCAGGATCGGTTATGAAGACCTCCATGGGAGATATACCGGTATATACAAATATATTGGAGGCATTGGCGGCTGGACACAAATTTAATGTTGCGGTTGTTTATGTGCCCCCCTCTGGTGTGAAGGATGCGGTGATTGAAGCTGTTCGCGTCAATCCTGAGTTGAAAAAGGTCATTATTTTGACCGAGAAGGTTAAAGTAAAACATGCTCGGATGATTCGGCAATATTGCCAATGGCGGGGAGTGGATGTATTTGGAGCCAATTGTTTAGGTGTAGCGGATGCCCATAATCATGTACGTCTAGGAGGGGCACTGGGTGGTAATTCACCAGAGGAGTCGTTGGTCCCTGGGAGCATTGGACTTTATTCCAACTCTGGCAATTTTACGACGACGATTGCGACCTATCTTTTAACGCAGGGATGGGGGACCACTGTTTCTATCTCATCGGGTAAAGATTTATACATTCATTATGCGGCGCCAGAGTTTACCTATGCCATGCATAATGACCCACGCACCAAGGCAGCGGTGATGTATATTGAGCCGGGTGGATACTATGAGAAAAATTTAGAATTTAAAAAGCCTGTAGTCGCATGTGTAGTTGGGCGCTGGAAGGCAAAGCTGACACGTTCTTGTGGACATGCGGGTGCGGTTGCGGGCAGTGGTGATGATGCTGCGGCCAAGGAGCGGTGGTTTCAAGAGAAATTTGGTGTAAAGGGTATTTTTACCCCTGATGCTCCGATTTGTTCGGCGAAGGGAGCCGTGGTAACCAATATTTCTCATATCCCGTTGGCATTGACAGCGGTGATGATGATGAATGGGATCAAACCCGATTTTCCACCACGTGGCAATTTGGCACCGAAATGTTGGTTTTTTAATTCTCAGGGGATTGCTATTCCAGATGAATTAAAATTACCGGTTGTGGAGGCCCTTGCGCCCTATAATGAGCAGATCGCGGCTCTTAAAGAGCAGATTGGTGCGGTATTTCCTCGCCAAACGATGAAAGATGCTTCAGGAGCATCGAAGATGGATTCGAAGACGCAAGTGTCGCAGATGCATGGGACGAGCGTATTGGATGCCTCGACGCGTCGTTTAGAGGAGAATTTGGTTCAAGCGTTGATTCGTGAATACACGGATGAGAATGGCGCGAATTTAGCGAACGTTGTATTGAATGCATATGTTCATCAGTATGGAACGGTTGGTTTGCTGGCGGCGGATGCGGCTCGTCAAGCAGGGAGTAGTCCCAATACGGTTTTGTCGGCACCAGTTGCTCTGATTGGTCCACAAGAGGTAAAGACCTCTAGGGATGCGGTCGAGTTATTGGTCAAGACATTTGCCAAGTCAGGTATAGAAGATCCATCGGATCTTTCTTATGATTTTTCCGCGCAACTGAAAGCGGTTTCGGAAGGTAACTCATTGGATGTATTGGTCACCATGGACAAAGGTGGCAAACGCAGCAAGATGATGTTGGCCGGGATTGAAGCGCGTGGATGCAAGTCAGTGTTTGTGGAATTTGTGAAGGCACTGGCAGAGAGGAATAAAAGCAACGTTTCTGATGATGTGATTTTGGCGGCCATTTGTACGCATTTGTCTTGGACACCTTTAATGCGCAAGCGGCTATCGTTGCATACAGCGGTTAACATGCCATGGCATTTTCGTATTTTCAGTACGTTGGTGGGTTGTACGGTGAGTTCAGATCGTCAAGCTGACAAGAAAGTATTTGCAGGTATAGAGGTCAGTGAATTGGTTCAGTCGTGGAGTTTTACCGAGACTGCCTTTTTGGCGTTATTGGATCGTCGTCCCAACGAAGAGGAGTTGTTTGCTTTTTCTGTTTTGTTGGGTTTGATTGTTACCAATGGACCGGGGACTATTTCAGCACAAGGACCGAAAGGGGCGGTGAGTGCGGATGGACCTGAGGTGCCATCACGTGTACAGGTGAATAAGGGGTACATTGGCTTTTTGACTCATACCGGATTTGCTCATGGTGGGAATGGATTCGAAGCGATCGCCTTTTTAGCGGATCGATTCCGTGACAGTGGTTTAAAAGATCCTGGTGACAGCAATCATGGTTTAAATCTTGAGGCGATGGCGATGGCCTATGCGAAGGAGTATGCAGGGTACAAAGTCAAGGCGAAGGGGGCTGGAGAGATTGATTATGCCAAAATTCCATGCGTAAACCACCCGGTTTTCAAAGGTAAGGATGTCAATTACGATCCACGGGAGGTTTTTGTGGATGGATTGTTCAAGAGCCGGAATTCATACAATGTATTCCAAGATTTTTATCATCAGTTGGTGAATGCCCTGTTCAAGGCCAAGGTCTCCACCAATGTATATTGTGTGAATGTGGATGCGGTAATTGCTGTGATTTTGTTGAAAATTCTTTGGAAACCGTACAGTGAGGGTAAGATTGATGATTCGGTGATGGAGAATGCAGCGTTTACCACCTTTTTGTTTGGGCGGATGATTGGGACGGCTGGAGAGATTGATGATCATACCAACCGTGGACGGAACATGGATACCCGTTCGCCGGCCAGTGTTTGCACGTATGTAGGATAGAAAAATGGCGATTGGGTTCAGGATCCAATCGCCATAAATTTAATTTTGTGGAGATAAAAATCAAGACCTTGGGGGGGCGGAGAACCGTCCCCCAATTCTCTTCACTTTTTTTTAAGTCTTAAAAAAAAGAGGGGGTCTGGGGGATTCATCCCCCAGGGTTTTGATTTTGATTTTTTTGCCCGTAGGGCATTATGTTCATGTATCGGAAAAATAAAAATCGAGATTTTGGGGGGCGGAGAACCGCCCCCCAATACCCCCCACTTTTTTTTAATTTAGTCTGGCTTTTGATTTTTTCTTTGCCCGCAGGGCATCATGTTCAGCAGAGAACAAAATATTTTTTAAATTTAGGAATCGAAATAGGTTGACGTAGTAACTCGATAATGGTAATAGATTAAAAGCTGGGAAGTATGAAGGTATAGCAATCACAATAACCCGATTTTAAGGGGTCAAAGCAGGACATGCTTGAGAACTATTTTCCAATATTTGTTATGCTATTTCTGGTGATAGGTGGTGCCTTTTTGATGCTGGGAGGCTCTTACTTTGTAGGAGTCAAACGCCCATATGCCAAAAAATCTGCGCAATATGAGTGTGGATTTGCACCAATATCACGCATCAACATGAAGTTTGATGTAAGATTTTATTTGCTTGCGATACTCTTTATTGTATTTGATTTAGAGGCTGCCTTTTTGTTTCCTTGGGCTGTGGCTTTTAAGCAGATAGGAGTGTTTGGATTTGTGGAAATGATTCTTTTTCTAGCCATTCTTCTTGTTGGATATGTATATGCTTGGAAGAAGGGAGGTCTAGAATGGGTGTAATACAAGAGATCAACCATGAAGTGGGGGAGCGTGGTTTTCTATTGACATCAGCAGACACGCTGGTGAACTGGGCGCGTACATCCTCAATGTGGCCTATGACCTTTGGGCTCGCCTGCTGTGCGGTTGAAATGATGCAAGCGGGAGCAAGTAGATATGATTTGGACCGATTTGGGATCGTATTTCGTTCAAGCCCTCGCCAATCGGATTTAATGATTATTGCAGGAACGCTGACCAATAAAATGGCTCCGGCCTTGCGTAAGTTATATGATCAAATGCCGGAACCTCGTTGGGTGATATCGATGGGTAGCTGTGCAAATGGTGGTGGATATTATCATTACGGATATTCTGTTGTGCGTGGTTGTGATCGAATTGTGCCTGTCGATGTTTATGTACCTGGTTGTCCTCCTACAGCAGAGGCACTGCTTTACGGAATTTTGCAACTGCATAAAAAAATTCATCGGACGACGACTCTTTACTCTGGCTGGAAGGAATCCCGGTGATGAGTACGGAGAATGGTTCCATACAATCTAAATTGGAACAGCAGGTAGCCAATAAATTTCCACAAATAGAGCGGGAGTGGCTTGGTGATGCCTTGGTACTTCGCGTAGAGCCAGCCGGATTACTCAGCGTTATGCAGGGTTTACGAGATGATCCTGAATTAGATTTTAAGATGCTGATAGATATTGCGGGCGTTCACTATCCAACTCGTAATCCAGAATTTGATGTTGTTTATCAATTATTATCTGTATACAAGAACCATCGGATACGGATTAAAGTTGGTGTTAAAGAGCAGGAAGCTGTTCCGTCAGTGACGGGTGTTTGGAGTTGTGCCAACTGGTATGAGCGGGAAGCATATGATTTATTTGGTATATTATTCTCAGGTCATCCAGATTTACGACGTATCTTGAATGATTATGATTTTGAAGGTCATCCCTTGCGTAAGGATTTTCCCCTAAGTGGGGAGTATGAAGTACGCTATGACGATGCATTGGGCCGGGTCGTTCGCGAACCGGTTAACTTAAAGCGACCGGATCGGGAGGCTTACCGGCAGATGTAATTGCCTGAAGTAAAGGCGTCTACCGGATGGAAAAACGGATGGCGGAAAAAAAGCAATTTGAAAATTATACCATCAACTTTGGCCCACAGCACCCGGCAGCACATGGTGTTTTGCGTTTATTGCTTGATTTAGATGGCGAAGTTGTGGAACGCGCCGATCCCCATATTGGTTTTCTGCATCGGGGTACGGAAAAACTTTTGGAACATAAGACTTATGTTCAAGGATTGCCCTATTTTGATCGTTTAGATTATATGTCCATGATTGCAGAAGAGCATCCATGGGTGTTAGCGGTTGAAAAATTATTGGGGATTCAAGCTCCGCCGCGTGCGCAATATATCCGGGTGATTTTTGCGGAATTGACACGCATATTAAATCATTTGCTGTTTTTAGGAGCGCATGGTTTAGATGTTGGAGCTATGACCATGTTTATTTATACCTTCCGGGAACGGGAGGAGATTATAGATATATATGAGGCTGTCTCAGGAGCACGCATACATGCGGCATATTTTCGACCAGGTGGTGTTGCCAAAGATCTACCTGATGGACTAGCGGAGAGAATTTATAAATTTATTGAGAATTTTCCTGCGAAAATAGATGAATATGAAACGCTTTTGACAGAGAATAGAATTTGGAAACAGCGATTGGTAGATATTGCGATTGTATCACCGGAACAAGCATTGGATTTAGGTTTTGTAGGTCCTATGCTAAGAGGATCTGGGATTGCATATGATGTTCGCAAGGCTGAACCATATGATGCCTATGGTCAGGTTGATTTTGATATTCCAGTAGGAAAACATGGGGATTCATACGATCGATATTTGGTAAGAGTCGAAGAGTTACGGCAAAGTGTGCGTATTATTCGTCAATGTTTGGAAAAATTACCAGAAGGCCCGATACGGCATGAAAATTTTAAGGTATCGAAGCCATATCGAGATGAGATGCAGGGTGGGATGGAATCATTGATCCACCATTTCAAGCTGTTTACAGAAGGTTTTGATGTTCCTGCAGGAGAGGTCTATGCGGCGGCTGAGACTCCAAAGGGGGAATTAGGCGTATATATTATATCGCACGGTGGTAATAAGCCATATCGTGTGAAAATTAGACCTGCAGGTTTTAATCATTTGCAGGCGGTAAATGCCATTGCTAAAGGGCATATGCTTGCAGACGTAACGACAATAATTGGCACCATAGATATTGTTTTTGGCGAGATTGATAGATAACTGGCAAAACCGAAGTCAGATAGAGATCAATCGTGGTAATCGTAAAAATATAAAATAGGCGAACGAATTTTTTCATGAGCGGACTGCAACCAGAAAAAAGCCATACCACTCCTCAGTTTTCAGATGAAGCTCTGAGGGAGATTGAGTCGATCTATAAGAAGTATCCAGAGAATCGACGTCAATCGGCATTGATGCCAATCTTATATTTGGCACAAAAGGAGTTTGGCGGTTGGTTATCATCAGAGGTTTTGGCATATGTCGCTAAGATCATGGAGATACCGCCGGCCCGTGTTTATGAAGTGGCTACTTTTTACACCATGTATAATTTAAAACCGGTGGGAAAGTATCATATTCAGGTTTGCACGAATATTTCCTGTTGGCTGTGTGATTCAGACGCCATAATGAAGGCGTTAATTGAAAAACTGCAGATTAATCCAGGAGAGAATTCAACTGATGGTAAGTTTACATTAAAAGAGGTTGAGTGTCTTGGAGCCTGTGTCAATGCGCCTATGATGCAAATTAATGATGATTACCATGAAGATTTGACCCCTGAAAAGGTATCTGAAATTATAGCACGTTTACCATAGGAACGCGAACCACTGAATCATCCTTTGAGAAGGGTGAAAAAATGAATGGATTAGCACGCTCATGAGTCAAGAATCGGCCATAAAGGTGGTCTACAAAAATATTGAGTTGCCCAATAGTCATACTTTGGCGGTATCCAAAGCCCATGGTGGCTATGAAGCGGTCAACAAGGCCTATAGCATGACCCGCACCGAAGTTATTGATGAGGTGAAAAAGTCAGGTATACGTGGCCGTGGAGGTGCGGGATTTCCAGCTGGTTTGAAATGGTCTTTTATTCCCAAAGACGAATCCAGGCCCAAATATTTGGTTTGTAATGCGGATGAAGGCGAGCCAGGGACGTGTAAGGATCGAGAAATATTGCGACGTGATCCTCATTTACTCATTGAAGGGATGATGATTGCAGCTTATGCGGTTGGCTGTGAATGTGGGTATATATATATTCGTGGTGAGTTTTATCGTGAATATGAAAAGCTGCAGTCAGCGATTGATGAAGCATATGCAGCGGGTCTATTGGGTCAAAATATTTTAGGGAAGGGTCATACTTTTAACCTGTATGTGCATCGAGGGGCTGGAGCATATGTCTGTGGTGAAGAGACGGCCCTACTTGAATCGATTGAAGGTAAAAAGGGACAACCCAGGCTAAAGCCTCCTTTTCCAGCGAATGTTGGGTTATATGATTGTCCAACGGTGATAAACAATGTGGAGACACTTTCGGCGATTCCGGCCATTATTCAAAATGGGGGTGGGTGGTATGCCAAGCTGGGAGTGGAGAAATCGTCTGGTACCAAGCTGTTTTCAGTTTCGGGACATGTAAATAAGCCAGGTAACTATGAAGTTGAGTTAGGGATACCACTCAAGACTCTGCTTGAGGAGTATGCTGGAGGAGTTCGAGGGGGGTGGCATAATCTTAAAGGAGTCATACCTGGTGGTTCATCGACACCGGTTTTGGTAGCAGATATTTGTGAGCATGTGACCATGGACTATGATGCCTTGGCAAAAGCGGGCAGTATGTTGGGAGCTGGATCAGTTATTGTAATGGATAAATCGGTCTGTATAGTTCGTGCCATTGCACGGTTATCCCGGTTTTATAGGCATGAATCCTGTGGACAATGTACGCCATGTCGAGAAGGAACTGGTTGGTTAGCGCAAATAATGGCGCGGATTGAAGCCGGGCAAGGGACACATTCAGACATTGATTTATTGATGAGTGTGAGTAGTAACATTCAAGGAAAAACCATATGTGCCCTAGGGGATGCAGCTGCGATGCCAGTTATAGGTGCCATTAAGGCATTTCGAGATGAATTTATATATCACATAACTCATGGACGCTGTATGGTTGGATCTTCGAGCCAACTGCCTAGGCAAACCTTTGGAAGCCGGGGTGATCATTAAGCCATGCCAAAACTGATCATTGACGGGAAAGAGATCAGCGTCCAACCCGGGACGACCATTATGGAAGCGGCCAAGAAATTGGGGGTTTTCATACCGCATTTTTGCTATCATCCAAAACTTTCCATATCTGGAAATTGTCGTATGTGTTTAGTGGAAGTGGAAAAAATGCCCAAGCCGGTGGCATCATGCGCGATGCCGGTGAGTGAGGGAATGGTGGTACATACGGATAGTGAGATGGTTCGAGTTGGACGAGCAAATGTATTAGAATTTTTATTGATCAATCATCCATTGGATTGTCCGATATGTGACCAGGGTGGTGAATGTTCATTGCAAGATTTAGCGATGAAATATGGACCTGACCGGAGTCGTTTTACAGAGGAAAAGCGCCAAGTAAAAGATCATCCTGTCGGACCATTCATAGAGACAGTTACCAATCGATGCATTCATTGTACACGTTGTATCCGTTTTTCAGCGGAGATTGCCGGTGTAGAAGAGATCACTGGAGCGTTTCGAGGGGATCATTTACATATTGGTACTTATGATCATCAATATTTAACATCGGAGTTGTCAGGAAATCTGGCTCAGATATGCCCTGTTGGTTCTTTAAATTTAAAACCATTTCACTATAAGGTTCGTGGATGGGAGTTAAAAAAGAGTACGGGTATGGTCTGTGGACACTGTTCAGTCGGATGTCATATTCGTGTTGATCATTTGAATAACAAGATTTATCGTGTGATGGCTCAACAATGTGATCAAATTAATGAGTCATGGATTTGTGATAAAGGTCGTTTTTCATATGATGGCTATACGAAGAACCGTCTGGAGGCACCTGTCATGAAGAATGGTTTGGATGCCAAAGTACAGAAGGTGACGTGGCAACAGGCGTTGGATCGAGCAGCAGAAATTTTAAAAGGTGTCAAGCCTGAAGAAGTTGCTGGTTTAGCCTCGGATCAAGGGCAAGGTGCAGAGGAACTATTTGCTTTTCAAGATTTTTTGCGTCATGCTGTTGGAACGCCTCATATAGACTTTAGAATTCGTCAGCGTGATTTTAGCAGTGACCAAACACTACTGACGCGTGCAGATTTATTGATGAATACACCGCTGACTGATTTAGAGAAGGCGGATGCTGTATTGTTGATAGGTTGTGACAGTCGTTTTGAAGCTCCGCTTTTAAATTTACGTTTGCGCAAGGCCGCTCTTAAAGGGGCCCAGATATACTCACTATATTTTAGGGGATTGGATACCAATCTACCTAGTTTAAATCAAATTCTTGTGCGCCCAGGAAATGAGCCATTATTTATGGCTGAGCTTTTGGGAGCGGTACAACAAGTGGATCGTGGTTTTAAAAATCAAGAAGTGACATCTGGTGTTGATGGTGAGAAGATTTTTGCTTTGGCTGAGGTGTTACGACAGGCGAAAAACCCGATAGTTTTATTGGGAGAACATGCCATTAATCATCCGCAAGCCGAAATGATACGTCGTCAAGCAGTAAGTTTGATCACGCAGATTGGAGGGATAAGGGATGGTTGGAATGGTTATAACCGACTTGCCAGTCGCGGTAATATTGCAGCACAAGATTTAGGAGTTGTTCCAAATCGAGGACCAGGATATACGATTATTGGCAAAACTGGATATCATGCCTTACGGATTTTGGAAGCTGCTGCTGCGGGTGAGATTAAGGTACTCTTTTTACTGGGTGTAGACCCGGTGCTTGAATGCGTAGATACCATGTTGGCTCGCAAGGCTCTTGAAAATACCCGTGTGATCTATATTGGCACCTATTCAACACCTGTTGTTGAATATTCTGATGTTGTTCTGCCTGGTTTGGTTTTAGGAGAAAAAGAGTCAATACTAGCAAATTGTGAAGGGCGCGTACAAAGATCTTCACGAGCAATAAATGGACCCTTGGAATGCAAAGAAGATTGGCGTATACTGCGTGCATTGAGTGGACGTTTTTCCATTCCGCTAGCATATAACACCATAGAAGCACTACAAGATGCGATAGCAGCAACGGATCATCGATATAATTTGAAAAATCTTGATAAATCTGGTTTAACTGTTGCTTGTGATCATAAGCCTGTAAGCATAGGATTGGAATTTGGGAAGGCTGTACCAACAGAGCAAATAGAACATACACGTTTGGTACTTGAATCATCATTTTATGAAGATGATCAAGTCACCCGTCACTCTGAACTATTAGCCCAGCTTCATTTTGGACATATTATTATGGTCAATCATGAGGATGCTGCAAGGGCTAAGATAAGAGAAGGGCAGCGTGTACGTATCATGCAAGGTAGTCGAAATGTTGAATTAATAGTGACAATTGATAAAAAAATACCCAAGGGAGTGGTTGTAGGTCATTATGGGTATATCCATGAATCACTACAAGATTTATTGAATTGGGAATCGGGGTATCCAGAGGTTAGTTTGGTAGGATTATAGGATAAAAGCACTGATCGATTTGTTTTCGAACAGGTTGAACGGCGGCGTTTATGGTCATGAAGGAAAGAAAACAGGAATAACGCATGGCTGAATTATTGACATTTATACATGGATTGGGTGAGGAATATCTTGGTATTCTGTGGCCTGTTGTCTGGACAGTGATCAAGATAACCGTGCTTCTGCTACCCGTTATGTTTTGCGTGACGTATCTAACATTGGCTGAGCGCAAAGTGATTGGTTGGATGCAGGTCAGAATTGGCCCCAATCGAGTAGGTTTTTTTGGTGTCTTGCAGCCATTGGCAGATGCCGTTAAACTGTTTTTAAAAGAGACTTTGATTCCAACACGTGCGGATAAGGTGCTTTTTTTCTTAGCCCCTATTCTGACTTTTGTACCTGCACTTATTGCTTGGGCGATTATACCTTTTAATGCAGAGTTGGTATTAGCGGATATCAATGTCGGTGTTTTGTATATGCTGGCCATATCCTCTCTTGGTGTGTATGGGATTATTATTGCAGGTTGGGCTTCTAACAATAGATATGCATTTTTAGGAGCGATACGTTCGGCAGCACAGATGGTATCCTATGAAGTTTCGATGGGATTTACTTTGGTGCCTGTTGTGATGTTATCAGGAAGCCTAAATATGGGTGATATTGTAGATTCTCAACAAAACATGTGGAATGTGATCCCCTTGTTACCTTTATTTGTTATTTATTTTGTTTCGGTAGTGGCAGAGACAAATCGTGCACCCTTTGATTTACCAGAAGCTGATCCTGAATTGGTAGCTGGGTTTAATGTTGAATATTCTGCGATGACTTTTGGGATGTTTTTTATGGGAGAGTATGCCAACATGATTTTTGTGTCGGCAGTTGGCTCGATTATGTTTTTGGGTGGATGGTTGCCTCCCATACCCTTGCTTGGATTTATTCCGGGGATTATATGGTTTGCGTTAAAGGTATGTATTCTGTTGTTCGTATTTTTATGGTTGCGTGCCACATTTCCGCGCTATAGATATGATCAATTGATGCGTCTGGGTTGGAAAGTGTTTCTGCCCATCTCATTATTTTGGATTTTATTGACAGGCGCTGCGTTACACCTGTTAGGTAAGGCCTAAGGGAGGCAAAGGAAAGAGATGGTCTCCACTGGAAAAGTGAGTATATCGTCGCAAATAGGTACATTCTTGAATAGTTTAGCTCTTAGGGAACTATTTGCAGGTATGGGTGTTACCTTAAAGTATATGTTTAAGCCAAAAATAACGATTCAATACCCGGAAGAGAGAACACCTCTTTCACCAAGGTTTCGTGGTGAACATGTTTTACGTCGTTATGATGATGGACAAGAGCGCTGTATAGCGTGTAAATTGTGTGAGGCAGTGTGTCCATCTCAAGCTATATATATTGAGATTGATTCAAAATCACAAGGTAATCGCAGATCCACCTTTGTCTATGAAATTGATAATGGTCTGTGCATATTTTGTGGATATTGCCAAGAAGCCTGTCCAGTGGAGGCGGTGGTTCTTGGGCCAAATTTTGAATTTATTGCCGAGTCACGAGCAGGATTGGTTAGCGATAAGACAAGACTGTTGAATAATGGAACACGTTGGAAAGCCAAAATAGACGCAAATCTTGCAATGGATGCCAAGTATCGGTAGTAGGAGAGCTGAATCGATGGTAGCTGACTTTATTTTTTATATTTTTGCCATTGTCACAGTTGTGGCGGCCCTAGGTGTTGTTACAGTACGCAATCCGGTACATTCCGTGATGCTACTTGTGCTGACATTTTTTACCACAGCAGCTATATTTGTATTATTAGGGGCAGAATTTTTAGCAGCGATCCTTGTCATGGTTTACATGGGAGCAGTAGCGATATTATTCTTATTTGTAGTCATGATGTTAGACGTTGATTTTATTGCCTTACGACGTGGTGCTGTGAAACATTTACCCTTTGGAATAGTTGTTGGTTTGCTTATTTTATTAGAGCTGGTCATCGTATCATTGGGGTATCACGAGCCATCGGGAGAAGTTATTGGAATCGTGGCCAATGTTTCAAATACAATGGCCATTGGGCAGGAGATGTATACTCGTTTTATCTATCCATTTGAATTGGCATCTTTAATATTGCTAGTTGCCATCATTGGTGCTATTGTTTTAACCCTTCAAGAGAGGAGTACCGCCAAACGACAATCCATTGAGGGTCAATTGGCGCGTCGACGAGAGGAAACGGTTACCTTAATTAAAGTGGCAACCGGAGAAGGAGCAACAAAGCCATGAATGTAACTAAATATTTGATTTTAAGTGCGATATTATTTACAATTGGTGTTTTTGGTATTTTCCTCAATAGAAAGAATGTAATCATTATTTTAATGAGCATAGAGCTTATTTTATTGTCGGTAAATATCAATTTTGTTTCATTTTCGCACCATTTTGGAGATGTTACTGGACAAATATTTACTTTTTTTGTCTTAGCTGTGGCTGCTGCGGAGGCCGCTATCGGATTGGCCATTTTAGTAACATTTTTCCGCAACCGTTCCACTATTGATGTTGAGGAAATAGATACCCTAAAAGGGTAATTCTGGCTGGAGGCCTGAGCAAAGGGCATGAGCAAATATCAATACATACTACTGTTTCCACTGATCGGTTCATTATTGGCAGGCCTGTTAGGTCGTTATATCGGCAAAAGGCCAAGTCAATTGATAGCGATTGCGGGCTTGATTTTTTCCTTCATAATATCTATGCAGGCATTTCGATATGTCATTGCGGAAGAAGGGAATGTCATCCATGAGGTGATTTTTTCCTGGATTTTTTCAGGTGAATTTAAGGTCTCATTTGGCATGTTGATTGATCGAATCACAGTGATCATGTTGATTGTTGTGACAGGGATTTCAAGTTTAATTCATATATACTCTCTAGGGTATATGGATGAAGATCCTGATAATCCACGTTTTTTTAGTTATCTCTCCTTTTTTACGTTTTCAATGCTGATGTTGATTATTGGAGATAACTTTTTACAGCTATTTTTTGGCTGGGAGGGGGTTGGTTTAGCCTCTTATCTGTTGATTGGTTTTTGGTTTAAAAAGGCGGGTAGGTGACTTTGGTTTTGCGTTGGGTATTTTTGTGATTTTTACAGTATTTGGGACTTTGGATTACACCGAAGTTTTTCATATGGCCCAATCGGGACAATTTTCACCAACAGTAGATTTTCTGATATTTGGTCCCGTTCCGACAATGACTTTGATATGTCTTTTATTATTCGTAGGAGCCATGGGAAAGTCGGCACAACTGGGACTACATGTGTGGTTACCGGATGCGATGGAGGGTCCGACTCCAGTTTCAGCCCTTATTCATGCGGCTACGATGGTAACGGCTGGTGTCTTTATGGTATGTCGTGCCTCTCCTTTATTTGAACTTTCTGAAACGGCATTGATGGTAGTTACCATTGTAGGATCTTTAACTGCTTTTTTTGCTGCGACTGTAGGTATGGTACAAAATGATATAAAGCGTGTGATTGCTTATTCAACCTGTTCTCAATTGGGATACATGTTTTTTGCGGCAGGTGTATCGGCATATGCGGCCTCTATGTTTCATCTGATGACCCATGCCTTTTTTAAGGCCTTGCTATTTTTAGGTTCAGGTGCGGTAATTATGGCGATGCATCATGAACAGGATATGCGCAAGATGGGTGGTTTGATACGTAAAATTCCGATTACCTATGCAATTATGATGATTGGAACATTGGCGTTGACAGGATTTCCCTATTTATTCGCAGGGTTTTATTCAAAAGATGCCATATTGGAATCGGCGTATGCGGCACATACACCCGTTGGAATGTTTGCTTTTGTTCTTGGCTTACTCGCTGCCTGTATGACGACGTTTTATTCTTTCAGATTGGTATTTATGACTTTTCATGGTACGCCAAAAGATAAGCATGCCTATGATCATGCACATGAAGCACCATGGACGATGCGTGGCCCACTGTTCGTTTTGTCAATTGGGGCAGTTTTTGCAGGGTTACTTGGATTGCCTATGATTGGTGAAGGTTGGTTTGGTGAAGCCATCATTTTAGCTCCAGGACATCATGCATTGATGCACTCACATCATGTACCATTTTTAGTGAAGTGGTCACCTTTTGTGATGTTTGTTGTTGGATTGGCGCTCTCCTATCATATGTATGTTAGGTCGCCACAAATACCTGCACAGTTGGCGATGCGTTGGAATGGGTTATACAAATTTTTATTGAATGCGTGGTATTTTGATCGGTTGTATAGTAAAATTTTCATTGAACCAGCCAAGGCAATTGGTCAAGGTCTTTGGAAAACGGGCGATGAGACAATTATTGATGGCTATGGTGTGAATGGAATAGCTGGCACAGTTGTCAAATTGGCCGAGAGTATTCGTAAGTTGCAAACTGGATATGTGTATCACTATGCCTTTGCCATGCTTGTTGGGGTTTTGGTTCTGGCTACCTTTTACCCCTGAGCTTCACTTCGGAAACAGGATAGGGCGGTTTTAGACCGTGGGATAACAAGTCAATGCTGAGTCTGGTTACTTTTACACCCTTAATTGGGGCACTGATTATTTTTTTGGGTTTTAAGAACAACCCTGGAACCTCAAAATATGTGGCGATGCTGTCCTCTATTTTGACATTTCTGTTGAGCTTAAAACTATATTTGGGCTTCGACCTTACTACCTCTGACTTTCAATTTTTGGAAGAGAGTGTTTGGTTGCCTGGTGTTGGGATCACCTATCGTATGGGGGTAGATGGTGTATCATTGCCATTTGTCATACTTACTGCTTTTTTGACGCCCATTTGTCTATTGGCATCGTGGGAAGTTATACAAAAGCATGTGCGTGAATATCTCATAGCTTTTCTAGCTTTAGAGAGTTTTGTGATTGGTGTTTTTTGCGCATTAGATTTTGTTTTGTTTTATGTTTTTTGGGAAGCCATGCTGATACCGATGTTTCTCATTATCGGAGTTTGGGGTGGAGCAAATCGGGTATATGCTGCGTATAAGTTTTTTCTTTATACGTTGGGTGGCTCAGTGCTTATGCTCATCGCCATGCTGACGCTCACGTTGAGTGCTGGTACATTTAGTATTCCAGAGCTCATGGGCATGTCGTTTCCGCTTAGTTTTCAAATTTGGATATTCTTAGGCTTTTTTGTTTCCTTTGCGGTTAAGGTTCCCATGTGGCCGGTGCACACTTGGTTACCAGATGCCCATGTGCAGGCACCGACAGCAGGTTCGGTTATTTTGGCAGGTATTTTATTAAAAATGGGAGCGTATGGTTTCTTGCGTTTTTCATTGCCAATATTGCCAGATGCATCGCGATTTTTTGTTCCGTTTATCTTTGGTCTTTCATTGGTTGCGATCATTTATACAGCATTAGTTGCTCTGATGCAGACCGATTTGAAAAAGTTGATCGCCTACTCATCCGTTTCTCATATGGGCTTTGTGACATTGGGAATATTTAGCTTTAATCAGCAAGGAATGGAAGGCGGGATCCTGCAGATGATTAATCATGGTATCGTTGCAGGGGCATTATTTTTAATAGTTGGCGTTGTATATGATCGATTGCATACGCGTGATATTGCACGATTTGGTGGATTGGCGCATCGAATGCCCGTCTATGCAACCATATTTATGGTTTTTACGATGGCTTCGGTTGGTCTCCCAGGAACAAACGGCTTTGTTGGTGAATTTTTAATTTTGCTAGGAACCTTTATTGCGAACAAGGCTGTAGCGACAGTTGCTGCTATTGGAGTTGTTCTTGGGGCAGCATATATGCTATGGATGTATAAGAGGGTGGTCTTTGGTGTGATGCAACATGAGGATGTTAAGTCTATTTTAGATGTTTCACCAAGAGAAATTGCCACCTTCTTACCATTGATAGTTTTGGTTTTTTGGATTGGCTTTTATCCAGAGCCATTTTTAAAAATAATGCATGCTTCTGTTGAACTTTTACTGATACAAGCCAATACAGTTAAAGCAGGAACGACGGCATTGGCTATGTTTTAAAGTAAAAATTTAGTACATATAAACCTTGACCTGACATACTTAAACCCACTTGGTTGTCGGAGCACCCTAAGCAAATGGCTGTTCAATTACCTGATATTGATTTATTACCGCTTCTGCCTGAGATTTTGATCGCCCTTGGCGGATGTACCATGTTACTGCTGAGTGCCTGGAATGGTACAGCGACTCGACATAAAATTGGCATGAGTACAATTACCTTATTGGTAATTACGGCCTTTATGGTTTTTCAAAGAGCCGTGGCATTTAAGCATGGAATGAATACGGATTTAGCCTTGCAAACACACCTGTCGACTTTTGAGGGGATGTTTGTTGGTGATTTTTTCTCGTTATATATTAAGATGTTATTGTTGCTTTCCACTGGCATGACGTTGTTGATCTCTACAGATTATCTGCAACGCAAAAAAATGGACAATGGAGAATTTTTTGTTTTGATTCTTTTTGCCCTGCTTGGTGGTATGGTCATGGCTTCGGCTGGTGATTTTATGACCCTTTATTTAGGGTTGGAGCTTATGAGCTTATCCATTTATGTTCTTGCGGCATATAGACGAGATAATTTACGCTCTAATGAAGCAGGTTTGAAATATTTCATATTGGGTTCGCTGGCTTCTGGATTGCTATTATATGGAATTTCTTTAATTTATGGTGCGACAGGCACCACAATGTTTAGTGGTATTGCTCACCATTTGCATGAAAGTTTGGGGCAAATGAGTGGTACTTTGGCCATGGGGATGGTCTTTGTTATCTCAGGACTCTCTTTCAAAATTGCGGCAGCTCCATTTCAAATGTGGGCTCCCGATGTCTACGAGGGGGCACCGACACCAATTACAGCGTTTATGGCTGTTATGCCCAAGGTGGCAGCATTTGCGGCAATTTATCGAGTTTTGGTTTACGGATTTGGATCTGTACACGATAAGTGGAGCGGTATTTTGCAAATAGTTGCGCTTTTATCGCTGCTTATTGGAGCGTTTGCGGCTATTGCTCAAACGAATATCAAGAGAATGTTGGCCTATTCTTCTATTGGACATGTTGGTTATGCCTTGATCGGTTTGGCAGCAGGTGGCATGGCTGGATATCAAAGTGTTCTGATCTACTTAGGAATTTATATTTTTATGTCGATTGGTACGTTTGCCATTATCCTTGTATTGAACCAAGAGGGGATTGGTGAGCAGATTGAAGATTATAAGGGACTTGCACAAAAAAGACCCCTATTAGCTCTGTTGATGTCTATTTTCATGTTTTCAATGGCGGGGATACCTCCTTTTGCCGGATTTATTGGTAAACTGTATGTTTTTATGTCTGCGATTCAAGCGCATATGTATTTTGTTGCCATTGCAGGTGTCTTGTTTTCTGCAGTTGGAGCCTTTTATTATCTTAGAATCGTGAAATATATGTATTTTGATGTGGCTGCACATGCTTTTGTCATGCCTGTTAGTGGTTCTTCAAAGTTTATATTGACGGTGACTACCCTAGTGATTCTGTATTGGGGCATTTTACCCTCGACATTGACATCCTGGGCTGAATTATCGATAAAGTCGTTGTTACCTTCCCTATAGATTGTGAAACATATAAGAAGATTTTATAATGTTTTAACAGATTCGATTGAATCATTCTTTGTGAAGAGAGTTGATTTAGGAGGAGATGACGATTTAAAGATATTATCTCTAAAAAAATGTATGCGATGATTCTTAAATCTCTGCCCTATAAATGTACATGTTTCGGAAAAATAAAAATCAAGACCTTGGGGGGCGGAGAACCGCCCCCTAATTCCCTCCACCCTTTTTTTTTAAGTCTTAAAAAAAAGAGGGGGTCTGGGGGATTCATCCCTCAGGGTTTTGATTTTTATTTTGTTTTTTTTGTCTGTAGGGTATTATGTACTTTGATTTTTATAGAAGTCAAAGCACATGATCTAAATAGAAATGTTTTTCTGATTTTTACATCCCTCTTTTTTTATAATTTTCCATAATCAATGGAAAATTATTCTGAAGTATCTCCTTTAATTCATCAAATTGAACAAGAGATGTCTCGTGAAATAGGTGGTACAATTTCATTTCATCGATTTATGGAATTGGCACTCTATCATCCCGAATATGGTTATTACATGAAGCCTAACATCCGTCTTGGTCGGATGGGTGATTTTGTGACGGCACCTGAGATGACCTCTTTAATTGGCGAATTGTTAGCTTTGGAGTGGATCCATATCTGGGAAGCTCTTGGCCGCCCAGAGCCATTTACCATTGTTGAAGTTGGTGCGGGGTCAGGTCATTTGGCGGCTGATTTGTTGCGTACAAGTCTGAAATATCCAGAATTTTGGTCTGGTTTGCGGTATGTTATTGTTGAGAAAAGTCCGGATTTTTGTGCTCGCCAGTATTCTCTTTTGCAACAATGCTTGCCCTCTATTGAAAAGATTTCCTGGCATGATCATTTGAGTGCAGCGGTAGGAGAGACTCCGATTGATGGTGTTATCTTTGGTCATGAATTTTTAGATGCCTTTCCAGTTCATTGGGTAACGATGACGGATGCTGGTTTGCGGGAAAAATGGGTCAAAAGAGGTAAGTTTGGGTTTGAGATAGAAGTTGGTTTTTTATCTAATCCGTTGTTATTTGAGTATTTTTCTAAATTTGGTTTGTCTTTGGAACGCGGATATTGTACTGAGGTTTGTCTGGAGGCACAAACCTGGGTAGTTGAGGCAGCCCCTTATTTGCGTCGGGGTGCTATGGTATTTATTGATTATGGTTGGCCAGCAAGCGAATATTATGCTCCTTTTCGTCATCAAGGGAGTTTGACCGGATACTATAGACATACCTATGTGCAGGATGTTTTGATGAATCCTGGAAATGTGGATTTAACAGCCCATGTTGATTTTTCTGCTATTGCACGTGCCGGTCAGAGGGGTGGTTTGGATGTTATTGGATTTACGACTCAAGCTTGGTTTTTGATGGGGCTTGGTTTATTAGAGCGTGTCGGGTGTTGTTTTGCTTCTGGAGTTATGGATGTGAAGACCCAGCAATTGAAGGCCACTGTAGAACGTCTTTTAATGCCCCATGGTATGGGGGAGATTTTTAAATGTTTGGCGATGGGAAAGGGGTTGCCGGAAAATTGTTTGCAGGGGTTTCGACTGAATAATCGAGTGAATCGCCTGTAAGCGTTTTTTTAATGTATCGGAAAAATAAAAATTAAGACCTTGGGGGGCGGAGAACCGCCCCCAATTCCCTCCCCCCTCTTTTTTTTAAGTCTTAAAAAAAAGAGGGGGGCTGGGGGATTCATCCCCCAGGGTTTTGATTTTTATTTTGATTTTTTTTGCCCGTCGGGCATCATGTCCTGAATAGATAAGCAATCTTGGTTAAGTTTGTTGGTACTCTATTTTGAATTATGCTATCTTTATGGTTATAAGATAAAGTTTATGTTTCGGAAAAATTAAAATCAAGACCTTGGGGGGCGGAGAACCGCCCCCCAATACCCCCCACCCTTTTTTTTTAAGTCTTAAAAAAAAGAGGGGGTCTGGGGGATTCATCCCCCAGGGTTTTGATTTTAATTTTTTGCCCGCAGGGCATCCTGTTCACTTTTAAATATTTGGCAGCACAGCGAATGAGGTCTGGATATGGGTATGATGCAGGGTAAACGGGGTGTTATTTTTGGGGTGGCCAATGACCATAGCATTGCTTGGGCTATTGCTCAGGCGTGTTATCGTGAGGGCGCACAGCTATGTTTTACCTATCTTGGTGAGGCATTGGAAAAGCGGGTGCGACCATTGGCGCAAGAGGTTAAATCCACATTTTTGCTTCCTTGCGATGTTGCAAATGATCAACAGATTAAACAGGTATTTGAGGAAATTCGCAAGCATTGGGGGGAATTGGATTTTATCGTTCATGCGGTGGCCTTTGCCAATAAGGATGAACTTAAAGGTCGATATATAAATACTTCTCGTGAGGGGTTTCGACTGGCAATGGATATTTCTGTCTATTCTCTCACGACCATTTGTCAACATGGGACCCCGTTGATGAAAAAGGGGGGCAGTGTGGTGACTTTGTCCTATTTAGGTGCTGAAAGGGTGATGCCTCATTATAACGTTATGGGGGTTGCCAAAGCGGGTTTAGAGTGCAGTGTGCGCTATTTGGCCAATGATTTAGGAGTGGATGGTATTCGGATCAATGGGATCTCAGCGGGCCCAATTCGGACCTTGGCCGCTTCTGGTATTGGTGATTTTAAAGATATATTAAACTGGAACAAGTCTAATGCCCCAATGCGCCGTAATGTGCTGACCTCGGAAGTAGGGGAGACCGCTCTCTTTTTATTGTCTGATATGGCTTCTGGGATTACCGGTGAGATCGTGCATGTGGATGCAGGGTATCATGTGGTTGGCATGAAGATGGTTGAACATTAATCCCATGTCTGGTAATGGTTTGGGTCGTTTATTTCGATTGACCACCTTTGGTGAAAGCCATGGTCCGGCGATTGGCGGGATCGTGGAAGGGTGTCCAGCGGGAGTGAGTCTTACTTTGGAGGATATCCAGAAAGATTTAGACCGCAGGCGGCCTGGGAGAAATCGGTTTACCAGTCAGCGCCGTGAGGAGGATCGGATTCAGATTTTGTCTGGTCTTTTTGAAGGGGTGACCACGGGAACGCCTATTGGTCTTTTGATTGAGAATGAGGATCAAAGATCTCGTGATTATGCCGATATTAAGGATCTTTTTCGGCCTGGACATGCTGATTATACCTATTGGCGTAAATATGGAATTCGAGATTATCGAGGGGGTGGCCGTTCTTCGGCTCGGGAGACGGCAGTTCGTGTTGCGGGTGGGGCGATTGCAAAAAAGTTATTGTCAATAGCGGGGATACGGATTCGGGGAGCGTTGATTTCTATCGGAACGGAATCCATTGCGGTAGAGAAGTGGGATTGGAACTTTGTGGAGCAAAATCCCTTTTTTTGTCCTGATGCAACGGCTGTGGATCGTTTTGAGCGATTGTTTGAAGAGGTGCGTTCAGCAGGAGATTCGGTTGGTGGGGTGGTCGAGGTGGTAGCTGATGGGGTTCCTGCGGGGTTGGGGGAGCCGGTATTTGATCGTTTGGATGCTGAATTGGCGCGCGCGATGATGAGTATCAATGCGGTCAAAGGGGTAGAGATTGGGGCTGGTTTTCATGCGGCTCGGGGGAGGGGGAGTGCAATGGCCGATGAAATGGTTCCTGGTTTGGAGGAGGGGCAGGTACAATTTTTGAGTAATCATGCAGGTGGTATTTTAGGGGGCATATCCAGTGGACAAGAGATTCGTGTTCGGTTGGCAGTCAAGCCTACTTCTTCTATTTTAGTGCCCAGAAGAACGATGGATATACATGGTCAGCCGCAGATGATTGTTACTCAAGGCCGTCATGATCCTTGTATTGGTATTCGAGCTGTACCAGTTGCAGAGGCGATGATGGCTTTGGTATTGGCTGATTATTATTTGCAATTTCAATCTCGGCCCCCTATGGCTCATCTTTTTAATTCATTATGATTTTTTTATTATGTAACATATCGGAACATATAAGTTAATCTTTGTGAAAGCGGTGTTCTTTTTGGGGAGTGTCTTTGATTTTATTGCTCGATGGGCATTTTGTTTAATCTATCGGGAAGGCAATAATCAAGACCTTGGGGGGGCGGAGAACCGCCCCCCAATACCCCCCACCCTTTTTTTTTAATTCTTAAAAAAAAGAGGGGGTCTGGGGGATTCATCCCCCAGGGCTTTGCTTTTGATTTTTTGCCCGAAGGGCATCATGTTCACAAATAGAATATTTTAGAGTTTATTATGGATGAAAAAGACAAAAGACAACATGTGAGAATAAAATGTGAGAAAATAAAAAATCATGTTGAAATCACATTTGAAGGTCTTTATTCTGTTATTGGAACAATTGAAAATTTTTCACAGATTGCATTATATATTGTTGTTGATAATTTAAAAGATTGTCGTGATAAGTGTTTTGTGAGACTGAATATTGATGGAGATGAATTATATTCAAGAGGTTTTGTTATAAGGAAGGATGATAAAGGTATAGTCATTCGTGTTGAGAATAATTATGAAATATTTAAATTGTTGATATCTAAAATGATTTTGTCTGAAACGGGATCGCTTAATAAAATATTATTAGCAAAAAAATTTATTCATTTATTAGATCAGGTATCGGAAGAGTATCATCAAGTAAGAAAAATAAATTGTTGGGAATTTTTAAATTGCCATAAAGAAAAATATTGTTCGGCAGGCAAATTAGAAGAATATGATGGTATTTTTGGTGGAAAAAATGGGGGGAGATTTTGTGCGTTTATTGATGATACTTCATGTAAAGATGCTAAGATGATGACGACAAATAAGTCTTTGGTTTGTTCTGAATGTAGTTTTTACAAAGAATTGTTAAAAGATATTTTTCCAGAAATTTTTTAATTTAATGTTTTGGAAAGACAATAATCAAGACCTTGGGGGGCGGAGAACCGCCCCCCAATACCCCCCCAGACCCCCTCTTTTTTTTAATTCTTAAAAAAAAGAGGGGGTCTGGGGGATTCATCCCCCAGGGTTTGGCCTTTGATTTTTTTCCGCAGGGCATCATGTTCTAGACAAAAGCAACTTTTGCGCCAATTCATGTATAAAATCGTTTAATCGAGTTTGCGCCGTGTTGGCTGACATCTCCTGTTCAGAGACCGAAAAGGCGTGAATGCGCATGATTTGTTTTTTTTCTTTAAATAAGAATGTGCAGGTAACCCATCCAGTGTAGTTTTGCCCTTTTGATGGGGATGGCAGAAATTCTCCATCCAGGCTTATGGAGGTGACTTCGGTGTCATTTTTCTCCATCCAGAGGAAAAATGCCTCTTTGGAGATGCTGCTCTCTTCCATAAAACGTATTTTGTTTAGGGGGATTTCCAACAATCGTTTGGCGACAAAGTTTTTTTCTAA
This sequence comes from Magnetococcus sp. DMHC-6, assembly GCA_039908535.1. Taxonomy (GTDB): domain Bacteria; phylum Pseudomonadota; class Magnetococcia; order Magnetococcales; family JADFZT01; genus JAMOAW01. Next base: position 5,118 of record JAMOAW010000035.1, on the reverse strand, counting down.
AAAGGCGAGCAGGCTACCGGCTTTTGGTCCAGACTCTTTGGCTAGAAAAGTAAGATAAATGGCATCGAAGGCCTGTTTTTGGGGGATAGGCGTTATTCGGGCGCAATCAAAGATGAGGGACTGGACGACATCTTCATGGGGTTCGGTTAGGTCAGCGAGTTTTGCTTGAAGAATGTGCAAAAAGGCCACTTGCGTGGCGGAGAGATTTTTTGTCTGTGTGGGGAGAGTCTCTTGGATGGTAAAGGTCTCTTCTGGGGTTGCAAAGTGGGTCAGCCAAAATTTAGCGGCCCCGACCCGTTGCTCCAAATGCCAGTGGTCAGCCTCGGTTAAGGGAATGGGCGTGCGTCTGGCCACCTCATGGGTGAGGTGAATATGGGGTAATTGAATTAGGGTGGAGATCAATTGAAAGGGGATGGGTTGATACTGAATAGACGAGGGTGTGGTTTTGGCCATAGCTAGCAGGCGTTGAGTGAGGGTGTCGGCGGTACCGTCGCGATTTTTGATTAAGTGGCGGTCATAGTCGTTAAAGAGTTTGACCATATTGGGCAGACTGGTATTAAAATCGACGGTTTTTTTTGGTGGGACGCCGATCATGAGGTGGCGCAGAATTTCTGGGGGGAGAAAGTCGGCCATATCGCGGGCGGCAGTTCCAATTCCTTTGGAAGAACTCATTTTTGCCCCCTGGACCAAGAAAAATTCATAGGGGATATTTTGCGGCACGTTTCCTTTAAAAAGGGCGCGGAAGGTGGCTGCAGCGACATCACGGGATCCCCCTTTGGTACAGTGGTCTTTTCCTGCTCCTTCAATGGTGATACCAAAGGTGGCCCATTTAGCGGCCCATTCCAGTTTCCATGGGAGTTTTCCATTGCCGTCATAGGGGGAGACTTTTCCTCGATAGTCACACCCTTTGGCCCAGGAGACGAGATCTGGACGACAGTGATAGGTGACCTCCTGGCCATCAAAAGCCGATACTTCGGTGGTTCCGATGCAACCACATTTTTCGCAAATGGTTTGAAAGGGATGCCAGGTCGCTGGGCGTTGGGAGTGACTGACTTTAAGATAGATCTCTCGAATGAGGTCGGCTTTGGATAGAATGGCCTCTATGGCTGCATTAAAGCGGCCAGATCGGTAGATATCCCGCATACGGTAGGTGGTTGCCTTTACGCCAAGTTTTGGAAAGAGTTCTAAAAATTCTGTTATATAATGATCGGCCATGTCCGATGCGGAAGAACCCTCTGGTGGGGGAATGTTACACAGGGGTTGACCCAAATATTGGCGTAACTCCTCTGTGGCTTCGGTTGGCAGGTCATCCATGGGGTCATAGTCGTCGATTCCGTAGGTATAAGAGGCTGGTATTTGTAAGGATTGCAATTCTCGAAAGATGGCATCGTGAATTAAGACGCCGCGCAGCGAGCCGACATGGACTCGGCCAGATGGGGTTTTGGAGTCGTTGACGATCTGGGGTTCTTGCAGATTTTGAGTGATGGTATCTAACCACATATTTTTATATCCTTCAGAATGGACAGCCCTTTTTTATAGTGGGCAGGTCTGGTGATGGGTTGATAACTTAGGGTGAGGAGCGCATTTTTTTATTTGTGCTGTCAGGCATGAGTTCTGTTTCTGGCTCTTGCGGTAAGAGCTCGGCGTTGGGAGGGGCCATTTTGGACAGAAAGGGGGTCATATAACTGGCCACATATTGGGCGATGAGTTGGTTTCCCTCCGGGGTGATTTGTTGGGTGAATAGCTCTTCGACAATGGCCTCGCCCTTTTTTTTGATCAGCGCGGCGAAAGGGTAGTAGGTATCGATCACCCCAAGCCCGATTTTTTTGGCGCATTGAATGAGTTGTAACGATTGTGCTGCTTGTTTGAGTTCACCCGTGGGTTGTCGGGGAGATTGAAAATTTTCTAGGATTTTTCTGTTGAGAATATCTTTCCAACTGTATTGAATCATAAAAAATGCCTTGCTGCTGCCCATTTTTTCTTGTTGATAGAGACGTTCTAAAAGTTGGCATGCCAGGAGGATATCTTTTTGATCTAACTGTGGATTCTGTTTGTCTGCTTGGAGATAGCTGTTGTTAAAAAGCCAAGAGCGCAGTGGAAAGGTATTTGGCAATGAGGTGGCCAGCAAGCTGTAATGGGCGATGCGTTCCCAGGAGAAGGGGGGAGGTGTGGCGGTTGGGTCTGGTTGTGATACATTTGGGGCGGCGTGGACCCGCCTGGGTTGGCCATCCTCTAGGATAAAAATGGGTTTATTGCGTTGTTTGAATTGGGTCAAAAGAATTCGGTTGAGGTGGCTAGGGGTGGTTGTTACGAGAAAAATACTTGGTTTAAGAGCGGGGATGAGTTGTTCTACCCGCAGAATTGATTGATCCAGTCCATATTCGCAGACGCTGCCATTTTGTACGGGTGCTTTTAAAATTTGTTCCAGGATGGCTGGCCAAGTTTGATTGTCGGAGAGTCCGATGCCAAGGGTGAGTTCGTCCCCGACCGTCAATATAGGGGCCCATGTCTGTGGGGAAGAGAAGGTGTTGGAGCGAATTCCGTTATTTAGAAAGGTCATTTGGGTGCCATTTGGCAGCCAATTTTGTATGCCAGGTTTGTTTGTCCATCCCAAGAGGGGATCTTCTATGAGCTGGCACGCTGAAGAGGGGTTGTCCCAGGTGTAGTCGATGAGATGGGATAAGGGTTCGTGGTGGAGGAGTCGATAACCAGCCTCCAACAATCCCAGCAGGAGTATGGGCACTCCTGTTAGCCAAAGGATTAGGAAAAGAAATCGAATTAATTTGGTAAGAAAGGCCATGGCCGTAGAATTGTTTTCCAATGAGAGAGATGATTGTGAATAAAAAATTTAAGTTGGTGTCAGGATAACGAATCGTGATTTTTTAAGTTTATTTTATATTAAGAAATTTAGGATATCTTGTCACGTAGCCAGGCAAAAAATTTGGATTTTTTGCTTTTTTGATACCATAATTGTTTTTCGAGGATGGGTAGGAGTGGGGAGTGTGAGAGGGTATGGTAAAGGGAAAAGCGGTAAATCCAATCTGCCAACCGGACATCCCAGAGGTTTTTGTACCATCCAATGCGAAAGCGGAGTCGGATAGATATTTTGCAAGGCCATAGAAGAATTTTTTTAATTCCTTTAATCGATAGGTTGGATTGATAGGCGATTTGATACATTTGGAAGGCATTTTTAACGAGATATTGATGTTCGGATGGGACCCATGGATATTCGATATTTCGGTCATATTCAGAGGCATTTGATCCTTGGTGTGATTGATATCGGTTGGCCCACTCTTCAAGGGAGTTGGGCAAAGAAAAATGTGGATACTCTTTGGTGATTTGGTCAAAGAGCTCTCCTCCTGGGTAGACACGGTATTGGTAAGGCCCTTTAATGGTGATATTGGATCCATGCCGTACCATCCAACCGATGAGATTTAAGGTATCTTGATAATCGCGGTATTGTTCTGTCGGGAGTCCGATCATAAAACCGGCCATTAACTCGACTTTTGGATGAGGGGCAAGTCGTTTGATGGTATTGTGGACATGGGAAACGCGGATACCTTTTTTGATAAATTTGAGTGTTTTTTCCGATCCAGATTCCACTCCGATACGCAATTGACGGCAGCCGATTTCGACCAACTGTTTCATGAGAGGGTCGTCAACAAATTGATCACGGAAATCGCTGGCGCGAACGCTGGCCCACCAGTTAAAATGAAAATTATTTTTTTTATAATGAGTGATAAATTGTAGAATACGTTCTCGATCTATAAAGAAGAGTTCATCGCGAAAAAAGATATTTTTTGGATCAAAATTTTTTACGAGTATTTGGATTTCTTGTATAAAATCAGCGACTGGTCGTCCGCGCCATTTGTAACCAGAAACAACATTATAGCAGAAGGTGCATTTATAGGAGCAGCCTCGACCGGTGAGGACCTGAATGGTATCGGAAAAAGTTGCACGGACTTTAGGCGACAGCAGATCATAGTTGATATCGTAGAAGGGGACGGTTTGTCCAGGAGTACGGATAAATTCGTTGGTTTCAGTTTGAAAGAGTAGGCCTGGGACCTGACTTAGATCCGGTTTATTTTTTCTAATTTCTTGGCATAGCGTTGCGACGGTTGCTTCGCCTTCGTGGTAGGAGACGAAATCGATATGGTGGTATTTGGCCAACTGTTCTGGGCAGAGGGTGGCGTGTGGTCCACCGACGATGACTTTACAACTGGGTTTTTCCTGTTTGACCATATCGGCGATGGTTTTGATGAAGGGGGTATCGGAGGACATGGCCCCGATACCGACTAAAGGGGTTTTGGGAAGATGTTCGCGAATTTTTTGCAGGGTATCTTCTATTCCTTCCACGGAGGCATCGATCAACATGACCTCCATTCCGACCTGTTTGGTCAGATAACTACCGAGGCTGAGGAGTCCCCAGGGGAATAGTCCACCATGTTTGGGATTGATTAATAGAACGTCCACATTTTTTCCTAAAGAAGGGGATGTTTTTTTTTAGACGTAGCTTTTACCATTTTGCGGACTGTCATATAAATTTTTCATTTTAGAACTGTTATACAGATAGAGAATAGCTCATTTTTTTTTATTTGGTAAAGGTCGTTTTTAGATTTTGGTGGAAATCTTATCTTAAGAAAAAAGTAAATTCAGCCTTTGAAATTAAGGGAAAGGGGATTAGACTCTTTTTTAAACGCGATATTCAAGTTTTTTATTTTTCGGCAAGTGAAATTTCGTTTTGGGAGTGCTGGTGTCTCGCAAAAAAGATGAAAGGTCAAACCCTGGGGGGGCGGAGAACCGTCCCCCAATCCTCCCACCCTTTTCTTTTAATACTTAAAAAAAAGAGGGGGTCTGGGGGATTCATCCCCCAGGGTTTTGATTTTTTTGTCCGCAGGGCATCATGTTCAGAGTGTTGCGTGTACGATCGTTTGGTTTAGGTAAAAAGTTTGTGGGGTTGATATGTTTCGAATTTTTAGGCATTACATGGCTAAATGGTCTTTTTTATTGATTGCAGCGGAATCATTAGCCTTTTGGATATCAGTTTATGCTGGGGTGGAGTTACGCTTTTCTGGGGTTTCATCTCCCGATAGCATTCATGGTGAAAATTTATTTTTT